>DATMGN010000069.1:0-3222 GCA_035555435.1 Microbacteriaceae bacterium | reverse complement strand
GCCTTCGAGCGGATGGATGTCGAGTACACGCTCGGGCGGGACGAGGCGGGCGCGAGCACGCTGTTGGTTCAGGAGACGTTCGTCGCGGTCTTCCCCGACTTCGATCAGAACCGCGGCATGCGCCGCATCGTGCCGAGCCGGTACAACGGTCAGCCGCTCCAGCCCCGGTTCGTGTCGATCACGGACGGTGCGGGCGTCCCGCGCCCGGCCGAGGTCGAGGAGGAGGACGGCAGCTTCGTCATGACGTCGCGTGCCGCCGGCTACGTGCACGGCACCCAGGTCTACGTCTTCACGTACACGCTGCGCCACGTCACCTGGCGTTTCGCCGATACGGGCGACGAGTTCTACTGGGACGTCAATGGCGTCGATTGGGCGCAGCCCTTCGGTACGGTCACGGCGACGCTGCGCATCGATCCGGAGCTGCAGAACGCGATGAACGGCGGTCTCGCCTGCTACCAGGGCAGCGCGGGCGCGTCCGACCGATGCGAGATTGCGCTGGCCCCGGACGGCACGGTCTCGGCCGCCGCCGGACCCCTCCGGCCGTTCGAGACGATGACGATCGCGGTGGGGTTCGCCCCGGGGACGTTCGTGCCGTTCGACACGTCGTACTTCGCGTCGCCATGGGGCTGGGCGCAGGCGGGCGCGGGGCTCGGGCTGCTTGCCACCTTGGTCGCCGCGATCGCGATCCGCGCGCGGCGGCTCCGCGACGAGCCGGGGCGCCGGGTGATCATCGCGGAGTACACCCCGCCGAAGGGGATCGATGCGCTGCAGAGCGCGGTCCTGCTCGGCCAGACGAATCGGGCGATTCCCGCCGAGGTGCTGGAGCAGGCCGTCGTCGGCAGCATCCGGATCGTGGAGGGCGAGCGCAAGGCGTTCGGCGGCTACCGGCTTTATGCGGAGCTCGTCGACGCGAGCCTCGCCGACGGCGATGGCGAGATGCTGCTCGACGGTCTGTTCGGCCCCGGCGCCCCTCCCGGCGCGGTCTTTGAGTTCGGGCGCACCGATACGCGCATGTCTTCCTCCGCGCGGAGCATCCTGTCGTGGGCGGGCAAGGAGCTGCAGCGCCAGGGCGTCTATCGTCCGGTGCCGAGGGGCGTACGCCTCTGGCCGATGCTGCTCGCCTTCGGGTTCGCGATCGCGGCGTTCGTCATCGGGATCGCGCTCGCCGACGCCGGGCGCAGCGCGGGCATCACGGTCCTCGTCGCCGTGCTCTGCATCCCCATCGTCATCGTGGTCATCGCACTGCTGGCGCGCAAGCCGAAGTCGGCGAAGGGCGCGGAGATCCGGGACCACCTGAGGGGGGTCCGCGAGTTCATCTCTTGGGCTGAGGCCGACCGCATCCGCACCCTGCAGTCGCCGTCCGGCGCGGAGCGCCGCCGGATCGATCCGAGCGACCCGCGCCAGATGCTGCACCTGTATGAGTCGCTGCTGCCGTACGCGGTGGTGTTCGGTCTGGAGAAGCAGTGGGGCGAGCGGCTCGCGGGCATGTACGCGGATGGCTCGCCGGGCTGGTACTCAAGCTCGCGCGGATTCCAGGCGGCGACGTTCGCCGCGGGGATCGCGACGCTGTCGTCCAGTGCGGCGAGCTCGTCGTCGACGTCGGGCGGCTCGAGCGGTGGTGGTTCGGCCGGGGGTGGCGGTGGTGGAGGCGGTGGCGGCGGCGTCTGATCCGCCCGGGCTCGACCCTCCCCGCGTCCGCTAGGATCGTCGGGTACTTGGAGTCGTCGCATAGTCCGGTCGAGTGCACCACCCTGCTAAGGTGGAGACCCCTTTTTGGGGTCCGAGGGTTCAAATCCCTCCGACTCCGCTTCCGGATGGTCAGCGCCGGCCGCTGGAACCCTTGGCCGGTGGGGGCTCGCTCTCAGTCGAGGCTGGGCCGTCCGCGGTCGGTCGGTCGGACCGCCAGTTCGGTCGCGGTGACCCATTCGCGCCGCCACCGGCGGATGCGTTCGCGCTGCGCCTTGTTTGCTCCCGAGCGCGGGCCGAGCAGGGTGAAGGCGGTCTCGACGTATTCGGGGAGCTTGTCGATCGGACCGGCGGTTGCGGTGGCAAGGATTGAGGCAGCGTGAGCCGGGTCGACGCCCAGCTCGAGGAGCCGAAGCACCTCGCGAGCATCCTTGAACCCTTTCTCCGAGTCTGGTCGATCCAGGAGTGCGGCGAGTTTTGAGATCGTGTGCGCCTCGAGCGTCAGCAGCCGCCAACCGGTCTCGTCGAGCGGCTCGGTGTGCTCGGCGAGGACCTCGACCTTGAGGCGGAGCTTTGCGCCGAGCTCGGACTGGTGGGGGATGTAGACGTCGACGTGGACACCTTCGAACTCGCCGCGCCACTTCGTGCCCTGCAAGTGGCTCGACTCCGATAGCTCGTCCAGGGCGGCTCGGACCTTCTCGCGGATCTCGGGAGCGCCGATGATGAGGTCGATGTCGTGGCTGATGTCGCCGCCGACCCGGCTGAACGTCGCCCATCCGCCGATCAGGATCGACGGCTCGAGCTCCTGGCCGAGATAGTCCAGAACGAGCCGCAGGTGCCCGGCCTCGTCGAGCGGCACCTCAACCATGACGTGCCTCGGCCCTCGCCCAGTCGTCGATGGCGAACCACGCCCGCCACAGCGCTCGGCGGAACTCACTGGCCTGCCAGCCGGGCTCGGCGAAAAGGTCGGCGTAAGTCTGCGCCTTGCTCGTGTAGCCGTCGTTCCACGCTGCGAGCGTGTGCGGGTCGATAGGGAAGACGAGTGCGCCCTCGCCGCGCGGGAGGAAGCTCAGGTCGGCGTTCGATGGGACATACATGATCGCCGTCGCGTGATCCGCGATCCGGTTCCCGCCCAGATGATGCGCGGCCGCCCGGGTGCCTCCGATCGCGTAGGCCGGGAGTGTCTTGACGAGCTGCTGAGCGGCCTCGAAACTCGTGGCGTGGGTAGGTGTCAGCGATCGTGCTGCCGCGAGCAGGGTGATTACGCGTTCAGGATCGGTCACGCTGAACCCGCCGCCGGGGTATCGCGTCACCGCACCGATTGACACCGGGCGCCGCAGTGCCTTGTAGGCGAGCTTCTCGCCGACGCCGGCTTCCCAGGCCAAGTCTCCGGTGCTCTTCCACTCGCGGCGACCGGACAGGGCAGCATCACCGAGGGTTCGCCACACGGCGTCGGTCTCACGCATCGCTCACCTCCTCGAGTCGGAAGATAAGTCTACCAATCAGTAGAAGTAGGGATCTACTCATCAGTAGAAA
>DATMGN010000068.1:0-21840 GCA_035555435.1 Microbacteriaceae bacterium | reverse complement strand
GCAGATCTTCACGATCGTCGCCGACGCGCACGCGAATATCGACATGATCGTGCAGAACGTCAGCACGCAGTCGGGCCGCACCGACATCTCGTTCACGCTGCCGATGTCGGACGTGTCGGCGGCGCTCGGCGCGCTGGAGCGTGCGAAGTCGGATGTGGGCTTCCTGGAGCTCCTGCACGATGAGGACATCGCGAAGGTGTCGGTCGTGGGCGCGGGGATGCGCTCGAGCGCGGGCGTCTCGGCGAAGCTCTTCACGGCACTCTTCGAGGCCGGCGTCAACATGGAGATGATCTCCACGTCGGAGATCCGCATCTCGGTGGTGACCCGGGCGGGCGCCGCGGCGACGGCCGCCCGCGCGATCCACACCGCCTTCGGCCTCGACGGCGACTCGGACGCGACGGTCCACGCCGGCACCGGCCGCTGAAAGTGCACGTTCCCACCCACTGTGCGTCCTATTGGACCCACACTGGGTGCAAACGTGCACACTGAGCGCAGCGCCCGGCACCGCCGCGCCGATTAGAACGTCAGGCTCGCAGCTCGCCGACGAGGCCGCGGCGCCCCGAGGGCGATGAGCTGCTGCTCGAGCCCGCGACCGTGCCACGCGTCCTCCCAGCCGACCCGGTAGCTCCGGCCATTGATCCCGGGGACTTCGACTTGCTGGGCGGGTCGCGCGAAGCCGAGGTCGCGGCACCGCACGAGCACCAGGATCTCCAGTGGTGAGTCGCTTTGCGCGCTCGATCGGCTCACCGTTCGTTTTCGCCCGCCCGTGCGTCACGGTGGTGTGCGGTCGTCTGGGCGGCAAGCTCAGCAGCGGGATCCCGTGGATGACGGCGGCGGATTCGTGCGAGAAGACCGGCTCTTTCCGGGCGGCGCGCCGCGGGGCTTCGATCCGTCCGAGATGCTGCTGCTCGGGTGTGAGGGAGTCCCATTCGGCGGTTTCGACGTAGGCTCCGCGCCGGATCCGTGTGAGTGAGCCCGTGACGGTCGCCCGCTCGAGGCGCCGGCCACTCCCGTTGCGCTGCTGCGCTTCCTGTGTCAGCTCGAGCTCGGGAGGGCGCGGGGTCATCGCCTCAGCTTCGCGACTTCTCGGATCCTCGGTGCGCGCCCGTCACCTCAATGTGGATGCCTTCCGAGTTCGAGCCCCTGTGAGCCATCTACGAGTCCGCTCCGCCGCCCGCCGCGCTGGGACTCGCCGGTCGTGCGGGACCGCGACCATGCCCGGCAGCGCTGGGACTTGCCACGTGCTCGACCTGGGCGGCCCCGCCGCCCAGCCCGCGCTCGCCCCTCCCTCCGTCCAAACCCCCCGTTCCCACCCACTGTGCGCGCTGTTGGACGCACTCTGCGTGGGAACGTGCTCTCTGGGCGGCCGCGTACGATAGAACGCTATGAACGAGCAAGGCGTGCGCATCGGCGTCGTCGGCGCGACTGGTCAGGTCGGCGCCGTCGTGCGGGACATCCTCCGGCAGCGGAAGTTCCCGATCGCGGAGATCCGCTTCTTCGCGTCGGCGCGCAGCGCGGGCTCGACGATCGAGTTCGACGGCCGCGACATCGTGGTCGAGGACGCGAGCACGGCGGACCCGTCGGGGCTCGACATGGCGATCTTCTCGGCGGGCGCGACGTTGAGCAAGGCGCAGGCGCCGCGCTTCGCGGCGGCGGGCGTCGTCGTGATCGACAACTCGTCGGGCTGGCGGATGGACCCGAGCGTGCCGCTCGTGGTCGCCGAGGTGAACCCGCACGCGATCGACGAGGCCCTCGACGGTGGCCGCATCATCGCGAACCCGAACTGCACGACGATGGCCGCCATGCCGGTGCTCAAGGTCTTGGACCGCGAAGCCGGGCTGGAGCGGCTCGTCGTGAGCACCTACCAGGCGGTGAGCGGCGCGGGGCTCGCGGGCGGCGAGGAGCTCGCCGGCCAGGCGCGCGCGGCGGCCGACCAGGACCTCATGGGGCTCGTGCACGATGGCGCCGCAGTCACGATGCCGGCGCCGGACAAGTTCGCCAAGAATATCGCGTTCAACGTCCTCCCGCTCGCCGGCTCGATCGTCGATGACGGTCTCGGCGAGACGGATGAGGAGAAGAAGCTGCGCAACGAGTCGCGCAAGATACTCGAGCTGCCGGAGCTGCGCGTCGCGGGCACGTGCGTGCGCGTGCCGGTCTTCACGGGCCACAGCCTCAGCATCAACGCGGAGTTCGCGCGCCCGATCAGCGCGGAGCGCGCGACGGAGCTGCTGAGCCAGGCGCCGGGCGTGCGGCTCGAGGACGTCCCGACCCCGCTGGATGCGGCGGGTCAGGACCCGAGCCTGGTGGGCCGGATCCGCGCCGACCAGTCGGCGCCGGAGGGTCACGGCCTCGCGCTCTTCATCTCGAACGACAACCTGCGCAAGGGCGCCGCGCTCAACGCGGTGCAGATCGCGGAGGCGGTCGCCGAGCGCCTCGCCGCCCGCGTCTGACCCCGGTCCTCCCGGGTAAGCTGGTCCGGTGAGTTCGCACGTCGATGTCGCCCTGATCGGCGGCGGAATCATGAGCGCGACGCTCGGCACGCTCATCCAGCAGCTGGAGCCGTCCTGGTCGATCGCGATCTACGAGCGGCTCTCGGATGTCGCCCTCGAGTCGAGCAATCCGTGGAACAACGCGGGGACCGGCCACGCCGCGTTCTGCGAGGTGAATTACACGCCCGAGCAGCCCGACGGCTCGGTCACGATCCAGAACGCGATCAAGATCAACGAGCAGTTCCAGGTCTCCCGGCAGTTCTGGTCGTTCCTCGTCGGCGAGGGCGTCCTGCCGGAGCCGCGGAAGTTCATCAACCCGGTGCCGCACATGACGTTCGTGACGGGGGAGGCCAACGTCGCGTTCCTCCGCACCCGCTTCGAGGCGCTCAAGTCGCACCCGCTCTTCAAGGACATGGAGTTCTCGGAGGACGCGGCGGTCATCCACTCTTGGGCGCCCCTGCTTGTCCTCGGCCGGTCCAAGTCGGAGCCGATCGCGGCGACGCGGATCGTCGGCGGCACGGACATCGATTTCGGCGCGCAGACGTCGCAGCTCATGGAGGGGCTGACGGCGCGGGGCGCGAAGCTGCGCACCGACAAGCGCGTCACGAGCCTGAAGCGGCTGAAGGACGGCAACTGGCGGCTGAAGATCCGGGACGAGATCGGTGGCACGCCGTCGCAGGCGACTGCGCGCTTCGTCTTCGTGGGCGCGGGCGGCGCGGCGCTGACACTGCTGCAGAGCTCGGGGATCAAGGAGATCCGCGGCTATGGCGGTTTCCCGATCTCGGGCGAGTTCTTGCGCACGTCGGATCCGGAGATCGTGGCCCGCCACCAGGCGAAGGTGTACGGCAAGGCGGCGGTGGGCGCGCCCCCGATGTCGGTGCCGCACCTGGACCTCAGGATCATCGACGGCGAGGCGAGCCTCATGTTCGGCCCGTACGCGGGTTTCTCGACGAAGTTCCTCAAGCATGGCTCGCTGCTCGACCTGCCGCTGAGCTTGCGCTTCCACAACGTGTTCGTGATGCTCGGCGTCGCGTTCAAGAACTTCGACCTCATCAAGTACCTCGTCTCGGAGGTGCTCGCGAGCCGGAAGAAGCAGAACAAGGCGCTCTTCGCCTTCGCCCCGGATGTCGACGCGTCGAAGTTCGACAAGATCGTCGCGGGTCAGCGCGTGCAGATCATGAAGAAGGACGCGGACGGCAAGGCGACGCTGCAGCTCGGCACCGAGGTGGTCGCGGCGGCCGACGGCTCGATCGCGGGTCTGCTCGGTGCGTCGCCGGGCGCCTCGACGGCGGTGCCGATCATGCTGGATCTGATCGCGCGCTGCTTCCCGGAGAAGCTGGGGGAGTGGGAGCCGAAGCTCAAGGCGATGGTCCCGAGCTATGGCCTGCCGTTCTCTGCGGATGAGGCGCGCGCCGAGGCGACGATCGCGGCGACGTCGAAGGCGCTGCAGCTCGGCTGATCAGCCGCGCGCGCACATCGGCCATACCATTCGCGAGCGAGCCGCTAGCATCGTCGGGTACCTCCGAAGCCGAAGGAAACGATGTCTGAAGCCCTGTTCGAGACGACCGATACCGGGAGTCTCCCTCTCAGCTCCTCTTCTGTCGCCACCAAGGGCCGTTCGCTCGTCGAGCCGGACAGGGTCGTCCCGGCGGCGCGCGCCGGCTTCACGTGGCGGAAGTCCGCGTCGGCACGGCGCGTGGAGAAGTTCTTGGAGCTGTTCACGCCGGAGGTCATCGACCAGCCGCTGATCCGCGTCGGCTCGAAGCATGACGGCGGGTATCTGATCCCGGACGACCTCGACGGCATCAGTCATGTCATCTCGCCCGGCGTCGGCCCGGTCGTGGATTTCGACGCGGACATGGCGGCGCGCGGCATCGACATCGTCATGCTCGACGCGTCGGTGAAGGGCCCGCCGATCAAGCACGAGCGCTTCCACTTCAAGCCGGTCTTCCTCGACTCGTACGTGTCGGATACGACGACGACGATTGACGCGGAGGTCGCGCAGCTGCCGGCGGATACGGATCTGCTGCTGGAGATGGACATCGAGGGCGCGGAGTGGAAGGTCATCCACTCGATGTCGCCGGAGGTGCAGCGCCGCTTCCGGATCATGGCGATCGAGTTCCACCCGCTGACGGAGGCGGCGCACAAGTGGCGTCTGCCGGACTTCTCATCTGGCATCAAGAAGCTGCTGACGACGCACCGCATCGTGCACGTGCATCTGAACAACGCGTCGAGCGCCGTCCGCCTCGGCGGTCACCGCGTCTCGGACGCGATCGAGGTGACGTTCCACCGCCGCGACCGCTCGGCCGAGCACCCGGGGGAGCGGGTCACCCTCCCGCACCCGCTCGACACGGTGAACCTGCCGATCCTCCCGGACCACAAACCTCCGCGCATCTGGGGCGGCTCGCGCTGATCGTGCTCCGCGCGGCGACGCTCGCGTGGGTCGCCGTCATCCTGTGGGTCACGCTCAACCCTGAGCAGCCGACGGATGGCCGCTGGGTGCGCGACGCACTTTCGTGGTGGACAGAACGCGGTCTCCCGGCCTGGGTGACCTACGACGTGGTCGAGTTCACGGCAAACGTCGCCCTCTTCCTCCCCTTCGGCCTCCTCCTCTCCCTCGTCCTCCGCGGTCCCCTGAGCGAGCGAAGCGAGTCGAAGGGTGCCCGCGGGTCGAGTAGCCGCGAAGCGGCGTATCGAGACCTCCCCGCCCTCCCCCTCCTAACCCCCACGGTCCTCTCCCTAGCCCTTTCCCTCTCCATCGAGTTCACCCAATCCGCCTTCCTCCCCGCCCGCTTCGCCACCGGCTCCGACCTCCTCGCCAACACGGTCGGCGGTTTCCTCGGCGCTGCACTCGTCGTCATATGGCCCCGCCGGAGAGCGCTCCCTCGCTAAGGTGTTTGGAGGGGTGATTCCGATGACCGGCGGCACGCGCGTGAGCTCTACGTGGTAGCGCGCGGGCACGACCGGGACTGGGCCCGCCGCTACGCCCGCGGCTTAGCCATCACTGATTTCTTAGTCATCGCCTGGGCGGTCATCGGCGCCCAGCTCCTCCGCTTCGGCGTGAGCATCGAGGACGAGGCGCGCGTCGGGAGCGGCTTCAACCTGGGTCTCAACTACACGCTCATCACGGTGATCCTTATCCTCGCCTGGATGCTCATGCTCGCTGTGTTCAAGACGCGCGACGCCCGCGTCGTAGGCGTCGGCGCGACGGAGTATCGTCTTGTGGTCCAGGCGACGCTCTGGCTCTTCGGCCTCGGGGCGATACTGCTCTTCCTGTTCAAGATCGACATCGCCCGCGCGTATGTCCTCATCGCGCTCCCGCTCGGTTTGCTGTTCTTACTCATCAGCCGCTGGCTCTGGCGCCAGTGGCTCACGGCGAAGCGTCGTCGCGGCGCCTCGAGCTATCGGGTCGTGCTCGTCGGGTCGAGGGTCGCGGTTGAGGCGATCGCGCGCGAGCTCACCCGGGTGCCGTCTGCCGGCTATCACGTCGTTGCCGCACTCGTCCCCGGAGCAACACCCGGCTCGGTGATGCTCGCCGACAAAGCGATCCCTCTATCGGGGGACATCGACGGGATTCAGAACGTCATGTCCGACCACGACGCGGACACGCTCGTCATCGCGAGCAGCGACGACCTTCCACCGACACGCGTGCGTGAGCTCTCGTGGGGACTCGAGCCGGGCCACCAGCACCTCGTCATGGCGCCGAGCCTGACTGACATCGGTGGCCCCCGCATCCATACGCGGCCGGTTGCGGGCCTGCCGCTCATGCATGTGGAGACCCCGCAGTATCAGGGTGCGCAGGCGTTCGCGAAGCGGATGTTTGACTTGATCTGCTCTGGCATTGCGATTGGGGTGCTCGCCATCCCGATGCTCATAATCGCGATCGTCGTAAAGACGACGAGTTCCGGTCCCGTGCTCTACCGATCGGAGCGTGTCGGCTACCGGGGCAGGCCGTTCCACATGCTGAAGTTCCGTTCGATGCGCGACGGTGCGAACGACGAGTTGAAGGGCTTGCTCGACGCTCAGGGCACCAGTGAGCAGCCCTTGTTCAAGGTCAAGGATGATCCACGGATCACCCGAGTCGGGCAGACTTTGCGGAGATACTCGCTCGACGAACTGCCACAGTTCTTCAACGTGTTCACCGGCTCGATGTCGCTTGTCGGCCCGCGTCCACAAGTGGCTGCAGAGGTAGCGCTCTATGACGACGCTGCACGTCGGAGGCTCTTGCTCAAGCCCGGCATCAGCGGTCTGTGGCAGATCAGCGGTCGGTCGGCCCTTGCTTGGGAGGACGCGATTCGACTGGATCTGTACTACGTCGAGAACTGGTCGATCATGGGAGATCTGGTGATTTTGTGGCGCACGCTAAAGGCTGTGTTCGCTCCAGGGCTCACTGCCCAATAGGAAAGTTTGTCGCAATCGGCAGTGCTAGTGGCTCGCGCGCCATGCCGCCCAGGCGCTCGTGACCATCTCGTCGAGGCTTCGCCCGGCAGTCCAGCCGATGGTGGTCCTGATTCGTGTCGGGTCGGCGACGATCGCTGCAGGGTCCCCTGCGCGTCGCGGCAGTAGTTCTTCTTGGAAAGCGAGACCTGTGATGTGCCTGACTGCGTCGATGATTTCGAGAACAGTCGTCCCGCGCCCGGTACCGACGTTGAATATCTGATGTTCCCCGGACGGGACGCGTTCCAGGTATTCGAGCGTAGAGACGTGGGCATCGGCGAGATCACTGACGTGGACGTAGTCGCGCACGCACGTACCGTCCGATGTCTCGTAATCGCTCCCGAACACACGAGGGGGTAGTCCAGCATCGAGCCGTTCGAAGATCATTGGGATGAGGTTGAGCGCCAGTCGATCGCCGATTCTTGGGCTCGAAGCCCCCGCGACGTTGAAATAGCGCAGGCTTGCGGCATTCAGGCCAAGCGCGTGGGCTGCATCCTTGGTAAGCCACTCGCCGACCAGTTTCGAGCGACCGTATGGGTTGAGGGGTGCTGGTGCATCGGTTTCACGTGCACTGCCTCTCAAGGCGGTGCCATAGACCGAGGCAGATGAAGAGAACACCAGTGTCGGGATCTCAGCGAGTCGGATTGCCTTGATCACGGTTGCAAGGCTGGAGACGTTGTCCCCGAGATAACTCTCAGGGTGCTCGACGGACTGGAGCACCTGCTTCTTCGCTGCCAGGTGGACGACCGCACTTACGCGGCAAGTCGTCATGATATGCGCGAGTTCTGCGGCGGCGGGAGTGGCCAGATCCAGTTGGTGGAATGCGATGCCATCAGGGATGCGACCGATGTTGCCGGTTGACAGGTCATCGACGACAGCGACCGAACGGCCGGACTTCACGAGCGCTTCCACGACGTGAGCGCCGATATACCCGGCACCGCCCGTGACAAGAACGCTCATCGTTGCTCCTGGTGTAGGGTCGGTGCGATCGCCAGGAAAGCCTATCGATCACGGGTAATGGTCGTGGCGCCACTCGTGTTTTGTTGCTGTTCTGACAGCGCATTGGTCTTCGTGCGAAAAGGGTGATTCAGGTGGCTCAGGCGAACGAAGCAGCGTCGTCTCCACAGCCGCCCGCGTCCTGGGTCGTCATCCCTGCAAGAGGCGGTTCCGTTGGTGTGCCGCGTAAGAATGTGCGAGCGCTTGCTGGTCGTCCCCTGATCGGACACGCGATCGTGCGCGCATCGGCTGTCGTGCCACTAGAGCGAGTGATTGTCATCACCGATGATCATGAGATCGCCTTCATCGCCCGAGGTTTCGGAGCGGAGGTGATTCTTGAGGCCGACAGGACACCTTCCGAAGAGACACTTGACACCAAGGTGATCCGAAACCTGCCGCGTCTTCGCGAGTTGGGTGCGGATGCAGATGACATTGTCGTCACACTCCAGCCCACCTCCCCGCTGGTCACACCGCATAGCCTGACCGAGGCGATTGAAGCGGTTCGAGTCGGCGGGGGTTCGGTGATTTCGGTTGTCGACGATCGTCATCTGCGGTGGTCCGTTCGTGATGGACAGCCGATCCCTTTGTTCGAGGCTCGTGTAAACCGACAGCAGTTGCCGGCGGAGTTCAGGGAGACGGGAGGAGTAGTCGCTGCGCGAGTCGAGGAGATTGAAGCGCATGGCACGCGAGTGATCGCGCCGGTACGGCTCCTTGAGTTGCCCGCCGAAGAATCCGTCGACATTGACTCCTTCGCTGACCTCTATTCGGCCGCACATCTGTTGACCCGGCTGCGGGTAGCGATACGCGCGGATGCTGCATCCCATCTCGGGATGGGACACATCTATCGGGCTCTGGCGATCGGGATGGAACTCGCGCGGCACGATGTCAGGATCTACACCCTGGAGAAGTTGGAACTCGGATCCAGCTTTCTTGCGGGATACCCTCTCGCCAATGAGCGAGTGGCCGACGATCGCGACTTCTTGGCCCACATGGCGGATTTCAAGCCGGACCTCGTCGTCCTGGATGTGCTCGACACCACCGAGGCACTGGTCGACGCGATTCGAGCGGCGTCGAGCCGTACGAAAATAGTCACATTCGAGGATCTAGGCACTGGCGCGTTCGCTGCCGACCTCTTGGTCGCGGAATTCGTGAACCATACGGAGGTGCCTGAAGAGCGGCAGCTTCAGGGGGTGCAGAATGCGATCCTCGCCCCTGCATTTGATTCTCTGAACTGGGACCCTGAGTTCCGCCCGCACCTCGAGCATGTCCTGGTCCTTTTCGGCGGCACCGATCCGAATGACCTTGCGGATCGTGCGCTTGACGCGCTCGAGCGATTGACCTTCGAGGGTCGGGTCACTGTGGTTCGCGGATTAGGAGCCCGGCCGATCTCTACTGCTCGCAGACAGCTTGATCTCGAGGTGCTGACGGACGTCAGGTACATGCCCGAGGTGCTTTCGCGCGCGGACCTCGCCTTCACCTCCGCGGGCCGGACGATTTTCGAACTGGCGACGATGGGCGTTCCCTCGATTTGCATCGCGCAGAATCTCAAAGAGCTCGCGCACCGACATGCCACCGAGGAGTATGGCGTAAGAGCTCTCGGGCTTGCGACTCGCGTGGCGGATTCCCAAATCGATGAGGAGTTCTCGCTTCTGGCCGCCGAACCTGAACGTCGGCGAAAGTTGCAGGAGGCCGCACTTCGCGCGACCGGCGGTCGAAGCAACCATCGGGTCCTTGGTCGCATCCTCGATAGGCTCGGTTTCGATCCGTTCCCGAATCTCTGAAGGGCTGGCGGTGATGGAACTCCCGGACATCCTCGGACGTAGCTACCTTGATCCGTTTGTGATTGCAGAGATCGGTGTTAATCATGAGGGCTCGCTTGAGAGGGCGAAGTCCCTTATCTCCTCGGCGGCTCGAGCTGGTGCGCATGCCGCGAAGTTCCAAACATATCGCGCTGCGACGCTAGCGAGCGCTGGCAATAGTCCGGCCTATTGGGATGTATCCAAGGAGCCGACACGATCCCAATATGAGTTGTTTCGCAAGTACGACGGATTCGGCGAGGAAGATTACGCGGCGCTCGCTGATCACTGCCGGTCGCTCGGGATCATGTTCATGTCGACGCCGTTCGATCTGGATGCAGTGGATATGCTCGCCCCGCTGGTGCCCGCCTTCAAGATAGCTTCCGCGGATCTGACGAATATCCCGTTGCTTCGCAAGGTAGCAAGGGCAGGGAAACCGGTGGTGCTCTCGGTTGGCGCATCCAGCGAGGAGGAGATTGATCACGCACTCCGCACTCTTGAACAGGCGGGCGCGACCCGAATCGGCTTGCTCCACTGCGTACTCAACTATCCGACGAGCCCGGAGCGAGCCAACTTGAGCGCTATCTCCTGGTTGACTGAACGGTTTGGGGCTCGTGCACTGGTCGGATACTCGGACCATGTGCCGCCTGCCGTCGATGGCGAGATGCCCGCATTGGAGATGGCTGCGATACTGGGAGCCAGGGTCCTCGAGAAGCACTTTACTGATGACCGGAACGCGTCGGGCAATGACCACTACCACGCTGCTGACGAGCACGCACTGAGGCGATTCACTAAGAGGATCGCTGAGTACCGGGTGATGTCTGGGCCAGGTTTCCCCGTCCTCGAGCACCAGTCGTCCGCCATGCGGAATGCGCGACGCCGTATCTTCGTCACGCGTGACCTTATGGCGGGGTCGCAGCTGAGTGAGTCGGACTTGATCGCGCTCCGCGCGAATGTCGGAGTCGAGATCTCGCGCTGGGATGAGGTGGTGGGCCGAGTGATCCTACGCGCCATCTCCGCCGGTGACCCGATCACTGATGACGACCTAGACGACTGATTCCGATGGGATGTTCCTGAATGGTGCCGTCGCGCCGAGCGGCGCGGACCGTTCCAGTGGTATTCAGGTTTTGGGCGCTCGCGTCAAGATTCCTACTGGTCTTCTTTCTGGCGCGATATCTACCTCCGGCCGAGGTTGGTCTCTACGGGTTGGTCGCTGCGACTATCGCGTATGTGGTTTATGTCCTCGGGATGGACATGTACACCTACACGACGCGAGAGGTCATCAAGTCTGAGCCGACAGGATGGCGCAAGCATTTAGCCTCGCATTCAGCATTCCTCGGCTGCGTCGCAGTGGTGGTCGTTCCGCTGCTCGCTCTACTGTTCGCTTTGGGACTCTTACCTTGGCAGGTCGCCGTCTGGTTCTTTCTCATCGCGGTGAGTGAGCACGTCGGGATGGAGATTGATCGTCTTCTGGTTTCGATGTCTGATCAATTCGGGGCAAGCCTCGTCATTCTCGTTCGACAGGCCGCGTTACCGACAGTCGCGATTCCTCTGTTGATTCTGGTTCCCGGACTACGCCATCTGGAATTGGTGTTCACGGGCTGGTTCGTCTTCAACGCAATCGCGATCCTGCTTGGTGTCTGCCTGCTGCTTCGGCGTGCACCTGCGTCAGGGCGAATCTCCATAGACTGGGCATGGATTCGCCGGGGGATTGCGGTCTCGATCCCGTTTCTCATCGGCACGCTCTGTCTGCGGCTGCTGTTTACGGCCGATCGCCAGGTGGTCGCATTGCTTGAGAACTTGGATGTCCTTGCCGCATATACGCTCGCAATGTCCATCGCGAGCGGCGTCTCCAGTGTGCTCGCGGTCGGCGTGCATCAGTTCGTGTATCCGCGCCTCGTGCGAAGCGCCAGTCAGCGCGACGGGCGGTCGTTTCAGAGCGGCGTGCGATCACTGTGGGGTCAGACGATCATCGTTGCGGCAGGCTCACTTCTCGTCGTGCTCGTCACGTACGAATGGATTGCCACTTGGTTCGGCCATGAGATCTACGTTGAATATGGGTGGCTGCTTCCAGTTGCAGTGGCTGTGGTGGGGGTGTACAACCTGTCTCTTGTTCCGCATTTCGCGTTATATGCCCTCCACGCGGACCGATCGATACTTGTCGTAACGATTGGCGCTGTTCTGGCTTTCGTGGCTGTGGTCCCCTTGAGTCTTGCGACTGGCGCTACGGTGGTCGTCGGCGTGATTACGGCTGTAGGCGCTGCCAGCTTGGTGCTGTTCGGAGGCAAGTACTGGGCTTATCGACGTCGGGTCTCTGCTGAGGGGTCGTGGCTTGCGTAGCGGCAGGCTCCGAGATCTAAGCGATTACCTGCTTTCTTTTTGCTGTAGAAGCCCCTCCGCAAGTCGCAACCACCGTTCGGTGACGCGCGGGCGGCTTACCTCCTCGGCGAGGATGAGACTGGCTTTGGCGTAATCCTCGCGTTGCGATGGGGTCAACTGGGCTGCCGCAAGAAGGCCTGCCGATACTGCTTCGGGCGAACGCTCGGGTACGAGGAAGCCGCTGTCCGGATGAACGAGTTCTCGGCAAGCCGGAGCCGAATCGACGGTGATGATCGGCGTCCCAGTCGCCATTGCCTCGAGGAAACTGGAAGGGAAGCCTTCGTGAGAGGAGGTCGAGAGCAGCGCGAGACTCTGACGAAGCTCCGCCAACGGATCGTCGGACCATCGCGTGAATCTGACCCCCGCGATCCTTCGGCGCTTCACGATGCGCAGGTGTTTTGCGAGGAGGGTCCCATTGCCGAAGATCTCGAGGGTCATGCCCTCTTGGGCGAGCCGTGAACATTCCCAGGCGCGCAGGGCGAGTTGGATGTCTTTCTGCGGCTCGTGCCTTGTCAACATGACGATCCGGTCCGGTCTATGCCCACTGATCTCGGCATCAAGCTCAGGCGCGGCGTTGGGGATCGCGATGACTGACCGCCCGAGGTCGCGGGATGCAGCCTCGGCGTCTGCGCCGGTCAACAGCACAATCGCGTCCATGGCAGCGTAGTTTCGGCGGATCGCTATGGAGTGGCCCGATCTGAGCGCGGCGTCCCACGAGTCATGATAACAACCGATCAATACTGGGCCACGCGCCGAAACGGGCGTGAAAGTCCCGTGTAGATGGGGATGGCTGACTATAACGACTTCTGGGTCCGTCTTCGGCGCACTGGGCAGGTGGTCGGGATGCCTGGACGCACGGGCTGCCGGGGGAACCTTTGCCAGGAGTCGTCTCGGAGCGTGTTGCGCGGCCCAGGCTCGAATGCGTGTCTGTCTCGGTGGAGGTACGTCGATGAGTTCGGCGGAGTGGCCCCGATTCGCCAGGTCAGCTGCCAGCCTGTCGGTGACGGTCCTAACTCCACCAGGCTCGTCGAATCTGACGATCGCAAATCTCATTGTTCGTGCCGCCCTCGCCCTATCGCGGTCGAGAAGGAGAACAGGAGCATGAAATATGGCAAGGCGATCGGATAAACCGTGAGGTCGTCGGTTAAAGCTTGCACGATGAACGCGGATGTCAGGCCCGCAATCAACGTCATTCCAGCGGAGACCGAGCCGTGGAGGAAGCTTCGGCACAGGACTCCGAAGATCCAGATTGCAAGCGCGACCGCGCCGCCGATGCCCACCGACAGCACGAGCCCGGTGAACAGTAGATGCGTGCTCCGCACGGCCTCGCCGAGATACGCGCCGGAGTAGTTCGAGAACGATCCCCAGCCGATCCCAAACGGATGGTCTGCGACCAGGGACCATGCGTAGTCCTGGAACACGGCGCGTCGGTTCTGGTTCGCTTCAAGGACCGATTCGTTGGCAAGTCGCTCCCGTAGCAGGTCTCCCAACGGGGACAAATAGATCACAACCGCAGCCGTGATGATGACAGTTGCGGTGATCGCGAGCCCAATCCGGCGCCGGCGCCAGAACAGCGCCGCGTGGAACAACATGACGCTGCTGCCGACGAGGAAGGCGAGCAGCGCGCTACGACCCGAAAACGTGAGGAGTGCGATCAGGCCGGCAGCGAGTGCCAACGCGGAGGCCCAGCGGGGAAGCCAGTTCGGTTCCCGGGCGATCATTGCGTACACCGCGGACACGCACCCCAGGGCGGTGAGGAACGCTGACTGGATGTAGCTCTCCGTAAGCGAAGAAGTCTGGGCGACAGTCAGGTTGATCTCGCCGACTCCGAAGTTCGCCAGTCCGGTATTGAGGGCGATCGCGAGCATCGATAGGAGGGGAGCGATCACAAGGACTGTCAGGGGGCGGGACGCTCGCAGCAGAACCAATGTCGCGGGTACCGCGGAGGCGACGAGAACGATTAGCCAAGCGGTCGAATTGGGAACGAGCGCTTGCGCCTCTACCCCGTTGGCCCACGCAGTCGTAGCGCTAATGATGAGCACCCCGACAGCGACCAGCGCCCAGCGGGGCGTCGGCCGGGGGCGACCTTCATCGATGAATCCGCCGACCATCACGAGGGCAAGGCCGGCGAACCAAGAAGTCGGTTGCCCCGCGACCGAAGGGCCCAAAGCCAGGGGCAATGCTGCTAGACCCGCGACTTGGAGTCCGGTGGCCAGTCGACTGCGAGTCGAGATAGTCGTGGCCGGGAGATGTTCAACCGCCAAGTCTGCGCACCGCCCTACCCAGATGCGACGCGAGAAGGCGCGGAACGTATGCCGCTCGGAATCCGCCCGACATGCCGAGCTGCTCCGCTAGTTCTTCGGGGTGCCTCTTGAATTCCGCGCCCAACTCGCGCATGGCCATGTCCCGAATCCAGGGGATTTCGGTGCCGTGCAGCGCGATCTCGGTGTGGATGGCCTCGAGCGTCGTAGTGGCTTCGGGCGTCTCGCCTGTCAGGTGAGCTGACGCTCCGAGCATCTGAACGGGGAGTCCGAGCGAGCCCGCATAGAACGCGACTGTCGCGACACGGTTGGTGGCAATGCCCGATGCGCTGCAGAGCAGTTGAGCAAGTCTGTGCAGGTAGTCCGGGGCGAACGGATCCCCCATCGTCGTGACCGGTAGTTCGAGTTCCTGGTAGATCTGCAAGATCTGGGGCTGCGCAAACTCATTCCTGTGCAGACATACCAGCAACTCGCCGGCCGATGAGGAGCGGAACTCCTTGGCGAGCTGGACATGGGAGTACTCCACCGGATGGGCTCCGGTGCCATGCATCGGGAAGAGGATGCTCGGACCGTTCACCGAACGCTGCAACTGCCCACTCCAGGGGCCATAGAGCCAGGGAGCTCCGACGACCGATCGGACACGAATACCGACTCGCTTGGAGGCCTCCTTCTGGCGTTCTCCCCAGACGTGGCGAACGGAGCGTCGGTGGATCAATTCACGTCCCAACAGCGTCCACCCCGTGCCTGGGTTCCATCCATGTTGCAGGTGGCCGATGATCCTGGTCCGACGACCGGTGTACGCACGAATTATCGCCGCGTGACCATACGTCTCATTGTCTGTCCAGCCGAGAAGCCGGTCACGGAGGCGAGCTTCGTAATTCGGAGGAGTCGGCGGGCTAGACACGTGAACTCGAGTTTTGCACTGCTAATGCGAGTATGCGGCGTGCTTTCGATGCCCACGTGTGCGTGGCAGCGAACGCCATATCGTTCTTGCGGTCCCGAGTCCCCGCCTGATCGATCCAATAGGCCAGTTGCTCGGCGATCTGGCCCTCGGGGATATTGGCAGAGGGACCGGGGACTATCTCTCGCGGGAAACAGGTTTCCACACCCTGTGTCCGCACGGCGACGGCGGAAACCCCCATGCCGAGGGCCTCGACCAGGAAGGGAGCAGAACTGTCGCGAAAGCTCGTGAAGAGTGCCACGTCAGTCCGCTCGAGCAACTCGCGCACTTCAGAGTGAGCAACGGCCCCACGGAACTCTATGGAATCGTC
Source organism: Microbacteriaceae bacterium (assembly GCA_035555435.1). Lineage (GTDB taxonomy): Bacteria > Actinomycetota > Actinomycetes > Actinomycetales > Microbacteriaceae > 73-13. The sequence goes on along the minus strand of DATMGN010000068.1, from coordinate 6,211 downwards.
GACGCCGAGCCTGCGCGCCAATTCGGTCAGGCGATGGCGTTCGGGACCATCCCCGCAGATTGTCAAGTGCGCGCACCTCTTCCCGGAGGCGTTAAGAGTTGCGATGGTGCGAATCGCTAGGTCGGGACGCTTCGACCCGACCAGACGGCCAGCCCAAAGCAGACTGATCTCGCCGGTCGGAGGCTTGGGTCTCGATTGGTTCGCAAGCCAAGACTCTTGCAGGCCGTCGCTGAGTTCGATGATTACGTTGCGTGCACCCAGCGTGCGCGCAAAGCGTGCCGTTTCCTCATTCGTCGTGAGTATCAGGCCCCGGAACTTTCGAAACCAGTGCCGGCTTCTGTAGCGCAGACGCGCGTATGCGATCGAAGCGTTCCGGAGCAGTTCCAATGGCAGCGCCCGGATCGAGACTCCGCGGGTGTGGCCCACGTGGGCACCGCCGAGAGGACCCCAGACAAGTTTCCCGCCCAATGACGTCAAACTCGTCGGCACCCGGATGGTCGATATCGAGACCTGGTGGACCATATCGAACGAATGAAGCTCGTCGACAACGTTCTCGATCGCTCGATTCCAGTCGGCTATTTGCATGAGAAGGCGAAATGCATGGAGCGGCGAACTGGGTGTCTTCTCAACTCGGCGATTTGATCCCACGAAATGAATGGCAATGCCGGAAGCAAGTTCGCTGGCAGTGAAGTTCGAACGCTGCGAAGCCTCGGTGAAGAGGGCTACCTCGTGCCCGAGCCGCATATACGCCATGGCCCAATGCCAAGAAACGGATCCTTCGGTCGCCTTAGACGGTTCGCAAAGCATTCCGACGATCGCGATCCGCACGATACTCTCCAAATTCGTCCTCGGCCCGGGTCAGATGCAAGAGAGAGCGCGCGGACCGCTGCAGACGGAATTCTGCCATGCCCGATGCGGCGATGGGCATCGACGCCGACCTTAGCTGTGACAGATGCTTTCATGTCGACCATGCGATCCGGCGATCAGACCGCCACGATTGCTGTGCCTACGCCATATGGAATGCTTAGACGACCTGGCTACCCGAGGAGTCTTGAGTGGAACTGCGCGACTACGTCCGTGTGCTGCGCAAGCGCTGGCTTCTTGTGGCAGCCACAGCACTGATCGCGGTGGCCGGTGCGGCAGTTGCCAGTCTCTTGGTCACGCCGAAGTATCAGGCTTCCACGCTCTCTTTCGTCTCGGTGCAGAACGGCGGGAGTGTCCAGGAGTTCGCCCAAGGCACCACCTATGCGCAAAACATCATCAAGTCCTTCACCGAGGCGATCACGTCGCCACGTGTCCTAGATGCAGTCGTCCACGACCCGGAGTTGGACCTCGACGAGACGAGCTCGGAACTGGCGCTGGACGTATCTGCGTCGGCCGCGCTCAACACGGTCAATCTTCGGATAGATGTGACACGCGCCGACCCCGTTGAGGCTGCCAACATAGCTAACGCCATCACCGCCTCGTTCCGTCAGCAGGCTTCAGTGCTGACTCGACCGGCCGATGATGCGCAATCGCCAGTCGTCGTCACGATCCTCACACCTGCTGAGGTGCCGACGGAGCCGATCTCGCCGAACACGAAACTCAATGTCGTGCTCGGGCTTCTGGGCGGTCTGGTGGTCGGCCTCGCCATTGCGTTCCTCATCGAGGTCCTCGACACCCGCATCCGCACCGAGAGCCAGGTCCGTCAGCTGAGTGACGCCCCGATTCTAGGCGGAATCGCGTTCGACAAGCTCGCTCCAAAGCGGCCGCTCATCGTGCAGTCGGAACCGAACAGCCCGCGCGCGGAAGCGTTCCGGAGCCTCAGGACGAACCTGCAGTTCCTCGACGTCGAGGGCGGCCCGCGCAGTTTTGTCGTCACCTCATCGATGCAATCGGAGGGTAAGTCGACGACGACGGCCAACCTCGCGATCGTCATGGCGCAGTCGGGTGCTCGCGTCCTCGTCATCGACGGCGATCTCCGATCGCCGAGTGTCGCGACGCTGTTCGGCATCGAGGGAGGCGTGGGCCTCACCGATGTGCTCATCGGCCGTGTTCGCTTGCAGGACGCGATCCAGGTCTGGGGGATGAAGAACCTCGCGCTCCTGCCGGCGGGGACGATGCCGCCGAACCCGAGCGAACTCGTCGGCTCGCAGGCGATGGTGAGCCTGCTGCGGCACGTCGAGAAGGAGTACGACGTCGTCCTCATCGACTCGCCGCCGCTGCTCCCCGTCACCGACTCGGCGCTCCTGTCGAAACATGTCCGGGGCGCACTCATCGTGGTCGCGGCAGGGCGCACTCATCGCGGTCAGCTCGCCGGCTCGATCGAGGCGTTGCACAATGTCGACTCCCGTGTCGCGGGCATCGTCCTCACGATGCTTCCGACCCGCGGACCCGATGCCTACGGCTACGGCCGCTACAGCTATGGCGCGTATGGCTACGGCTATGGCCAGGGGCAGTCGGCCCAGCAGCCTGGCGTCGTACAGAACGCCATGCTCTCCCCTCCGAGCCGCGCCCGCCGAGGCGCGCAGCAGCAGGAGCCTGCGTCGTAGCGTCAGACTCCGGCTACCCTGATTCGACCGTCACCGACCAGGAACTATCGTGACCGCTGTCCCGCAGGCCGTCCCGTATCGGATCCTCGTCGTGTGCACGGGGAACATCTGCCGGTCGCCGTTCGCCGAACGGCTGCTGCGGGATGCGTTCGAACGACTTGACGCGACGGCGCAGGAGTCGGAGTGGCGGGCGGCCGTCGACGTCTCGAGCGCCGGGACGCACGCGATGGTCGGCCGACCGATCGAGCCGGCAATGGCCGCGCTCGTCGAGGTCTACGGCTCGGCGAGTGGGCAGCACGCGGCGACGCAGCTTGACCCGGAGCTCATCGCCCGTGCCGACCTCGTGCTCGCGCTGACGCGCGGCCACCGTCGGGAGGTCGTCCGGATGCTCCCCAGCGCGAGCCGCCGTGTCTTCGCCCTCAACGAGTTCACGAGGCTCCTCGAAGACGCGCGAGCGGCCGGCGTGCTCGACGAGATTCCCTCCGAGGAGTCCGTGACGGCGCAAGAGGTCCTGGCCGAGCTCGTCGAGGCCGCCGCGTCCCGCCGCGGCTTCACGGTGGCTCCCGATGCCCCCGAGGTCGACGACGTCATCGACCCGTACGGGCGGGACGCATCGGTCTACGAGACATCCGCTGCGCACATCGCCGAGATCGTCGGGCGCATCGAGGCCGTCATCCTGTCGACGATCCGAGCAGCCGGATGAAGCGGGGATCGGACCGCGAGGCAGGCGGAGGCCGCTGGCGCTGGTGGGCGCTCGGCATCACCGCGTTCCTCGTCGTCGATATCGCCCTCGTCTGGTGGGCGCTCGATGCGACCGGACGGTCGACCGCGGACGCGGCGGAGCCGCTGCCGCTCTCGGCGTTCGCACCGGCGCCCACGCCGAAACCCGCGACGGCGCGACCGGTCTCGACCCCGACACCGGAGCCCGAGCCGCCGCTCGTCCTCGAGGCGGTGGCGCGCCAGTTGCAGCCGCTCGACGGCACTCGCGCATGGCGCACCTCGTCGACCGCGTGCGCCGGACCGAGCACGATCGAATGGACCGAGGACGGCGGGGCGACGTGGAGTCCAAGGTCGGCCGGCGACGACGTCGCGGGAATCCTCGGCATCGTCTCCTACGATGACGCCAGCGTCGTCGGCATCGTCGCGATGCTCGGCGGCGACTGCAGGGGGGAGTACCGGATGAGCTACACCGCGGGCGAGTTCTGGGGCGCCTACCCGCAGGAGCAGCCGCAATTCGCGCTCATCGACCCCGCGAGCCGTGCCGCCGTGCTCACCGCCGGCGGGCCGGTCGCGTCGCCCTGCGGCGAGATCTCCGAGCTCGCGGAGAGCGCCGGCGGCATCGCCGTGCTCTGCACCACGACCGAGCTCGTCGTCGGGCCCGCAGATCTGAGCTCGGCGGCACCGGTCTCGCTCGCCGGCCAGGCGGTCGCGATCACGCAGACTGGTGATGGCTACCTCGCCGCCGCGCGCCGTGATCCCGGCTGCGCCGACGGGCTCCAGCTGAGCCGCGTCGGCGGTGACGCCGCCGTCGCGCCCGTCGTCTGCTTGAGCGGCCACACCGACGAGGCGGCCCCCGTCACCCTCGCCGCCGCGACCGACGGCACACTCTGGCTCTGGGCCGGCGACCGCGTCGGCGTCTCCGGCGACGGCGGCGCGAGCTGGACGGGACTCGGATGAGCGCCGACGCCACCGCCGAGCCGCTGCGCCGCCCGCGCCCGCGCCCGCGTCGGCACGTCTGGCGCTGGATCGTGCTCGGCCTCGTTCTCGTCCTCGTCCTCGTCGCGCTCTGGATCGTCGTCCGCGGACTCATCGCCCGCGACCAGCTGACCGGCGCCGTCCCGCTCGTCTCCCAGCTCCGGGACAAAGTCGTCGAAGGCGACACCGCGGGCCTCGACACGATCACCGACCAGCTCGAGTCGCGCGCCGCGACCGCGGCGGCGCTCACCTCCGATCCCATCTGGCGCGCCGTGGAAGTCGTGCCGATCCTCGGACCGAACCTCACGGCGTTCCGCGAGGCCGCCCACGCCGTCGACACGCTCGCCGCCGGCGCCCTCCCGCCGCTCGTCACGCTCGCCGGCGACCTCGACTTCGGGAAGTTCGTGCCGAAGGATGGCGCGATCGACACCGCCCCGATCCTCGCGTTGCAGCCCGCACTCGCCGAAGCTGGTGCTGCCGTCGCTGCCGCCGCCGCCGAAGTGCAGACCATCGAGGTGTCGGGCACCGTGCCGCAGATCGGCGAAGCCGTCACGCAGCTCGTCGGCGTCATCAACGACGCGAACGCGCTCATCGGCGGCGCGAACGGCCTCGTCCAAGTCCTCCCCGAGATGCTCGGCGCCGACGGCCCCCGCACGACCCTCCTGCTCGTGCAAAACAATGCCGAGCTCCGCGCCACCGGCGGCATCCCCGGCGCGGTGATCGCGCTGCACACCGACGAGGGGCGGATCAGCTTCGGCCGCCAAGCATCAGGCGTCGACTTCGGCGAGTTCCCCGCGCCGGTCCTGCCCGTCACCGACATCGAGGCGCAGCTCTACAGCGAGAAGATCGCGACGTTCATGCAAAACGTCACCGTGACCCCCGACTTCGCCCGCTCCGGCGAGCTCGCCGCCGCGATGTGGCTCGAACACTTCGGCGAGCCCGTCGACGCCGTCGCGTCCGTCGACCCCGTCGTCCTCTCCTACATCCTCGGCTCGACCGGACCGCTCGAACTCCCGGACGGGACGGTCCTCTCCTCGGAGAACGCGGTCGACCTCCTACTCAATGAGGTCTACTTCCGCTACACCGACCCCGCCGAGCAGGACCTCTTCTTCGCCGCCGCGGCCCAGTCCGTCTTCGCGGCGATCATGCACTTCGACGGCGACCCGCAGCGCTTCGTCCAAGCCATCGGGCAGGGCGTCGCCGAGCACCGGATCTACGTGTGGAGCGCGCACGCGGACGAGCAGAACGTCATCGCCGCCGACGGCTCGCCCCTCGCCGGCCTCCTGCCGCGCAGTGATTCGATGGCCTCCGGCTTCGGGCTGTACCTCACCGACATCACCATGTCGAAGATCGACTGGTACCTCGAGCCGTCCGTCAGCATCTCCGGCGTGCGCTGCCCGATGTGGGGCGACCACTCGTACTACGAAGTCCGACTGCGACTCACCTCGACGGTGCCGCCGCTCGGCGAAGGCGTCCCCGACTACGTCGTCGGCCCCACATTTGCGACGGGGGAGACCCGCGGGACCGCGCTCACGCAGGCGTATCTCACGATGCCCGCCGGATTCCGCATCTTCCAGACGCTCGTCGACGGCGCCGACCACGCCGTGCGCATCGTCGAGACCGACGGCGACTACATCCACTACATGATCACGAGCGTGCTGCCGCCGGGCGCCACCCAGGAGACCGTCTTCCGCGTGTGGGGCAACGTCGCAGCGCCCGCCAAGGTACGCCTCCTCCACACGCCCACGGCGGGGACGTTCGAGACGAGGATCGGCGAGTCGCTCCCGTGCCCGACACCGGAGGAAGTGCCGACGAACGTCGATCCCGGGATCGTGGCGTCCGGCGTCCCGGGCCCCGGCTCGCCAGCTATGAAGTATTCGTAATACGACGTTTACTCAGGTCGGTTGCCGTATATCGCCAGGTCGCGGTATCGTCAAACAGCCCGGGTCGGAGATTTAGTTCGCTTTGGCCACCAGTTTTGGGAC
>DATMGN010000067.1:0-1596 GCA_035555435.1 Microbacteriaceae bacterium | reverse complement strand
GCCCAATGGCCGCTCGATCCTCGTGCTGTCCGAGGGCCGCCTCATGAACCTGGGGAACGCGACCGGTCACCCGTCCTTCGTGATGTCGAACTCCTTCACGAACCAGGTGCTCGCGCAGCTCGAGCTCTACACGAAGCAGGGCGAGTACCCCAACCAGGTCTTCGTCCTCCCCAAGCACCTCGACGAGAAGGTCGCGCGTCTGCACCTGCCGGCGCTCGGCGCCGATCTCACGGTGCTCACCCAGGAACAGGCCGACTACATCGGCGTCCCGGTCGAGGGGCCCTACAAGCTGGACCACTACCGGTACTGACCGGCAACGAAGAACGCCCCCGAGCGTGCTCGGGGGCGTTCTTCGATTCCGTGGGTCAGGCGTCGGCGATCTTCACCGTCCGCGCGATGCGCTCGCCGAGCAGCGGCCGGTAGAGCACACCGGCGAGGATCGCGCCGACGAGCGGGGCCACGATGAACGCCCACAGCTGGACGAGCGGCCACGCGCCCTCGGCCGAAGCGCCCCAGACCGCGGTCGCGATGGAGCGCGCCGGGTTGAGTGAGGCGTTGGAGACCGGGATCGCGATGATGTGGAAGACCGCGAGCGCGAGTCCGATCGCGAGCGGGGCGAATCCCGTGGGCGCGCGACGGTCCGTCACACCGAGGATGATGATGAGGAAGAGGAACGTGATCACGATCTCGATGCCGAGCACCGCCCACAGGCTGAAGCCGTTGGCCGAGTGGGCGTCGAAGCCGTTGGATGCGAAGCCGCGACCCGTGATGCCCTCGAAGGCCCCCGACGGGCCGCCGACGAGCAGCGCGGCGAAGAGGCTCGAGGCGATGAGACCGCCGACGATCTGCGCGATGACGTAGGGGAGCACGTCCTTCCACGCGAAGCGGCCCGCGAAGGCCGCGCCGATCGTGACGGCCGGGTTGAAGTGACCGCCGGAGACGTGACCCACCGCGTACGCGGCGGCGAGCACGGCGAGACCGACCGAGAGCGCGATGACGAGGGTGTCGCCGGAGAAGAACGCCGCGCCGAGCACGGCGGACACGAGCAGCGCCGTGCCGATCACCTCGGCGGCGAGGCGTCCGGCGAGCGATGGAGACTTGTCGAGCGCGACATCGGAGTCGGCGAGGACTGGTTCAGACATGATGCTGCCTTTCCTAGGGGGGATGGAACCGACTGGAACCTTAGCGGAGCCTGAGAACGTTTCGGGCGATCGTTGCGGCCAGTTGCGCGCAGCGGAATCCGGTCACTCGAACGGGTCGGCGGCCGGCGTCCTGCCCGCGGCCCGCGCCTCGGCGTCCGCGCGCAGCACGGCGTCGAATCCCTCGCGCCGCATCCGCACGTCGAGGTAGAGCACCGCCGGGACCGCGGCCTGCACGACGACGGCGACGGCCGAGACGATGATCTGCACGAGCACGGCGAGGACGACGATCGCGATCGCACGCGCGTTGAGGGTTGCCGTCGGCTCGACGAAGCTGCTCAGGAACGTCACCGGCATCATGAGCACCTGCGCGCCGACTTGGACGATGAGGCCGACGAGCAGGGTGATCCCGAGGATCCGCCAGAAGCTCCCGGCCGTCAGCGCCCACGAGCGCCGG
>DATMGN010000066.1:0-25229 GCA_035555435.1 Microbacteriaceae bacterium | reverse complement strand
GCCGTCGGCTCGACGAAGCTGCTCAGGAACGTCACCGGCATCATGAGCACCTGCGCGCCGACTTGGACGATGAGGCCGACGAGCAGGGTGATCCCGAGGATCCGCCAGAAGCTCCCGGCCGTCAGCGCCCACGAGCGCCGGAGTGCGGCACCGAGCGGCAGGCGCTCGATGACGATTAGCGCCGGCACGAAGGCGAGCTTGGTGCCGAGCCAGAACGCGATGACGAGGACCGCGACGAGTCCGAGCAGCCCGACTCCGACCGCGGTGACGGCGCCGGCGACGCCCCCGCCGATCGCGAGCTCGGCGAGCCCGAGCGCACCGAGCAGTACCGCCGCGCCCCCGCCGACGCCGAGGATGAGCATCCACGCGATGAGGGTCGGCACGCGACCCCGGGCGCGCGCCCACAGTTCGCGCACGGTGCGGCGCTCGCCGAGGGTGGCCAGCGCGACCTCGACCGTGACGACGGCTTGCGGGATCGCGATGAGCACCACCTGGACGACGACGGCGGCGAGTGCGCCGACGGTCGCGGCGACGAGGACGCCTCGGACGGTGTCGAGTGCGGGCGGCGTGCCGGGCTGGAGGCCGGAGACCGCATTCCAGAGGACGGCGCCGACGATCACGACCGCGAGGACGCTGGCGACGGCGGTGAGTCCGAGCGCGAACCAGATCGTGGGCCGGGGGTTTCGCCGGATGAGCTTGAAGACCCCGGCGATGACGTCGGCGAGGAAGAGGGGGCGCAGCGGGATGGGGCCTTGGGGTGCAGCCGCAGCGGGGCTCGGCCAAGCTGGTTGCGGCTCGGGCGGCGTCCAGCCGGGTGGCGCGTACTCGCCGTAGCGCGGCTCGTCCTGGGTCATTCGGCCCCTTTCCATCTCCCATCATCCCCACTCGGCTACGCTGGTGCGAACTTGAGCGACGAGTCCGGCGAGGCATGGTGAACGCACGCATCCTGGTGGTCGACGACGACCCGGCACTCGCGGAGATGATCGGGATCGTCCTCCGCGCGGAAGACTACGACGTCGCGTTCTGCGCCGACGGCGCGGCGGCGCTCGACGCGTTCCATGCCGAGCGTCCTGACCTGATCCTGCTCGACGTCATGCTCCCGGGTCTCGACGGCGTCGAGGTCTGCGCGCGCATCCGTGCGGAGTCGGGCATTCCGATCATCATGCTGACGGCGCGCACCGACACGATCGACGTCGTGGCTGGGCTGGAGGCCGGCGCCGACGACTATGTCGCGAAGCCGTTCAACACGAAGGAGCTCGTCGCCCGCATTCGCACGCGGCTGCGCCCGGTCACCCGCCCGTCGAGCGATGTGGTGCGAATCGGCGATCTCGAGCTCGACGTCATCGGGCACGAGGTGCGGCGCGGGACCGAGCGCATCAACCTGACGCCGCTCGAGTTCGAGCTGCTGCTCGCGCTCGCCCTCAAGCCCGAGCAGGTCTTCACGCGCGAGATGCTGCTGGAGCAGGTCTGGGGCTACCAGTACAAGGCGGACACTCGGCTCGTCAACGTGCACGTCCAGCGCTTGCGCGCCAAGATCGAAGAGGACCCCGACAACCCGACGCTCGTGACGACCGTGCGCGGCGTGGGCTACCGCGCGGGGAGCTGAGCCGGCCAGATGCCTCGCCTCCTGGATCCGCGGGCGTGGTGGCGGCGTATCCGTAGAGGTTGGCGCTCGTCGCTCGCGCTGCGCATGATCTCGATGACCGTCCTGCTGTCGACGATCGCGGCGGTCGGCGTCGGTGTCGCGATCGACCTGAGCGTGCGTCAGAGCCTGCTCGACGCCCGCCGCACACAGCTCGTGACGCTGAGTCAGAACGCGACGATCTCTGGTCAGCGATCGTTCGAGGTGTCGGCGGGTCAGGCCGACCCCGACATCGACGCGGTGCTCAACGGGGGGCTGCGCGCGATCGTGAACGCGGCAGCGACGACCTCGGAGGGCACCTCCTACGCGCTGCTGCCGGCCCCGGGTCAGAACGTGCCGGGGGAGTTCGCGAACGCGATCTCTCCCGCGCTGCAGTTCGGTGTGCTCGACGTCGTCGTCTCGGAGTCGATCCGTGCCGCGGTCGGCGCCGATGAGGAGGGGCGCATCTACTCGCAGTCGACGGGGGTGCCGCGCGCCGACGGGACGATCGCACCGGCGATCGTGACGGGTTCGACGGTGGAGATCCGCGGGGTGCGCTACGAGCTGTATCTCGTCTACGACATCAGCGACACGCAGCAGACGCTGTCGACGATCCAGTTCGCGCTCGCGGGCGCGGGGCTCGTGCTCATCGTGCTGATCGGCGTCGTCGCGTTCCTCGTCGTCCGGCTCGTCGTGGGCCCGGTCGAGGTCGCGGCGGCGACGAGTCGCCGGCTCGCGGCGGGGGACCTCGATGTGCGCCTACCGGTGCGGGGCGACGACGTCCTCGCGACCCTCGCCCGCTCGTTCAACGGGATGGCAGAGAGCCTCCGCGGCCAGATCACCCGGCTTGCGGAGCTGTCGAGCGTGCAGCAGCGATTCGTCTCGGATGTGTCGCACGAGTTGCGCACGCCGCTGACGACGATCCGGCTCGCGGGCGATGTGCTGCGCGATCGCACGGACCGCTTCGACCCGGAGACGGCACGCACGGTCGAACTGCTGCACACACAGATCCTGCGCTTCGAGGAGCTGCTCGCCGACCTTTTGGAGATGTCGCGCTTCGATGCGGGCGCGGTCGAGATGGAGTACGACCGGGTCAATGTCGCACGGCTCGTGGAGGACACGGTCGCGGGGATGACGATGCTCGCGGATCAGCGCGGGTCGGAGCTCGTCGTCATCGCCGAGGGGGGTCATTTCGAGGCGGAGATCGATGCGCGTCGGATCCGCCGCATCCTGACGAACCTGATCGGCAATGCGATCGACCACGGTGAGGGCCGCCCGATCGAGGTGTGGGTCGACTCGGATGCCGGCGCGGCGGCGATCGCGGTGCGCGATTTCGGGGTCGGCATCGCGGCGGGCGATCTGGATCGCGTGTTCGCCCGCTTCTGGCGCGCCGATCCGTCGCGGCAGCGCACGACGGGCGGGTCGGGCCTCGGTCTCGCGATCTCACTCGAGGACGCGGCGCTGCACGGCGGCTGGCTCGAGGCGTGGAGCGCGCCCGGCCAGGGCTCCTGCTTCCGCCTCACGGTGCCGCGTCGCCGCGGCATCTCGCTCGGCGGTTCGCCGTTGCCGTTGCCGCCGGAGCTGCCGCTGGAGTCGGCGGAGCCGGCTGCGGCGGGGGCGGGGGATGCCGGATGAACGCGATGTTGCGCACCACGCGCGCCTTGGCGGTCGCGATCGCCGCGGCGCTCGCGCTCGCGGGCTGCGGGGGGATTCCGACGAGCGGACCGGTGATCGCGGGGCCCGCCGTCGACGAGGTGGACCCCGAGTACATCGTCACGCCGAACGGTCCGGCGGCGGATGCCGACCCGATCGCGATCCTGGGCGGCTTCATGCAGGCGGTCCGTGCGCCGCAGTCGGACTACGCGGTCGCGAGGCAGTTCCTGACGCCCGACATGGCACTCGCCTGGGACCCGAACGCTGGGGTGCTCATCCGCTCGGGGCCCGCGATCCTGTCGTCGTCGGAGGGCGCACCGGAGGACCGCCCGGTCATCGAGTACTCGTTCACGACCCCGGCGATGGTCGATACGTCTGGGCGCTACCGGGCGAGCACGATGGCGGCGAATCGCATGATCGAGTTCTCCTTTGAGCAGGTCGACGGCCAGTGGCGCATCAGTTCGGCGCCGAACGGGATCGTGCTGCTGGACACGGCCTTCGTCCAGGTGTTCGCCGCGTACGCGCTCTACTTCTTCGACCCGAGCGGCCGCTATCTCGTCCCGGATCTGCGCTGGTTCCCGGCGCGTCAGAGCACCCCGGGGCTCGTCGTCTCGGCGCTGCTCGCGGGCCCGGACGACTGGCTCAAGCACGCGGTCGTGACGGACTTTCCGACGGGGACGACGCTCGGCACCCGACCGGTCGTCGTCGCGGGCGGGCGCGCCTCGATCGATCTGAGCGCCGAGGTCGCGTCGGCCTCCCCGGCGGAGCTCGGCCGGATGCGTCAGCAGCTCGTCGCGACGCTCGATGTGGCGGATGCGACGATCACGGCCGACGGTGTCCCGCTCGCGATCGAGTCGAGCGGGCAGGCCGCCGTGATCGATCCGCAGCCGAGCGGCTCGCTGCTGCTGGGGACCGCGACCGAGTTCGGTCACGCGGGTCCGGACGGGATCGTGACGATTCCCGGGATCTCGGCGGCGGTCGTGGGCGACGGCGCTCGCGCGGTCTCGCTGAACCAGGGGCAGACGGCGGCGTCCTATCTCGCCGGCGACGGCAGCGTGCGACGGGTGGCGGGTGACGCGGTCACGATCGTCGACTCCCGCCCGGGCCTCGTCGCCCCGAGCGTCGATGAGTACGGCTGGACCTGGTCGGCGGGAGCGGGCGCCCCGCTCGATGCGTTCGACCCGGGCGGCACGGCGGCGGGGATCAGTCAGGCGGCGCTGCCGCCGGACGCGAGCATTGTCTCCCTCGCCGTCTCGCGGGATTCGACGCGCCTCGCGGTCGGGCTGACGAGCCCCGCCGGCCCGCGCCTGCTCGTCTTCGGCATCATCCGCTCCGAGGGGGTGCCGACGGGCCTCGACCCTTCGCTTGAGCTGCCGGCCCCCGGGGCGATCGCGTCGGTCGCGTGGGTCAACGATCGCAGCCTCGTCGTCGTCGCGGACAGCGCCGGGGTGCGCACGGCCCGCGTCGTCGGGATCGGCGGGCCGGGGGAGTCGCTCGGGGTGCTGCCCGCCGGTGCGGTCGCGGTCGGCGGGCGCGGCGGCGTGTCGGGCGTGCGTGCGCTTGCGGAGGGGATCGTGCTCGCGCCGGGCGGCAACGACGGATGGAGCGAGGCCGGCTTCACCGCGCTCTATCTCGGGGTCCAGCAGTAGGCCCTGACAGCCAGGCGTGGTGCCCCGCGATCCACAATCGCGGGGTCCTCGCACTCACGTGCGCCCCGTGGCCGCCAGGCTGGGCGCATGCCCCTAGCCGGTCCCCGTCGGAGCCCGATGATCGCGCTGGTGCGCGGTGCGCTCCTCGACGCCTGGGCCGTCGTCCAGCCCATCGAGTGCCTCGGCTGCGCCGCGCCAGATCGATCGATCTGCCCGGCGTGCGCGGCGGGGCTCGCGGCGCAGCGCCCCGTGGGCGTGCGCTGCGACGTCGACCCGGGCGTGCCGGTCGTCGCCGCCGCCGACTATGACTCGGTCGCGGGGCGCGCGCTGCTCGCGCTCAAGGACCACGGTCGTATCGACGCCGCCCGGCGACTCGCCCCGCTGCTGCGCGCCGCACTCGCGGCGGCGCTCGCCGGGTGCGCTCCCGGTGTCGAGGCCGCGTGGGTGCCGAGTCGTCCGGCGGCCCTGCGCCGTCGCGGCTTCGACCCCGTGCTGGAGCTCCTCATCGCGGCCCGCGTCCCTGGCTCGCGCGTCCTCGCGGCACGGTGGTCGGCGCCGTCGCAGAAGTCGCTCGGGCGCGCGGAGCGCATCGCCGGCGCCGACCGCCTCCATGCGCGGGGTCGCCTGCGAGGGCGGCGATTCGTGCTCGTCGACGACGTCGCGACGACGGGTGCGACGCTCGCCGCGGGTGCGGGCGCGATCCGCGCCGCGGGCGGCGAGCTCGTCGCGGCGGTCGCGCTGTGCGCGCCCGAGCGCGGGCGGCGTGCGAACACGCGTCCGCTGTGAATCGAGCCGGGTGCGCATCGGTAGCATCGCCTGGTGCCGACCGATCGACCGCCCCGAGCGGATGCGGTCGTGCTCGTGCCGACCTACAACGAGTCGGCGAGCCTGCCACGCCTCCTCGCCCGGATCCGGGCCGCACTCCCCGAGATCGATGTCCTGGTCATCGACGACGCGAGCCCGGACGGGACGGGCGCGCTCGCCGAGCGGATCGCCGAGGCCGACCCCCGGACGTCGGTGCTCCACCGGGCCGCGAAGGAAGGCCTCGGCCGCGCCTACCTCGCCGGCTATGCCGTCGCGCTCGAACGCGGCTACCACTACGTGGTCCAGATGGACGCCGACGGCTCGCACCCGCCGGAGACGCTGCCCGAGATGCTTGCGCTCGCGTCCGAGGCATTCGGGCCCGACCTCGTCATCGGCTCGCGCTGGGTCCCGGGCGGCCGCACGGTCGACTGGTCCGCGCGTCGTGAGCGGCTCAGCCGTGCCGCCAACGGCTACGCGCGCTGGATCCTCCGCCTGCGCGTCGCGGACCTCACCGCGGGCTACCGCGTCTACCGCTCGGACGCGCTGCGCGGGATCAACCTCGCCGCGGTGCGATCGCACGGCTACTACTTCCAGATCGAGATGACGGTGCGCGTCGCGGATGCGGGCGGACGCATCGCCGAAGTGCCGATCGTCTTCGCCGAACGCGACGCGGGCGCCTCGAAGATGACGTTCGGCATCATCCTGGAGGCGATGGGCAAGGTCACGTCGCTCGGTCTGCGGCGCCGACTCCGCCGCGTTCCGTGATCACTCCGTGACATTTCCAGGTCCGGGGTCTACCGTGGCCAGCACAGCGCGAAACGCTGGATCTCCCGGCGGGGCGCTTGAGGAGGTCAGCCATGGAAATCGCGATCACCGCCAGGGGCCTCGACATCACGGACCGGTTCCGCACCTATGCGTCGGAGAAGTCCGCGAAGGTCGCCGCGCTCGCCACGAAGGCCATCGCCCTCGAGTTGAAGGTCACGCGACATGCGCCGGGGAAGGGCTCGCCGGGCGATGATCGCGTCGAGCTGACGCTCATCGGACCCGGACCGCTCGTGCGCGCCGAGGCGAGCGCCTCCGACAAGTACGCGGCCTTCGACCTCGCGATCGGGCGCCTGCTCGAGCGCATCCGGCAGGGCAAGGACCGGCGCAAGGTGCACCGCGGCCGCCACCGCCCCGTCTCGCTCCACGAGGCGTCGACCGGCGGCTTCAGCGTCGTCGATGTGACGCCGGCGAGTGCGGACGTGCTCCAGGCCGTCGCCACCGGTACGACGCTCGTCGACAGCGAGGACGAGCCGGACTGGTCGCCGGTCGTGATCCGGCGCAAGCTCTTCCCGGCGGCGACGATGACGGCGGAGGACGCCGTCGACCACATGGAGCTCGTCGGCCACGACTTCTTCCTCTTCGTCGATGCCGAGACCGACCGGCCGAGCGTCGTCTACCGCCGGAAGGGCTGGGCGTACGGTGTCATCGCGCTCGACGCGCACGCCGCGGCGACCGAGCCCGCACAGGGACGCAGGAGAGCGAGCCGCTAGACTCCCGAATCGGCGCAGGAGCGCCACCGTGAGGAGTTGATCCGTGGCGAACGTGCTCGAACGCGTCCTGCGTGTCGGCGAAGGCCGCACCCTTCGCAAGCTGGAGAAGTACGCAGCGCAGGTCAACGCGCTCGAATCCCACTTCGAGGATCTGACCGACGAGGAGCTCCGCGAGGAGACGACGGAGTTCCGCGCCCGCTATCAGGCGGGGGAGAGTCTCGACGATCTCCTGCCCGAGGCGTTCGCGGCGGTGCGCGAGGCCGGCAAGCGCACGCTCGGCATGCGGCACTTCGACGTGCAGCTCATGGGCGGTGGCGCGCTCCACCACGGCAACATCGCGGAGATGAAGACGGGCGAGGGCAAGACGCTCGTCGCGACGCTCGCCGCCTACCTCAATGCGATCCCCGGCGACGGCGTCCACATCATCACCGTCAACGACTACCTCGCGAGCTACCAGTCCGAGCTCATGGGTCGCATCTACCGCGCCCTCGGCATGACGACGGGCTGCATCCTCTCCGGCCAGACGCCGCAGCAGCGTCGCGAGCAGTACGCGGCCGACATCACCTACGGCACGAACAACGAGTTCGGCTTCGACTACCTCCGCGACAACATGGCGTGGCAGGCATCCGACATGGTCCAGCGCGGTCACGCCTTCGCCATCGTCGACGAGGTCGACTCGATCCTCATCGACGAGGCCCGCACCCCGCTCATCATCTCCGGCCCGTCCTCGGGCGAGGCGAACCGCTGGTTCGGCGAGTTCGCGAAGATCGCGAACCGGCTCATCGAGGGCACCGACTACGAGGTCGACGAGAAGAAGCGCACCGTCGGCGTCCTCGAGCCCGGCATCGAGAAGGTCGAGGACCACCTCGGCATCGACAACCTCTACGAGTCGGCGAACACCCCGCTCATCTCCTTCCTGAACAACGCGATCAAGGCCCGGGCCCTGTTCAAGCGCGACAAGGACTACGTCGTCATGAACGGCGAGGTGCTCATCGTCGACGAGCACACGGGCCGCATCCTCTCCGGCCGCCGGTACAACGAGGGCATCCACCAGGCGATCGAGGCGAAGGAGAACGTCGAGGTCAAGGCGGAGAACCAGACCCTCGCGACCGTCACCCTGCAGAACTACTTCCGGCTCTACAAGAAGCTCTCCGGCATGACCGGCACGGCCGAGACCGAGGCCGCGGAGTTCATGTCGACCTACAAGCTCGGCGTCGTGCCGATCCCGACGAACCGCCCGATGGCGCGCGTGGACCAGTCCGACCTCATCTACAAGAACGAGCAGTCGAAGTTCGTCCAGGTCGTCGAGGACATCGCGAAGCGCTACGAGCAGGGGCAGCCGGTCCTCGCCGGCACGACCTCGGTGGAGAAGTCGGAGCTGCTGTCGCGCCTGCTCGCGAAGCGCGGCGTCAAGCACGAGGTCCTCAATGCGAAGAACCACGCTCGGGAGGCGGCGATCGTCGCCCAGGCCGGGCGCCTCGGGGCGGTCACGGTCGCGACGAACATGGCGGGCCGCGGTACCGACATCATGCTCGGCGGCAACGCCGAGTTCATGGCGGTCGCACGCATGCACGAGCGGGGACTCAACCCGGCGGAGACGCCGGAGGAGTACGAACGCGAGTGGGACGGCGTCTTCGAGACCGTCAAGGCCGAGGTCGAGGCGGAGGCGGAGAAGGTGCGCGCCGCCGGCGGCCTCTACGTCGTCGGCACCGAGCGTCACGAGTCCCGACGCATCGACAACCAGCTCCGAGGTCGATCGGGCCGCCAGGGCGACCCCGGCGAGAGCCGCTTCTACCTCTCGCTCGAAGACGACCTCATGCGGCTCTTCAACGCCGGCGCGGCGGAGGTGCTGATGCGCGGGGCCCCGGACGACGTCGCGATCGAGTCGAAGATGGTCTCCCGGGCGATCCGCAGCGCACAGTCCCAGGTCGAGGCGCGCAACGCCGAGATCCGCAAGAACGTCCTCAAGTACGACGATGTGCTCAACCGCCAGCGCGAGGCGATCTACGGCGACCGCCGTCGGATCCTCGAGGGCGACAACCTCTACGAGCGCACGCAGGGCTTCCTCGAGCAGGTCGTCGGCGACGTCGTGGCGTCGCATGCCGGCGACGGCCCCGCGGACGGCTGGGACTTCGACGCGCTGTGGACCGAGCTGAAGACGCTCTACCCGGTGTCGATCACGCCTGACGAGGTGATCGAGGAGTCCGGCGGCAAGCTCACCACCGCGGTGCTGCAGCGCGAGCTCGTCTCGGACGCGAAGGTCGCCTACCAGGCGCGCGAGCAGAAGCTCGGCTCGGAGGCGATGCGCGAGCTCGAGCGCCGCGTCGTGCTCTCCGTCATCGATCGGCGCTGGCGCGACCACCTCTACGAGATGGACTACCTCAAGGACGGCATCGGCCTGCGGGCGATGGCGCAGCGCGACCCGCTCGTGGAGTACCAGCGCGAGGGCTTCGCGATGTTCCAGTCGATGATGGGCCAGATCCGCGAGGAGTCGGTCGGCTTCCTGTTCAACCTCGAAGTCGAGGTGACCGGCGGCAGCAACGTCGAGGCGCAGGGGCTCGAGTCGGGCACCGCACCGACCGCGGGGCTCCAGTACACGGCGCCCGGCGAGGAGGTCGGCGGCAGCGACGTCGAGGTCCGGGACGAGCGCGGGCGGCTCGATCGCGCTGCCTCGGCTCGCGCGACGCGGCGCGCGGCCGCCCAGTCGGGTGTGCCGGAGCCGGAGCCGGCTCAGGGTGGCGCGCGCGGCGCGTTCGGTCAGCGCACGGCCGATGCCGCTCCGCAGAACCGCGCGGAGCGCCGGGCTGCGGAGCGACGCGGCAAGTAGGTCTCGAGTCTCAGAGCACGGCGAGCTCGGTCGCGCGCCATCGACCGTCCATCCCGACGAGTCGCATGACGACGGCGCGCACGCGAGCGGGCGTGTGCACGATCGCGACCGCCTCGATCGCGTCGTCGGTCGGGTAGTCGATCCGGCACGAACCCATCGAGATCGTCGGCACGCTGACGCGCGCGCCCTTGGCCTGCCGGGCGCGTGCCGCGACGACGACCCGCGTGAGGAGCTGCGTGTACACGGTGGGCTCGAGCCAGCGGGCGATCTGCTCGGCATCCCTGGCGCCCGCGATGACCTCGACGACGCATCGCGCGAGGTTGCGCACGAGGGGCGTCGGATCGGGGAGCGCGGACACGGGCGTGCGCTGACGCTCAAACATCTCCTCGATGAGGGCGTCGGATCGTCGCTTGGACGGGATGTCGCGGTCGCCGCGCGTCGCGCGCGCAGCAGGCTGCATGGCCATGGATTCCTCCCCGGGCCGGTCCCGAGGAGCATGCAAGCACGGCGATTCCGGCAATGGCAGAAAGTTGCCCAATCTGTGGATAACTCGTGCTCGAGGTCCGGACGATAGCCTTGAGCGGTGTCGACGCTGAGCGATCTGATCGAGGCGCATGGTCATGCCACGCCGGCCGATATCGAGTGGTTGCACCTGCTGCTCGCCGACACGCAGCTGCTCGCCGACCTGTCGTTCGCCGACATCGTGATCTGGGCGCCGACGACCGACGACGACTTCATCGCGACGACGCTGACCCGCCCGGGTGGTACCGCGACGCTGTTCTTCCGCGACATCGTCGGGCAGCGGATCACACCGAACCTCCGGGCCCAGGTGCGCCAGGCGTATGAGGAGCGGCGCATCGTCGACTCCGACTCGAGCGACTGGTCGGACGAGGCGGCGACGCACATCCGGGCGGTGCCGATCCGGCGCGGCGGGACGTCCGAGACGGTGGGGCCGATCGCGGTGCTGACGCGGCACTCCAATCTGTCGGACGCGCGCACGCCGAGCCGTCAGGAGCTCACGTTCAACCAGTCGGCGAACGACCTCTTCGAGATGATCGCGGTCGGTTCGTTCCCCGACATGGACGCGCCGAGCGTGCCCCGCCGCTTCGCCCCGCGCGCGTCGGATGGACTCATCCGGATCGACTCCGACGGCATCGTCACCTTCGCGAGCCCCAACGCGCTCTCCGCGTTCAACCGCCTCGGCTTCGAGGGCGAGCTCGAGGGCGAGCCGCTGCCGGAGGTCACGACCGAGCTCATCGGCGGTCGTGCCGTCGTCGACGAGTCGCTGCCGCTCGTCCTGACCGGCCGGGCACCGTGGCGCGCCGACGTCGAGGCGGGCGGCGGTGTCGTGGCGCTCCGGGCCATCCCGATCCGGCGCGACGGCGAGCGGGCCGGCGCGATCCTCCTTGTGCGCGACGTGACGGAGGTGCGGCGTCAGGAACGGGAGCTCCTGACGAAGGACGCGACGATCCGCGAGATCCACCATCGGGTCAAGAACAATCTGCAGACGGTCGCCTCGCTGCTGCGCATCCAGGCGCGCCGCACTCACAGTGAGGAGGCGCGCGACGCGCTGCATCAGGCGATGCGTCGCGTGTCGGCGATCGCGGTCGTGCACGACACCCTGTCCGAGGGCCTGAGCCAGAGCGTCGACTTCGACGTCGTCTTCGAGCGTGTGCTCATGCTCGTCGCCGAGGTCGCGTCGAGCCACACGACGCGCGTGCAGCCGGTGCTCAGCGGCTCATTCGGGGAGCTGCCGAGCGAGTACGCGACACCGCTCGCGCTCGCGCTCACCGAGCTTGTGACGAACTCCGTCGAGCACGGGCTCGCGAACCGCACCGACGGCTCCGTCGTCATCACGGCGACCCGCACGGACGATCACCTGACGGTGCAGGTGCGCGACAACGGTGCGGGGCTGCCCGAGGGCAAGGTCGGGTCGGGGCTCGGGACGCAAATCGTCCGCACGCTCATCCAAGGCGAGCTCTCGGGGTCGATCGACTGGCACACGCTGACCGGCAGCGGCACCGAGGTGACGATCGAGGTGCCGCTGACCTGGCTGCGGCGACGCTTCTAGGAGGCGCGGCGCGCGCGGGCGGCGCGGCGCTTGAGGGCGCGACGCTCGTCCTCGGACAGTCCGCCCCACACGCCGGAGTCCTGGGAGGTGTCGAGCGCGTACTGCAGGCACTGCTCGGTGACGGGGCAGGTCGCGCAGACGACCTTGGCCTTCTCGATCTGCTCGACCGCCGGGCCGGTGTTGCCGATCGGGAAGAAGAGCTCGGGGTCTGCCGTGAGGCAGGCGGCCTTGTCTCGCCAGTCCATCGGGTTGGTACTCCATTCAGTGGTGCGGCCCCCGGCTGCGCCTGTGCGGCGGCATGCCGCAGATGCTCGACCTGCAGGCCCGGGAGACTTCTCGTGAACCGCTCGCACCATCGGGAGCCGGAAATCAACGTCATCTAGAATCCCACAACAGGTGATGGATATCAATGAATTTTTCGGATGGGAGCGGCCGCGTGTCTGCTGAGGTCGAACACTCACCGCCGCAGCTCGTCGCACTCATCGCCATCGTCTTCGCCGAAGCGGCGCTGCTCGCGGTCGCCACGGTGTACCTGACGCTCGAGCTGTTCACCCCGGACGCACAGGATGCGCTCGCGGCCGGCGCGCTCACCGTCACGACGGCGCTCTTCGCGCTCGGCGTCCTCGTGCTCGCGATCGGGCTCGTCCGCAGGTGGGCTCGCGTGCGCGGCGGGGTCGTGCTGTGGCAGATCCTGCAGGTCGCGTGCGCGATCGGCGCGTTCCAGGGGCTGCTTGGTCCGACGTGGATCGGCTGGCTGCTGCTGGTGCCCGCGGGACTCGCGATCTGGCTGCTGTTCACGAAGCCCGTCACCGCGGTCTTCGCCGAGCGCGACGCCGCGACGCGAGTCGACCCGGCCCCCTGAGCGCCGTTCGACTTGCCCGGCTGCCTGAGCGCGCGCAGCGGGTCGAAGGTCAGACCTCGAGCAGCTTGCGCAGTCGCGCGACGTGCCCCGTCGCCCGCACGTTGTAGAGCGCGTGCTCGATGCGTCCCTTCGCGTCGATGACGAACGTCGAGCGGATGACGCCCTCGAAGGTGCGCCCGTACAGCAGCTTCGGCCCCCAGGTCCCATAGCGGCGCATGACCTTGTGGTCGGTGTCCGCGAGCAGCGGGAAGTTGAGCCCGTCGCGCTCGCGGAATCGGGCGAGTCGTTCCGGCGCATCGGGGGAGACGCCGAGCACGACGACGCCCGAAGCGGCGAGCGCCTGGATGCTGTCGCGGAAGTCGCACGCCTGCTTCGAGCATCCCGGCGTGAGCGCGGCGGGGTAGAAGTAGAGCACCACCCGCTGGCCGCGGTAGTCGGCCAGTCGCACCGTCTCGCCGTCCTGGTCGGGGAGGGAGAACGCCGGCGCCCGGTCGCCCGGGGCAAGTCGGCTCGGCAGCGGGGCGGGGTCGGTCACGGGGCTCCTCGGGTCGGTCCTGGGGCGCGCGCGCCGCTCCCCGACATGGTAGTCTTGCTCCTCGGTCGGTCGCTTCCGACCGCGCACCTCTAGCTCAATTGGCAGAGCAACTGACTCTTAATCAGTGGGTTCCGGGTTCAAGTCCCGGGGGGTGTACCACCAAGTTTGGCAGGTGCTCGTGACACGGCTGGACATCCCCGGGACGCACAACTTCCGCGAGGTCGCGCCCGGCGTGCTGCGCCCCGGTGTCCTCTACCGGGCGGACGCGCTGCACCGGCTGACGCGCGCGGGCAGGGCCGCGCTCGCGGACCTGGGCGTGCGCACGGTCGTGGACCTGCGCAGCGACTTCGACCGTCGGATCGGCGGACGCGACCGGTTGCGTGGCGTCGGCGCCGAGCTCGTGCGCTTCCCGATCCACGGCGGGCGGATGGACCCCTCGACAGTGGAGATCCGCGCGGTCTACCGCTCGATCGTCGCCGACAACGGCGACTCGATCTCCTCGGCGATGCGGGCGATCGCCGACTCGGACGGCGCCGTCGTCGTCCACTGCACCGCGGGCAAGGACCGCACCGGCCTCGTCGTCGCGTTCTGTCTCCTCGCGCTCGACGTCGACCGGAACGTCGTCGTCGCGGACTACGCGCTGACGCAGGGCAACCTCGAGGGGGAGTGGACGGATCGGATGCTGCGCAAGGTGCGCCGCTTCCGCGTCCCCGTGAACGATCGCCTCCTGGAGATCCTCGCGCACTCGCCGGAGCCGGTGCTGCGCGAGACCCTCGACTGGGTCGATGCGGAGTACGGCGGTGTCGGCGACTACCTCGACTCGATCGGCGTCGACGACGTCGTCATCGGGCGGCTGCGCGCGCGGCTGGCCGTGCTGCCGGACGCGCTCACCGGATCCGCGAACGGATCCTGATCGCCGCGAGCACCGCGAAGACGAGGGTCATGACGGCGAGCACGCCCGCTGCGAACCAGACCGGCACGCTCCAGTCGCCGACGTACAGCGAGATGCCGTAGAAGTGCTCGAGGGCGGCGATCGCCTCTGGGCTGCCGCCGACGAGGGCCGCGAGGGGCTCACTCGCGAACTCGATGCGCAGCAGCATCGCCGACTGCGCGAACGGCAGTGCCGAGACGGTGTCGCGGACGGCCGCGGGGAAGAGGCCGACCGCGATGTAGGCGCCGGCGACGAAGCCCGCGACGGTGCCGACGACCGTCGAGACGGCGGCGAAGGAGCCCGTCGTGCGCAGGAACGAGACGATGAACGCCCACAGCGCCGCGAAGCCGGCGCTCGAGAGCGCCACCCAGCCGAGGCTCGCCGCGACCTGCGGGACGCTGAGGACGATGCCGCTCACGAGCCACAGGTAGACGATCGAGACGGCGAGCACGATGACCGACATGATGAGCCCGATGACGAAGGCGCCGAGGAGGTAGCCGAGGACGAGCTGCCCGCGGCGGATGGGCGCGACGAGGAAGTCGCGGAACCGCCCCGAAGCCGAGTCGTCGACGAAGACGGAGAGCGCGCCGAGCGTCGTCGACATCGTCGAGAGCGCGACGATGCCGCCGAACATCCAGGCGTCGACGAAGCCGCGCACGAGGTCCGGGTCGGCACCCGGCGCGGTCGCGGCGATCGACTGCGTCTGGATGTTGCCGAGGAAGAGCGCGTAGAGCGCGAAGACGATGAGGGCGCCGAGCAGCGAGAAGAAGACGTTGAGGGGGTCGCGGAAGTAGAGCCGGAGGTTTCGGCCCGTGATCGCGAGGACGGTGCTCATTCGCCGGCCTCACTGACCGATCGGCCCGTCAGCGCGAGGAAGACGTCGTCCATCCGGCCGTGCCGGAACTCGAAGTCGGTCACGGCGTCGCCGAGCTCCCACAGGATCCGCTTCGCCTCGGCCGCGTCGGCGACGGCGCGCTGCTCGACGCCGGCCGCGGTCGTGAGCGTCAGCACGCTCGAGCTGTGTCGGGCGCGCAGCTGCGCGGGCGTGCCGTCGGCGATGATCCGCCCGTGGTCGATGATGCACACGCGGTCGGCCTCCTCCGTCTCCTCCATGTAGTGGGTGGTCAGGAAGACGGTGAGCCCGGTGCGCTCCCTGAGCTCGTGGATGGTGCGCCACACGAGCGCCCGGCTCGCGGGATCGAGCCCCGTCGTCGGCTCGTCGAGGAACAGGATGACCGGGTCGTGCACGAGCGCCCGCGCGATGTCGACGCGGCGTCGCTGACCGCCGGACAGGCGCGCGTAGCGTCGGTCGATGAACTCGTCGAGCTCGACGAGCGCCGAGAGCGTCGCGATCCGCTCGCGGATCAGCGCGGCCGAGGCGAGGTAGGGGCGGGCCCGGATCGCGAGGTTCTCGCGGACGGTCAGCGCGCCGTCGAGCACGGAGTCCTGGAACACCACGCCGATCGACTTGCGGACCGCGTCGCCGTCGCGGCGCACGTCGTGCCCCGCGACCGTCAGGTCGCCCGAGTCGAACGGGAGCACGGTCGTGAGGCAGCCGATCGTCGTCGACTTGCCGGCGCCGTTGGTGCCGAGGAAGGCGAAGACGCTCCCGGACGGCACGTCGAAGCTGACGTCGTCGACCGCGACGGTGTCCCGGTAGCGCTTCGTGAGGCCGCGGGCCGTCACGCCTCCCGAATGCTGCATGCTCCCAGTCTGTCCGACTTCTGTCGCGCGGGGGCCTCCCGCGCGTAGCCTCGTGGCGTGACGATCGCTGAGCTCCTCGCCGCGCCGGAGGTCGCGGCGGCGATCGCGGCGGGCGACACGCCGTTCTTCATCCTGGATCCGCAGGCCGGCGTCGACGCCTACCGGCAGCTCGAGGCCGCGCTGCCGGGCGTCCGCCACCACTACGCGGTCAAGTCGAACTCGCATCCGGCGCTCGTCGCCGCGCTCGCGCAGGCGGGTGCCGGCTTCGACGTCGCGACGAACGCCGAGGTCGATCTCGTCCTCGCCGCCGGCACCGAGCCCGAGCGGATCATCCACACGCATCCGCACGTGAAGCCTCGCGACATCGCCTACGCCGTAGAACGCGGGGTGCGCACCTTCGTCGCCGACTCCGACGCCCAGCTGCGCAAGCTCGCCGCCTTCCGCGACTCGGGCCTGAGCGTCCTCGCGCGCGTGTCCTACCCCAACGCGGGCGGGACCTCGGATCTGTCCCTCAAGTTCGGTCTCGCCCCCGAGGAGGTGTCGGGCTTCCTCGCCTACGCCGCGGACCGGCGCGTGCCGGTGCGGGGGCTCAGCTATCACGTGGGCTCGCAGAACGTCGACCGGGACGTCTACGTGCGCGCGCTGACGACGACCGCGGAGCTCGTCCGGACGGCGATCGAGGCGGGGCACCCGCTCGACACGATCGACATCGGCGGCGGCTTCCCCGTGCGCTACGCGGGTCGCGAGCCACTGCTGGAAGAGTTCGCCGACGTGCTGCGGCCGATCATCCTGGAGCATCCGGAGCTCGCGTTCTGGTCGGAGCCGGGGCGCTTCATCTCGGCACCCGCGATGCACCTCGTCACCTCGGTCGTCGCCGACACGTATCGCCCCGCGCTCGAGATGCACTGGGTGTACATCGACGACGGGCTGTTCGGTGGGTACTCCAACGTGCTGACCGACCATGTCGTGCCCGAGATCATCCCCATCGGCATCCCGGCGGGCCGCGAGCGGGTCGCTCAGACCATCGCGGGCCCGACCTGCGACTCGAGCGACGTCGTCGTGCAGGGCATCGAGCTGCCGCGGCTCGTCGTCGGCGACATCCTCGTCTCCCCGATGATGGGCGCGTACACGCTCGTCACGGCGACCGGCTTCAACGGCATCCCCATCACCCGCGTCATCGTCGTCTGAGCCGGCTCAGCGCTGGATGAGGGACAGGCCCGCCCGCGCGAGGTCCGACACGGAGGACTCGGGCAGATACGCCTTGACGATCGCGCCCGCGATCCTCGGGAGCTCCGCCTCGTCGCGGTAGAGCAGCCGCATCGACTCGGTGCGCGGGTTGAACTTCTCCTTGAACCGGTGCAGCGAGTGGAAGCCGTATGCCGGCTCGAGCATGTTGGCGACAGTCGTCAGGACGGCACCGATCGCGCCGTCCTCCTCCGCGTCCTCCGCGCTGCGCGTCAGCGGGGCGCCGGAGAGCGACGCGTAGCGGGCGCCCTCGTCGCGGAAGGCGAGGAAGCTCTGCCCGATGAGGAACTCCATCGCGGGCCCGAAGCCGCCGTCGCGACGCCGCATGACGTCGAGGACCCAGCCGTCGATCCCGTCCGGACCGTAGATGGGCAGCCAGGACAGCACGCCGTGGACCGAGCCCTCTGCGTCGACCGCGAGCGCGACCCGGACCGCCGGATCCAGTGCCTCGTCGACCCCGCCGAGCGTGAACCCCATCTCCGGCAGCGCTTTGTCGCCGACCCACGACTCGCTGATCGCCCGCACCTGCGCGACGATCGCCCACGGCTCGTCCCGCAGATGCGTGAGGCGGAACGCGATGCCCTCCCGCTCCGCGCGGTTCGCGGCGCCGCGCACCGGTTGCCACTGCTTGCCCGTGAACTCGAGCCCGGGCAGGTCGACGATGACGTCCTCGCCGACGGAGATCGAACGCCACTGCGAGTCCTCCGCGATCGCCGCCGCCGCGGCCTGCGGGGACGAGGAGAAGAAGCAGGGGGTCAGACCATCGCGTTCTGCCGCGAGCCGGAAGTCGCGGATCGCCTCCTCCCAGCGCTCCGCAGGGCCGATCGGATCGCCGAGCACGATCGCGACCGCGCCGACGCGGCGCACCGGCAGCGCCCAGGCGTCGTGCTCACCGAATCGCACCCGCATGCGCGGCCAGGTCGCCATCCAGCCGAGCGTCCCCGTCCCGTAGCGCCGGATCACGGCGATGAGACGCTCGCGCGCCTCGCCCGCGTCGACGGACAGGAAGCGGCCGCGACGCCAGATCGGCACGGAGAACGCCCGTCGGCCGGCGATGAGCACCGCGAGCGTGATGAGCCACAGGACGCTCGCGGCGGCCGCGACGCCCGCGCCCTCGAATCGCGACAGCTCGGCGTTGAGGAAGGTCAGGACGTAGACGACCTGCAGGACGTTGAACGAGGCGAGCGCGACCGCGACGCACCAGGCCCAGCGCCGGCCGTGGAACAGTGACCAGCTGATGATGAGGATGAGCCCGACGTCGATCGCGATGTCGAGCCACGACACGCTCCGGGGCTCGGTCAGGCCGAGCGGACCCTGCGTCGGCACGATCGCCGCGACAAGCTGCATGACGCCGATGACGGCGATCGACCCGAACGCGACGACCCGCCACTCGTGGGCGGTCGCGCGCTGCGAGCGCCCGAAGCCGAAGAGCAGCACGAGTCCCGCGCTGACCGCGTGCTCGAGGTCCGCGAGGGTCCCCTCGAGGATGAGGAGCACGAGCAGCACGCCGCCGAGGATCAGCCGCCCGCGGAAGCGCCACGGGGCGCGCAGCGACGCGATCGCGAGCGCGGCGACGACCATGAGCCCGCAGGACGGTCCCACATCGAGGACCTCGCCGAGACGCGTCGGCCAGGCCCAGCCGGTCAATCGTGCGATGTCGACGATCGCGGCCGTCGCGATGACGCCGACGACCTGCCCGACCCAGAAGCTGCCGATCACCCAGCCGCGGCTGCGGCGCCGCTCGAGCACCCCGACCGCGAGGACCATGAGGACGGCCACGAGCGGGTAGTGCCACGGCACCTCCGAGAAGAATGCTCCCGTGACGGGCGTCCACCACCGGCCCGCCTCGAAGGCGGGCACGCCGTACGCGACCGCCTCGAACCACGGCGAATCGCGAAACGGCGACCAGAGGCCGGCGGAGACGATGCCGGCGGCGAGGTAGACGAGGAGGAACGCCAGCGCGAGGGGATGGCGCGCGACGAACCGTCCGATGCCGCCGAGGAAGCGGCGTCCACGTCCCCCTGCCGACATCAGAGGCCGAGGTCCTCCGAGAGCCCGAGCTCGGCGCGCGCCTGCGCCTCGCGTTCGAGCCGGTTCTGCTCGACGACGGTGCCGACCGCGATCGCGACGTTGATGCCCCAGCTGACCCAGATGAGCGCGAGGCGCCAGTCGCGCGGACCGCGCACGCTGTGGCGGATCGCGGGCACGACGCCGGCGACGGCGCCGAGCACCGCGCCGTTGAAGATGTACCTGCGCATTTCGACCTGCCTCTCCGGTCTTTACGGTACGCGATGTAGCGTGGTGGGCGCATGACATCTGACCAGCGCACCTATCAACTCGTCGTCGTCTCGAACCGCCTGCCGGTCGACTCGCAGGTGGGTGACGACGGTGAAGTCACGTGGGTGCGCTCGCCGGGAGGACTCGTCACGGCACTCGAATCCGTCACGCGCGGCACCGAGGCCGCGTGGGTCGGCTGGCCCGGCTCGGCCGGGCTCGAGCTGGAGCCGTTCGACGCCGACGGCATGCGGCTCGTCCCCGTGCCGCTCTCCGACACCGACTTCGAGCGCTACTACGAGGGCTTCAGCAACGCGACGATCTGGCCGCTGTACCACGACGTCATCGCGGTGCCAGAGTTCCACCGCGAATGGTGGGAGCGCTACGTCGCCGTCAACCAGCGCTTCGCGGAAGCGGTCGCCGAGGTCGCCGCCGACGGCGCGACGGTGTGGGTGCAGGACTACCAGCTCCAGCTGCTGCCACGGCTGCTGCGGAGCATGCGGCCCGACCTCGCGATCGGGTTCTTCCTGCATATTCCCTTCCCGCCATACGGCCTGTTCTCGCAGCTGCCGTGGCGCAGCCGGATCATCGACGGCCTGCTCGGCGCCGACGTCGTCGGCTTCCAGCGCGCGAGCGACGCGGCGAACTTCGCGACCGCGGTGCGACGGCTCACCGAATCGACCGTCCGCGCGCAGCACCGCGGGAGCCTCGTCGAGCTCGAAGACGCCCCCGGCGTGCGGCGCACCGTCGTCGCCAAGGCGTTCCCCATCTCGATCGACGCGGCCGCGCTCGAATCACTCGCCCGCACCCCCGAGGTGCAGGCCCGCGCGCGCGAGATCCGCGAGAGCCTCGGCGCCGATCGCACCCTGTTCCTCGGCGTCGACCGCCTCGACTACACGAAAGGCATCGTCCACCGGCTCAAGGCTTACGGCGAGCTCCTCGCCGAAGGCCTCGTCGACGTCGATGACGCCGCGCTCATCCAGATCGCGGTCCCGAGCCGGGAGCGCGTCGCCGCCTACGTGCAGCTGCGCGACGAGGTCGAGCTCATGGCCGGGCGCATCAACGGCGACTTCCAGACGCTCGAGCACCGCGCGATCAGCTACCACTACCACACCTACCCGCGCGAGGAGATGGCGGCGATGTTCCTCGCCGCCGACGTGCTCCTCATCACGGCACTGCGCGACGGCATGAACCTCGTCGCCAAGGAGTACGTGGCGACCCGCTTCGACGAGGACGGCGTGCTCGTGCTCTCCGAGTTCACCGGCGCCGCCGACGAACTGCGCCGGGCCGTGCTCGTCAACCCGCACGACATCGCCGGGCTCAAGGACGCGATGCTCACCGCGATGCGGATGCCGAAAGCCGAGCGCCGCTCGCGGATGCGCGCGATGCGGCGACGGGTCGCCGAGCATGACGTCGCCCGCTGGTCGAGCGACTTCCTCGCCGCACTCGACCAGAGCGCATCCCGCGCCCACCCCGCCGTCGACGCGCAGGGCATCCCGGAGCCGCTCACCGCGGCGCTGCGCGAGCTCGCGGTCAAGCCGCAGCTGCTCGTCGCGCTCGACTTCGACGGCACCCTCTCGCCCGAGGTGGACGACCCCGCCATGGCCCGAGCGCTCCCCGAGGCGCGCGAGGCGGTGCTGCGGCTCGCGGCGACGCCGGCGACCCGCGTCGTGCTCGTCTCCGGCCGCTCGATCGAGAGCCTCATCGAGGTCACGGAGCAGCTGCCGGAGACCGTCTACCTCGTCGGCTCCCACGGCGTCGAGGTCCGACTGGACTCCGGCATCGAGTTCGTCCCGCTCGGCGCGCGCGAACAGGCGGTGCTCGCGACCCTGCACGCGCTTCTGGAAGCGGTCGCCGCGGCCCATCACGGCATCTGGGTCGAGCCCAAGCCGGCCGGCTTCGCACTCCACACCCGGCTCGCGACGTCCGAGGACTCGCGGATCGCCCGCGGCAACGCGCTCGCCGAGGTCGAGGCGAAGCTCGGGGAGCATCAGCTCGTCATCCGCGACGGCCGCACGACCCTCGAGTTCGCACTCCGGGGCGCGACGAAGGGCGACTCGATCGAGCACCTGCGCCGCCTGACCGGCGCCGACGGCGTCTTCTTCGCAGGCGACGACGTGACCGACGAGGACGCCTTCGCCGCGCTCGGCCCGGGCGACCTCGGGCTCAAGTCGGGCGCCGGCTCGACGCTCGCGAGCCATCGCGTGACCGGCCCCGCCGAGGTCGCGGCCGTGCTGCACCGGCTCGCCGATCTGCGCGAAGCCGCAGCCACCGCGTTCTGACGCCGCTCGGACCGCTATCGTCGGTCCACGGCGAGAGGAGCGCGACGTGGCGCTGGAGTTCGGCATCTTCGACTCGATCGACCTCGGGCGCTCGACCTCGGGCGAGATCCTGCGCGGTCGGCTCGAGATCGCGGCATTCGCCGAGGAGTGCGGCATCGACCGCTACCACGTCACCGAGCACCACGGGACGACGCTCTCCGTCAGCCCGAGCCCCAGCCTGTTCCTCGCGGCGCTCTCCCAGCGCACCTCGCGCATGCGCATCGGCACCCTCGTCTACGTCGTCCCGGCGCACGAGCCGCTCCGACTCGCGGAGGAGGTCGCGGTCCTCGACCAGCTGACCGGCGGGCGCCTCGACTTCGGCGTCGGGCGGGGCGTCAGCCCGTTCGAGCTCGCCTACTTCGGGGTCGCCGCCGAGGACTCCGGCGGCATCCTCGCGCGGCACGTCGACGCGATCCTCGAGTCCTACCGCACGGGCATCTTCGTGCACCCCGACGGCGACCGGCCGACGACGCGGCTCTCGGTCCTGCCCGTCCAGCAGCCGCACCCGCAGCTGTGGCTCGCGTCCGGCTCCATCGAGACCGCGGTGCGGGCCGGTGCGGCCGGGTCCAACTTCGTCGGACGCTGGGAGGGCGGCGCCCTGCCCGCGATCGCCGAGGCGTACTGGGGTGCCCGGCAGGCGGGCGACGGCCCGCAGCCGGAGACCCGTGTCGGCTGCGCGGCACACCTCTACATCGCCGAGACCGACGCGCAGGCGGAGACCCGATACGTCCAGGCGGCGACCGTCTACTGGGAGCGGCTCACGAGCCTGTGGCACGAGCACGGCATCCACGGCGCCGACTTCCTCTACGACCCGCGCGACATGATCGAGAAGTCGAACGCGATCGTCGGATCGCCCGAGACGGTGCGCGACCGCCTCACCGAGCTCCTCGCGGACGCCGACATCAACTACTTCGAGTTCACGATGACGTTCGGCGACCTCGACGTGGCCGAGGCCTCGGAGAATCTCCGCGCGCTCGCCGGCATCATGCCGGACCTGCGCGCCGTCGCGGATCGGCGGGTGCGCCGCCGCTAGTGGGTCCTCGTAATAGGCTCGCCGGGGCGAAAGGGGAGATCCTCGGTGCACGACGACGTGATCGATGAGCTGCGGGCGGCGCTGCCGGGGGACGCGCTCGTCGTCGACCCGGCCCGCATGAGCGCCTACCGCTACGACCGGGCGAACCTGCCGGACGCCGGCACGCCGCTCGCGGTCGTCAAGCCCGGCTCGACCGCCGAGGTGCAGGCGGTCGTGCGGATCGCCGCGGCGCACCGCACCCCGATCATCGTCCGCGGCGCCGGCACGAGCCTCGCGGGCGGCTCGACCGCGCGCGACGGCGCGATCACGCTGTCGACCGAGCGGATGCGCGCCATCGCGGTCGACCCGAGCACGCGCACCGCCGTCGTGCAGCCGGGCCTGCTCAACGCGGAGGTCAAGGCCGCCGCCAAGGAGCACGGCCTCTGGTATCCGCCGGACCCGTCCTCGTACGAGATCTGCTCGATCGGCGGCAACATCGCGACGAACGCCGGCGGCCTGTGCTGCGTCAAGTACGGCGTGACGACCGACTACGTGCTGGGCCTCGAGGTCGTGCTCGCCGACGGCACCGCGGTGCGACTCGGCGGGCCCCGCATGAAGGACGTCGCGGGCCTGCCGCTCACGCGCCTCTTCGTCGGCAGCGAGGGCGCGCTCGGCGTCGTGACCGAGGCGACGCTGCGCCTCGTCACGCTCCCGGAGGCCGCGAACGTCGCCGTCGCGTTCTTCCCGAGCGTCCAGGCGGCGACGAACGCGGTCATCGCCGTCAGCTCGCGGCTGCGGCCCTCGATCGTCGAGTTCATGGACCGCGTCTCCATCAACGCCGTGGAGGACATGACGAAGATGGGGCTCGACCGCGAGGCGGAGGCGCTCGTGCTCGTCGGCTGCGACGCGCGCGGCGACGCGGTGGCGGAGGAGCTCGAGCTCATCGCCCAGGCGTTCGTCGAGCACGGCGCGACGGAGCATTTCGTCGCCGACGACGCGGAGAGCGCCGAGGCGTTCCTCACGGCCCGGCGGCTCGCGCTGCCGGCGATGGAGGCGCTCGGCGCGGTGCTCATCGAGGACGTCGGCGTCCCGCTCCCGCGGCTCGGCGACCTCATCGAGGGCATCGGGGCGATCGGGCAGCGGCACGGCATCCTCGTCGGCACGGTCGCGCACGCGGGCGACGGCAACACGCACCCGAACGTCATCTACGACGCGATGGATCCCGCCCAGGTCGAGCGCGCCCAGGTCGTGTTCGGCGAGATCATGGACCTCGCGATCGAGCTCGGCGGCACGATCACGGGCGAGCACGGCGTCGGCACGATGAAGAACCCCTGGCTCGAAGCCCAACTGGGCCCGGAGGCCTATGCCCTGGGCCTGCGCATCAAACAAGCCCTCGACCCGGACAACATCCTCAACCCCGGCATCGGCCTCTGAGGGTGCACGTTCCCACCCAATGTGCGCCCTACAGCGTGCACATTGGGTGCAAACGAGCACTTTGGGCGGGCCAATAGACTCGGGGGGTGGCCGAGACTCCTGACATGAAGCCCCGCTCGCGCACCGTCACCGACGGGCTCGAGGCGATGACCTCACGCGGCATGCTCCGCGGCGTCGGCATGGGCGACGCGGACTGGGACAAGCCGCAGATCGGCATCGCGTCCTCGTGGAACGAGATCACGCCCTGCAACCTCAGCCTCGACCGGCTCGCGCAGGCCGCCAAGGAGGGCGTCCACGGCGGCGGGGGATACCCCCTCCAGTTCGGCACCATATCCGTCTCCGACGGCATCTCGATGGGCCACGAGGGCATGCACTTCTCGCTCGTGAGCCGCGAGGTCATCGCGGACTCGGTCGAGACCGTCATGCAGGCGGAGCGCCTCGACGGCTCGGTGCTGCTCGCCGGCTGCGACAAGTCGATCCCCGGCATGCTCATGGCCGCGGCGCGCCTCGACCTCGCGAGCGTCTTCCTCTACGCCGGATCGATCGCGCCCGGCTGGGTGCGGCTCTCGGACGGCACCGAGAAGGACATCACGATCATCGACTCCTTCGAGGCGGTCGGTGCGGTCAACGCCGGCAAGATGTCGCTCGAGGACGCGAAGCGCATCGAGTGCGCCTTCGCGCCCGGCGAGGGCGCCTGCGGCGGCATGTACACCGCGAACACGATGGCCTCCGTCGCCGAGGCGCTCGGCCT
>DATMGN010000065.1:0-7539 GCA_035555435.1 Microbacteriaceae bacterium | reverse complement strand
GCAGCTCCTGGGTCGCCGGGTCGAGCACCGCCCCACCGCCGAGCGACACGATCGCGTCCTCGCGCACCGCGTCCGCGACGAGCTCGCGCTCGATCCGGCGGAACTCCGGCTCGCCATAGGCCTCGAAGAACTCCGCGATGGAGCCGTGTTCGGCGACGAAACGCTTGTCGGTGTCGATGTGCGGAATCCCGAGCGCCCGCGCCACCCGCTTGCCCGTGCGGGTCTTGCCCGCACCGGGCGCCCCGATGAGGACGATCGCGCCGCTCACGAGCCCTCGGACCCGAGCGTGCGAAGCGCGTCGGGGATCGCGGCGAGGTAGGCGTCGAGGTTGCGGCGCGTCTCCCCGACCGAGTCACCGCCGAACTTCTCGAGCATCGCGTTCGCCAGCACGAGCGCGACCATCGCCTCCGCGACGACACCCGCCGCCGGCACGGCGCAGACGTCGGAGCGCTGGTGGTGCGCCTGTGCCGGATCGCCGGTCGCGACGTCGACCGTGCGCAGCGCCCGCGGCACCGTCGAGATCGGCTTCATGGCGGCGCGCACGCGCAGCACGGTGCCGGTCGTCATGCCGCCCTCTGTGCCGCCCGCGCGGTCGCTCAGGCGCTGAATGCCCGCATCCGTCCGCAGCATCTCGTCGTGCGCCGCGGACCCCGGCCGGCGGCTCGTCTCGAAGCCGTCCCCGATCTCCACGCCCTTGATCGCCTGGATGCTCATGATGGCCGCGGCGAGCTGCGCGTCGAGCTTGCGGTCCCACTGGACGTAGCTGCCGAGCCCCGGCGGCAGGCCGTAGGCGAGCACCTCGACGACGCCGCCGAGCGTGTCGCCGTCGTCGTGCGCGCGATCGATGCGCTCGACCATCGCCCGCGAGGTCGCCGGGTCGGTGCAGCGCAGCGGGTCGGCATCCAGACGCTCGACGTCGCCCGGGACCGGGTAGGCGTAGTCCTCGGGCACGCGCACCGTCTCGATCGCGAGCGTGTGGCTCACCAGCTGCACGCCGAGCTCCGCGAGCAGCGCTCGGGCGAGCGCGCCGAGCGCGACGCGGGCCGCCGTCTCCCGCGCCGACGCGCGCTCGAGCACGTTCCGTGCCTCGGGGAAGTCGTACTTCTGCATGCCGACGAGGTCCGCGTGGCCCGGCCGCGGACGCGTGAGCGCGGCACCGCGCCCCTTCGGGAGGGTCTCGAGGTCGACCGGCACGACGCTCATGACGTCGACCCAGCGCGGCCACTCCGTATTGCCCACCCGCAGCGCGATCGGCGCGCCGGTCGTGCGACCGAAGCGGATGCCGCTGCTGATTGTCAGCTCGTCCTGCTCGAAGGCCTGACGTGCGCCGCGCCCGTAGCCGAGCTTGCGCCGCTGCAGATCGGCCTGAATGTCATCGGGCAGCACGGGCACGCCCGCCGGCAGCCCTTCGACGATCGCAACGAGCTCGGGGCCGTGCGACTCCCCCGCGGTGAACCAGCGCAGCATGCTCACCAGTCTTTCACGCCTGCGAGAGGCCGCTTCGCATCGCCGTCAGGATCGCGTTCTCGTCCTCGAGCGGGGTGTGCGGGTCGCCCGTGACGAAGATCCGCACCTGCGCGACCGCCTGGTGCAGCAGCATCTCCAGACCCGAGACGGCAGGGCCGTCCCAGCGCGCGACGAGCGGGCTCGGCCAGGGGTCGTACGCGACCTCGAAGAGCGTGCTCGCCGTCTGCGATCCCCCGAAACGGATCTCCGCTGCGGCGCCGCCCGGGACGGTGTTGACGACGAGATCGGCGCCGGTGTCGAGCGTGCTGTGCAGGTCGGCGGCCTCGCTCGCGAGCCCGAGTGCGCCCGCGTAGTCCGCGAGTGCGTCGGCGGCATCAGAACGCCGTGCCGCGGCGACCACGGACGCCGCGCCGAGCCGGCGTGCGGCCGAGACGACGGAGCGCGCCGTCGCCCCGGCGCCGAGCACGAGCACGCGGTCGACGCGCTCCACCCCGGCGTCGCGCAGCGCGCGCATGATGCCGTAGACGTCGGTGTTGTACCCCGCGGGGCCGTCGCCGCCGAGCAGCAGCGTGTTGACCGCGCCGGTCTCCTCCGCGACGTCCGAGACGCTCGCTGAGAGGCGCAGCGCCTCGGGCTTGAGCGGCATCGTGAGCGAGAGCCCCCGCCACTGGTCGTCGAGCGTCGCGATGAATGAGGCGAGGTCGCCCTCGTCGACCTCGTGGCGGCCGTACTCCCAGGGCAGGCCAAGCGTCCGGTAGGCCGCCGCGTGGAGCCGCGGCGAGCGCGAATGCGCGATCGGGCTGCCGAGCACGGCGAGCCGCGTGCGCCCCGGCTCGCGGACGATCATCGTGCGCTCACGCGCAGTACGAGGCGTTCTCGTCGCTCGCCTCGCACCACGCGTAGAGCTCGTCGACCGCGGCCTCGTGCTGCTCGATCGTCTCGGTGAAGACCGTCTCGCCCGTCGCAAGGTTGACGGCGACGAAGAACAGCCACGGTCCGTCGGCCGGGTGAGCGACCGCGTCGAGCGCGGCCTGTCCCGGCATCGAGATCGGCCCCGGGGGCAGCCCGGGCAGCGCCCTCGTGTTGTAGGGGTTCGTCGTGTCGTCGATGTCGGCCTGGTTGAGCCATACAGTGCCGCAGGTGTCCGGCGCGACGCGACCCTGACTCGGACCCCAAATGCAGGTGCCGTAGGTGGTCGTCGCATCGGACTCGAGCATGATGCCCTGGTCGATGCGGTTCTGGAAGACCCGGGCGATCTTCGGTGGGTCCTCGGGATTCGGCCCCGACTCCTTCTGCACGATCGAGGCGAGCGTCAGGAACGCGTTGCGGTTCTCCGGGGCGACGCCGAGGGCATCGAGCCGGGTGAACGTCTCGGCGACGAGCCGCTGGAGCAGCCCCACCGCGGTCTCCGTGCCATCGAGGTCGTAGGAGGCCGGGAAGAGGTAGCCCTCGAGGCTCACGGCGTTCGCCGGCAGGCCGTACTGACCGAGGTCGGCCGCGGCCGCGGTGAACTCCTCGATCGGCAGGCCCGTCTGACCCGCGAGGATCGCGAGCGTGTCGGGCAGCGTCGAGCCCTCCGGAATGATGACGCGGTTCGCGATGCGGTTCGCGGGGTCGAGCAGGGCATCGAGCGCCGACTGCGCACTCATCTCGTGCTGGAGGCGGTAATTACCGGGCAGGAAGCTCGGCTCCTCGCCCCGTTCGCCGAGCTCGAGCAGCAGGTCGTGGAACGCGTCGAACGTCTTCGTGACGCCGGCCGCGTGCAGCGAGATCGCGACGTCGTCGCCGAAGTCGCCGGGGAGGATCGTGATGATGGCCTCTTCGCCGTTGCCGGTGCCCTCGTAGTCGTTCGGGATCTCCCAGCCGAGCAGCTCGCGCACCTTCTCCTCGACGGCGCTCGGCACCTGGAAGCCGAGGATGTTCCAGCCGGGCTCCTTGATGTGGGTGAAGAGGTACACGCCCACGTAGCCGATCAGGAGGACGATGACCATGAGCGGCACCGCCCAGAAGAGCCACCACGGTCGCCGCTTGGGGCCCTCGTCGGTCGGCGGCTCGAGGCGGATCGGGAAGCCACGGCCGCTCAGCTGACGCGGGGCGGAGGAGACGAGCAGCGGCTCCTGCCCTGCGGCGCCTGCTCGCTGCTCGACCTGCGGCGCGGTCGAGAGCGCCGCGAGCTCGGCGTCGGCGACCGGCTCCTCGTCGAGCGCCTCGGCGGCGGTGAGCGCGTCCTGGACGCGCAACTCCTCGGCGATGAACTCGTCGGTGATCGGCGAACCGGCCGCCGCCGCGTCGTCCGGGACGTCCTCGTCGATGGGCTCGGCGGACTCGGCGGACTCGATGGGCTCGGCAGGCTCGATCGGCTCGGCAGGCTCGGCGGGCTCATGCGGCTCGACGGGGACGAACGGCACGAAGCCCTCCGGCTCGCCGGCCAGCGCTTCGGCGACCCCCTCCGGGGCCTCTTGTGCCGAATCCGCGGGCGAGGCCGCAGCGGGCACTGCGGATGGTTCGCTCGCCGGCTGTGCCGCGGGCGCGGCCGGCTCGAATGCCGCGACGCCGATCGCGCCGGTATCCCCTGCGCGCTGGCGTTCTCGCAGTTCGCGCCGGGTCGTGGGCGGGAGGAGCGCGGGGTGCGAGTCGGGGTCGTCGGACAGCGAGTCCGACGCGGCGGGCGGCGGCGGGGTCGACGGCGTCAACGGCTCGACGGGGGCGGTCGCCGCCTCGATGAACGCGGCGTTGAGGGCGGCAGAGGGATCGACGGGACGCGGCGCCTCCCCGGAGGACTCCAAAGGTGTCTCCTGCTGCGCCGGCTCACGAGACTCCTCGTCGCCGAGCGCGCCGAAGAGATCGTCGAGCCCCCCGTCCTTCTCCATGCGTCTCCTGATCTCAGCGGTCGTGCGCGTCGGGCACGTCGATGCCCGGGCGCGTACCGGTCTGCCGCTCCGAGTCGAGCGCGTGTTCCAGCATGATAGCCGCGGCCGTCTGGTCGACCACGGCGCGCGCACGACGCGCATCTTTCCCCGTCGCGCGCAGTCGTTCCTGCGCGGTCACGGTGGTCAGGCGCTCATCGATCAGGCGGACGAGGCCCGGCAGCCGCGCGTCGAGCGCCGCGGCGAACGCGATGGCGTCCTCGGTCGAGGCGGTCGTGCGGCCCGAGAGCGCGGCGGGACGTCCGACGTAGACGTCGATCGCCTCGTGCTCGCGAGCGAGCGCGACGAGCCGGTCGAGATCGCCGCCGCCGCGCGGGACGGTCTCCAGCGGCGACGCGAGGATGCCATGCGGGTCGCTCTTCGCGACGCCGATCCGGACCGTGCCGACGTCGACGCCGAGTCGGGTCCCGTGCCTCATGCGCTGCGGAGGGCCGCCGCGACGGCGTCGAGCGCCGCCGGGATCGAGGCCGCGTCGGAGCCGCCGCCCTGCGCGAGGTCGTCCTTGCCGCCGCCCCCGCCGCCGAGCACCGCGGCGGCGGCCTTGGCGAGCGATCCCGCCTTCGCCCCCGCATCGCGTGCCGCCGGCGTCGTCGCGACGATGACGGCGGGCTTGCCATCCGCGGTCCCCGCGATCGCGACGACCGCGGCCTGTGCGGCGAGCCGCTCCCGGACGCTCGTCGCGAGGGTGCGCAGGTCGTCGGCGGAGCCGACTGCGCCGACATTCTGCGCGACCAGCGTGACGGCGCCGACGGGTGCCGCCGAGTCGACGAGTGCCGGCACGCGCTCGGCGAGCGCGCGCGACTCGAACTGCGCGATCCGCTTCTCGGCGGCTCTGAGCTGCTCGGAGAGGCCCGCGATGCGCTCGACGAGCTGCTCGCGCGGGGTCTTCAGCTCGGCGGTCAAGCGGCCGACGATCTCGCGCTCGGCCTGGAAGGCGGCGAGCGCGTCGGCACCGACGAGCGCCTCCACGCGGCGCGTGGAGGACCCGACGGATGACTCGCCGACGAGGTCGATGAGGCCGATGTCCGAGGAGCGCGCGACGTGCGTGCCCGCACACAGCTCGAGCGACCAGTCGGTGTCGCCGATGCGCACGACGCGCACGGTGTCGCCGTACTTCTCACCGAACAGCGCCATCGCGCCCTCGGACCGAGCCTGATCGATCGGCAGGATCCGGGTCGTGACGTCGAGGTCGTCCTGGATCGCGCGGTTCGCGACGTCCTCGATCTCCGAGCGGGTCTCAGCCGACAGCGCTTGACTCCAGCTGAAGTCGAGTCGGAGATAGCCCGACTTGTTGTACGAGCCCGCCTGGTGCGCGTCGTGCCCGAGGATCTGGCGCAGTGCGGCGTGCACGAGGTGCGTCGCCGAGTGTGCGCGGTTCGCTCCGCGCCGGTAGGCCTCGTCGACGATCGTCGTCGCGGCGTCGCCGACCGCGACCTCGCCGACGCGGACCTGCGCGGTGTGGGCGATGAGACCGGGCACGGGCTTCTGCACATCGATGACGTCGAGCTCGTAGCCGGGACCGACGATGACGCCGCCGTCGGCATCCTGGCCCCCCGACTCCGCATAGAGGGAGGTCTCGCCAAGGATGACCTCGACGGTCTGCCCCGCCTTCGCCGACGTGACCGACTGGCCGTCACGGATGAGCCCGAGGACGCGCGACTCCGCCGTCAACTGCTCGTAGCCGAGGAACGCGGTCTCCCCGCTCGCCCGGAAGGCTGAGTACACGGAGACGTCGGCGAGCTGGCGCTTCTTCGCCTTCGCGTCGGCCTTGGCGGCCTGGCGCTGGCGTTCCATCAGGGCGTCGAAGCCGGCGCGATCGATCGACAGGCCGGCTTCCTCGGCGATTTCGACGGTGAGGTCGATGGGGAAGCCGTAGGTGTCGTGCAGCTGGAACGCGGTGTCGCTCGGGAGCTGTGCAGCACCGGTCGACTTGGTGCGGGCGATCGCCGTGTCGAGGATCGTCGTGCCCGAGGCGAGCGACTTGAGGAACGCCTCCTCCTCCGCGAGGGCGAGCCGCTCGATGCGGTGGTACTCGGTCTCGACCTCGGGATACGCCGCCTTCATCGCGTCGCGGGACGCGGCGAACAGCTCGCGGAACGTCGGCTCCTCGACCCCGAGCAGCCGCATCGAGCGGATCGAGCGCCGCAGCAGGCGGCGAAGGATGTAGCTGCCGCCCTCATTGCCGGGCGTGACGCCGTCGGCCATCAGCATGAGCCCGCTGCGGATGTGGTCGGCGATGACGCGGAATCGGACGTCGTCCTCGTGGTCGGCGCCGTAGCGGCGACCCGAGAGCTCGGCCGCGCGGTCGAGGACCGGGCGCACCTGGTCGATCTCGTACATGTTCTCGACGCCCTGCTTGATGAACGCGACGCGCTCGAGTCCCATGCCGGTGTCGATGTTCTTCTTCGGCAGCTCGCCGAGGATGTCGAAATCCGTCTTCGATCGGACGTTGTCGATCTGGTACTGCATGAAGACGAGGTTCCAGATCTCGGTGTACCTCGTGTCGTCGACCGCGGGGCCGCCCTCGGGGCCGTACGCCGGACCGCGATCGAAGTAGATCTCGGAGCAGGGGCCCGCGGGTCCCGGCTGGCCGGTCGACCAGTAGTTGTCGGCCTTGCCGAGTCGCTGGATGCGGTCCTCGGGCAGGCCCGCGATCCGCTTCCACAGCTCGATCGCCTCGTCGTCGTCCTCGTAGACGGTCACCCACAGGTCGCGCTCCGCGAAGCCGAGTCCACCATCGGTCTCCGCCGTCGTGAGCAGTTCCCACGCGTACTCGATCGCGCCTTCCTTGAAGTAGTCGCCGAACGAGAAGTTCCCGTTCATCTGGAAGAAGGTGCCGTGGCGCGCCGTCTTCCCGACCTCTTCGATGTCGTTCGTCCGGATGCATTTCTGCACACTCGTCGCACGCGGGAACGGCGCGGGGACGAGCCCCGTGAGATACGGGATGAACGGGACCATGCCGGCGATCGTGAACATCACGGTCGGGTCATCGCTCACGAGCGACGCCGAGGGCACGACGGTGTGGCCGCGCTCGCCGAAGAAGGTCAGCCAGCGATCGCGGATGTCAGCGGTGCGCAATAGAAACTCCGGTGATCGAGCCTGTCGTGATCACCGACGGGCGCTGTGCTGGCTCAGGACTTCTTGG
>DATMGN010000064.1:0-41079 GCA_035555435.1 Microbacteriaceae bacterium | reverse complement strand
ATCCTGCGCCTCGGCGACCGAGTCCGCGTGATCGGCGGCGCGCCGGCGGCGGCGCTCACCGTCCCTGCGGACGCGGACGCCCGAGCGGCGGCGCTCGGGCTGCCGTCGCGCTACATCCTCGCGGTCGGCACGCTCGAACCGCGGAAGGGCCTCGACGCGCTCGTCACCGCGATGGCGCACCCTGACGCCCCCGACCTGCCGCTCGTCATTGCGGGTCCGCCCGGCTGGGGCGGCATCGACCTCGCGCAGCTCGCGGCGGGGGCGGGCCTGCCCGCCGACCGCCTGCTCGTGCTCGGCCGGATCTCGGATGCGGATCTCGCCGTCGCGTACTCGCGCGCCACCGCGTTCTGCATGCCGAGCCGCGCGGAGGGCTACGGCCTGCCCGTCGTCGAGGCGATGCACCTCGGCGGGCCCGTCGTCCACTCCGACGCGCCCGCGCTCGTCGAGGTCGCGGGCGGTGCGGGGCTCGTCGTGCCGCTCGCGCCCGCGGCGGAGTACCCGGCGCGGCTGGCCACGGCGCTCCGGTCCATCGCGGACGACCCGCAGCTCGCCGCCCGCCTCTCGGCGGCGGGACGCACCCGCGCCGCGGCGTTCTCCTGGGCCGCGTCCGCGGAGGCCGTCTGGTCCCTCCACACCGAGCTCGCCTGATCAGCCACTCCACCGGACCCGCATCGCGGTGAGGTGGGCGCAAACAGTCCAGCCACCACGCCCCAGCGAGCCACTTGCGTCCAC
The DNA here is from genome assembly GCA_035555435.1 of Microbacteriaceae bacterium. Lineage (GTDB taxonomy): Bacteria > Actinomycetota > Actinomycetes > Actinomycetales > Microbacteriaceae > 73-13. Next base: position 40,347 of record DATMGN010000064.1, on the reverse strand, counting down.
GTCCTGGCGCACGTCGCAAGTGGGGGTGGACGTAGTGGGCGCAAATGGCCCTGCCGCCCTATGCCGGGCAGCCAGTTGCGTCCACTTCAGGTCGACGCCGCGCAGTCAGCGAGCGCTACTGTGCGGTGCCCGGCTCGGGCTCCGGCTGCACGCGCGTCTGCTGCACGAGCGAATGAATGTACGCGTAGTCGGGAGCCTCGGGGTCGATCGTCGGCGGCGTGAGCTCGACCTTGACGACATCGAGGTCGCGCCCCTTCATCGCGAGATCGATGAGCGTCGGCAGCAGATCGCGCGGAATGTCCGTGCGCACCGCCTCCGAGCCCGCCGCGGCGATCTCGTCGAAGCGCGACAGGACCGTGAGCGGCTCGAACTGCCTGAGGATCGCCTCCTGCACCTCGCGCTGCCGGTTCATCCGGTCGTAGTCGGACGTCGTGTAGCGGCTGCGGGCGTACCAGAGCGCGTTGTACCCGTCGAGCACCTGCACACCCGGCTCGATCCAGTAGTCGGCCGGCACGACGTTCTCCCCGTCGGCCCACTCGCCGCCGACCGGGAGCCGCTCCTGCACGTTGATCGTCACGCCGCCGAGCGCGTCGATGAGCTGCTGGAAGCCCTGCATGTCGATGATGACGTAGTACTGGATCGGGATGCCGAGGGCACCCGAGGCGGCGTCGAGCATGCCCTCGACTCCGGGCGTCGAGCCGTGCCCGGTCGCGCAGGGGTAGAAGTCGGGGTGATCGAACTCGATCTCCGAGTAGATCGAGTTGAGCTGGCCGTCGTACATCTCCGGGTAGAGCCCGCGCATCGAGAGCTCGTCGGGTGTGACGCACTCGCCACCACCCGCCCCCTCCTCCGCGAGCGGGTCCGCCGCATCGCGCGACGGCGCGAACGACACGTTGCGCAGGTCGCGCGGCAGCCCGTACGTCGTGATCTGCCCGGTCGCCGCCTCGATGCTGACGACGCTCACGGAGTCGGGGCGCAGCCCCTCGCGGTCCTCGCCCGAGTCGGCGCCGATGAGCAGGATGTTGTAGTACCCATCCACGGGCGGGCGCACCTCGGTGCCGGCCAGCACGCTGAGACCCGAGTTGAGCGAGGCGGTGCGCGTCACCGCGAAGGCGCCGCCGCCGCCGAACACGGCCACGAGCACCACGACGACCGCCGCGACACCGGCGCGCGCGCCGCTGCCGAGCCGCACGAGCCGGGTCAGGCGCAGCGTGTCGAGCGTCAGCACGATCCAGAGCACGACGTAGAACGCGACGACGACCTGGACCGCGACGAGCACGACCGGGTGCGTGATGAACCCGATGAACGCCGACTGGTTCGTGAGGAGGAACACGAGCGTCACCACGACCAGCACCCAGCCGACGATCGTCGTCGCGAGCCCGAAACGGCCCAGCCGACGGTTGCCGGCGAGCACCTGCGCAGAGCCCGGGATGAGGAAGTTCATGACGACGAGCCACCAGGCGCGGCGGTTCATCGTCGGTGTCGACTCGACGTCCGGATAGCGCACGGGCAGCGCGACGCGATCGGCGAGCGAGGCGCCGCGCTCCGCCGCGGCGGTGGGGGGTCGCGAGCTCACAGCGACTCCGTCAGCGCCCGATTCTTCTCCTCGACGAGCGCGGCGAGCGCCGCGGCGTGCTCGGCGAGCTTCGCCGCGAGCGCCGCGTCGTGCGTGCTGAGGATCCGCGCGGCGAGGAGCCCGGCGTTGCGCGCACCGCCGATCGCGACGGTCGCGACGGGGATGCCCGCGGGCATCTGCACGATCGACAGCAGCGAGTCGAGCCCGTCGAGCGCCTTGAGGGCGACCGGCACGCCGATGACCGGCAGGGTCGTGACGGAGGCGAGCATGCCGGGCAGGTGGGCGGCGCCGCCGGCGCCCGCGATGATGACCTTGAGGCCGGCCGCGACCGCGCCCTTGCCGAAGGCGATCATCTTCTCGGGCGTGCGGTGCGCCGAGACGACCTCGACGTGGTGCGGGATGCCGAGCTCCGCGAGGGCATCCGCTGCGGGCTTCATGGTCGCCCAGTCGGAGTCGGACCCCATGACGACGGCGACGATCGCGTTCTCGACCACGCGAGCACGCTACTCGCGCGAGACTCGGAACCCGCTGCGACCCTCCGCGGGACACCCGTTTCTCCGGGGCGCGGCGGAAATCCTCAGGAGAACGCCAGCGCCGCGGCCCGCGCGACGAACGCGACGTCGTCGAGGTCCTCGCCGTACGCGGTCACGTGGCCGATCTTGCGGCCGGGGCGCGGCGCCTTGCCGTAGAGGTGGACGGCGGCGGTCGGCTGATCGGCGAGCGCGAGGCGGCGGCCGCGATCGAGGTCGCCGTCGGCGGGGCCGCCGAGGAGGTTCACCATGACGGTCCAGGGGGCGCGGATGTCGGTCGCGCCGAGCGGCAGGTCGAGGACGGCGCGCAGGTGCTGCTCGAACTGGTCGGTCACCGCGCCGTCGATCGACCAGTGACCGGAGTTGTGCGGACGCATCGCGAGCTCGTTGACGAGGATCCGCTCGTCATCCGTCTCGAACAGTTCGACCGCGAGCATGCCGGTCACGTCGAGCCCCTCGGCGATCGAGACGGCGACTCGGGCGGCGGCCTGCGCGACCCGGCCGGCCCGCGGCGCCGGCGCGATCACCTCGGCGCAGACCCCGTCGCGCTGCTCCGACTCGACTAGGGGGTAAACCGCGTACTCGCCCGACGGCCGCCGTGCGACCTGCTGCGCGAGCTCCCGCACGAAGCCGACCCGCTCCTCCACGAGGAGCGGCGCCCCGCCGGCGAGCCAGTCAGCCGCCTCGGCCGAGTCGCGCACGACCCGCACGCCCTTGCCGTCGTAGCCGCCGCGCGGCGTCTTGACGACGGCGACGCCCCCGTGCTCGGCGATGAAGGCGTCGAGCTCCTCGGCCGTCGCGACCTCCGCCCAGTCGGGCTGCGGGGCGCCGAGCTCCGCGAGACGAGCCCGCATGTCGAGCTTGTCCTGCGCGAAGCGCAGCGCCGACGGCCCCGGCCGGACCGCGACGCCGGCGTCGAGGAGTGCGGCGAGCACCGGTTGCGGCACGTGCTCGTGATCGAACGTGACGACGTCGACGTCGCGGGCGAACGCGAGCACCGTCGCGGCGTCCCGGTAGTCGCCGACCGAGGTGGCGGCGAGCGCCGCGGAGGAGCCCGGCGCCTCGGCGAGCACGCGCAGCTCCACGCCGAGCCGGACCGCCGCCGGGATCATCATCCGTGCGAGCTGACCGCCCCCGATGACACCGACGCGCGCGACCACCGCACCACCATACGACGTCCAGGAAGCCGTGGGCCTCGCCGATAGACTCGGCACACCGCTGAGAGAGTCCCGGGGTTAGAGTGCGCGTGTTCCTCGACCGCATGGCCGCTTCGGTGGATCGCATCTTCGCGCGACTCCCCGGCTCGATGCGCACGATCGCGCGCCAGTTCACGCAGGTCGGACTCGTGGGCCTCATCGGGCTCGTGATCGACGTCGGCGTCTTCAACCTGCTGCGCTGGCTCGTCCCGGAGCTCGGGCCGATCTGGCCGAAGGTGATCTCCACGGCGCTCGCGATCATCGCGAACTGGATCGGCAACCGCTACTGGACGTTCCAGGAAGAACGGCGCCGGGAGGTCGTGCGCGAGGGCGCCGAGTTCGTGCTCGTCAGCGCGCTCGGCGCGCTCATCCCGCTCGCCTGCCTGTGGGTCTCGCACTACGTGCTCGGCTTCACGTCACAGCTCGCCGACAACATCTCGGCGAACGTCATCGGCCTCGTCCTCGGGACCCTCTTCCGCTTCACGTTCTACCGGCTCTGGGTCTTCCATCCGGAGCGGGGCACGCGCCCCGCGGACGACGACCGGGAGCTCACACCCGCGGCTGCTCGCCCGAGTTCGCCCGGCGATACTCCCGATCGGCTCGCTGCTCCTCGACCAGATCGGTGATCGCGGCCTGCACGAGGCCCGGTGCGCGCACCGAGCGCAGCACGGCCGAATGCCCGCCGCCCATCTCGAGCACGACGTCACCGCTGCCCGCGAAGCCCTGGAGCGGCGTGCGCCGCATCGCGACCTCGACGACGCGGGCGTGCAGGATCTCGCGCCGACGACGCACGAGCATCCCCTCGCGGAGGATCGTCCGCCGCGTCGTCACGGTGTAGCGCCGGGAGGCCCAGTGCCACAGCGGCACGACGAAGCCGAACACGGCGACGAGCGCCGCCCCACCGACGACCGCCCACTGCTGCCACGACTCCGCGAGTCGTGGGGCGAAGAACGCGAGCGCCGAGACCGCCGCGATGAGCAGGATCGTCGGCAGCACGAGCGACCCCAGATTCGGCCGCAGCTCCGCGACCACCATCTCGGGGTCACGCTCAGGCAGCGTCACACCTCATTGATAGCGCAGGTGTGTGACATCCCCGGCCAGAATCGCGGTCGGCTCGGCACTCCCGTCGGCCAGCAGCAGCAGCGCCCCGTCGGGCGCGATGCCGACCGCCGTGCCGGAGCACAGCTGACCGCCGGGGAGCTCCACACGCACCCGCTCGCCGAGCGTCCCGCACGCGGCCTCGAGCTCGCCGCGGATGCCCGCGCGATCGAGGTCGCCGCGGGCGGCCTCGAAGCGCTCGAGTAGGCTCGTGAACCGCGCGAGGAAGGCGGACAGCACGCGATCCGCGAGCTCCTCCGGCGCCGCCGGCTCCCCGGATTCGATCGCGATCGACGTCGCGGTCGGCACCGGCAGCTGCGCCGCCGTCATCGCCGTGTTGATCCCGACGCCGACCACGACCGCGCCGGTGCTCGGCTCGACCTCGGCGAGGACGCCGACGATCTTGCGGCCGGCGACGAGCACGTCGTTCGGCCACTTGATCGCGACCCGGCGTTCTGGCAGCTCCGCCGCGACCGCGCCGTGCGCGGCGAGGCCCGCGAGGAGCGTCAGCAGTCCGAGCCGGTCAGGCGGAATGCGCTCCGGGCGCACGAGCACGGAGACCGCGAGCGCGGCGCCCGGTGCGGCGGTCCAGCTGCGGCCGAGCCGACCGCGCCCGCCCGTCTGGTCGAGCGTCGCGAGCGCCGTCAGATGCGGCTGGCGCGCCGCGCGCTCGCGTCGCACGAGCTCGACGTTGGTCGAGTCGACGCGCGGGAGCCATTCGACCGCGTTCACGCGCCGAGCGTACCCCTTCGCCGCGCAAGGGCTTCCGGCGACGACAGGAGGAATCCTCCCAAGATCCTCCTTAGTTCGTGCATTCTTCCTTGCACCGTGCGCCGCACGGGCGCTCGCTATCGTGGACGCCATGAGTGAGGACCAGGCGCCCGATCTGATGACGACCGCGGGCCGCATCGCGGACCTCAAGGCGCGCTACCACGACGCCGTCACCGCGCCCGGCGAGGCGGCGATCGCGAAGCAGCACGCGAAGGGCAAGCAGACGGCGCGCGAGCGCATCGAGGGACTGCTCGACCATGGCTCTTTCGTCGAGCTCGACGAGTTCGTGCGCCATCGCACGACCGCGTTCGGGATGGACAAGTCGCGCCCCTACGGCGACGCGGTCGTGACGGGTGTCGGCACGATCCACGGCCGCCAGGTCGCGGTGTACAGCCAGGACTTCACCATCTTCGGCGGCTCGCTCGGCGAGGTCGCCGGCGAGAAGATCGTCAAGGTCATGGACCACGCGCTGAAGACGGGCGTGCCGATCATCGGCCTGCTCGACTCCGGCGGCGCGCGCATCCAGGAGGGCGTCGTCGCGCTCGGCAAGTACGGCGAGATCTTCCGGCGCAACACCGCGGCCTCGGGCGTCATCCCCCAGATCTCGGTCATCATGGGCCCGGCCGCGGGCGGCGCCGTCTACTCCCCCGCGCTCACCGACTTCGTCGTCATGGTCGACAAGACCTCGCAGATGTTCGTCACCGGCCCCGACGTCATCAAGACCGTGACCGGCGAGGACGTCACGATGGAGGACCTCGGCGGCGCGCTCACCCACAACAAGACCTCGGGCGTCGCGCACTATCTCGCCGCTGACGAGGACGATGCGCTCGACTACGTGCGCGCCCTCATCGCGTTCCTCCCGGACAACAACTTCACCGACCCGCCCGTCTACGACGCGGCCGTCGACCTCGAGATCACGGACGCCGATCGCCGGCTCAACACCCTGATCCCCGACTCCCCCAACCAGCCCTACGACATCCTCACCGTCATCGAGCACGTCGTCGACGACGGCGACTTCCTGGAGATCCAGCCGCTGTTCGCCCCGAACGTCATCGTCGGATTCGGGCGGGTCGAGGGCCGGACGGTCGGCATCATCGCGAACCAGCCGAACGTCATGGCCGGCACGCTCAACATCGCGGCGGGCGAGAAGGCGGCCCGGTTCCTGCGGTTCTGCGACGCCTTCTCGATCCCCATCCTCACGTTCGTCGACACCCCCGGCTTCCTGCCCGGCACCGATCAGGAGTGGACCGGCATCATCCGGCGCGGTGCGAAGCTGCTCTACGCGTACGCGGAGGCGACCGTGCCGCTCGTCACCGTCATCACTCGCAAGGCCTACGGCGGCGCCTACATCGTCATGGGCTCCAAGCAGATGGGCGCCGACCTCAACTACGCCTGGCCGACCGCCGAGATCGCCGTCATGGGCGGGCAGGGGGCTGTCAACATCCTCTACCGGGGCGAGCTGAAGCGCGCCGAGGAGACCGGCGAGGACGTGAGCGCCGTGCGCACGAAGCTCGCGAACGAGTACACCTACGAGGTCGCCTCGCCGTTCCTCGCGGCCGAGCGCGGCGAGCTCGACGGGGTCATCGAGCCCGCGGCGACCCGCGTCGTCGTGACGAAGGCGTTGCGGGCGCTGCGCACCAAGCGCGCCGCCGAGCCGCCCAAGAAGCACGGGAACATCCCGCTGTGAGCGAGGACGTCGACCTCCGCGTCGTCACCCCGGGCCTCAGCCCCGAGGAGATCGCCGCCGTCACGAGTGTTGTCACCGCGATGCTCGAGGAGCAGCGGGCAGCACACCGAGCGCCCGCTCCCGAGCCGCGCTGGCGGCACGCGGTCGAGCCATTCGGCGACCGCTCGCGCGGACCGGTCGCCTGGCGCCATGCGGCCCGCTGAACTTGGTGAATGGCTGTGAGCCTGCGTTAGCATGAGGGCGCGCACGGTTGACTTGCGCGCAACGCGTCCATCGCCCGACCCCTGTTGGTCTGCGGCATGGGGGCGGATCGGGCGATATTCGGGTTGTCGTCCTGATCCGGAAGAGGGATGGCCGGGCGGCTCTCGCCCGGCCATCCCCATTCGGCGGCTCAGTCGCGGACGAACGTCGCGATCGACTCCAGGTGGTGCGTGTGCGGGAAGAGGTCGTGGGCGCTGATCCGCGTCAGGCGGTATCCGCTCGCCTCGAGCGTCTTGGTGTCGCGCGCGAGCGCGACGGGGTCGCAGGCGACGTAGACGAGCTGCGCGGCGCCGAGCTCCGCGATGCCGCGCACGACCTCGATCCCGGCGCCGGAGCGCGGCGGGTCGAGCACGATCGTGGCCCCCGCGCGCTCCCCGGGCGAGACCGCCGGCCGAGTCGAGGTGTGCCACTCTCGCAACACCCGGTCGACTCGGCCGACGGTCGCGAGCGCGTGCTGCAGGTCGCCGAGGTTCTCCGCCGCATACGCTGACGCGCGCGCGTCCGACTCGACCGTCTCGATGCGGGTCGCGGGTCCGCCGAGGTCACCGAGCGCGGCGGCGAGGAGGCCGACGCCGCCGTAGAGGTCGAGGTTCGCGGCGCTCGGGTCGAAGCGCGCGGGGTCGACCGCGTCGCGCACCGCGTCGACCAGGATCTGCGGCGCCGCACGGTGCACCTGCCAGAAGCCGGTGTCGTCGACGCGGAACGTCCGGTCGCCGACCCGCTCCTCGATCGTGCTCGGCCGCTGCGCGCGCTGCGTCGCGTCCGCGGCGATCACGAGCCGCAGCTCGCCGCCGGCCGGCACGACCGCGGTGACCGTGTCGCCGGGGGCGAACTCCTGCGCGAGCACGGCCGCGATCTCGGGCAGCGCGAGCGGCAGCGACGCGACCGGCACGACGCGGTGCGAGCGCGCGGCGAACTGGCCGGGCCGCCCGTCGGGGCCGATCGACAGCCGGACGCGCGTGCGCCAGCCGAGGCCGTTCGCCGCGTCGTCGCCCGGTGCGGGCTCGACGAGCGTCGTGGGGTCGAGATCGGGGAATCGCGCGTCGACGTCGATCCCGCCGAAGCGCCGCAGCGCGTCGAGGAGCACCTCGGCCTTGAGCGCGCGCTGCCGGGCAAGCGCGATGTGCCCGAACTCGGCGCCGCCGACCCGGTCGCCCGGGTCGCGCTCGAGGGCCGCCTCCGCCCAGACGTGGTCGACCCGGTCGGGTGAGGGCTCGAGCACATCGAGGGCGACGGCGCGGGCGAAGGACTTCTTCGCCTCGGTGACGAGCGCCCGCACCCGCTCGCCCGGGATCGCGTCCGCGACGAAGACGACACGGCCGTCGTCGTCCCGGGCGACGCCGACGCCGCCGTGGGCGATGCCGGTCACGTCGAGGTCGAGCGTGACCTCAGGCTCGGGCGCTCGGTCGCGATTCACCTGCCCAGCGTAGGGATGTCGGGCTGAGCATTCCCGCGGCGGCCGACCTTTCGCACCCGAAACCTCAGCCCGGGAGCGATTCCTCAGCCCGACGGGGCCCCGCAGGGGAGGATGGTCGCATGCGCCTCACCCTCGCCTCGACCTCGCCGTCGCGCCTCGGACTGCTGCGGATGGCCGGCATCGAGCCCGTCGTCGTCGCGCCCGACGTCGACGAGACGGCGGTCGGCGCGGGGGTCGCGGAGCCGCGCGCCCTCGTCGAGCTGCTCGCCGCCGCGAAGGCCCGGGCGGTGTCCGAGGTGCAGCGTGCCGACGCCGGGCTCATCCTCGGCTGCGATTCCGTCTTCGAGCTCGACGGCCGCGTCTACGGCAAGCCGCACCTGGCCGAGGTTGCGACCGAGCGCTGGCGCGCGATGCGCGGCCGGGTCGGCACCCTGCACACGGGTCACTGCCTCATCGACGCATCGACGGGGGCGCACGCCGCCGCGGTCGTGTCGACCGAGGTGGAGTTCGCCGACGTGTCGGACGCCGAGATCGACTGGTACGTCGCGACCGGCGAGCCGCTGCCGGTCGCGGGCGCTTTCACGCTCGAGGGCCTCGCGGCCCCGTTCATCACCCGCATCGACGGCGACCCGCACTCGGTCGTCGGCCTCTCCCTCGCGGCCCTTCGCTCCCTCGCCCGCTCCCTCGGCACCCCCTGGCCGTCCCTCACCAGCCGCCGCTGATCGCGTTCTCCCGCTCATCCCCACAGAGAGAATGCGAGAACGCGGCGCTGCGGCATTGTGGGGAGGGGACAGGGTCGGGGTGGCGAGATTGTGGGGCTGCGCCAAGGGTCCGGCGGCGCGGCTCAATAGGCTGGGTGGACCATGGCTCGCATCACGAAGGTGCTCATCGCCAACCGCGGAGAGATCGCAGTGCGCGTCATCCGCGCAGCGAGGGACGCCGGCATCGGCACGGTCGCCGTCTACGCCGATCAGGACCGGGACGCCCGGCACGTCCGACTCGCCGACGAAGCGTATGCGCTCGACGGGGCGACGAGCGCCGAGACCTATCTCGTCATCGACAAGCTCCTCGGCGTCGCGCGGCGCTCGGGCGCCGACGCCGTCCACCCCGGCTACGGGTTCCTCGCGGAGAACGCCGAGTTCGCCGAGGCGGTCATCGACGCTGGGCTCACCTGGGTGGGTCCCTCCCCCGACGCGATCCGCTCGCTCGGCGACAAGGTCTCCGCCCGACACATCGCCGAGAAGGTCGGCGCGCCGCTCGCGCCCGGCACCCTCAACCCCGTGACGACGGCCGACGAGGTCATCGCGTTCGCCGACGAGTTCGGGCTGCCGGTCGCGATCAAGGCGGCGTTCGGCGGCGGCGGCCGCGGCCTCAAGGTCGCGCGCAGCCGCGACGAGATCGGCGAGCTCTACGAATCGGCGGTGCGCGAGGCGACCGCCGCGTTCGGCCGCGGCGAGTGCTTCGTCGAGAAGTACCTTGATAAGCCCCGCCACGTCGAGACGCAGTGCCTCGCCGACGCGCACGGCAACGTCGTCGTCGTCTCCACCCGCGACTGCTCGCTGCAGCGCCGGCACCAGAAGCTCGTCGAGGAGGCGCCCGCCCCCTTCCTCACGCCCGAGCAGCAGCGGCTGCTCGTCGACAGCTCGAAGGCGATCCTGCGCGAGGCGGGCTACCTAGGTGCGGGTACGTGCGAGTTCCTGATCGGCGCCGACGGCACCGTGTCCTTCCTCGAGGTCAATACCCGTCTCCAGGTCGAGCACCCGGTGTCGGAGGAGATCACCGGCATCGACCTCGTGCGCGAGCAGTTCCGCCTCGCGGAGGGCGGCGTGCTCGACTACGCCGACCCGGAGCCGCAGGGTCACTCGATCGAGTTCCGTATCAACGGCGAGGACCCCGGTCGCGGCTTCCTCCCGTCCCCCGGCCCCGTCCACTCGCTGCGCTTCCCCGGCGGCCCCGGCATCCGCATCGACTCCGGCGTGACGACCGGCGACGTCGTCTCAGGCGCCTTCGACTCACTGCTCGCCAAGGTCATCGTCACGGGCGCGACCCGTGCCGACGCGCTGGAGCGCGCCCGTCGCGCGCTCGACGAGTTCGAGATCACCGGCCTGCCGACCGTGCTGCCGTTCCACCGCAACGTGCTGCGTGACCCCGCCTTCACCTCGGAGCCGTTCAGCGTCTACACCTCGTGGATCGAGCAGGAGTGGGCCGGCGAGATCGAACCGTGGTCGGGCGAGCTCCAGGAGCCGAGGTCCCCCGCGGCCCGCACGAGCGTCGTCGTCGAGGTCGACGGCAAGCGCGTCGAGGTCAGCCTGCCCGCCAAGCTCGTCGGGGCGAGCACCGACGCGAGCGGCGCGCCGCCGCGACGCAAGTCGCATGGGGCGGTCGACACCGCGACGGGCGACTCGATCAAGGCGCCGATGCAGGCGACGATCGTCAAGGTCGCGGTCGAAGAGGGCCAGCGCGTCGTCAAGGGCGAGACCGTGCTCGTGCTCGAGGCGATGAAGATGGAGCAGCCGCTCGCCGCGCACAAGGACGGCGTCGTGACGCGGATCGACGCGCCCGTCGGGCAGACCGTCGCCAGCGGGCACGTCCTGCTGACGATCGCGGACTGAGCCGCCTACTTGACGATGTGCATGGCGCGCGCGGCGTCGGTGATGGAGCTCGCGAGCGACGGGTAGACGGAGAACGCCTGCGCGAGGTCGTCGACCGTGAGTCGATGCTCGACGGCGATCGAAATCGGCAGGATGAGCTCCGACGCCTTCGGGGCGACGACGACGCCGCCGAGGATCTGCCGCGTCGTCGTCGTCGCAAAGAGCTTGACGAAGCCGTGTTGGATCCCGAGCATCTTGGCGCGCGGGTTCGGCTCGAGCGGCAGCTTGAAGATGACGCCGCGCACGGTCCCGTCCTCGACCTGCGGCTGCTGCCAGCCGACGGTCGCGATCTCGGGCTGCGTGAAGATGTTCGACGTCACGTTGCGCAGCTCCGCCGGCTGCACGACGTCGCCCATCGCGTGGTAGACCGCCGTGCGCCCCTGCATCGAGGCGACGGAGGCGAGCGGGAGGAAGTTCGAGCAGTCGCCGGCCGCATAGATCGACGGCACGCTCGTGCCCGCGACGCGGTTGACGCGGATGTGGCCGGAGTCGTCGAGGAGCACGCCGGCCTCGGCGAGCCCGATGTCCTGCGTGTTCGGGATCGAGCCGACCGCCATGAGGCAGTGCGAGCCGTCGACGGTGCGGCCGTCGGAGAGCGTCACGCGGACGCCGTCGGCGATGCGCTCGACCCGCTCGGCGCGCGACTTGGAGAGCACCTCGAGGCCGATCCGGGCGAACACCTCCTCGAGCACGAGCGCCGCGTCCACGTCCTCGCCCGGCAGCACGCGATCCCGCGAGCTGACGAGGGTGACCCGCGACCCGAGGTTGCGGTAGGCGGAGGCGAACTCGGCGCCCGTCACGCCGGAGCCGACGACGATGAGGTGCTCGGGCAGCTCGTCGATCGCGTAGAGCTGCGTCCAGGTCAGGATCCGCTCGCCGTCGGGCATCGCGCTCGGCAGCTCCCGGGGCCGCGCGCCGGTCGCGATGACGATCGTGTCGGCGGGGATCTCGTGCTCGCCGACGACGAGCCGCTCGGGCCCGTCGAGCCGGCCCTCGCCCTCGACGATGCGCACGCCGGCGCGGCGCAGCTCCGCGGTCATGTCCTCCGACTGCGCGGCGGCGAGCCGCAGCAGCCGCGCGTTGACGACGCTCAAGGCGACGGTCACCTGCTCGGGCTCGGCGACTCGCCGCCCGCCGGCGCTCGCGAGCCGGATGCCCAGGTCGTAGGCGCCGCGCACCGCCTGCGCGACCTCGGCGGTCGCGATGAGCGTCTTGGAGGGGACGACGTCGGTGAGGACCGCGCTGCCGCCGACCCCCCGGCGTTCTACCAGGGTGACTTCGGCGCCGAGCTGCGCGCCCGCGAGCGCCGCCTCATAGCCGCCCGGGCCGCCGCCGAGGACGGCGATGCGGTGCTTGCGCCCGAACTCGTTGACCACGGGGTCCATTCTGGTCCACACCGCAGGTCGAGTAGCGTGAGGCGCCTACCGAGACCTCCGCCTCCCCGGAGCGAGGTCTCGATACCTCGCTGCGCGACTACTCGACCCGCGAGGGCCGACCTAATTGAAGAGGCGCTTGGTGGCGATCTCGGCGCCCTGCGCGAGCGCCTCGAGCTTCGCCCACGCGATGTGCTGGTGGACGCGGCCGCCGAGCCCGCAGTCGGTCGACGCGATGACGCGCTCCGGGCCGACGAGCCGCGCGAAGTTCTCGATGCGCTGCGCGACGAGCTCGGGGTGCTCGACGACGTTCGTCGCGTGGCCGACGATGCCGGGGACGATGAGCTTGCCCTCGGGCAGCACCGTGTCCTCCCAGATCGTCCACTCGTGCTCGTGCCGCGCGTTCGCCGCCTCGAACGAGTAGGCGATGGCGTTGACGTCGAGCATCGTGTCGACGATGTGCTTGAACTCGATGTCCGTCGTGTGCGGACCGTGCCACGAACCCCAGCAGAGGTGGAAGCGGATCTGCTCGGTCGGCAGGCCGGCGAGCGCGTGGTTGAGCGCCTCGAGCCGGATCCGGGTGAACGCCAGATACTCCTCGACCGTGGGCTCCGGGTTGATCGCGTCCCAGTTCTCCGCCATCGACGGGTCGTCGATCTGGAGGATGAGGCCCGCGTCGGTGATCGCCTTGTACTCGTGCTTGAGCGCCTCGGCCCACGCCCAGACGTGCTCCTCCTCGGTCGCGTAGTAGTCGTTGACGATCCGTGCCGCGCTGCCGGGCGAGATGGAGGTGATGAAGCCGTTCTCGGCGCCCGTCGCCTGGATCGCGTGCTTGAGGTTCGCGACGTCGGCCGCGACGAGGTCGTCGCCGCGGTACTCGATGGGGCCCGTGACCGAGGGGAACAGCGTCGCGGTGCGGCCCGTGTGCATCGCGGTCGGGTCGGCGTAGACGTCGGCGAATATCTGACGATCGCGACGGTCGGAGAACGACGTGAGTCGGATGTTGCCGGGCGTCGAGCGGTGCGGGGGCTCGTTGAACGCGTCGACCTCGGTCAGCGACAGGCCGGTCACCCGCTGGAAGGAGTACACCCACCACGCGCCGTAGTCGGTCGGGTTCGAGCTCGCCTTGCCGAACTCGCCGTCGCCGACGGCGGTGATGCCGACATCGAGCTGGTGCTGGACGAGGCCCGTCACGGCGTCCTGGAGCAGCGCGTCGTACTCGGGGGAGCGCTTCAGCGTGAAGCCGTCCTCGTCGAACTCGCGCGCGGCGTTCGCCGCGACGAGCTCGGGCGTGCGGGGGAGGCTCCCGGCGTGGGAGACCTGGATGCGGTCGGTGCTGGCCTGCATGGCTGCCTCGTTTCGTCGATCGATCGGCTGATCGCAGCACGGGCCCGGACCTGGGTCCTCACGGCGCGAGGCTTCGCATGCGCACTGCCCGCACAGTCTTTCACGGCCCGGCAACAGCGGGACGAACGTTTCGGCTCGTGTCGGGAGGTCGCGTTCTAAAGTGGTCGGCATGATCGCGAACCCGCTCGACGACCCGCACGCCGACCCGAAGGCGGTCGCCGCCGAGGCCGCCGAGCAGCTCGCGGAGGCGACGGGGATCGCGACGCACGAGCTCGCGTTCACGCTCGGCTCCGGGTGGGCGCGCGCCGCCGACCTGATGGGCGAGACGGTCGCCGAGGTGCCGGCGACGCAGATCCTCGGTTTCAGCGCGCCTGCCGTCGTCGGGCACGTCGGCACGCTGCGGTCGGTGCGGCTGCTGGACGGCCGCCACGCGCTCATCATCGGCGCCCGCACGCACTACTACGAGGGCCACGGCGTGCGCCGGGTCGCGCACGGCGTCCGCACCGCCGCGGCCGCCGGGGCGAAGGTCATGGTGCTGACGAACGGCGCGGGCGGCATCAAGGACACCTGGGGCCCCGGCACGGTCGCGCTCATCGCCGACCACATCAACCTGACGGCCGACTCCCCGCTCGAGGGCGCGACGTTCATCGACCTCACCGACCTCTACTCGGCGCGACTGCGCGGCGTCGCGCGCGGGATCGACCCGACCCTCGACGAGGGCGTCTACGTCCAGTTCCGCGGGCCGCACTACGAGACGCCCGCCGAAGTGCAGATGGCGAAGACGATCGGCGGGCACATCGTCGGCATGTCGACCGCGCTCGAGGCGATCGCGGCGCGCGAGGCCGGGATGGAGGTCCTCGGCCTCTCCCTCATCACGAACCTCGCCGCCGGCATCTCCCCCACACCGCTGTCGCACGCGGAAGTCATCGAGGCCGGGCGCGAGGCGGAGGCGCGGATCGGGCGCCTGCTCGCCGACATCGCGGTGCGATTGTGACGATCGAGGCGCAGGTCCGCGCCTGGCTCGACCAAGACCCCGACCCGCAGACCCGGGCCGAGCTCAAGGCGCTGGTCGCCGCGGGCGAGGGCTCGGCGGCAGAACTCCGCGCCCGATTCGCGGGGCGCCTCGCCTTCGGCACGGCAGGGCTCCGGGCGGAGCTCGGCGCGGGCCCGATGCGGATGAACCGCGTCGTCGTCGCGCAGGCGGCGGCCGGACTCGCCGCATACCTGCGCGCGGTCGCCGAGCCGGGGCGGTCCGGCGACCGGGGCGGCGCGCCGTCGGTCGTCATCGGCTACGACGGCCGCACGAACTCGGACGTCTTCGCGCGCGACGCGGCGGCGGTCATGGCAGGCGCCGGACTGCGGGTGCAGGTGCTGCCGCGCGCCCTGCCGACCCCGGTGCTGGCGTTCTGCGTGCGTCATCTCGGCGCCGACGCGGGGCTCATGATCACGGCTTCGCACAATCCGCCGCGCGACAACGGGCTCAAGGTGTATCTCGGCGGGGCGGACGAGGGCTCGCAGATCGTGCCGCCCGCCGACGGCGAGATCGCGGCGGCGATCGAGCGCGTGGCCGCCGGCTCGATCTCGGACCTCCCCCGCTCGGAGCACTACGAGACCCTCACCGACGCCCCGCTCGACGCCTATGTAACGGCGACCGCCACGACCGCCGCTCCCTCAGGGAGCACGTTTGCACCCAGGGTGCACGATGCAGCGGGCACAGTGGGTGCAAACGTGCACCCTGAGCGGGTCGTCGTCGCGTACACCGCGATGCACGGGGTCGGGTACGAGACGGTCGGGCGGGCGTTCGCGGCGGCCGGGCTGCCCGCGCTGCTGCCCGTGCCCGAGCAGTGCGAGCCGGACGGGCGATTCCCGACCCTCGTCTTCCCGAACCCCGAGGAGCCGGGCGCGCTCGACCTCGCGTCGGCATTCGCGAGCGCCGCGGGGGCCGACCTCATCGTCGCGAACGACCCCGACGCCGACCGACTCGCGATCGCCGTGCCGGACGCCCGCGAGCCGAGCGGCTGGCGACGGCTGACCGGCAACGAGGTGGGCCTGCTGCTCGGCTGGGACGCCGCGGAGCGCGCGGCGTCGACACCGGCGCGCGGCGATGCTGCGACGCCGACGCTCGCCAACTCGCTCGTCTCCTCCCCCGGACTCGCGCGCATCGCCGAGCACTGGGGGCTCGCCCACGCCGAGACGCTCACCGGCTTCAAGTGGATCTCGCGCGTGCCCGGACTCGTCTACGGCTACGAGGAGGCGCTCGGGTACCTCGTCAACCCCGACACCGTGCGCGACAAGGACGGCATCTCCGCGGCGGTGCGCTTCGTCGCACTCGTCGAGCGCTGGCACGGCGGAGGTCGCAGCGTCGACGACGCCCTCGACGAGCTCGCGGCGACGATCGGGGGCTACGCATCCGGCCAGGTGAGCCTGCGGGTGTCGGACCTCGACGACATCGGGCGGCTCATGGCGGCCCTGCGCGAGACGCCGCCGACCGCGTTCTCGGGCATCGAGGTCGCGCGGACCACCGACTATCTCCTCGACGGGCGGGGCGACATCCTGCGCTACGACCTCGCCGACGGCTCGCGGGTCATCGTGCGACCGTCGGGCACCGAGCCCAAGCTCAAGGCGTACCTCGACGCGCGCAGCACCGACGGCACGGGCGCGCAGCGCCGGGTCGCCGCGGGCACCGTCGTGAGCGAGCTCGAAAAGGCGGTGCGCGAACTGCTTCGCTGATAGCGTGTCGGGGTGTCAACCACCACTGAACACGCTGCTGAGTTGAAGTCCGCCGCCCTCGACTACCACGAGCACCCGCGTCCAGGGAAGCTGAGCGTCCAGCTCACGAAGCCCGCCGACAACGCCCGCGACCTGACCCTCGCCTACAGCCCCGGCGTCGCCTCCCCCGTCCTCGAGATCGCCGCCGACCCCGAGAACGCGTTCCGCTACACCAACAAGGGCAACCTCGTCGCCGTCATCAGCAATGGCACCGCGATCCTCGGCCTCGGCGACCGCGGCGCGCTCGCCTCCAAGCCCGTCATGGAGGGCAAGGGCGTGCTGTTCCGCCGCTTCGCCGGCATCGACGTCTTCGACATCGAGGTCGCGACGAAGGACCCCGAGGAGTTCATCAAGACGGTGTCGCTCATCGCGGGCACCTTCGGCGGGATCAACCTCGAGGACATCGCGGCCCCCGAGGCCTTCGAGATCGAGCGTCGTCTCATCGAGGAATGCGACATCCCCGTCTTCCACGACGACCAGCACGGCACCGCCGTCATCGGCGGGGCGGCGCTGCTCAACGCGCTGGAGATCAAGGGCAAGTCGCTTGCCGACGCCAAGATCGTCACCGTCGGCGCCGGCGCCGCGGGCATCTCGGTGCTCCGCCACCTCGTCGACCTCGGCGCGCACCGTCGCAACATCCTGCTCGTGGACAGCAAGGGCGTCGTCCACTCCGACCGCGTCGACCTCAACCAGTACAAGCAGCCCTTCGCGATCGAGACGGAGGCGCGCACGCTCGCCGACGCCCTCGTCGGCGCCGACGTCTTCATCGGCGTCTCCCAGCCCGGCATCCTCACGCCCGACATGCTGCGCTCGATGGCCGACGGCCCCATCGTGTTCGCGCTCGCGAACCCCGACCCCGAGATCACGCCCGCCGAGGCGATCGCGACCCGCGACGACGTCATCATCGCGACGGGGCGCAGCGACTACCCGAACCAGGTCAACAACGTCCTCGGCTTCCCGTTCATCTTCCGCGGCGCGCTCGACGTGCGGGCCACGCGGATCAACTCGGAGATGAAGGTCGCCGCGACCCTGGCGCTCCGCGACCTCGCAAAGCTGCCGGTGCCGGCCGAGGTCGAGGCCGCCTACCAGGGCGAGCACTTCGAGTTCGGGCCGAACTACATCATCCCCAAGCCCATGGACCCCCGCCTCCTCGGCCTCGTCGCCACGGCGGTCGCCCAGGCGGCGGTCGACTCGGGCGTCGCGCGCAAGCCGCTCCCGGCGAACTACCCGCTGACCTCGATCGACGACCTCTGGGCGTAGAACGGCGTTCCGCGGGTCGAGTAGTCGCGCAGCGAGGTATCGAGACCTCGCTCCGGGGAGGCTGAGGTCTCGATAGGCGCTTCGCGCTACTCGACCCGCGGCTCGCTACGTGTAGGCGTTCGCGATGAGGTCCGAGAGCGCGTCGCGGTCCTCCACGGGGAGGAAGGCGGACGCGGCCGCGTTGAGCTGGAACACCGCCAGGTCGTCGAGGTCGTAGCCGAACGCGTCGGCGAGGATCGCGAGCTCGCGGGTGATCGACGTCCGGCTCATCAGGCGGTTGTCCGGGTTCACGGTGACCCGGAAGCCGAGCTGGTAGAGCAGGTCGAACGGGTGGTCCTCGATGGTGCGCCCGTGGGCGCCCGTCTGCAGGTTCGACGACGGCGCGATCTCGAGGGCGATCTCGCGATCCTTGACCCACTGCGCGACGGTGCCGAGCGTCGCGTAGGAGTTCGGTCCGTCGTCCTCCAGGAGGATGTCCTCGACGATGCGAACGCCGTGTCCGAGTCGCAGCGCGCGGCCGTCGATGAGCGCGCCGCGGATCGATTCGATCCCGTCCCCCTCGCCCGCGTGCACCGTGACCGGCAGGAACTCCTCGGCGAGCAGGTCGAACGCGGCGCGGTGCTGGGCGGCGGGGAAGCCGGCCTCCGGGCCGGCGATGTCAAAGCCGACGACACCGCGTTCTCTCCAGCGCAGCGCGACTTCGGCCGACTCGAGCGAGTGGTCGAACTGCCGCAGCGCGTCGATGAGCTGACCGATGCGGATCGTGTGGCCGTGGCTCGCGACCGCCTCGATACCGGCCTCGATGCCGCGCTGGACGGCCTCGACCGCCTCGTCGGGGGTGAGGCCGCGCGTCAGGTGCTGCTCGGGCGCCCACCGGATCTCCGCGTAGACGACGCCGTCGGCGGCGAGGTCCTCGACGTACTCGCGCGCGACGCGCTCGAGCGCCGCCGCGGTCTGCATGCAGGCGATCGTGATCTCGAACGTCTTGAGGTACTCGACGAGGTCGCCGCCGGTGCACTGGTCGACGAACCAGTCGGCGAGGGCGTCGGGACCGGCGGCCGGCAGCTCGAGGCCGATCTCGGCCGCGAGCTCGATGATCGTCGCGGGGCGCACACCGCCGTCGAGATGCTCGTGGAGCCCGATCTTCGGCAGCGGCTGGATCGCCTGGCCGCCCGGGAGCCGGTATTGGGTGAGATCGTCCGTCATTCCCCTACGGTACTCGCTCGCCCCGGTCGGCAAGCGAGGCTGAGGCCACGAGGAGGTGACGATCGGGAGAACGCCGGTTGCGCGCTCGCGAGGCGATTCGGCGCTGAGGAGGGCGGAGCGGGCTCGAGCGCCCTCGTCTCGCGCGAAGACCCTCGCATCGCGCTACGCGATGCGCTCGAGGATGAGCGGTCCCCCGTCGTTGACGGTCTCACCCGCGTCGCCGATCCGCAGCGCGCCCTCGAGCGCCTCGTGCGCCCGCGCGAAGCGCGCCGGGTCGTCGGCGGCGAGCGTGTAGAGCGGCTGGCCGGCCTCGACCGTCTCGCCGATCGCGACGTGGAGGTCGATGCCCGCGGCATGCACGACGGGGTCCTCCTTGCGCGCCCGGCCGGCGCCGAGCCGCCACGCGGCGACGCCGAACGGCAGCGCCGGCAGGTCGACGACGACGCCGGTACGCGGCGCGACAACCGTCTCGGTCTCGCGCGGGACGGGCAGCGCCGCATCGGGGTCGCCGCCCTGCGCCGCGATCATCGCCCGCCAGCGGTCCATCGCCTTGCCGCTCGCGAGGTGGCCCTCGACGTCGGCGTCCGGCAGTCCCGCGAGCGCGAGCATCTCCCGCGCGAGCGCGATCGTGAGCTCGACGACGTCGGCCGGGCCCCCGCCGGCGAGCACCTCGACGGACTCGCGGACCTCGTTGGCGTTGCCGATCGCGCGGCCGAGCGGCGTCTGCATGTTCGTGAGGAGCGCGACCGTCCCGACCCCGGCGTCCTTGCCGAGCTGCACCATCGTCTCGGCGAGCGCGCGCCCCATCGCCGGGTCCTTGAGGAAGGCGCCCGAGCCGTGCTTGACGTCGAGCACGAGCGACGCGGTGCCCTCGGCGATCTTCTTCGACATGATCGAGGAGGCGATGAGCGGGATGCACTCGACGGTGCCGGTGATGTCGCGGAGCGCATACAGCTTGCCATCGGCCGGCGCGAGCCCGGAGCCCGCCGCCGAGATGACGGCGCCGACGTCCCGCAGCTGCGCCATGAACTCGTCGTTGCTGAGACGTGCCCGCCAGCCGGGGATCGACTCGAGCTTGTCGAGCGTCCCGCCCGTGTGGCCGAGACCGCGTCCCGACAGCTGCGGCACCGCGACGCCGAACGAGGCGACGAGCGGCGCGAGCGGCAGCGTGATCTTGTCGCCGACGCCGCCGGTCGAGTGCTTGTCGGTCGTCGGCTTGCCGAGCCCGGAGAACGACATGCGCTCACCGCTGTCGACCATCGCGAGCGTCAGGTCGCGGATCTCACGCGGGGCCATCCCGCGGATGAAGACCGCCATCGCCCATGCCGACATCTGCTCGTCGGCGACGACGCCGCGGGTATACGCGTCGGCGAGCCAGCGGATCTGCGCGGTCGTCAGCTCGCCGCCGTCGCGCTTCGCGCGGATGAGGTCGACGACGTCGAACGGCTCGATCATTCGCCCTCCCGATAGGTCTCCAGGGTGCGGGGTCCGAACGCGTCGGGCAGCACCTCGTCGATCGTGCGGATGCCCGAGACGGTGTCGAGCAGCATGCCCGGCGCGGAGTGCTCGAAGAGCAGCTGCCGGCACCGGCCGCAGGGCATCAGCCGGTCGTGGTTGCCGTCGACGCACACGAACGCGACGAGCCGGCCGCCGCCGCCCATCCACAGCGCCGAGACGAGCGAGCACTCGGCGCAGAGCGTGAGCCCGTAGCTCGCGTTCTCGATGTTCGCGCCCGTGATGACGCGCCCGTCCTCGACGAGCGCGGCGACGCCGACGGGGAACTTCGAGTACGGCACGTAGGCGTGCGAGAGCGCGCCGATCGCGGCGGCGCGCAGCCGATCCCAGTCGATGTCAGGCATGCGATTCAACTCTCTCGGTCGGGCCCCTCGACTCGCTGCGCTCACTCAGGCGACCGTGCAGGGGGCTACTTGATGTACGGCTGGCCGGCGGCGGCCGGACCGCGCGAGGCGCCGACGAATCCGGCGACGGCGAGGATCGTGACGACGTACGGCAGCATGAGCATGAACTGGCTCGGCACGGGCGAGCCGATGATCGACAGCGTGTTCTGCAGGCTCGTGGTGAAGCCGAACAGCAGTGCGGCGAGGGCGGCGCGCACGGGGTGCCATTTGCCGAAGATGACGGCGGCGAGCGCGATGTACCCGGCCCCGTTCGTCATCTCCTGGCCGAATGCGCCGACGAGCCCGAGCGTGTAGAACGAGCCGCCGAGGCCGGCGATGCCGCCCGCGAGCGAGACGTTCCAGAAGCGGGTGCGCTCGACGTTGATGCCGACGGTGTCGGCCGCGGTCGGGTGCTCGCCGACGGAGCGCAGCCGCAGCCCCCAGCGGGTGCGGAACAGCCCCCACCAAACGAGGAAGACGGCGATGTAGGCGAGGTAGACGATCGGCGTCTGCCGGAACAGCATCGGGCCGATGAGCGGGATGTCCGCGAGCCCCGGGATCGCCCAGACTTCGAAGCGCGGCGGGGTGTTGAGCGTCGCCGCGTTCGGCGTCAGCATCTCGGAGTACAGGAAGCTCGTGAGCCCGACGATGAGGACGTTGAGCACGACGCCGACGATGATCTGGTCGACGAAGTACTTGATGGAGAAGACCGCGAGCACCATGCCGACGAGCACGCCCGCGACCGCGGCCGCGATGAGGCCCGCCCAGACGCTGCCCGTGATCGAGGCGACGAGCGCCGAGGAGAACGCGCCGAAGAGGAGCTGGCCCTCGATCGCGATGTTGACGACGCCGACGCGCTCCCCGATGACGCCGGCGAGCGAGCCGTAGACGAGCGGGATGGCGAGGCTCAACGAGCCGGCGAGCAGGCCCGCCAGCGGGATGACGTTCGTCTGCGCCGACGACGCCGCCCAGGCGAGGAACGCGACGAGCAGGACCGCGATGTAGATCGCGGCGAGCCACAACGGCGTGCGGCGTCGGCGGAACGTCAGCCAGATGGAGACAATGCTGATGAGCGCGAGCAGCACGACACCGACGACACCGACCGGTCGCGAGGCGAAGAGCAGCACCGGGATCTGCCACGCGTCGCCCGCGGGCGAGAACTGGAACAGCGCCTTGCCATCGTTGGAGAGGCCGATGAACAGCAGCGCCGAGACGATCGTGAACAGGGTGAACGCGATCGGCGCCTTCCAGCTGACCCGCGTCGCCTGGTCGAGGGTCGGCGAGAGCGTCACGGCGCCCGCGTCCTTGGGCTGACGAAGGGTCATGCCTTCGCCTCCTTGACCTTGCGCTTGGCACCCGGCTCCGGGAGGTGGAACATCGCGCGGATGAGTGGCGGCGCCGCGAGGAACAGGACGATGAGCGCCTGCACGACGACGACGATGTCGATCTGGATCCCCTCGGCGGCCTGCATCGAGTACCCGCCGGCCTTGAAGGCGCCGAAGAGGATGCCGGCCGCGAGGATGCCCCACGGCTTGGAGCGGCCGAGGAGCGCGACCGTGATCGCGTCGAAGCCGATGCCCGCGTCGATCCCGGCGGAGAAGCCCGTCGTGACGGTGCCGAGGACCTGCTGCACGCCCGCGAGGCCGAGGAGCGCGCCGGACATGCTCATCGCGATGATCGTGACGCGCTTCGTGTTGATCCCGGCGGTCTCTGCGGCGCGGGGGTTGAGCCCGACGGCGCGGAACGAGAAGCCGAGGCTCGAGCGCTCGAGGATCCACCACACGATGACGACGGCGGCGATCGAGATGAGGAAGCCGACGTGGAGGTTGTACTGGTCGCCGAGCAGCGGGGGGAAGACGGCGGTCTCGAGCATCGGGGGGCTCTTCGGATTGTTCGAGCCGGGGGCCTGCAGCAGCCCCTTCGTCGACAGCATCCAGAAGACGAGGTAGTAGCCGACGTAGTTAAGCATGATCGTCGTGATCACCTCGTGCGCGCCCGTGTACGCCTTGAGCACGCCGGCGATCGCCGCCCAGAAGGCGCCGGCCGCCATGCCCACGATGACGACGACGATGGGGTGCAGGACGATCGGCAGCGGCGCCGCGAAGCCGATCCAGCCGCCGATCGCCGCCCCGAGGAGCATCTGGCCGCGGCCGCCGATGTTGAACAGGCCCGCGCGGAAGGTCAGGCCCACGCCGAGGCCCGCGACGATGAGCGGCGTCGCGAAGGTCAGCGTCTCGGTGAAGGGCTTGATCCCCGCGGCGAAGTCGGGGCGGCTGAAGTTGTAGATCGCGCCCCGGAAGAACGCGGTGTACGCGCCCGAGATCGACTCCCAGATCGCTCCGAAGGTGTCGCCGGGTCGGGAGAAGAAGTAGCCGGCCGCCTCGGCGACTTTCGGGTCGGTCGCAGCGATGAGGATCGAGCCGACGAGCATCGCGAGGAGGACCGAGATGAGCCCGATGAGCGGTCCGCCGAGCGTGATCTCGCGGATCGCCTGACGCCAGCGGGCGCGCTGCGCCTCCTTCGGGGTCAGCGGCGGCTCCTCCGCCGGAGTCTGCGGCAGTGTGGGCGCGTGACTCATGCCGCCGCCCCCGACGGGGCCTCGCCGGCCATCATGAGACCGAGCGTCTCGCGGCTCGTATCGCCCGGCACGACGCCGACGATGCGTCCGCGGTACATGACGATGATGCGGTCGGAGAGCGCTTGGATCTCCTCGAGCTCCGTCGACACGACGAGCACGGCGACGCCCTGGTCGCGCGCCGCGACGATGCGCTTGTGGATGAACTCGATCGAGCCCACGTCGACACCGCGCGTGGGCTGGGAGGCGACGAGCAGCCCGATCTCGCGCGACATCTCGCGGGCCACGACGACCTTCTGCTGGTTGCCGCCGGAGAGGCGACCGGCCTGCTCGCCGATCGACGGCGTTCTGATGTCGAAGGCCTCGACCGTCTCCTGCGCGAACTTCGCGAGCGTGGCGCGCTGCAGCGCGCCGAGCCGGACGAACGGCGCTCCGTTCGACCGGTCGAGCATGAGGTTCTCGGCGACGGAGAACTGCTTGACGAGGCCGTCCGCCGACCGGTCCTCGGGGATGTAGCCGACGCCCGCGTCGAGCACGGCGCGCACGCGGTCCTTGGTGATGTCGTCGCCGTCGAGCAGGATCCGGCCGCGCAGCACGTGCTGCAGCCCGACGAGCGCCTCCGTGAGCTCGGTCTGGCCGTTGCCTTGGACGCCCGCCACCCCGACGATCTCGCCCGCTCGCACCGCGAAGGACACGTCGTTGACGACGAGGTGCCCCGTCTGGTCGGCGACGGTGAGCCCCTCCACGACGAGGCGATCGGCGCCTGGCGTCGCCGGCGGACGGTCCACGACGAGGTCGACGTCGCGCCCGACCATGAGCGTGGCGAGCTCCTCGTTGGACGCGGTCGGCGATGCCTCGCCGACGACCTTGCCGAGCCGGATGACGGTGATCCGGTCGGCGACCTCGCGGACCTCCCGCAGCTTGTGCGTGATGAACACGATCGCGGTGCCGGCGTCGCGCAGCTGGCGCATGATCGCCATGAGCTCGTCCGTCTCCTGCGGGGTGAGGACCGCCGTCGGCTCGTCGAAGACGAGGACCCGCGCGTCACGCGAGAGCGCCTTGATGATCTCGACCCGCTGCTGAACGCCGACCGGCAGGTCCTCCACGAGCGCGTCCGGGTCGACGTCGAAGCCGAACCGGGCCGAGATCTCGCGCACCCGCTCGCGCGCGGTCGCGAGGTCGAGCGTGCCGGCGAACTTCGTCGGCTCATGGCCGAGCATGACGTTCTCCGCGACGGTGAAGACGGGGATGAGCATGAAGTGCTGGTGCACCATGCCGATGCCGGCCTTCATCGCCTCGCCCGGACCCTTGAAGTGCTGGACGACGTCGTCGAGCAGGATCTGTCCGGAGTCGGCCTGGAGCAGGCCGTAGAGGACGTTCATGAGCGTCGACTTGCCGGCGCCGTTCTCCCCGAGCAGGCAGTGGATCTCGCCGGGCTCGACGGTGAGGTCGATGTGGTCGTTGGCGACCAGAGCCCCGAAGGTCTTCGTGATGCCCCGGAGCTCGAGCTTCATGCGGACGATCCTATCCACGAACGAGGACCGGGGAGGCGGCTTTCGCCGACCTCCCCGGTCCCTGTGTTCGTCTGGCTCAGCCGGCGAGGTAGGACTCGACCGGGATCGAGCCGTCGATGATGCCGGCCGCGATCGTCTCGAGCTTCGCGCCGAGGTCCGCGGGGACCTTGGACTCGAAGTCGTGGAACGGCGCGATGCCGACGCCCTCGTTCTCCAGCGTGCCGATGTACGGCGTCGAGTCGAACGCGCCGGCGGCCGCGTCGGACACGGCCGCCTCGACGGCGACGTCGATGAGCTTGCGCACCGAGGTGAGCAGGAGCGGGCCGACGCTCGGGTCGGTCTCGAACACGTCGGCGTCGACACCGACGAGCGCGATGTTGGCACCCGAGCTCTGGATGATGGTCGCCGCGGCGAGGTAGATCGGGCCGCCGACCGGGAGCACAACGTCCGCGCCCTGGTCGATGATGCCCTGCGCGGTCGCGGTCGCGGCCGCGTCGTTGGCGAAGCCACCCGTGAAGGCGCCGCCCTCAGGGTTGTTGCGGTCCCAGCCGACGACCTTGACGGCCGCGGAGTTCTCCGAGTTGTAGTAGTCGACGCCCTGGGCGAAGCCGTCCATGAAGATCGACACGGTCGGGAAGTTCATGCCGCCGTAGGTGCCGACGACACCCGAGGTCGAGGTCGCCGCCGCCGCGTAGCCGGCGAGGAACGCCGCCTGCGCGGTGTCGAAGATGAGCGGCTTGATGTTCGGCGCGTCGACGGTGCCGTCGAAGTCGTTGTCCGCGGCGTCGTCGACGATCGCGAAGTTGACCTCGGGGTTGGCGAGCGCCGCCTCGACCGTCGCGGCGGACAGCGCGAAGCCGACCGTCACGATGATGGTGCAGCCCTGGTCGACGAGGCTCGTGATGTTGGGGCCGTAGTCGGACTCGTCGTTGGACTCGACGAGGATCGGCTCGACGCCCGCCGCGGCCGCGGCCGCGCGGATGCCGTCGGCACCGAGCTGGTTGAACGACTTGTCGTCGAACCCGCCCGCGTCGGAGACCATGCAGGGCAGGAAGTCGGAGGCGACCGGGGTGGTCGGCTCCTCAGTCGGGGTGGTGGCCGGCGGGGCGGCGCATGCGGCGAGCAGCGCGGCGGTCGCAGCGACGGCCAGGCCGCCGAATACGGCCTTGCGAGTAGTGATCACGGGTACCTCCTGGTCAAGCTCCGGCGCACGCCAGGAGCCGCTTTGTGACGAAAGACTACTCAGCACTCTTGTGCCGTGCCCCCACAGATGCGCAGGCGTGACGGAAGCGTTATTGCTCCGTGATCCAGAACGCCGTGCCGGGGCTCACAGCACGTCGCCGCGGCCCGAGATCCGCAGCGCGTCGACGACGGACTTGACCCGCTGCGCGTGCTCCGTCGTGGTGACGAGGAGCGCGTCTGGGGTGTCGATGACGACGATGTCCTTGACGCCGATGAGGGACACGACGCGCTTGCCGTTCGCGACGACGACGCCCGTCGACTTGTCGGAGAGCACGGTGGGGTTGTCGCCGAGGATCGCGAGGTCGCGCTTGCGACCGCCCGCGTGCAGCCGCGCGATGGAGGCGAAGTCGCCGACGTCGTCCCAGTCGAAGTCGCCCGGCACGACGGCGAGCGCGCCGGCGGCCGCGGCGGGCTCGGCGACGACGTAGTCGAACGCGATGCGCCGCAGCCGCGGCCAGATGGTGTCGACCGCGGGGCCTCGCGTCGCGGGATCGTCCCAGGCCTCCGCGAGCGCATCGAGGTCGGCGGCGAAGTCGGCGTCGTACGCGCGGATCCAGTCGAGGACGACGGAGGCCTTCGCGATGAACATGCCGGCGTTCCAGAGGTGCTCGCCGCCTTCGACGTAGCGCTTGGCGGTCGCGAGGTCCGGCTTCTCCTGGAACGCGAGCGCCGCGACCGCGCGCGGCGCGCCGGGGATGTCGAGCGGTCCGTCGGCGTGGATGTAGCCGAAGCCGATGGCCGGTTCGGTCGGCGTGATGCCGATCGTCGCGACGAGTCCGGTGCGGGCGATCGCGACGGCCTCCTCGACCGCGCGGCGGAAGCCCCGGGCGTCGCGGATGACGTGGTCGGCGGCGAAGGACCCGATCACGACCCCGGGCTCGCGGCGCTGAAGGATCGCGGCGGCGAGTCCGATCGCCGCGGTCGACTCGCGCGGCTCGGACTCCAGGAGCACGTTGGGGTCGATGAGGTCGGGCAGCTGTGCCTCGACGGCGGCCCGGTGCGCGCGGCCCGTGACGACGACGACGCGGTCGGCGCCGGTGAGCGGGACGATGCGGTCCCAGGTGTCCCGCAGCAGGCTGTTGCCCGAGCCGGTGAGGTCGTGCAGGAACTTCGGCGCGTCGGCGCGCGAGAGCGGCCAGAGCCTCGACCCGATGCCGCCCGCGGGGATGATCGCCGTGAAACCATCGATGGTGCCGCGTCCGGGCGTGGGCTCGGGGCGTCGCATGAGTCCTTAGGATAGGGGTGTGGCAACGAAATCGGCTGGGACCATGACCGTCGAACCTCCGGGAGCACCGCCGCAGCCGAAGAAGCTGGGCGGCACGCTCTACCGCGGTCGTGAGGGCATGTGGTCGTGGGTCCTGCACCGGATCACCGGTGTCGCGATCTTCTTCTTCCTCCTCGTCCACATCCTCGACACGGCGCTCGTCAAGGTGAGCCCCGAGGCGTACAACGCGGTCATCGGCGCGTACAAGACGCCGATCATGGGTCTCGGCGAGATCGCGCTCGTCGGCGCAATCGGGTACCACGCGCTCAACGGTCTGAGGATCATCCTCATCGACTTCTGGTCGAAGGGCGCGAAGTACCAGAAGACGATGTTCTGGTCCGTCATCGTGCTCTGGGTCGTCCTCATGGCCGGCTTCGTGCCGAGGCAGCTGATGCACATCTTCGGAGGGGACGCGTGATGAGCGAGACGAACGTCACGATCGCGACCATCGGCAGCGTCCGGGTCCCCGCGCCCGGCTCGAAGTACGGCCGACCCGCCCGCGGCCCCAAGCGCGGCATCAACCTCGAGAAGTGGGGCTGGATCTACATGCGCGCCTCCGGCGTGCTGCTCGCGGTCCTCATCTTCGGCCACCTCTTCGTCAACCTCGTCGCGGGCGAGGGCGTCAAGGCGATCGACTTCGCGTTCGTCGCCGGCAAGTGGGCCGATCCGTTCTGGATCGTCTGGGACATGCTGCTGCTCTGGCTCGCACTGATCCACGGCGCCAACGGCATGCGCACCCTCGTCAACGACTACGCGACCCGACCGGCGCTGCGGCGCATCCTGCTCGGGCTGATCCTGCTCGCGACGGTCGCCCTGCTGGTGCTCGGCACCCTCGTGCTGACGACATTCGACCCGTGCCTCGGCATCACACCCGAGACCGCATCGCAGATCCCGCAGTGCGTGATCGAGTAAGGAACCAGGACACGTGACCAACGCCACCGCTGAGGAATCGACCGTCATCGACGGCATCCACTACCACCAGTACGACGTCGTCATCGTCGGCGCGGGCGGCGCCGGGATGCGCGCCGCGATCGAGGCGGGCCCCAAGGCTCGCACCGCCGTCATCACGAAGCTCTACCCCACGCGCTCGCACACGGGCGCGGCGCAGGGCGGCATGGCCGCGGCGCTCGCGAACGTCGAAGAGGACAACTGGGAGTGGCACACCTTCGACACCGTCAAGGGCGGCGACTACCTCGTCGACCAGGACGCGGCGCAGATCCTCGCCAAGGAGGCGATCGACGCCGTCATCGACCTGGAGAACATGGGCCTGCCGTTCAACCGGACGCCCGAAGGCAACATCGACCAGCGCCGCTTCGGCGGTCACACCCGCGATCACGGCAAGGCGCCGGTGCGCCGCGCCTGCTACGCGGCCGACCGCACGGGCCACATGATCCTGCAGACGCTGTTCCAGAACTGCGTGAAGCTCGGCATCGAGTTCTACAACGAGTTCTACGCGCTCGACCTCGTGCTCTCCGACGAGGGCACCGCGACGGGCGTCGTCGCCTACGAGCTCGCGAGCGGTGAGCTGCACGTCTTCCAGGCCAAGTCGATCGTCTTCGCGACCGGTGGCTTCGGCAAGATGTTCAAGACGACGTCCAATGCGCACACCCTCACGGGCGACGGCGTCGGCATCATCTGGCGCAAGGGGCTGCCACTGGAGGACATGGAGTTCTTCCAGTTCCACCCGACCGGTCTCGCGGGGCTCGGCATCCTGCTGACCGAGGGTGCCCGCGGCGAGGGCGCGATCCTGCGCAACGCGAGCGGCGAGCGCTTCATGGAGCGCTACGCCCCGACGATCAAGGACCTCGCCCCGCGCGACATCGTCTCGCGCTGCATGGTCCAGGAGGTCGCGGAGGGTCGCGGCGCGGGCCCGCACAAGGACTACGTGCTGCTGGACTGCACGCACCTCGGGGCCGAGGTGCTCGAGACGAAGCTGCCGGACATCACGGAGTTCGCCCGCACCTACCTCGGCGTCGACCCCGTCGTCGAGCCCGTCCCCGTCATGCCGACGGCCCACTACGCGATGGGCGGCATCCCGACGAACGTCAAGGCCGAAGTGCTGCGCGACAACGAGACCCCCGTCCCCGGGCTCTACGCCGCGGGCGAGTGCGCCTGCGTGTCGGTCCACGGCTCCAACCGCCTCGGCACCAACTCGCTCCTGGACATCAACGTGTTCGGCAAGCGCGCGGGCAACAACGCGGTCGAGTACGCGAACACCGTCGACTTCACGCCGCTGCCCGCGGACCCCGCGAAGGAGATCCGCGAGCTCATCGAGCGCCTGCGGGCGTCCAAGGGCACCGAGCGCATCGCGGCCCTGCGCAAGGAGCTGCAGGACGAGATGGACAAGGGCGCGCAGGTGTTCCGCACCGACGAGTCGCTGCGTCACGTGCTGCGCGTCATCCACGGCCTGCGCGAGCGCTACAAGCACATCGGCATCCACGACCATGGCAAGCGGTTCAACACCGACCTGCTCGAGGCGATCGAGCTCGGCTTCCTGCTCGACCTCGCCGAGGTCGTCGTCTACAGCGCGCTCAACCGGCAGGAGTCGCGCGGCGGCCACATGCGCGACGACTTCCCGAACCGCGACGACGAGAAGTACATGCAGCACACGATGGCCTACCTCACGGGCGACGCGACCTCGCCCGACCCCGAGGACCACATCCGACTCGACTGGAAGCCCGTGGTCTTCGTCAAGGACGACAAGGGCGAGTTGATCTACCCGCCGCTGGAGAGGAAGTACTGATGGCGACCGCCACCGCAGACGCGCTCGAGGCCGTGGGCGGCCACGACATCCAGGCCGCCGAGTTCGGCGCCGTCCAGGAGTTCACGGCGACGCTGATCATCCGGCGCTTCGACCCGGACGTGGACACCGAGCCGCACTGGGAGGACTTCGACGTGCAGGTCTACTCGACCGATCGCGTGCTGGACGCCCTGCACAAGATCAAGTGGGACATGGATGGCTCGCTCAGCTTCCGCCGCTCCTGCGCCCACGGCATCTGCGGCTCCGATGCGATGCGCATCAACGGCCGCAACCGGCTCGCGTGCAAGACCCTCATGAAGGATCTCGACCTCACGCAGCCGATCTACGTCGAGGCGATCAAGGGCCTGCCGCTGGAGAAGGACCTCATCGTCGACATGGACCCGTTCTTCGCGTCCTTCCGCGAGGTCAACCCATTCCTCCAGGCGCACACCAACCCGGAGAAGGGCAAGGAGCGCAAGCAGTCGATCGCCGCGCGCGAGGTCTTCGACGACACCACGAAGTGCATCCTGTGCGCGGCGTGCACCTCGTCGTGCCCCGTCTTCTGGACCGACGGACAGTACTTCGGCCCGGCGGCGATCGTCAACGCGCACCGCTTCATCTTCGACGACCGCGACGACGAGGCGCAGGTGCGGCTGTCGATCCTCAACGACAAGGAGGGCGTGTGGCGCTGTCGCACGACCTTCAACTGCACCGAGGCGTGCCCGCGCGGCATCCAGATCACGCAGGCGATCGCGGAGGTCAAGCAGGCCATCATGCGGGGCAAGCCCTAGTCCATCCGGATCGCGCGAGGCAAGCCCCCGGTTCGGACCGGACGCCGCGGGTAGCCTTGCCCTGATGAAGGCGAAGATCGCGGCGCTGATCGCGTGGGTGCAGGCCACCCGACCGATGCGGGTGCTGGCGCGGTTCGGCCGTGCGAATGGTCCGCTCCTCGCGAACGGGCTGTCCTACCAGGCGATCTTCGCCGCCTTCGCCGCGATCTGGGTCGCGTTCGCCATCTTCGGCATCTGGGTGGGCGGCAGCTCGTCGCTGCGCGACGCGGTGCTCGACACGATCGCCGACGCGGTGCCCGGGCTGATCGACCGCGGCGAGGGCGGGGCCATCTCGCTCCATCAGCTGCTGTCGGCGCAGATCCTCGGCTGGACGGGCGCGGTCGCCGCGGTGGGCCTCGTGTGGACCTCGGTCGGCTGGTTCGGCGCGGCGCGATCGGCGGTGCGCGCAATGCTCGGCCAGGTGCACGTGCAGCAGAACGCGATCATCCTCAAGCTCAAGGACGCGGGCCTCGCGCTCGGCTTCGGGGTCGCGCTCGTCATCTCGGCGGCGCTCTCGCTCTTCGCGACGAGCCTGCTCGGCGCGGTGCTCGCCTGGGCGGGAGTCTCCCCCGACAACTCGTTCGCCGAGATCGCCTCCCGGATCGCAGGCCTCGTCATCGGCTTCGGGTTCGACGTCGTCGTGCTCTTCGCCCTGTACTCGATCCTCTCGGCCGAGCGCCTGCCGCGTCGCGCACTCCTGCAGGGCGTGCTCGGCGGGGCGCTCGCACTCGAGGTGCTCAAGGCGCTCGGCAGCCTGCTGCTCGGCGGCGCGGCATCGAACCCGCTGCTCGCGTCCTTCGCCGTCATCATCGGGCTGCTCATCTGGTTCAGCCTCCTGTGCACGGTGCTGCTGCTCGCGGCCGCGTGGATCGGGGAGGCGGCAGAACGTCATGCGGCGCGGTCCGCGGGCGATGCAGGAGGCGAGTCCATCGAGGCCGAGTCCCGCGTCGGTGGCCCCGAGTAGCATCGGAGCGTGACGAACAAGCCGCTGCGGATCGCCACCATCAACACGAACGGCATCCGTGCCGCCTATCGCAAGGGCATGGGCGACTGGCTCGAGCACCAGGGCATCGACATCCTGGCGATCCAGGAGGTGCGCGCGGAGACCGACGACGTCGTACGGCTCCTCGGGGACGGCTGGCACGTCATCCACGACGCCGCGACGGCGAAGGGTCGTGCGGGCGTCGCGCTCGCGAGCCGGGACGACGGCGGGCCGCGCGAGCCGGAGATCCATCGCGTCGCGCTCGGCGACGACGATTTCGACAGCGCCGGTCGCTGGCTCGAGGCCGACTTCAAGATCGGCGACCGGATCGTCACGGTCGTCTCGACGTATGTCCACTCGGGCGAGGTCGACACCCCCAAGCAGGTCGAGAAGTACAAGTTCCTCGACGCCATGACGAAGCGCCTGCCGGAGATCGCCGCGCACTCGGAGCTCGCGGTCGTGCTCGGCGACCTCAACGTCGGCACGACGCCGTTCGACATCAAGAACTGGCGGGGCAATCAGAAGAACGCCGGGTTCCTGCCGCAGGAGCGCGCCTACTTCGCCCGCTTCTTCGGCGCCGAGGGCGAGCCCATCGAAGGGCCGGACGGCACGGTCGCGCCGGGCCTGGGATGGGTCGACGTGGGGCGGACGTGGGCCGGCGAGGTCGACGGCCCCTACACGTGGTGGTCGAATCGCGGGCAGGCCTTCGTCAACGACGTCGGCTGGCGCATCGACTACCAGATCGCGACGCCCGCGCTCGCGGCGCGGGTCAAGGACTACCGCGTGGATCGCTACCCGTCGTACGAGGCGCGCTGGTCCGACCACGCGCCGGTGATCGTCGACTACGACGTCTGAGCGCGCTCGACGCGATCGCGGCGGAGCGCAGGTTCGGGCCGGCGGCGGGCCGACCCCAACGACACCACCTGAAAGAATGGGCCGGTGACCAAGCCCCGACTGTTCTCCGGCATGCAGCCATCCGCCGACTCCCTCCAGATCGGCAACTACATCGGGGCGCTGCTGCAGTGGCGCGAGCTCCAGGAGACCCACGACGCCGTGTTCTGCGTCGTCGACCTCCACGCGATCACCGTCGAGCAGGACCCGGAGCAGCTGCGTCAGGCCACCCGCCGCACCGCCGCGCAGTACATCGCCGCCGGAATCGACCCCGCCAAGTCGATCCTCTTCGTCCAGTCCCACGTCGCCGCGCACCCCGAGCTCGCATGGGTGCTCAACACCATCACCGGCTTCGGCGAGGCGAGCCGGATGACCCAGTTCAAGGACAAGTCGGCCCGACAGGGCACCGACAAGACGAGCGTGGGGCTGTTCACCTACCCCATCCTGATGGCCGCCGACATCCTGCTCTACGACACCCAGGTCGTGCCGGTCGGTGACGACCAGCAGCAGCACGTCGAGCTCACCCGGGACCTCGGGATGCGGTTCAACTCCCGCTTCGGCGACACCTTCGTCATCCCCAAGGCGCAGATCCGCGGCGAGTCGGCGCGCATCTACGACCTCCAGGAGCCGACCAGCAAGATGTCGAAGTCGGCTTCCTCCGAGAAGGGCGTCGTCTGGCTCCTCGACGAGCCGAACGTCTCGGCGAAGAAGATCAAGAGCGCGACGACCGACTCCGAGGGCGCCGTCCGCTACGCACCGAAGGACAAGCCGGGCGTCTCCAACCTGCTCACGATCTACTCCTCGCTCTCCGGCCGGGCGATCACCGAGATCGAAGCGGAGTACGCGGGGCGCGGCTACGGCGACTTCAAGACGGGCCTCGCCGAGGTCGTCGCCGAGACCTTCGGCCCGATCCGGGCACGCACCCTCGAGCTCCTCGACGACCCCGCCGAGCTCGACCGCGTGCTCGCGGCGAACGCGGACCGCGCGGCCGAGATCGCCGACGCGACGCTCGCGCGCGTCTACGACCGGATCGGCTTCCTGCGCCGGAGGTAGGACTGCCTGATGCCGGGAATAGCGCTCCCGCAGCGGGGTTAGAATCGTCGAGCAACATGCTCCGGGGTCGGTGAAATTCCGAACCGGCGGTGACAGTCCGCGAAGCCCTCTCCGAGGGCCCGATCCGGTGGAATTCCGGGACCGACGGTGACCGTGGTGAATCCACGGGAGTCCGGAAGGGAGGCGCATGGGAGGCGAACGATGTCGGTTGACGCCGGATTCACGGTCATCGAGACCGCGATGCGGCGCGCCCTCGAGCTCGCGGCACGCGGCCCCCTGAGCGGCGGCAACCCGCGCGTCGGCTGCGTCATCCTCGATGACCGCGACGACGTCGTCGCCGAAGGCTGGCACCACGGCGCCGGCACCCCGCACGCGGAGGTCGACGCGCTCTCGCGCGTCCCCGCGGGCACCGCCCACACCGCGGTCGTGACGCTCGAGCCCTGCAACCACTCGGGCCGCACCGGCCCGTGCGCCGAGGCGCTGCTCGCGGCCGGCATCCGGCGCGTCGCCTACGCCGTCGAGGACCCCGGGCACGAGTCGGGCGGCGGCGCCGACCGGCTGCGCGCCGCCGGCGTCGAGGTCATCGAGGGGGTGCTCGGCGAAGAGGCGCGCGCGTTCATCGAGCCCTGGCTCGTCGCCAAGCGACGGGCGCGACCGTGGGTCACCGTCAAGTGGGCCGCGACGCTCGACGGGCGCGCTGCCGCAGCCGACGGCTCCAGCCAGTGGATCACCGGCGCCGCAGCGCGCGCCGACGGGCACCGACTGCGGGCCGAGTCCGACGCCATCGTCACCGGCACCGGGACCGTCCTCGGCGACGACCCGGCGCTGACCGCGCGGGGGGCGGACGGCGTTCTGCTCCCCCGGCAGCCCATCCCCGTCGTCCTCGGCTCGCGGGCCGTGCCCGACGACGCTCAGCTGCGCCGGCACCCCGCCGGCCTCATCGAGG
Source organism: Microbacteriaceae bacterium (assembly GCA_035555435.1). Lineage (GTDB taxonomy): Bacteria > Actinomycetota > Actinomycetes > Actinomycetales > Microbacteriaceae > 73-13. Next base: position 5,270 of record DATMGN010000064.1, on the reverse strand, counting down.
CGCGCGACCGCGCGCCCGAGGACGTGCTGGCGGAGCTCTGGGAGCGCGGGGTCGCCCGTGTGCTCGTCGAGGCCGGACCGACGCTGACGAGCGCGATCCTGCGCGCCGGGCTCGCCGACGAGCTCGCCGTCTACCTCGCGCCCAAGCTGCTCGGCGGGCCACACACCGCGATCGGCGACCTCGGCATCGGATCCATCGCCGAGGCCGCCGAGCTGGGACTGCGGGACGTGCGCCGACTCGGCGCCGACCTCGCCCTGACCCTGCGGCCCACCGCATCTCACGAGCGGGACGGGGCACGCGTGCAATACGCGCGCGCAGGGCGCACTGCACCGGAAAACGGAAGGGGACGCTGAGGTGTTCACGGGACTCGTGGAGGAGATCGGGGAGATCGTCGCGGTCGAGGCGAGCGGCGACGGCACGCGACTGACCGTGCGGGCGCCGCTCGCGGTCGAGGATGCGCAGCACGGGGCGTCGATCGCCGTGAGCGGCGTCTGCCTCACCGTCGTCGGCTGGGGGTCGGACTGGTTCGCCGCCGACGTCATGCGCGAGACCGTCGACGTCACGACGATCGGGGCGAAGTCCCCCGGCACCCGGGTCAACGTCGAGCGGGCGCTGCGCGCCGACGACCGGCTCGGCGGCCACATCGTCCAGGGGCACGTCGACGGCACGAGCGAGGTCCTCGACGTGCGGCCGGGCGACGCGTGGCGGGTCATCCGGTTCGCGCTCGACCCCGAGCACGCGCCGCTCGTGACGAAGAAGGGCTCCATCACGGTCGACGGCGTGAGCCTCACCGTGAGCGACGCCGGCACCGACTGGTTCGAGGTGTCGCTCATCCCCGAGACGCTCGAGGCGACGACGCTCGGCGCCCTCGCCGTCGGCGACCGCGTCAACATCGAGACCGACATCCTCGCGCGGCACATCGCGCGCCTGATCCGATTCCAGGAGGTAACGCGATGAACCTTGCGACGATTCCGGAGGCGCTCGACGCACTGCGGGCCGGCAAGCCCGTCCTCGTCGTCGACGACGCCGACCGCGAAAACGAAGGCGACGTGATCATCTCCGCCGCGCTCGCGACCCCCGAGACGCTCGCCTGGATGGTCCGGGTGACCTCCGGATACCTGTGCGCGCCGATGCCACGAGACCTCGCCGACCGGCTCGCGCTGCCCCCCATGGTCGCCGTCAACCAGGACCCGCGCTCGACCGCGTACACGATCTCGGTCGACGCCGCCGCCGGCGTCACGACCGGCATCAGCGCGGCCGACCGCGCGCGCACGCTCAACGTCCTCGCCGACCCCGCCTCCGAGCCCGAGGACCTCATCCGCCCCGGGCACATCCTGCCGCTGCGCGCCGTCGACGGCGGCGTGCGCGAGCGCGCCGGCCACACCGAGGCCGCGGTCGACCTGATGCGGCTCGCGGGGCTGCCGCCCGTCGGCGCGATCGGCGAGCTCGTGACCGACGACGGCTCGATGATGCGGCTGCCGGAGATCCTGCAGCTCGGCGAGGAGCGCGACCTGCCGGTCGTCACGATCGCCGACCTCATCGTGTACCTCAGCGGACAGCCGGCGAGCGACGAAGCACCCGTACCGCGCCCTCGGGTGTCGCTGCGCGCCGAGGCGAACATGCCGAGCGAGCACGGCACGCTGCGGGTGCGCGCCTACCGCGACGCCGAGACCGGACACGACCACATCGCGCTCATCGCCGACCCCATCCCCGACACGCCGCTCGTGCGAGTGCACTCCGAGTGCCTGACGGGCGAGGCGTTCGGCTCGCTCAAGTGCGAGTGCGGGCCGCAGCTCGACGCCGCCCTCGAGGCGATCTCGGCCGAGGGCGGCGTCGTCGTCTACCTGCGCGGGCACGAGGGCCGCGGCATCGGTCTCGTCGACAAGCTCCGCGCCTACCGGCTCCAGGAGGACGGGCTCGACACCGTCGAAGCGAACGTCGCGCTCGGCCTGCCGCCGGACCGGCGCGAGTTCGGCGGCGCCGCGGCGATCCTCGCCGACCTCGGCGCGACGAACGTGCGCCTCATGACGAACAACCCGGAGAAGGTCGCGCAGCTCGCCGAGCACGGCGTCGAGATCGCCGAGACCGTCCCGATGGTCGTCGGCATCAGCGAGCAGAACCGCGACTACCTCGGCGTCAAGCGCGACCGCATGGGCCACCTGCTGCCGAGCGACGACGAACTGGCACGACTCGGGACGAGTCGGGGGCACGGAAAGGGACAGGCATGAGCGGCGCAGGGCGCGGAGCCGAGACGGCACTCGAGGGCAGCGGCTTCCGAATCGTCATCGTCGCGGGACGCTGGCACGAGGCGATCACCGACGGACTCATCGCGGGGGCGCGGCGCGTGCTCGACGCCGCCGGCGCCGAGCACGAGCTCGTGCGGGTCGCGGGCGCCTTCGAGCTGCCGCTCGTGACGAAGGCCGTGCTCGATGCGGGTGCCGACGCCGCGGTCGCGCTCGGCGTCATCGTGCGCGGCGGCACCCCGCACTTCGACTTCGTCTCGGACGCCGCGACGAGCGGCCTCACCCGCGTCGCGCTCGACACCGGCAAGCCGGTCGGCTTCGGCGTGCTGACGCTCGACGACGAGCAGCAGGGGCTCGACCGGGCCGGACTGCCGAGCTCGAAGGAGGACAAGGGCGCCGAGGCCGCGCACGCGGCCCTGGAGACGGCGATCGCGCTGCGCGAGATCCGGGCGTAGCGACACCCAGCCCGCTCGCCGGGCTCAGGTGAGGAACATCCGGCGCAGCCGCCGCGTCGTGAACGCGACGCCGAGCACGATCATGACGGCGAAGTAGCCGACATGCACGAGCATCCCCCAGTCGAGCGCGCCGAGCGTCAGACCCCGGATGAGCTCCGTCCCGTGCCACAGCGGCAGCGCCTTGATGATCCACTGCACGGGCTCCGCATACTGCTCGACGGGGAAGAACGTGCCGGAGAGCATGAACATCGGCAGGATGACGAACGCGATCCAGTCCATCTGCTGGAACGTGCGCAGATACGAGGTGATGCCCATGCCGACGGCCGCGAAGCCGAAGGCGACGAGCACCGCGGCCGGGATGGCGAGCAGCGCACTCCAGGCATGGTTGAGCCCGAAGCACTGCATGACGATGAGGAACCCGGAGGCGTAGATGGCGCCGCGGAACAGCGCCCAGCCGATCTCCCCGAGGGCGACGTCGAGCGGGCCGAGACTCGTGGCGAGCATCGCGTCGTACGTCTTCATGAAGTGCATCTTGAAGAAGACGTTCCACGTCGAGTCGGCGATCGCGCCGTTCATCGCCGAGACGGCGAGGAGGCCGGGCGCGATGAACGCGGCATACGGCACCTCGCGGCCGCTCGCGAGCTCGACGGCGCCGATGAGACCGCCGAGTCCCGCGCCGAGCGCGACCAGGTAGAAGACCGGCTCGAAGAAGCCCGAGACCATGACCCACAGGTTCGTGCTGCGGGCGCCGACGAGGTTGCGGCGGAAGACCGCGGCCGCGTTCCCCGAGGAGATCGCCGATCGCGGGCGGCGACCGGCGGCGAGGCTGCGCGCGGCGCTCACTGCTCCAGCCTTCGACGCAACGCCCGCACCGTGAGCCACCAGCCGAGCACGATGAGCCCCAGCAGCACGAGGATGTGCACCGCGATGAGCCAGAGCGGCTCGCTGGGACCGTAGGCAGCGGCGCGGGCGAGTTGGGAGGCGTGCCACAGCGGGCTGACCCAGCCGATCCACTGCAGCCAAACCGGGAGCGTCGCGAGCGGGAACATGGTGCCGCTGAAGAGCGTCAGCGGCACGATGACGAAGCGCCCGATGAGCGCGAACTGCCCCACATCGCGGCGCATCCGGGCGGAGAACGCCATGAGCGGCATGCCGAACGCCGCCGCGCCCGCGAGCGCCGCGAGCACCGACGCCCACGCCCACGGTGACGAGAACGCGCCGGCGATCGCGGCGACCACGGCGTAGAGGATCGCGGTGACGGCGGCGCGCAACGCGATCGAGCCGACGACACCGCCGACGATCTGGTGGACCTCGATCGGCGCGGCGCGCATCGCGACGAAGGTCCGGCGCCACTTGATGCCGAGCATCGTGCCGAACATCGCGTCCTCGGCCCAGACCTGGAGCGCGAGCCCGCACATGAGCGCGGGGAAGACGAACGCGAGGTAGGGCACGCCCTCGACCCCCGCACCGCCCGTGCCCGCCTGCACGAGCGCGCCGACGCCGATGCCGAACGCCAGCCAGCCGATGAGCGGCGTGCCGATCGCCTGCGCGATCGTCACGACGCCGTACGAGCGGGCCTCGCGCAGCAGGTGCTCGAAGACGTACCAGGTGCCGAAGCGCCTGGCGCGGGTCGCAGCGCCCATCGACTCGCTGCGCTCGCTCAGGGACTCGCCGCTCAGGGACCTGCTGCCGTGTCCGCTCATTCGATGAGCGACCGTCCCGTGAGCCGCAGGAAGACGTCCTCGAGCGACGATCGGCGCACGAGCGACGTGACCGGCTCGTGCCCGCGGCGCGTGACCTCCTCGAGCACCCGCTCGGCATCGTCCGCATAGATGAGCACCCGGTCCGGCAGCGCCTCGACCCGCTCCCCCAGGTCGGCGAGCCTCGCCGCGACCTCGGCATTGCGCTCGGAGCCGAACCGCACCTCGAGCACCTCCCGCGTCGAATGCTGCCGAATGAGCGAAGCGGGCGAGCCCTCGGCCATGATCCGGCCCTGGTCGACGACGATGAGGCGATCGCACAGCTGCTCGGCCTCGTCCATGTAGTGCGTCGTGAGGACGAGCGTCGTGCCCTGCTCCTTGAGGCGGAACAGCCGGTCCCACAGGATGTGCCGCGCCTGCGGATCCAGACCCGTCGTCGGCTCGTCGAGGAGCAGGATGCGCGGATCGTTGATGAGCGCGCGGGCGATCGTCAGTCGGCGCTTCATGCCGCCCGAGAGATCGTCGACCGCGGACCTCGCCTTGTCCTGGAGCTGCGCGAAGACGAGGAGCTCGTCCGCCCGGCGCGCCACGGTCGCATGCGACAGGCCGAAGTAACGGCCGTAGACGATGAGGTTCTCCCTCGCGTTGAGCTCGGTGTCGAGATTGTCCTGCTGGGGGACGACGCCGAGCTGCGCCCGGATCTCGGGGCCGTGCCGGTCGGGATCCAGCCCGAGGATCCGCAGCTCCCCGGCGGAGCGCGTGGCGACCGCGCCGAGCATCCGCATCGTCGTCGACTTCCCCGCGCCGTTGGGTCCGAGCAGCCCGAAGGCCTCCCCCGGAGCGACATCGAACGAGATCGAGTCCACCGCGAC
>DATMGN010000063.1:0-3737 GCA_035555435.1 Microbacteriaceae bacterium | reverse complement strand
GACGACGGTGCCGCTGAAGTCGTTGCCGAGCACGAGCGGCCACTCGGCGAGCGCGGCCGGGCCCTGGCCGGCGCGCGTCTTGACGTCGATGGGGTTGACCCCCGCGGCGTGGATGCGGATGAGGAACTCCGAGCCGGTCTTCGCCGGCACGGGGAGCTCGACGAGGCGGAGCACGTCGGGGCCTCCCGGCGCCGACGCGACGACGGCCCGCATGGTCTCCATCACGCCTCCCGATCGGTGCCTCGCCCAAGTCAATCGAGCGTATGCGTCAGGGGTGTTAACGTCTCGTCACCTTGCTGAAACAACTCGGGCGCATCGACGCCGTCGCCGCGCTCGCGGGCTGCGGCTTCGTCCTGATCGCGCTCGTGCTCGTGTGGGGAGCTCGCGGCACGATCGCGCGCGAGCTCTACGTCTCGGAGCTCGGCGCGGAGGGCATGGCGACCCGGCAGATCTTCATGTCGGCGCTCCTCAGCCTCGTTGTGGGAGGCGTCCTGATCGCCTGGGCGGGGCGCGGCGTCCGCGCCGAGGTCGCGGTCCTCAGGTGGTGGTCGCCGTCCGTCTCGCTCTGGATCGCCTCCGGCCTCTTCCTCCTCGCATCGCAGGTGACCTGCACCTACGGCTGCCCCGCACCCGTCGGGGCGGCCTTCACCTGGCAGGACCTCGTGCACACGCTCGCCGCCGTGCTCGCGTTCTGCTTCACCTGTCTCGCGATGCTCCAGACCGCCTTCGCGAGGCAGCATCACGCGATGGCCGCGCTCTCGGGCGTGAGCGCGTGGGGCGTCGCCGGGCTCGCGGGCCTCGGCGGGATCCTCGGGATCGCCAAGGTGAGCGTCGGTCTCGGCGCCGCACTCGAGTTCGCGGCGATGACGGTCGCGGTGGGCTGGGTCGTCGCCTTCGGCGCGACGCTCGCGCTCGAGCGGTTGCGTGTCAGCCGGAGACGGTCCCTGCGGACAGCGTGAGCCGCCGCTCGGCCCGGGCCGCGACCGCCGAGTCGTGGGTCACGATGATGAGCGTCAGGCCGCGATCGCGCCAGAGCCCCTCGAGGATGTCCATGACCTCGTCGCGGGTGCCCTCGTCGAGATTGCCCGTCGGCTCGTCCGCGAGGAGGACGCTCGGCTCCTTGACGAGCGCCCGCGCGATCGCGACGCGCTGCTGCTGACCGCCGGAGAGCTCGCTCGGGTGGTGGTCGGCGCGCTCGGCGAGGCCGACCTGCGCGAGCGCCGCGCTCGCGCGCTCCCGGCGCTCGGCGGTGCCGATGCCGAGGGGCACGAGCGCCGTCTCGACGTTCTCCCGCGCCGTGAGCGTCGGGATCAGGTTGAAGCACTGGAAGACGAAGCCGATCGTCTCCGCGCGCACCCGTCCGAGGCGCCCGTCGGGGAGCTTCGCGAGGTCCTCGCCGCGCAGGCCCACCGCGCCGCTGTCGGGGCGCTCGAGCGCGCCGAGGAGCTGGAGCAGCGTCGACTTGCCGCCGCCGGTCGGCCCTTGGATCGCGACCATCTGGCCGTCGGGGATGGTCAGGTCGATGCCGGCGATCGCGGTGAGAGTCGTGCCGCCCTTGCGGTAGGTCTTCGTGACGTTCTTGAGCTCGTACATGTTCGTGGTCCTTCTGGTCGGTTCGGTTCGGGTCAGGCCTGCGCGCCGGTCACTCGACGGTCCGGAGTGCGGCCGCCGGGCGCAGGCACGCGGCGCGCCATCCGCCGAAGACGCCCGCGAGCACCGCGCCGAGCAGGGCGAAGCCCACGGCGATGAGGATGACGGAGGGGGTCACGACGGCGTTCAGGGTCACGCCCGCGGCAGCCTGGGCGATCTCGCCCATGGCTCCCGGAGCGGACCTCCCGCCGGGGCCGGCGAAGCCGCCCTGTCCGCCGAGTCCCTGCTGCGCGCCGCCGCCGACCGCGATCGTCGGCGAGATCGCGTTGACGACGACGATCCCGACGATCCCGATGACGACGCCCGCGACGACCCCGATGGCACCCGTCACGAGCGACTCGCCCGCGACCTGGCCGACGATGCGGGAGTTGCGCCAGCCGATCGCCTTGAGCGTGCCGAACTCGCGGGTGCGGCGCGTGACCCCCGAGACGGTGAACAGGATCGCGATGACGAACGCGGCCGCGAGGACGATCGCCGAGAGCCAGGTCCCGAGGTTCGAGATGAGCGAGCTCGCGCTCGAGAGCGAGCCGGAGACAGTCGAGGCGAGCTCCGACTGGGTGTTCACAGTGGCCTCGGGGAGCGCCTCGGCGAGGTCCGTCGCAATCGCGTCGATCGACTCGGCCGACGCGGCCTGGACGTAGACGGTCGTGACCTGGCCGTCGAGGTCGGCGAGCGTCTGCGCGGTCCCGAGCGGGATGTACGCGTCGGCGCCCGCGCCGGAGGTCGCGGTCGACTGGGCGATGCCGACGACCTGAAGCGTCGTGCCGCCGAGCTCGATCGTGTCGCCGACCGCGAGGGACGCCGTCGTCGCGTAGTCGGAGTCGAGGACCGCGACATCCGCGCCCGCATCCGCGGCCTCGAGCGCGCGGCCGTCGGTCACGGTCGTCGAGGTGAGCGGGCCGATGCCGTCCGCGCCGAGGTCGATGCCGGTCACGGTCATCGACTCGATGCCGAACGAGCTGCCTCCCGCGCCGTCGGCGCCCCCGCCGATGTCGAAGCCGCCGCCGCCCGGCATCCCCGGCATCGAGCCGTCGGCCGGGCGCTCGGTGAAGGTCGGGAGCTCGCCGGAGAACGTCGTGCTCTGCAGCGTGAGGCTCCCCGCGGCGGCCGCGACGCCGTCGATGCCGGCCGCCGTGTCGACGGCGCTCGCGTCGAAGGCGGTCGTGCCGCGCGCGACCTCGAGCCGGCTCGTGGAGATCTCCCGCGAGCCCTCGTCGGTCGCCGTGCCGGCATCCCCTCCGAAGTCGAACTGCATCTGCGGTCCGCCGCCCTCGGTCGGCGCGGTCGCGGCCTGGGTCACCGTCAGGTCGGTCCCGACGCCGTAGACCGCCTCGAGGGCCTCGGCCTGCGCGTCGCGGACGCCCGCGGAGATCGCACTGACGATCATGACGAGCGCGACGGCGAGGGCGAGGCCGACGGCGATGATCGCCGTCTGCTTGCGTCGTTTGCCGAGTTCTCGCGCGAGGTAGGTGGCGAACATGCTGCTCCTGTCGTTCGGATGGTCGCCGACGAAGCTAGGGACGACGGCTATGGCGGCCCGATGGCACGGCTATGACGAAGCTGTGAGTGGCAAACGTCGAGCGAGTCCATAGGAATCGCATAGCTTCGCGCGCGAGGATCTCGCCGTGGCAAAACGCGATCGCATGACCCGACCCGACGGCTCGCCCATCCGCGTGGTGGTGGTCGACGACGAGGAGCCGCTGTCGGACCTGCTCAGCATGGCGCTGCGCTACGAGGGCTGGGACGTCCAGACCGCGGCGACGGGCCGCGCGGGCCTCAAGGCCGTCCGCGAGCATCGCCCCGACATCGTCGTGCTCGACATCATGCTCCCCGACCTCGACGGGCTCAGCGTGCTCGGCGAGCTGCGCTCGGCCGGCAACGACGTCCCCGTGCTCTTCCTCACCGCGAAGGACGCGGTGAGCGACCGCGTCACGGGCCTCACCGTGGGCGGCGACGACTACGTGACGAAGCCGTTCAGCCTCGAGGAGCTCGTCGCACGGCTGCGAGCCCTGCTCCGGCGTTCTCCCTATCTCCTCGACGGCGGCGCTCCCGGACTCATCCGCGTCGGCGATCTGACGCTCGACGAG
>DATMGN010000062.1:0-151764 GCA_035555435.1 Microbacteriaceae bacterium | reverse complement strand
GAGATGCGCCGCCAGCGCTCGTAGTCGACGAGTGCTCGGCGCTCGGCGTCGGTCTGCGCGCCGAGGATCGTCAGCACCAGGTCGATCGCCCACCACAGCCCGAGGCCGCCGAGGGTGATGAGCTTGAGGATCCCGGTGCCGATCTTGCCGAGGTAGAAGCGGTCGCCGCCGAGGAACCCGAGGAAGAGCGAGTAGAGCCAGGCGTGGAGGTACTCGCGGGGCGGGCGGATGGGCGCTCCGGTCTGGGCGGGCGGGTAGGCGGGTCCGCCGGGCGGCGGTGCCGCGGGCGCCGGAGGGGGCGGAGCCGCGGCGTGAGCGGACGCGGGCACGGGCTCTTCGGGGATCGTAGGGCTGGCCATGCCGGGAGCGTAGACCCGCTCACTGGACAACGGCCACGGAAGCGGCGGAAGTCCCCGCTATGCGGCGGTTCGCCAGCAGTCCGCGACGTGGTCGTCGACGAGGCCCGCCGACTGCATGAGCGCGTACATCGTGGTCGGGCCGACGAAGCGGAAGCCGGCGCGCTTGAGCGCTTTGGACAGCGCTTTCGACTCCTCGGTGACCGTGGGGATGTCGGTGGTGCGGGGTGAGGTCTCGATACGCGACCTGCGGTCGCTACTCGACCCACGGGTGGGCGCGAAGGACCAGACGAGGCGGTCGAGGGCACCGTCGCCGTCGGTGTCCTGCAGCGCGAGGAGGGCGCGCGCATTGCCGATCGTCGCCGCGATCTTCGCGCGGTTGCGGATGATGCGGGTGTCGAGCATGAGCCGCTCGACGTCGGCGGGGCCGAGCGCGGCGACCGCGTCCGGATCGAAGCCGAGGAACGCCTCGCGGAATCCGGGGCGCCGGCGCAGGATCGTGATCCAGGACAGCCCGGCCTGGAAGCCCTCGAGGCAGATCTTCTCGAAGAGCGCGCGGTCGCCGTGCAGCGGTCGCCCCCACTCCTCGTCGTGGTAGCGCGCGTACTCGGCGTCCGCGCCGACCCAGCCGCAGCGTGCACGACCGTCGTCGCCGATCGCGATGCTCATCGGTAGGGGATCCCCTCGAGGTCGAGCAGCACCCGCTTCGTCGGGATGCCGTCGCCCCCGCTGTAGCCGGTGATCCGCCCGTCGGCCGCGAGCACGCGGTGGCACGGCACGATGATCGTGATGGGGTTCGCGCCGACCGCCGTGCCGATCGCGCGGCTCGCGGCCGCCGGGAAGCCGAGGTCGGCGCCGACTCTCGAGTAGGTGACGGCCGTGCCGTGCGGGATGTCGCCGATCCGTGCCCAGACGCCCTGCTGGAACGGCGTGCCGGCTGGGGCGAGCGGCAGATCGAACTCGGTGCGCTCGCCCGCGAAGTACTCCGCGAGCTGCGTGGCCGCGCGCTGGAGCACGGGGTCGGGCGCCACGCCGATCCCGGCGCGCGGCAGCACGCCGTGACGCGCGATCGTGACCTCCGTGACGGCCGTGCCGTCGCCGACGATCTCGATCGGCCCGACCGGAGATTCGATCTCGATGCGATGCATGCGACGACGCTAGCGCCGACGTCGGACGTCGAGCGGCGTCCGCGCACCGACGGTGGATAAGCCGAGGGCGAACGCGGCTGTGCATTAGTTGACGCCGTGCAAGGATCGTTCTTCGTGAAGCTGATCCGACTCGTCGCCCGCTTCCTGCGCCCCTACCGCTGGCTGGTCGTCGGCGTCGTCGCGTTCCAGCTCATCCAGACCGTCGCGAACCTGCTGCTGCCGAGCCTCAACGCCGACATCATCGACAACGGCATCGCCAAGGGCGACATCGGCCGCATCGTCGCGATCGGCGGCATCATGCTCGGCATCACGGTCGTCCAGATCGTCGCCGCGATCGTCGCCGTGTGGTTCGGCGCCCGGGCCGCCATGAGCCTCGGACGCGACCTGCGCGAAGGCATCTTCACGAAGGTCGCCGAGTTCTCCGAGCGCGAGGTCGGCCGATTCGGCGCCGCGAGCCTCATCACCCGCACGACGAACGACGTGCAGCAAGTGCAGATGCTCGTCTTCATGTTCCTCGCGCTCATGGTCACCGCGCCGATCATGGCGATCGGCGGCGTCATCCTCGCGCTGCAGCAGGACATCGGGCTCTCCTGGCTGATGGCCGTCGCGATCCCCGTCCTGCTCGTCGCGATCGGCATCATCGTCGTGCGCATGGTGCCGCTCTTCCGCCGGATGCAGAGCCGCATCGACGTCGTCAACCGGGTGCTGCGCGAGCAGCTGTCGGGGATCAGGGTCGTGCGCGCGTTCGTGCGAGAACGCCATGAGGAGGCGCGCTTCGCCGTCGCCAACGCGGAGCTGACCGACACGGGCCTGCGTGCGGGCCGCCTCTTCGCCCTCGTGTTCCCCGTCGTCATGCTCATCATGAACGTCGCCTCGGTCGCGGTCCTGTGGTTCGGGGCCGGAGGCATCGAGGCCGGCACCTCGCAGATCGGCGCCGTCACCGCGTTCCTCCAGTACCTCATCCAGATCCTGATGGCCGTCATGATGGCGACGATGATGTCGATGATGGTGCCGCGCGCCGCCGTCGCCGCCGAGCGCATCGGGGAGGTCATCGACACGCCGAGCAGCGTCGCGCCCCCCGAGCACCCGGTCACGCCACCGCTCGCCGAGGGCGTGATCGAGTTCCGCGACGTCGAGTTCCGCTACCCGGGGGCCGAGGAGCCCGTCCTCAGCGGCATCAGCTTCACCGCCCGGCCCGGCACGACGACGGCGATCATCGGGAGCACCGGCTCCGGCAAGTCGACGCTCGTCGGACTCATCCCGCGGCTCTTCGACGCGACCGGCGGGCAGGTGCGGCTCGACGGCGTCGACGTGCGGGAGATCGCGCCGGAGCTGCTGTGGGGGCGTGTCGGTCTCGTGCCGCAGCGCGCGTACCTGTTCTCCGGCACGATCGCCTCCAACCTCCGCTTCGGCAGTCCCGAGGCGAGCGACGAGGAGCTGTGGGCCGCACTGCGCACCGCGCAGGCGGAGGGGTTCGTGCGCGCGATGCCGGACGGCCTCGACGCCGAGATCGCACAGGGCGGGACCAACGTCTCCGGCGGTCAGCGCCAGCGCCTCGCGATCGCCCGCGCGCTCGTGAAGCGGGCGCCCGTGCTCGTCTTCGACGACTCCTTCAGCGCGCTCGACACGACGACCGACGCGCGGCTGCGCGCCGCCCTCGCGAGCGCCGCGGCCGACGTGACCCGGATCGTCGTCGCACAGCGCGTCTCGACGATCATCGACGCGGACCAGATCCTCGTGATCGAGGACGGACGGATCGTCGCCCGCGGTCGCCACGACCAGCTCGTGGCCGAGAGCGAGACGTACCGCGAGATCGTCGACTCGCAGCTGCGCGCCGACGAGGAGGCCGCATGAGCGAGCCGAAGTCGCAGAGCGCGGACCGCACGATCCAGACGGGCCGGCGCGGCGCGGGACCCGGCCCCTTCGGGGCGATGGGCATGCCCGCGGAGAAGGCGATGACGTTCTGGCCGTCGGCCAGACGACTCATGGCGCGCCTGCGCCCCCACCGGGTGCTCATCTCGCTGACGATCCTGCTCGCCGCCGTGAGCACGGCGCTCATGGTCACCGGGCCGAAGCTGCTCGGGGAGGCGACGAACGTCATCTTCGCCGGCGCCGTCTCCCAGGGCATCCCCGCGGGGATGACCCAGGAGCAGGTCATCGCGTCGATGCGCGAGGCCGGGCAGGACACGCAGGCCGACATGCTCTCGGCGATGACGCTCAACCCGGGCCACGGGATCGACTTCGCCGCGCTGCGCGACTGGCTCGTGCTCGCGCTCGCGGTCTACGTCATCGGCTCGCTGCTCGGCTGGCTCCAGGCGCTCATCCTCAACCGCGTCGTGAACCGAGCCGTCTACCGGCTGCGTGAGGAGGTCGAGGAGAAGCTGCATCGGCTGCCGCTCAAGTACTTCGACCGGATGCCTCGTGGCGAGCTGCTCAGTCGGGTCACGAACGACGTCGACAACGTCCAGCAGAGCCTCAACCAGACCCTGTCGCAGCTGCTCAACTCGCTGCTCATGGTCATCGGCGTGCTCATCATGATGTTCTCGATCTCCTGGGTGCTCGCGATCATCTCGCTCGTCACGGTGCCGCTCACCGCGGTCGTCGCGGGCCTCATCGCGAAGCGATCCCAGCCGCTCTTCGTCGCCCAGTGGCGGCACACCGGCCGGCTCAACGCGCAGGTGGAGGAGGGCTACACGGGCCACGCGCTCGTCAAGGTGTTCGGGCGCCAGAAGGAGGTCGTCGAGCGCTTCCGCGAGGAGAACGAGGCGATGTACCGCGCGAGCTTCGGCGCGCAGTTCGTCTCCGGCATCATCATGCCGGCGACGATGTTCGTCAGCAATCTCGTGTACGTCGTCATCGCGGTCGTCGGCGGGCTGTTCGTCGCGGGCGGCACGATGAGCCTCGGCGGCGTGCAGGCCTTCATCCAGTACTCGCGCCAGCTCGGCCAGCCGCTCTCGCAGCTCGGCTCGATGGTCAACCTGCTGCAGTCGGGCGTCGCGAGCGCCGAGCGGGTCTTCGAGCTGCTCGACGCGCCCGAGCAGACGCCCGACCCGATCCCCGCCGAGTCGCCGGACCCGGAGGCCGCCGACCTCGCGTTCTCCCACGTCGACTTCGACTACGAGCCGAGCAAGCCCCTCATCCGCGACCTCTCGCTCGTCGCCGCGCCGGGGCACACCGTCGCGATCGTCGGGCCGACGGGTGCCGGGAAGACGACGCTCGTGAACCTGCTCATGCGCTTCTACGACGTCGACGCCGGGCGCATCGAGCTCGGCGGCGTCGACACCGCTCGCATGACCCGCGACGACCTCCGCGCGCGCACCGGCATGGTGCTCCAGGACACCTGGCTCTTCGGTGGGACGATCCGGGAGAACATCCGCTACGGGCGCCCCGACGCGACGGACGACGAGGTCGTCGAGGCGGCGAAGGCCGCCTATGTCGACCGCTTCGTCGGCGCGCTGCCGGACGGCTACGACACGGTGCTCAACGACGAAGGGGACAACGTCAGCGCGGGACAGAAGCAGCTCATCACGATCGCGCGCGCCGTGCTCAGCGACCCGAGGGTGCTCATCCTCGACGAGGCGACCTCCTCGGTCGACACGCGCACCGAGCTGCTCATCCAGCGTGCGATGGCGGAGCTGCGCACGGATCGCACGAGCTTCGTCATCGCGCACCGGCTGTCCACGATCCGCGACGCCGACCTCATCCTCGTGATGGAGGATGGGCGGATCGTGGAGCAGGGCGACCACGAGACGCTGCTCGCGCTCGACGGCGCGTACGCGCGGCTCTATCAGAGCCAGTTCTCGGGCGCTCTCGACGAGACGTAGGCGCGATCAGCCCTGCTGCAGCACGACCTGGATGTCGAAGTTCAGCGTGACGTCCTCGCCGAGGAGCATCCCGCCGGACTCCAGGACGGCGTTGTACTCCACGCCCCAGTCCTTGCGGTTGATCTTCGTCGTCGCGGTCGCGCCGGCGTGCAGGTTGCCGTAGCCGTCGTGCTCGAGTCCGCCGAACTCGCCCTTGAGCGTGATGGGCTTCGTGACGCCGCGGAGCGTGAAGTCGCCCTCGATCGCGAAGTCGTCGGGGGTGCCGCTGATGCGCGTCGAGCGGAACGTCGCGGTCGGGAACTCCTCGACGAGGAAGAAGTCGCCCGTGCGCAGGTGGTTGTCGCGGGTTTCCTGGTTGGTGTCGACGCTCGCGACGTCGATCGTCGCCTCGACGGTCGAGTCCTCGAAGTCCTCCGCCGTCGTGATCGTGACGTCGAACTTGCGGAAGAAGCCGCGCACCTTGGAGATCTGGAGGTGCTTGACGGTGAAGGAGATCTCGGAGTGCGAGGGGTCGGTCACCCAGGTGCCGACGGCGTAGTGGGGATGAAGGGTCGTTCCAGCAGTCATGAGTTCATACAATCGCATCGATACCGCGGTTATTCCCGACCGGTCTAGGGTGAGCGCATGCGATTCGGAATCTTCATCCCGCAGGGCTGGCGCCACGACCTCGTCGGCATCGATCCGAGCGACCACTGGGCGACGATGCACGGGCTCGCCCAGGCCGCCGAGGCGGGCCCGTGGGAGTCGCTCTGGGTCTACGACCACTTCCACACCGTGCCGGTGCCGACCGACGAGGCGACGCACGAGGCCTGGACGCTCATGAGCGCGTTCGCGGCCACCACCACGCGGATCCGACTCGGCCAGATGTGCAGCTGCATGGGGTACCGCAACCCCGCGTACCTGGCCAAGATCGCCGCGACGGTCGACCACATCTCGGCCGGCCGGCTCGAGATGGGGATCGGCGGCGGCTGGTACGAGCACGAGTGGCGCGCGTATGGCTACGACTTTCCCGACATCAAGGACCGGCTCGGCATGCTGCGCGAGGGCGTCGAGATCTTCAAGCAGGCGTGGGAGGAGGGCGTCGCGACGCTGCACGGCGACCACTACCGGGTCGACGGCGCGATCGTGCGGCCCCTGCCGGTGCAGCCCGGCGGTCCGCCGATCTGGGTCGCGGGCGGCGGCGAGCAGGTGACGCTGAAGATCGCGGCGCGCTACGCCGCCTACACCAACTTTGCGGCCGCCGACCTCGAGGTCTGGCGGCGCAAGAGCGAACTGCTCAAGGGGCACTGCGAGACGGTCGGCACCGACTTCGACGCGATCACCCGCAGCGCCAACTGGAACACGATCGTCGGCGAGACCGAGGCGGATGCACACGCCAAGCTCGAGTCGCACCTCGCGCGGATCACTCCGGTCATCGGCGACGTCGCGGCATCGGCCGTGCGCAGGCAGTTCGCGGGCGGCGAGGGCCTCTTCGGCACGCCCGAGCAGGTGGTGGAGATCCTGCGCGCGCGCGAGGCCGAGGGGCTCGGCTATTCGATCCACTACTTCCCGGACTCGGCGTTCGACCGCTCGACGGTCGAGCTCTTCGAGCGCGAGGTCATCCCGGCGCTCGCCTGAAGTGGGCGCAGTTGGTCGCCAGCGGTGTACCGCGGCGACCCATTGCGTCCACCTGGGGCGCGCGTGCGGCTCAGTGGCCCGTGAGCGGGCCCATGAACCTCGCGATGAGGGACGGCCGGCCGGTCAGGCGCTCCTCGCGGTCGGCGAACGCCATCGCCGTCGTCCCGGCGTTCGCCGCGACCCAGCGCAGCGGCTCGATCTCCCAGTCGGGGGAGCGGTGGCCGACCCACGGCAGCTCGGTGAGCTCGGTCCGCGCCCCCGTGAGCAGGTCGGCGAGCGTGCGGCCCGCGAGGTTCGTCGTCGCGAGCCCGTCGCCGACGTAACCGCCCGCGCTCGCGATCCCCGTCTCGGGGGCGAAGCGCACGCTCGCGTGCCAATCGCGCGGCACCCCGAGCGGGCCGCCCCAGGTGTGGGTGACCTCGAAGCGCGGCAGCTGGGGGAAGAGCTCCGCGAGCGTCGCGGCGAGATGCCGGAAGACGCCCGGCGCCCGGTCGTAGGCGGGATCCACCCGCGAACCGAAGTGGTACGGCGCGCCACGCCCGCCGAAGGCGAACCGGTTGTCGGCGGTGCGCTGGCCGTAGACGATGAGGTGCCGGTAGTCGGTGAAGGTCTGGCCGTGCGCGATCCCGACCTCGTCCCACACGGCGTCGGTCAGCGGCTCCGTCGCGATCATGAGCGAGTAGATCGGCAGGATCGCGCGGTGCGTCTGCCGGAGGCCGGGGCCGTAGCCCTCGGTCGCGAGGACGACGCGATCGGCGCGGACCGTCCCGCGGTCGGTCCGCATCACGGCGCAGTCCCCGCGGCTCCCACGCCAGTCCAGCACCTCCGTGCCCTCGTAGATCGTCGCGCCGCGGCGCTCGACGGCGCGCGCGAGCGAGCGCACCAGCTTCCCCGGCTGGATGCGCGCGCAGGCCGGGTCGTATGCGGCGCCGAGCGCGGGCGTCCCCGCGCGCGTGCCCGCCGCGCGCACCCGGTCGGCGCCCCAGAGCTCGAGCCGGTCGACGCCGTACCGCGCCGCCTCAGCGACGTCGGCCTCGGCCGCGCGCAGCTGCCCGGAGTTGCGGGCGAACGCGATCGTCCCGCCCTTCGCGTAGTCGAAGTCGAAGTCCGCCGCCGCGCGCGCGACCTCGTCGACGGTGTCGACCATGGCGCGCCGCATCCGCACCGCGGCATCGCGCCCGTGCCGGCGCTCGAGCGCCCGGGCGGACTGCGGGAACAGCGCCGAGCACCACCCGCCGTTTCGGCCGGACGCGCCGAAGCCGGCGAACTCGCGTTCTATCAGCGCGATCCTGACGCCGGGGTCGCGTTCGAGCAGATACCAGGCCGTCCACAGGCCCGTGAGCCCGGCCCCGACGATCGCGATGTCCGCGTCGATATCGCCTGGCAGCGCCGGTCGCGGCGCGAGGTCGTCATCGATCGTGTCCAGCCAGAAGGACGGTCCCCGTGGGGTCAAAGGCGGGACCAGGCCTCCGTGAGGACGGCGCGCAGCGTCTGCTCGATCTCCGTGAACTCGGCCGGGCCGATCGTCAGCGGCGGCGCCAGCTGTACGACGGGGTCGCCGCGGTCGTCCGCGCGACAGTACAGGCCCGCGTCGAAGAGTGCCTTGGAGAGGAAGCCCCGCAGCAGGCGCTCCGCCTCGTCGTCGTCGAAGGTCTCGCGCGTCGCCTTGTCCTTGACGAGCTCGATCCCGTAGAAGTAGCCGGCGCCGCGCACGTCGCCGACGATCGGCAGGTCCTTGAGTCGGTCGAGCGTCGCCTTGAAGATCGGGGCGTTCTCAAGCACCCGCTCGTTGAGCCCCTCCTCGTCGAAGATCGCGAGGTTCTCCAGCGCGACCGCCGCCGAGACGGGGTGCCCGCCGAAGGTGTAGCCGTGATAGAACGTCGTGCTCCCGTGCCGGAAGGGCTCGTAGATCCGGTCGGAGATGATCGCCGCGCCGATGGGGGAGTAGGCGGACGTCATGCCCTTCGCGCAGGTGATGATGTCGGGCTCGAGCCCGAGCACCGTCGAGGAGAAGAAGGCGCCGATCCGTCCGAACGCGCAGATCGTCTCGTCGGCGACGAGCAGCACGTCGTGCTTGTCGCAGATCTCGCGCACCCGCTTGAAGTAGCCGGGGGGAGGCGGGAAGCAGCCGCCGGAGTTCTGCACCGGCTCGAGGAAGACCGCGGCGACCGTCTCGGGGCCCTCGAACTCGATCATCTGCTCGATCCGGTTCGCGGCCCACAGGCCGAACTCCTCGAGTCGCTGCTCCTCGGTCGTCGCCCGCGCCGACGGCACGAAGCCCATCTCGGCGGAGCGGTAGTAGTTGGTGTTCGGCACCCGGAACGTGCCCGGGACGAGCGGCTCGAAGGGCTCCTTCATGCCGGGGATACCGGTGATCGACAGCGCGCCCTGCGGCGTGCCGTGATAGGCGACCGCCCGCGAGACGATCTTGTGCTTCGTCGGCCGGCCCTGCAGCTTCCAGTACTGCTTGACGAGCTTGTAGGCGGTCTCGACGGCCTCGCCGCCGCCGGTCGTGAAGAAGACGCGGTTGAGGTCGCCGGGGGCCTCGGCCGCGAGCCGGTCGGCGAGCTCGATCGCGTTGGGGTGCGCGTAGGACCAGATGGGGAAGAACGCGAGGTCGGCGGCCTGCTTGGCGGCGGCCTCCGCGAGGCGCCGGCGACCGTGCCCGGCCTGCACGGTGAAGAGGGAGGAGATCCCGTCGAAGTAGCGCTTTCCGTCGATGTCCCAGATGTGGTGTCCGTCGCCCCGGACGATGATCGGCACCCCCGACTCGTGGAGTGTCGACTGCCTCGTGAAGTGCATCCAGAGGTGGTCGTTCGCCTTGCGCTGCAGGTCGTTCGCGTCGTGGGTCATGGGATATCGCTCCTTAGGCGGCTGCTCTCTCATGTCGGATGGGTCGGGTCTCGGCGGGGATCATCGGGTGCCCCAGTCGTAGCGCTGCTTGACGAGTCGCAGGTAGACGAAGGTCTCGGTGCCGTGGACGCCGTCGAGCTCGCGGATCTTCGCGTTGAGCAGTTCGATGAGCGCGTCGTCGTCTTCGACGACGCATTCGGCGAGGATGTCGAAGCTGCCCGCGGTGAGGACGACGTAGTCGACTTCGCGGATCGCGGCGATCCGCCCCGCGAGCTCGGTGGTGTCGCCGCTCGCACGGATGCCGATCATGGCCTGCCGCGTGAAGCCGAGCTGGGTCGGGTCGGTGACCCCGACGATCTGCACGACGCCGCTCTCGGTGAGGCGCTGGACGCGCTGGCGCGCGGCTGCCTCGGAGAGCCCGACGGCTTTGCCGATCTCGGCGTAGGAGCGGCGCCCGTCGGACTGCAGCAGCTCGATGATCGCCTTGGCGATGTCATCGAGGACGGCGGCGGTGCGAGCCATGTGCTGATTCTGACATCAGAACGCGATTTCGACAAACGATTCCGAAGTCGAGCTCCCGAGTTTTCCACTGGATCGCGCGTGGAAGGTCGTGACACAATGGCGGCAGGAGCCGTCCCTCAACGAGGAGAAGAACGCCATGTCCGGATTCGCCGTCGTCGACCCGTACACCCTGGAGCGCGGCGAGGAGGTGCCGTTCTTCACGCCAGCCGAGGTCGAGGACGCGCTCGCGTCGGTCTGGAGCGCGTGGACGGACTGGGTCCCGTCGACCGCGGTCGCCGCGCGTGCTGCGCTCATCGCTCGGGTCGCCGACCTCCACGAGGAGCGCGTCGACGAGCTCGCCGACGCGATCGTGCGGGAGATGGGCAAGCCGCGTCCGCAGGCGGTCGGGGAGGTGGAGTTCGCGGCGGCGATCTACCGCTGGTACGCCGAGCACGGCGAGCGGCTGCTCGCGGACGAGCCGATCGAGGGCGCGGCGTCGACCGCGTATCTGCGCAAGTCGCCGACGGGGCCGCTGCTCGGCATCATGCCCTGGAACTTCCCCTACTACCAGGTCGCGCGGTTCGCGGGCCCGAATCTGATCGTCGGCAACCCGATCCTGCTCAAGCACGCGCCGCAGTGTCCCGAGTCCGCCCGGCTCATAGAGCAGATCTTCCGCGACGCGGGCGTGCCGCGCGGCGGCTACACCAACCTCGTGGCCGACAACGATCAGATCGCGGAGATCATCGCGGACAAGCGCATACGGGGGGTGTCGCTGACTGGCTCGGAGCGTGCGGGCACGGCGGTCGCGGAGATCGCGGGTCGTCACCTGAAGAAGGTCGTCCTCGAGCTCGGCGGCTCGGACCCGTTCATCGTGCTGTCGACGGACGACCTCGATGCCGTCGTCGAGGCGGCCTTCGCCGCGCGCATGGACAACAGTGGTCAGTCGTGCAACGCGGCGAAGCGCTTCGTCGTCGTCGACGGGCTGTACGACGCGTTCGCGCAGAAGCTCACGGCGAGGATGGCGGGCGTCGCGGTCGGCGATCCGAAGGACGACGAGACGGAGCTCGGGCCGCTGTCGAGCGAACTCGCTGCGATCCGGATCGACGACCAGGTGCAGCGCGCGCTCGCGGCGGGCGCGACCGCGCGACTCGAGCCGAAACCGCGCGACGGTGCGAGGTTCGCGCCAGTCGTGCTCGAGGGGATCTCGCCCGACAACCCGGCGTACCGTGAGGAGTTCTTCGGTCCCGTGGCGTCGCTCTACCGGGTCTCCGGCGAGCAGGAGGCGATCGAGGTTGCGAACGCGACGGACTTCGGCCTCGGCTCGTACGTCTGGACGACCGATCCCGAGCAGGCGCTGCGCGTCGCCGACCGCCTCGAGACGGGCATGGTCTACATCAACACCGTGCTCGCCGACTCGCCCGAGCTCCCCTTCGGTGGCACGAAGCGCTCGGGCACGGGACGCGAGATGGGCGCCGTCGGCATCGAGGAGTTCATCAACAAGAAGCTCATCTACATCGCGTAGTGGTCCTCACGGATCGAGTCGCTGCAGAGGCCTTGCGATAGCCGCATCGCGGAGGCTCAGTCGGATTCCATCATCCGTGCACCGATGCGCCGCTCCAGATCATCGAGCTCGTCCATCAGCGCGCTGGCGACGTAGACGCGACCCTGCTTGCGACCGGAGACTTCGTGGATGACGCCGTCGGACTCGAGTCGCTCGAGCGCCGTGAACACGCTTGAGCGCGGCGAGCCCACGAGCATGTCGGCGAGATTCGACGTGATGACCGGGTTGGCCGGCAGCACCTCGAGCAGCTTCGCCGCAGCGGACCCCGCCCGGGGGCGGCTCAGGCTCGCCCACTCGTCGCGGATCTCACGCAGTCGGTCGCTTGAGACGCGGGACTCCTCGGCGCTGACAGCCGCAGCACGCGCGAGCAGTCGGATGAACGGATTCAGCTTGCCGGTCCGATAGTCGTTGACGAGTCGGAAGTAGCGATCGCGATCGGCGGCCATGGCCGAGGCGATCGGCACGACGATTCGCGTCGTCACGCCATGGCGTCGCAGGACCGCGTTGATCAGCGCGCGCCCGATCCTGCCGTTGCCGTCGGGGAAGGGGTGGATCGTCTCGAACTGCGCGTGCACGACCGCCGCCTGGAGGATCGGTGCGACGTCATCGCGATTCGCATAGTCGAGGAGGTCCTCCATGAGCTCTGGAACGCGCTCCGGCACCGGCGGGATGTGGACGGCGCCGCGGGGGCTGTGGTCCGATCCGAGGATCCAGTTCTGCACGGTTCGCAGCTGGCCGGCGGTCTCGCCGTCGACGGGGTCGTTGCGCATGAGCAGGTAGTGCGCCTGGAGGATGTCGCCGAGCTCGATGTGCCCGCGAGTGCCCGAAGCGGTCACGAGATCGTGCAGCGCAGCCCCGGCCGCGATCATCGACGACGCTGCGGCGTTAGCCCTCGAGCCGCCGACCGCTCGCGCGTAGTCGTCCAGGGACGCCGAGACGCGTTCGATCTTCGACGACGAGACTGCCTCGGTACGGGTCAGCAGCGCTGCCAGCGGCGCGTACTCGGTGCCTGCATCGCTGTCGAGACGCACGATCGCGAGCTCGGCGGCGCGGCATGCGGAGAGCACCTCGGCGTCTGGCATGTAGTGGAGGTGCGCGATGAGCGGAGGGATGCTCGCCTCGATCTGCGTCAGCATTCGATCGTCGCGCGAGCCGCCACGCACCTTCTGGCGCCACGGCACGGTCTCGGCGGTGTGCGCCGGCCACGTCGAGTTCGGCAACGGCGGGCCCCCGCGGGGTCGGCTGTTGCCGCGCGGAGCGTAGGAGCCCGCGGTGGATGCCGCCGTGGTCTCGCCGCGCTTCGGGTCGTTCATAACTCGGACTCTACGCCCACGCGAGTCCGACTTACATCAATAACTCGGGCTCACGCTGTGACGCAATCCGAGTTACTGGCAGCGAGCGTGCCCGTCAGGCCTCGAGTGGAGCTGGCGCGTTCGGCCAGTGAGCATGGCGATCTCGCCTGTCACGGGATGGCTCGCAGCAGGAGCGCGGCCCCGCCTACTTCGCGTAGCTGAAGGTCGTGATCTCGGTGCCGTCGGCGTTCACGTAGACCCACTTGACGACGGGGTTCGTGACGCCGGCGCCCTCGAGCTCGGCGAAGATGACCTGCGCCGCCGACTCGAGCGATTCCTGCGCAGCCTCCATGTCGCTGCGTGCCTGCGCGGGATCGAGCTGGTTGCGGAAGACGTAGCGGTAGACGAGGGTGCTCGCGTTCTCGGCACTGATCGAGAAGTCCTGGTAGATGTCGGAGTAGACCTCGGCTTCGGCTTCGGCCTCGGCCCGGCCGGCCTCGATGTATGACTCGATCGCGGCCGTGGACGAGTTGTCGGTGTCGATCACCGCGCTGCCGGGGGGCGTCGCGCTCGGGGCGCATGCGGCCAAGCCCAGCGCGAAGGTGACGGCGAGCGAGGCTCCGAGTGCGGTCGTCAGGGTTCGAGAGATCGAGCGGGTCATCCCAGGACGGTAGCAGCCCGCGGCGACCGGAACTCGGAAAGGCGGCGCGTGCGGCGGGCCGGAGGTGACGGGACGGTGCGGGCCGTCATCGAGACGCTCGCGGGGACCGACGTGCCGCTCGGGATCGTGCCGGGTGGCACCGGCAATCTCCTCGCCCGAAACCTCGGCATCCCGATCGGCGACCTCGAGTCGGCCTGTCGCGTCGCGCGCGAGGGCCCGCTCAGGCGCATCGACGCGGGCTGGGCGAGCCTCGATGCCGGGCGGCACGCCTTCGCCGTCATCGCGGGCTTCGGCATCGACTCACGGATGATCGCCGAGACCGACGAGGACCTCAAGTCGAAGCGTGGCTGGCTCGCGTACGTCGCGTCGCTCGGCCGGGCGCTCGCTTCAGCGGATGTCGTCGACGTCGAGCTGTCGGTCGACGGCGGCGTACCGCGGGTCGATCCGCGCGCACACCGTCATGGTCGGCAACTGCGGCACGGTCCCAGGAGGGCTCGCGCTGCTGCCCGACGCCGTCCCCGACGACGGCGCGCTCGACGCGCTCGTCCTCACTGCGGACTCGTTCGGCGGCTGGCTCGACACGCTCAAGACCTCGGTCTGGGACAACGGGGTCCTGCGCTGGTTCCAGGCAGCGCCCGAGGCGGTGTCGAGTGCGAGCACCGACCATCTCAAAGGTGTCGCTTCACTCTCACGATGGGCAAGCCGGTCACCTTCGAGGTCGATGGCGAGGAGCTCGGCGATGTCACGTCGGTCGTCGTCGAGATCGACCGCGCGGCCGTCGCGGTGCGCGTGCCGCAGGACTAGCGGGGGAGCCACACCCGGCGGTCCGCGCTCGGGGCCGGCGCCGTGGGGGAGCCATCGAGTGCGCCCGTCACCGCGCCGTAGAGCGTCCAGAGGTGCTCGACCGTCGCCTTGCGGCTGTGGATCGGGTCGCGGGCCTCGATCGCGGTGATGATCTCGTCGTGCGCGCTGCCAGAACGCGATGCCGAGGCCGGGATCGCGAGCGAGCGGCGCCGGAACTCGCGGACCCCGGGCACGAGCATCGAGTACATCTGGGTGAGCAGCGAGTTGTGCGAGGCTGCGACGAGCGCGGCATGGAATGCCTCGTCGTATCGCATTCGGTCCTCGAGCGAGTCGGCATCCCGGTGTCCAGCGTTCGCCGCCCTCATGGCGACGTAGTCGCTCTCGGTCGCGCGCTCGCACGCGAGCCCCGCTGCCGTCGTCTCGATCGCGAGGCGCGTCTCGATGAGCTCCGTGATCTCGAACTTGTTCTCGGCCGCCCACTGGGCGAACGAGTGCACGGGGTCGATCATGCTGCTGTCGACGATGAAGGTGCCGAGGCCCTTGCGGACTTCGATCACGCCCATCGCACGCAGCTTCTGGAGTGCCTCGCGCAATGACGTGCGGCCGACGGAGAGCTGTCGGGCGAGCTCGGTCTCGATCGGAAGCTGTTCGCCAGGCGTGAGTTCACCCGCACGCACGGCCGCGTAGATCTGCTCCGCGATGATGTCCGAGAGTGGGCGACGATCTCGCTCCGCCGCCGGTCCGATCACAGGCGTCATGCTACACCGGGAGAAATTGCTGGCCCGAGGCCGATCGCGAGCCTGCTCATGTAAACCTCCCGTTACAAGTCTGTTTCCCCGGATGCATGATGTCTGACATCATGCCTACTCTGGTCGACACACACCGACCACCCCACGACTCAGGGGAGCACATGCGACTCGGAATCTTCATGCCGACGACGAACGACGGGTACATCCTGTCGACCGCCTCGCCGTCGTTTATGCCGACGTACGAGCTCAATCGGACCGTCGCGATCGAGGCCGAGCACCGCGGCTTCGACTTCGTCCTCGCCATGACCAAGTTCCGTGGCTACGGGGACGGCGACGGCTTCTGGGACTACGCCGTCGATCCGCTCGCGCTGAGCGGCCTGCTCATCGAAGCGACGACGACGCTCGGGATCTGGGGCTCGGTCGCCGCCCCGACGATCCACCCCGCGATGGCGGCGCGGACTGCGGCGAGCTACGACGAGGCGAGCGGTGGCCGCTTTCGCCTCAACATCGTCGCCGGCTGGAACGTGTCGGAGTACAGCCAGATGGGTCTCTGGCCCGAGAACTATCACGCCGACCGGTATCGCTACACGCGCGAGTACATCACGGTGCTCCGGGGCCTGTGGGAGACCGGGCAGTTCACGCACCGCGGTGAGTTCTTCACGCTCGACGACTGCGTCGTCAAGCCGACGCCTGCGCACGGCGTCAAAGTCATCGTCCCCGGCCAGTCTGGCAACTCGCTCGGCGTCGCCGCTGACCTCGCCGACGTCAACTTCGTCCTCGGCGGCCTCGACGACGTCGCGACGGCCCGCACCGCGCTGCTGGCCGCGACGCGCTCGAACGGCCGGGCGGTCGAGTCCGCTGCGCTCTACGGCGTCATCACGGCACCGACCGACGCCGAGGCGCTCGACATCGCGAACGACTACATCGCCCACACCGACTTCGACTCCGCGATCGCGCTCAAGCGCGCTGCGACATCGGATACCGGGGGGAACGCGGTCCAGCGCTGGCTCGAGCAGGACGAAGCCGCTCGGCTCATCGCCGGGTACGACCACCCGGACCTGCCGGTCGTCGCCCAGGTGCCAGCGTTCTTCCACCCGCACATCATCGGCTCGCACGAGCGCGTCGCCCGCTACCTCGACGCGCTCGAGACGACAGCGGGCGTCGGCAGCGCGGTCCTGTCCTTCCCGGACTTCCGCGACGACCTGCTGAGCTTCACCGACCACGTCATGCCCCGCATGGCCACCCTCGAGCACGCGTGAGTGACATCGTGACGAACCCCCGGCCTGCTGACACGATCGTCACTGAAGTCTTCGACGTGACGAGCGACGGTCCTATCGCCATCGCGCATGGCGGGGTCGACATGGAGCCAATCGAGTCGACGTACGCGGCGCTCGAGGCCGCCGTCGGCCGAGCGCTCGATGTGCTCGCCGCGGGAGAGGACGGCATCGCCGCCGCGGTGCAGGGCGTCAGCGTCCTCGAGGACGACCCGGCGTTCAACGCGGGCTACGGCTCGGTCCTGACCCGAGCGGGCACGGTCGAGACCGACGGCGCCGTATCCGACGGTCGCACGGGCCGCTCGGCGGGCGTCGGGGCAGTGCCCGGGGTGCGCAACCCCGCTGCGCTCGCACGCCTCCTGCTGCGAGAACGCCAGGTCGCACTGCTCGTCGGGGACGCGGCGGCGGCGTACGCGATCGAGCATGGCATCACGCCGGAGGACCTCGTCACGCAGGAGCAGCGCGAGTCGCTGATCGCGCTCGGCGACTCGCAGCAGAGCGTGTTCACCGGTCGGCGGGTGCCGACCGAGACGGTCGGCTGTCTCGCGGTCGACCAGGAGGGCGCCGTGAGCAGCGCATCGAGCACGGGCGGACTCGTCGGCAAGCTGCCGGGACGGGTCGGCGATTCGTGCATCGTCGGTGCGGGGTTCTGGGCCGACGACCGGTTCGGAGTGCTGTGCTCGGGTTCGGGCGAGGCGGCGATCGGACGCCAGCTCGCGCGGCGCGCCGCCGAGCACGCACGCCGTCTCGGCGCACTCGCTGGTGCTCGGGCCGCGCTCGTTGATCTCATCGAGACGGCGGGTGCGACCGCCGCGATCGTGCTCGTCGACAGCGAGACGCGGCAGGTCGCGACGGTCCACAACGGCAGCAGCTTCCCGGTCGTGGTGAGTACCCCTGGACGGATGGCTCGCCTCGGCGAGGCGAGCGAGGAGGTCGCGGCATGAGCTCGCTCGCGATGCCGATGGAGAACCGGACGCGGCGGATCGTCACCGAGATCCTCTCGACCTACGGGATCTTCATCGCGCTCGCGGTCGTGCTCATCGTCGCGGCGATCATCGCGCCGAACTTCTACTACCCCGTCAACATCGGCAACACGCTGCGCAAGGCAGCGATCCTCGGGTTCCTCGCGATGGCCCAGGTCATGGTGCTCATGGTCCGGGGCATCGACCTCTCGGTCGCTGCCATGATCGGTCTCACGGCGGTCGCGGTCACGAACGCCGCCGACCCAGTGACCGGCATCGTCATCGCGTTCGCGTCCGCGATTGCGATCGGCAGCCTCAACGCGGCGCTCGTCGTCGTGCGGAAGGTCCCTGCCTTTCTCGCGACGTTCGGGACCGCACTCGTCATCGGCGGCGTGCAACTCATCTGGACTCGCGGTGCGTTCAGCGCCGACGCGCCCGACTTCCTCGTCGGACTCTCGCGGAGCAACATCGCGGGCATTCCCATCACCGCGATCATCTGGGTCGCGGCGACGATCATCGCGACGATCTGGCTACGTCGGACGGTCGCGGGCCGGCAGCTCGTCATGTCGGGCGCGAATCCCCGTATGGCGCAGCTGTCCGGGGTGCGCACCGGCCGGCTCGTCTGGCTCGCGTTCGTCGTGTCAGCGATCCTCGCGACCATCTCCGGTCTGCTCTTGACGGGGTACGCGAGCTACGTCGACCGCACGATCGGCTACGGCATGGAGCTCGACTCGATCACCGCGGCGCTGCTCGGCGGCGCGTCCTTCCGCGGCGGTGAGGGCTCCTTCATCACGGCGCTCGGCGGGGTGCTGCTGCTCAGCGTCCTGTTCACGCTGCTCATCGTGCTCGGCCTCCCGCCGCAGCTGCAGGGCATCGTCAACGGCGCCGTGCTCATCCTCGCGCTCGTCCTGCGCTGGCCAGGGAAACGATGACCATCACGACCTGCAACACCCGACTCCGGCGGGAATCCGCTCGCCGGTCGCACTAAAGAGGAGAACACAGTGACAACGAGATTCACCGGTCTGCCGTCTCGTGCGGCAGCAATCGTGGGAGCGAGCGCCCTCGTGCTCGGTCTCGCAGCATGCTCGGCCGGCTCAGGCACTACGCCCGAGACCACGGCCCCCGCCGAGGGCGTCGTCATCGAGTTCGACGCGAACGGGCGTCCGATCCTCGACGACGCCTACTCGCTGCAGGTCGCGGCCGCCGCGGGCGTCGAGGTCGACACGACCGCGTTCAAGAAGGACGCGCCGTACACGATCGCCGCCGTCGTCCAGGGACCCACCAACGGCTGGGGCACGACCTTCGACGCCGTCATGCGCGACGCGTTCGAATCGTCGGGCAAGGTCAAGGACCTCATCTACGTTCCGTGGGAGTTCAACACGGAGAACCAGGTCAAGGGCGTTCAGGACGCGATCGCCGCGAAGGTCGACGCGATCCTGCTCACGTCACTCTCACGCGCGGGCCTCGTGTCGGCCGTCGAGGAGGCGACCGCGGCCGGCATCCCGGTCGTCACCTGCCTCGCGGGCGTGCAGTCCGAGGCGTACACCGCTGAGGTCAGCCGCGACATCCCGCTCATGGGCTTCGCGACGGCCGACGACATCGCCACGCGCCTCGATGGCAGCGGCAAGGTCGTCATGCTCAACGGCATCGCCGGGGCCGACGCCGCCGAGTTCTGGAAGTCGGGCGCGCTCGCCGCGTTCTCCCAGTACCCCGGCATCGAGATCGTGAGCGAGCAGTACGCGGACTGGGACGCGGCGAAGGCGCTCGACGTGATGCGCACGGTCGTCGCGCAGAACCCCGACGTCGACGCGGTGTGGATCGGTGGGCTCGAGATGGGTCCGTCGGTCATCGAGGCCTACGAGGAGGCCGGCGTCGAGCTGCCCCTGCTCGGCGGCACCAACCCGACCAACGGATTCCTGCGTCTCGCGATCGACAAGGGCTTCGAGTTCTCGGCGGCGCCGTTCCCCCCCGGTGCCGCGCAGGCCTGTGTGAACACGGTCTTCGACGTGCTCGACGGCAAGCCGGTCGCAAAGTACACCGACGTCATCGACATCATGGACGGCGTCGCGCCGTACACGGAGAAGGACGCTGCGAAGTACTTCGAGGCTGACCTCAATGATGACTTCGTTGGCCCGAAGGTCGCCGACATCGAGGTCTACATCAACGCCGGCTTCGGCCGGTAGCCACACGGCCCGGTCGGGTGGCCGCGCACGATGCGGCCGCCCGACCAGGGCCTCACCCCGAGAGAGGATTGCGCATGGCTGAGGACGCGCTCGCACTCGCGCTGACCGCGGTGTCGAAGACCTACGGCTCCGTCGCGGCGCTCGATGCGGTGTCGCTCGACGTGCGCGCCGGCGAGGTCCACGCGCTCATGGGCGAAAACGGCGCCGGTAAGTCGACGCTCCTCAAGATCCTCAGCGGGGTCGTCCACCCGGACTCTGGCAAGGCCGAGCTCTATGGCTCGCCGCTCGATCTCAAGACGCTCAGCACGCGCCGCGCGCGCCGCGCCGGCATCGGGATCGTCCACCAGGAGTTTTCACTCATCCCCTCGATGACGGTCGCGCAGAACCTCTTCCTCGGCATCGAGGACGCCCGTGGGGGCGTGCTGCGCGGCCGAGCCATGACCCGTCGCGCAGAGGAGCTCCTCGCGCGCGTCCACGCCGACGTCGCCCCCGACATCCTGGTCGAGCGCATCGGCGTCGCGCAGTCACAGCTCGTCGAGATCGCCAAGGCGCTCGCGAGCAACGTCCGAGTCATCGCGCTCGATGAGCCGTCAGCGGTGCTCTCGGGCGACGAGCTCGACTCGCTCTTCACGGTCGTGCGAGACCTCGCCGCGAACGATGTCGGCGTGCTGTACGTGAGCCACCGCATCGACGAAGTGTTCCAGCTGTGCCAGCGCTACTCGGTGCTCAAGGACGGCCGCAATAGCGGCTCGGGGCTCATCGCCGACACGACGCCCGACGAACTCATCTCGCTCATGGTCGGGCGCAGCGTCTCGCAGTTGTTCCCCGCGTCGGGCGCCGTTGCCGGCGACGTCGCGCTCGAGGCGAAAGCGCTCGAGATCGAAGGGCTCGCGGCGCCGGTCGATCTCGAGCTGCGGCGCGGAGAGATCGTCGGCCTCGCCGGGCTCCAAGGCTCGGGGCGCACCCGTCTTGCGCGCGGACTCTTCGGAGACGTCGCAGTACGCGGCGGCGCACTCGTCGTCGACGGCGCGCCGGTCGCGCGTTCGGCCCCGTTCGCCGCGATGTCGCGCGGGATCGCCTATCTCCCGGAGGACCGCAAGCAACTCGGGCTCGCGCTCGAGAAGCCAGTCGGCCTCAACCTGTCGATGCTTGCGTGGCGGCGACTGCGCAAGGGCGGCTTCGTCGGCGCAGTCGGCGAGCGCTCGCTCGTGCGCGCCGCGATCGAGCGCCTCGGCATCAAGACGAATGCGAGCGGCTCCGATATCGTCGGCCGGCTCTCGGGCGGCAACCAACAAAAGGTCGTCATCGCCAAGTGGCTCGAGATGCTCCCGGACGTCATCATCTTTGACGAGCCGACGCGCGGCATCGACGTCGGCGCGAAGGAGCAGATCTACCGGATCATCCGCGAGCTCGCCGACGGTGGCAAGTCGGTTCTCGTCATCTCATCGGAACTCATCGAGGTGCTCGGCCTGTCGGATCGCGTTCTCGTGATGGCCGACGGTCGAATCGTCGGTGAGCTTCCGGGACATTCGACGACCGAGGAGGACGTCATGCAGCTCATCGTGTCCAGCCGCGGCGACGCGTCGGGAGCGGCCTGATGCGCGGCGAATCCACGTGGTCGAAGTGGTTCTCCGCGGCGACGAGCAGCGGTGCGGCGGTTTGGGCTGTCGTCATCATCCTCTTCGTGCTCGGTCTCGCCTTCGCGAACGGCTTTGGGACGCCCGAGAACCTCAACAACATCAGCCGTCAAGGGGTCGCGCTCGCGATCCTCGCGCTCGCTCAGTTCTTGGTCGTGCTCACCGGCGAGGTCGACCTGTCGATCGCTGCGAACGCCCGACTCAGCGCGATCGTCATGGCGATCATGATGGACGGGAGCAACGACAACCTGCCGCTCGCGCTCCTCACCGCGCTCGGCATCGGCATCGGCATCGGCGCACTCAACGCCCTCCTCGTGGTCGTGCTGCGGATCGAGTCGTTCATTGCGACGCTCGGTGTCTCGGCCATCGTCGCGGGGCTCGCGCTGTTCATCGCGCCCACCCCGCGCGGGCGCAGCGCGCCTGCGCTCCAGGAGTTCTACTCGGCGCAGATCGCGGGCGGCGTCTTCGTCGTCGTGGTCGTCGTCGCCGCGCTCTGGGTGCTCTCGTGGTTCATGCTCCGGCGGACCGTCTGGGGTCGGCACGTCTACGCGACCGGCGGCAACCCGCACGCGGCGGGTCTCAGCGGAATCTCGACCGCGTGGACGCGTACGTCGACGTACCTCATCAGTGGCGTGCTGAGCGCCTTCGCGGGAGTCGTCATCCTCGCGGGCACGGGCGTCGGCGACAACAGCGCGGCGTCGGGCCTCGAGTTCACGGCGCTCGCAATCGCGGTCATCGGAGGCGCGAGCCTCGCGGGCGGTCGTGGCAAGCTGCTCGGGCTGCTCGGCGGTGTCGTGCTCTTCGCGATGATCGGCAACGTATTCAACCTGCTGCGCATAGAGGTCTGGTATCAGCAGCTCGTACGTGGCGCGATCATCCTCATCGCAGCCGCCGTGTTCGTCGACCGCGTGCGCGGCGGGATCATCCGCCGTCCGAGCACCGCCCCCCGACGAGACAAGCCCGCTGACACTGACGCAACTGCAACGGAAGGAGCATCGCAATGGCGATGACGAATGACGAAGGCCGGGGGATGACCCCTGAGGAGCGAGACGAGTTCCTCACGACGACGAAGATCTTCGCGAAGATCGCGACGGTCAACGAGAACGGCGTGCCGTCGATCAGCCCCGTCTGGTACACGTGGGACGGCAAGTCGTTCCTCGTCATCAGCAAAGAGCGCACGGGCATGGTCAAGAACCTCAAGCGCGACCCCCGCTGCGGCCTGCTCATCGACAACCCGACGCTCCCCTACAAGCGCGTCAGCGCGCAGTGCGAGGTCGAGTTCCTCGAGGACTTCGACGTCATCGAACCGATGACCGAGATGATCCTGCGCTACCTCGGCCCCGAGGGCATGGCGTACGGCGAGAGCACGTTCAAGTTCCCCCGCGTGCCCTTCCTCGTCCACCCGGTCAAGATGACGACGTGGAACGGCGGCGGATTCGACCGGACGTTCACCCGCGACACGGTCTGGACGGACACCAAATGACGGGTCGCCTCGACGGCAAGCGTGCGCTCATCACGGGCGGAGGCTCGGGCATCAATCTCGCGATCGCGAAGCGATTCGCCGAGGAAGGCGCGATCGTCTCCGTGAGCGACGTGAGCGCCGCCGGCCAGAACACGGTCGAGGAGTTCGGCGGACGCTTCAGCGTTGTCGACGCGGGCGACGTCGCTGCCGTCGAGTCCTGGGTCGCCGATGAGGCGACGGCGCTCGGCGGACTCGACGTCGTCGTCGCAGGCGCGGGCTATGAGCTCGTCGCGACGGCGCTCGAGCTCAGCGTCGAGCAGTGGGACCAGCACATGAACGTCATGCTGCGCGGACCGTTCGTCCTCTTCAAGGCGGCACTGCCGCATCTCATTGACGGCGGCGGCGGGTCACTCATCGCGCTCGGTTCCAACCTCGCGTTCGCCGGGCTCAACGGCTTCACGTCCTACGTACCCGCCAAGCACGGGGTCGTCGGGCTCGTGAGGGTCCTCGCAATGGACTACGCCCAGCACGGCGTCCGAGTCAACGCGCTCTGCCCGGGCGTCATCGATACCCCACTCGTGCGGCGTCAGCTCAACGTCCCGAATGCGGATGAGCTGCTCAAGCTCTGGGAGTCGGGAAGCTTCTTCAACCGACTCGGCAAGCCCGAGGAGGTCGCGGCGGGTGCGGTATTCCTCGCGAGCGACGAGGCGAGCTTCGTCACGGGCTCGGCACTCATGGTCGACGGGGGGTACACCGCACAATGAGGTACGACGTCTCGCAGTCCGCCTCCGAGTTGCTGCTCGAGCTCGTCGGCATCGATTCGCGCAATCCCTCGATCTCGGAGGAGAGCCCGGGCGAAGGACCCATCGCCGAGTACGTCGCGGGCTGGCTTGCCGCGGCTGGGCTCAACGCGGAGGTCATCCCGGCCGTCGACGCTCGACCGAATGTCGTGGGGGTGCTCCCGGGTACGACCGGAGCGACGGTGATCCTCGAGGCACACCTCGACACGGTCCCGGGAGGCCCCGACCCTCGCGTCGATGGTCGTCGTCTCACGGCCCGCGGTGCCTGTGACACGAAGGCGAGCCTCGCCGCGATGATGATCGCGGCCGCTCGGATCGCCGCGCACGATGGTCCGCGTCCGACCGTGGTCGTCGCCGGCGTCTGCGACGAGGAGTTCATCATGCGCGGTGCGGTTGCGCTCGCCGACCGACTGCCCGCTGCCGACCTCCTCATCGTCGGGGAACCGACGTCGCTCGTACCAGCCCGTGCGCACAACGGCTTCATCCGCTTCGAGGCGACCGTCATCGGGCGTGCCGCGCATAGCTCGCGGGCGGAGCTCGGGGTGAACGCGATCGAAAAGGCTGGACAGTTGCTCGCACGCCTCGAAGCGACGCTCATCGCCGAGCGACGTACGGATCCGGGTCACGATCTCGCGGGGAAGGCACTGTTGTCCGCGACCCTCATCGCCGGCGGGCTCGCGCCGAACATCGTCCCGGACCGATGCAAGATCACGTTCGACCGTCGCGTCTCGCCGCACGAGGACCCCGATGCCGTGCTCGCAAGGATTCACGACGCCGTACGCGGCTTTGCGACCGAGCTCGGTGTCGAAGTCGAGCTGCCCGCGCCGTTCGTGTCGCTGCGCGGTTTCGAGACCGCGGCCGATAGTGCCGGTGTCGTCGCGGTCGAGCGAGCCGCGAGCGCGGTCCTTGGTCGGGACGTCGAGGCGATCGGCGTGACCTACTCGACCGACGCTTGCGCCTTCCAGGTGCGCGACGACCTGCCGTGCGTCGTCTTCGGGCCCGGCTCGATCGACCAAGCCCATACGGACGACGAGTGGGTCGACCTCGACGAAGTCGACCTCGCGGCCGACATCTTCGAGCGCGTCGTGCTCGAACTCGCAGGTGGAAACGAGCGCACATGATCGTCGATTTCCACACCCACGTCGACGAGGCCGAGGCCTTCGGTTGGATCGACCCGCCGGAGAAGATCGTCGAGCTGCTGGATGATGCCGCCATCGATCGAGCGGTCATCATGACGTACACGGATCTGCCGGGGATGAATGCGAAGGCGCTCGACTACATCGTCGAGTCGGCCGAGCGCTTCTCGGACCGTCTCATTCCGTTCGTCCGGCTCAACCCGAACTACCGCAAGGATGTTCCGGGCCTCGTGGCCGAGGCCGTGGCGCGAGGCGTACGCGGCATCAAACTGCATCCGACGACGACACTCGCTCATCCCGTCGGGTCGGCGACGCTCGATCTGCTCGCGCTTGCCGGCGACGCGGGCCTCCCGGTGCTCTTCCACTGCGGCGACGACCCATATACGACTCCTCAGACGCTCGCGCTCGCCGCCGCCGCGGTGCCTGAGTGCACGGTCGTGTTCGGTCACATGGGTGGCTACGCGCACGTGAAGGATGCGATCGAGGCTGCACGCAAGCAGCACAACATCGTCCTGGAGACCTCCGCGATGCCGTACCCCGCGCTCATTTCGAAGGCCGTTGAGGTGATCGGCGCGGAACGCGTCGTATTCGGCAGCGACGGCCCCGGCTGCAACCCGAGGCTCGAACTCGCGAAGATCACGGGCCTGGGCCTGGAGCCTGCGGATGAGCGGGCAATTCTCGGGGGCAACGCCGCACGACTGCTCGGATTGGACCGAGCATGATCGACGCACTCGCGATCATCGGCGAGAACCTCTTCGGCGCCTCGCTCGACCTCGACTCGCACCTATCGACGCTGGAAGCACTCGGGGTTGGCGGCGCGGTCGTGGCGCCTGCGCGCGGCCGCGACTACCGATTCGACACCGCGAACGACCGCCTCGCCGCAGCTGTCGAGGGCCGTGCCGAGGTACGGTGGCTCGCCCGCGTCGACCCGAACCAGGCAGATGCCGCTGTCGCCGAGCTGCGGCGATGCATCGCGGCGGGCGCCTCAGGTGTCTATCTCGATCCCGACCAGGATGTGTTCCGCGTCGTCGACTCGCGGCAAGTCGTCACGGCCGCGGCCGACTCGGGTCTTGCCAGCGTCATCGCAGCCGGTGCGCCGTTGCGCGCCGAACCGCTCCAGTTCGACGATCTCGCTCAGTCGGTGCCGCACGCGCGCATCGTGCTGACATCGGGGGGACAGATCAACATCTCGGGCCTGAGCATGATCGATGCGTGGCTCGCGCTCACGCGCAACCCGAATCTGCACGTGCTGTCCAACGGCGAGTACCGCCAGGACTATCTCGAGCGCCTCGCGAACGAGCTCGATCCCGAGCGGCTCCTCTTCGCCAGCATGGCACCGCTGCACGACCAGCGATTCGAGCTCGACCGAATCCGCAGCGCTCGGTTCGACGCTTCGCAGCGCGAACTCATCGAGCACGAGAATGCAGCGCGGCTGTTCGCCTTCGCAGGGGGGCGTTCGCGGGACGGCGCCGCGCGCCTTCCAGGCGCCGAGTAAACTTTCCGGGTGACGGAGATCGTCAGCGAGCAACGCAGCCGGGTGTTCACGGTGTCCGCTGCACCCGAGCAGCCGCTCGAGCTCGCGTGGGGCGCGGGCTCGGATGTCGGGCTGCGTCGAGCCGCGAACGAGGACAGCGTCGTCGCGATGCCCGGGGTCTTCGCCGTCGCGGACGGCCTCGGCGGCCACGCGGCGGGCGACGTGGCAAGCGCGGCGGCCGTCACGAACCTCGCGCGCATCGCCAAGACGCGCGCGCGACGCGGTGCGATCCTCCAGGCGCGCGACGTCGTCGCCTCGCTCGTCGCGGCGAGCGCCGAGATCCTCAAGGCGAGCCGTGGCGCGCTGCACGGCAGCGGCACGACGGTCACGGGGATCGCGGTCGTCGAGCACGAGCGGGTGCCGGCGCTCCAGGTCTTCAACCTCGGCGACTCGCGCGTCTACGCGTTCCGCGATCACGAGCTCGAGCAGCTCACGAAGGACCACTCCTACGTCCAGGAGCTCGTCGACTCGGGCCAGATCACCGCCGAGCAGGCCGAGGTCCACCCCGACGCGAACATCATCACGCGCGCGCTCGGCTTCGGCGAGCTGCCCGAGGTCGACCGCTGGCTGCTGCACCCAGTCGCCGGCACGCGCTTCCTGATCTGCTCGGACGGGCTGACGCGGGAGCTCACCGACTCGACGATCGCGGTGCTGCTCGGCATGGGCGCCGACCCCGACGACACGGTGCGCGCGCTCATCGACGCCGCGGTCGCCGCGGGCGGTCGGGACAACGTCACGGTCGCCGTCATCGACGTCGTCGCGGCGCCGGAGCTCGCCTCGGCGGGCGCCGCGCCCGAGCGCGTGCCCGCGGACTCGGATGCCGCCTGAGCGGGTCGACATGAGCTGCTTCTACTGTGGTGCGGCGCTGACGCCGGGCACGTTCTTCTGCCCGGAGTGCGGACGGCGCGTCGCGAACGACGCGCCCGCGCCCGCCAGCGTCCCCGAGGTCCGGCCCGAGGCGCCCGAGACCCGGCCGGGACCGTCGACACCCGCGGCCGCCTCCGTCGATGAGACGGCGAGCCTGCGGCTCACGACACCCCCGTCGCGCCCGTTCGTCCTCCTCTCCACGACGGGACAGCGCTTCGAGGTGACGGGTCGCAGCCTGCTCGGCCGCAATCCGAGGCCCGCGCCCGAGCACGCCTACGAGTCGACCCTCGTCGTCGTCGACCCGGGCAAGACGATCTCCAAGTCGCACGCGGAGCTGCTCGTCGTCGCCGACGAACTGCTCGTCGTCGACCTCGAGTCCGGCAACGGCACGGTCGTCGAGGCGCCGGGCGAGGCTCCCGTGCGCTGCGAGCCCGGCATGCCGCAGCCGGTGCCGCGCGGCAGCCGGATCATCCTCGGGCGCCAGGCGATCGACGTCGAGTAGTCCCTCCCAGCCCGAGCGCATCGCGTTCTGTCCCCGGTCGACGGTGATCGGCGGGCGGCACCGGGGCAGAACGCGGTTCCATGGCACCCATGAATCTGCTCGGCATCGCACGCCACGGCATCGGCATCGCGGGGCCGCCGCCCGTCGCCGTCGCGATCGCTCGCGGGCTCGCGCTCGAGATCGTCGCGACGGCTGACCCGGCCGCGCTCGCCATCCAGGCGGGCGGGTCCGACGGCGAGGCGGCCTGGCTCACGACGCTGCCCGGGCGACTCCGGCACGCGCCGCTGCCGCCCGGGATCGTCTTCGCGCTCCGCGTGACGAACGGTGCGAGCACCGTGGGCAGCCTGCTCGTCGCGGAGCGCGAGGCCGACTTGGGGGAGCGACCGGGGGTCGTCGTGCGGGTCGGGCTCGAGTCGGCCGAGCTCGATCGGCGGGACGGGTCGCCGAGCGTGGGGGTGGTGCCGCGGTTCGTCGGACTGGAGGCGGCGCGGGTGGGCGCCGTCCGACTCGCTGCGCTCGCTCAGGGAGCCGCGACCGTCACGTGAGCGAGCCGAAGGGGCCGAGCCGCAGGGCCGAAGGCTCAGCCGAGCGCAACGGCGACCGGCTCGGCCGCGAGCCCGTGCGCCGCCGCGACCGCGTCGTTCGTCAGGGC
The DNA here is from genome assembly GCA_035555435.1 of Microbacteriaceae bacterium. Lineage (GTDB taxonomy): Bacteria > Actinomycetota > Actinomycetes > Actinomycetales > Microbacteriaceae > 73-13. The sequence goes on along the minus strand of DATMGN010000062.1, from coordinate 123,389 downwards.
GCCGGCGTGGGTGTTGAGGCCGAGCGCGAGCGCCGGGTCGGCTCGCAACGCCTCGCGCCAGCCCTTCGCCGCGAGGGCGCGCGCGTACGGCAGCGTCGCGTTCGTCAGCGCGTAGGTCGAGGTGACCGGCACGGCGCCCGGCATGTTCGCGACGCAGTAGAACATCGAGCCGTGCACGCGGTAGGTGGGGTCGCTGTGCGTCGTGGCGTGGCTGTCCTCGAAGCAGCCGCCCTGGTCGATCGCGATGTCGACGAGCACCGAGCCGGGCCGCATCTTCGCGACCATCGCGTTCGTGACGAGCTTCGGCGCCTTCGCCCCCGGGATGAGCACCGAGCCGATGACGAGGTCCGCGGACATGAGCGCGAGCTCGATCTCGTACGCGTTCGACGCGATCGTCGTGACGCTGCGGCCCCACACGTCGTCGATCTCGCGCAGCCGGAAGAGGTTCGTGTCGAGCACCGTGACGGCGGCGCCGAGACCGACCGCGACGTTCATCGCGTTCGTCCCCGCGACGCCCGCCCCGATGATGACGATCTCGGCCGGGTGCGTGCCGGGGACGCCGGGCACGAGCAGGCCGGGGCCGCCCGCGGGCTTGAGCATCGCGTTCGCGCCGACGATGGGCGCGAGCCGGCCGGCGACCTCGCTCATCGGCGCGAGCAGCGGCAGCACCCCGCCGGACAGCTGCACGGTCTCGTAGGCGATCCCGGTGACACCAGCCGAGAGCAGGGCGCGCGTGAGGGCCTCCTCCGCGGCGAGGTGGAGGAAGGTGAACAGCACCAGTCCCTCGCGGAAGTAGCCGTACTCCGACTCGATCGGCTCCTTGACCTTGAGCACGAGCTCGTTGTCCCAGGCCGCCTGGGCGCTCGGCACGATCCGCGCCCCGGCCGCCTCGTATGCCGAGTCGGGGATGTTCGACCCGAGGCCCGCCCCCGACTCGATGCGCACGGCGTGGCCGTCACGCACGAGCGCGTGGGCGCCGCCCGGCGTGAGGGCCACCCGGAACTCGTTGTCCTTGATCTCCTTCGGGACCCCGATCAGCATGCGGACAGCGTACTCACGCGGGGGCCGGCGGGCGCCAGAGGATGTATCCGGCGGTTATGAAAATCTTGTTACGGATGCGCGCCGGGCCGATTTGGGGGTCGTGACGGGGGCCCGGGCTGTGCAACGATGCATTCGCCGATACGGCGGCAATACGCAACCAGCCGGTGATACGCCGATTCTCGAGGGAACGATAACGATGGTCCGTCCGCTGCCAGAAGATCCCATGCTCCGGGAGCTCGTGATCAGAGCCCGTTCGTTCCAGTTCAACCGCCGCAGATTCCTCCAGGCCTCTGGCGTCGCCGCCGCGAGCGTCGGCGCGCTCGGCCTCGCCGCCTGCGCCCCGAGCGACCGACTCGTCTGGGCGAACTGGGACGGCTACATGGACGAGGACGAGGCCGGCAACTACCCGACGCTCCAGCAGTTCATCGCCGCGACCGGGATCCAGGTCGAGTACCGCGTCGACATCGACGACAACGACACGTTCTTCGCCGCGATCGACGACCAGCTCGCGCTCGGCCAGTTCACCGGCTACGACGTCGCCTGCCTCACCGACTGGAAGATCGGCGAGATGCTGCAGCAGGGCTACGGGCTCGAGCTCGACGAGTCGCTCATCCCGAACAAGAAGAACCTCAACCCGACGCTGCTCGACATCGACTTCGACCCGGGCCGCAAGTTCACGCTGCCGTGGCAGAGCGGTTACGCCGGGCTCGTCTACGACGAGGCGGCGATCCCCGGGGGCATCTCGACCGTCGAGGAACTGTGGGACCCGGCGTTCAAGGGCAAGGTCGTCGTGCTCTCCGAGATGCGCGACACGCTCGGGGTCATCATGATGAGCCAGGGCGTCGACATCGCCGAGAACTGGGGTTCCGACGACTTCTACGCCGCGCTCGACGTCGTGCAGCAGCAGATCGGCAGCGGGCAGATCGGCGCCGTCAAGGGCAACTCGTACACCGACGACCTCCTCAATGGCGACGCCGTCGTCGGCATCGTGTGGTCGGGCGACGTCACGAGCATCCTCAACTACGAGCTCGAGGCGGCGGGGGAGGACCCGCGCTTCAAGTTCGTCATCCCCGAGACCGGCGGCACGCTCTGGTCCGACAACTTCGTCGCGCTCAAGGGCTCGACCAAGCTCGACGAGACCTGCAAGCTCATCAACCACTACTACGAACCCGAGATCGCGGCCGAGCTCGCCGCCTGGGTCACCTACATCTCCCCGGTCGTCGGGGCGCGCGAGGCGATGGAGGACATCGCGCCGGAGCTCGTCTCCGACCCGCTCATCTTTCCGACGCCCGAGGATCTCGAGAAGGTGCGCATGTTCCGCACGCTCAGCCCGACGGAGTCGAAGGAGTTCTCGGAAGCCTGGGTCGGCGTCAACGTGGGCGCCTGATGGCGTCGCCCGGCGCCTTCGCGGAGGCCGGCGCGGACCTCGAGCTCGTCGGCATCCACAAGCGATTCCCCGGATTCACCGCGATCGAGTCGCTCGATCTCACGATCCCCGCGGGCTCGTTCTTCGCCCTGCTCGGCCCCTCGGGCTGCGGCAAGACGACGACGTTGCGACTGGTCGCGGGCCTCGAGCAGCCCACGAGCGGTCGCATCCTGATCGGCGGCAAGGACGTCACCGACGTCAAGCCGTTCCGCCGCCCCGTCAACACGGTCTTCCAGTCCTACGCCCTCTTCCCGCACATGACGGTGCTGGAGAACGTCGCGTTCGGCCTCAAGCGACGCCGGATCCCGAACGCGATCGCGAGGGCCCACGAGGCGCTCCAGCTCGTCGAGCTCGACCACCTCGCCCAGCGCAAGCCCGCGCAGCTGTCCGGGGGGCAGCAGCAACGCGTCGCGCTCGCCCGCGCCGTCGTCAACCGGCCGGCCCTGCTGCTGCTCGACGAGCCCCTCGGGGCGCTCGACCTCAAGCTGCGCCGGCAGATGCAGCTCGAGCTCAAAGCGATCCAGAGCGAGGTCGGGCTGACGTTCCTGCACGTGACGCATGACCAGGAGGAGGCCATGACGATGGCCGACACGGTCGCCGTCATGAACAAGGGCGAGATAGAGCAGATGGGCTCGCCGGAGGACCTCTACGAGCTGCCGAGGACCGCGTTCGTCGCGAACTTCCTCGGTCAGTCCAACCTCTTCACGGGCGACGTCATGAGCGACACGGGCGACGTGATCGTCGTCGAGGTCGCCGGGGTCAAGGTCGCGGTCCCCAAGGGGCGTGCGCAGCGCCACACGGGCACGATCACGATCGGCGTGCGCCCCGAGAAGCTCGTCCTGCACGAGAGCGCGCCCGAGCCGCAGGCGGGGATCAACGCGCTCGGCCCCGGGCGGGTGACCGACGTGTCGTTCTCGGGCGTCAGCACGCAGTACACGGTCGCCGTGCCCGGGCTCGGCGAGATCGTCGTCTTCGCGCAGAACATGGCGTTCGGTCCCGTGGCCCAGGTCGGCGCCGAGGTCTGGGTCGCCTGGCAGGTCGAGCACGGTTTCGGCCTCATCGACGAGCCGCCGGGCGAGGACCGCTTCATCGACGACACCTCGACGGGGTCGCTCGCGCAGCAGACGAGGCGAGAGCTGCTCGACGAGCTCGGGGAGGGCTGATGGCCTTCGCGGCGTTCGGCGGGGGAGGTGCCGCAGCCGTCGCCGAGCCCGCGCCGCTCAAGAAGAGCTGGATCGCGATCGGCCTGCTCGCGCCCGGACTCGCGTACCTCGCGCTGTTCTTCCTCGCGCCGCTCGTCTCGCTGCTGCTCACCAGCCTGCAGATCGCACCCGAAGGCGCCGGCAAGGGCGAGTACATCCAGGCGTTCAACTGGGCGAACTACGTCGTCGCGATCGAGTCGTACTGGCCGCACATCCTGCGCTCGTTCACCTACGCGATCATCGCGACGCTCGCGGCGCTCGTGATCGGCTATCCCGTCGCCTACTTCATCGGCGTGACGGCGCGGAAGTGGCCGATGATCCAGGCGCTGACGCTGACGCTCGTCATCGCGCCCTTCTTCATCTCATTCCTGCTGCGCACCCTCGCCTGGAAGCAGATCCTGGGCGAGAACAACTGGATCGCGCAGTCGCTCCACGGCCTCGGCTGGCTGCCGGCCGACCAGACGATCGTTGGCACGCCGTTCTCAGTCGTGTTCGGACTCACCTACAACTTCCTGCCGTTCATGGTGCTCCCCATCTACGCCTCGCTCGAGCGCCTCGATCGCCGCTACCTCGAGGCGGGCAGCGATCTCTACGCGCCGCCGGCGACGACGTTCTGGAAGGTCACGCTCCCGCTCTCACTGCCCGGCGTCGTGTCCGGGACGCTGCTGACGTTCATCCCCGCCGCGGGCGACTACATCAACGCGTCGCAGATCTACCTCGGCAGCCCCCAGACGGCGATGGTCGGCAACGTCATCGACCGCACCTTCCTGGAGAGCCAGCAGTATCCGATCGCGGCCGCCCTGTCGGCGCTGCTCATGGGCATCGTGCTCGTCATCGTCGCGATCTACGTCCGCCGCGCCGGGACGGAGGAACTCCTGTGAAGCTCTCGCTCGGCAAGTGGCTGCTGCCGCTCTACGTCGCGCTCGCGCTCGTCTTCCTCGTGACGCCGATCGTGTACGTCATCATCTACAGCTTCAACAACTCGCGCCGCAATAACTCGATCTGGAACGGCTGGACGCTCGAGAACTGGCTCGGGGTCTGCGACGCGCAAGGGATCTGCGAGGCCTTCGGGACGAGCATCGCGGTCGGCCTCGTCGCGACGGTCATCGCGACCGTGCTCGGGACCCTGCTCGCGATCGCGCTCGGCCGCTACCGGTTCCGCGGGCGCAGCACGACGAGCCTGCTGCTCTTCCTGCCGCTCGCGACCCCCGAGGTCGTCCTCGGTGCGGGGCTCGCGGCACAGTTCCTCGCGGTCGGCGTGCCGAAGGGCTTCTGGACGATCGTCATCGTCCACGCGCTGTTCTGCCTGTCGTTCGTCGTCGTGACCGTCAAGGCGCGCGTCGCCTCGCTCGACCCCTCGCTCGAGGAGGCCGGCCGCGACCTGTACGGCTCCGCGAAGCAGGTGTTCTGGCGCATCACGCTGCCGCTGCTGCTGCCCGGCATCATCGCCGCGGCGCTGCTGTCCTTCGCGCTGAGCTTCGACGACTTCATCATCACGAAGTTCAACGCGGGCCAGGTGACGACGTTCCCGCTGTGGATCTACACGAAGAAGACCCCGCCGGCGGAGGCGAACGTCATCGCCTCGGCGATCTTCATCCTCGCGATCGTCGCGGTCGTCATCGCGCAGCTCGCCGCGGCGGCCCGCCGAAAGCGGCTCGGCATCACCCGGTAACCCACGGGCATCCCCGACCGCGAGGGACTAGCGTGGCGGCATGCCCCGCGCCATCGTCTTCGCCCGCTACGGCGGACCTGAGCATCTGGACATCATCGACGTCGCGGCCCGCGAGCCAGGCAGTGACGAGGTCGTCATCGAGGTGCGCGCCTCCGGCATTAACCCTGTGGACCTCAAGCTCGGCTCCGGCTACCGCGGCGACGATCCCGAGCGGCTGCCGCTGCGGATCGGCTTCGAGGCGGCCGGCGTCGCGCGCGCCGTCGGCGCCGAGGGGCTCGTGGGTGCGGACGACGTCCCCATCTCGGTCGGCGACGAGGTCGTCGTCTTCCGCGTCAACGGCGCGCACGCGAGCGAGCTCACCGTGCCCGCGAAGGATGTGCTGCAGAAGCCGGCCGGGCTCGGCTTCGAGCAGGCCGCCGGGGTGCTGCTCGTCGGCGCCACCGCCGAGGACGCGATCCAGAGCGCGGAGCTCGTCGGCGGCGAGACGCTGCTCGTGCACGGCGTCTCCGGGAGCGTGGGACGCGCGATCGCGCAGCTCGCGCGACTGCGCGGTGCGCGCGTCGTCGGGACCGCGGCCGAGCATCGGCACGCGGAGCTGCGCGAGCTCGGCGTCGAGCCCGTCGTCTACGGCGAGGGGCTGCGGGAGCGACTCGCGGAGCTCGGGCCCTTCGACGCCGCGGTCGACACGTACGGGGGCGACGACTCGGCGAGCGCGTCGGTCGCGCTCGTGCCGAACGGGTCGCGGATCATCACGATCACGGGCAGTCCCGTGATCCTCGCCGGGGGGGGCAAGGCGATCGGCGGCGCCGACCGCGCGTCGGAGGCGCTGCGCAATGCCGCGCGCCCCGAGCTGCTGCGCCTCGCGGGCACGGGGGAGCTCGTCGTCCCCGTCGTCGCGACGCACGCCTTCGACGACTACCGCGCCGCGTTCGACGTCGTCGACGGCGGGCACGCGGGCGGCAAGGTCGTGCTGACCCACTGAGTGCGGGCGCGGCCCTGCCGTTCAGCGTGCGGCGAGCGCCGCCTCGAGCACCGAGACGCCCTCGAGCAGCAGCTCGTCAGACGTCGCGAGGTTCGGCAGGAGGCGCAGCACGTTGCCGTCCGAGCCCGCCGACAGCAGCACGACGCCGTGCTGGATGGCGAACGCGATGATCGCGCCGACCGCGGCCGCGTCCGGCTCCCCGGTCGGCGGGTCCACGAGCTCGACCGCGAGCATCGCGCCGCGCCCGCGCACATCGCCGATCACCGGGAACCGCGACTGCAGCCTGCGCAGCTCGGGCAGCAGCAGGTCGCCGATCGCGCGGGCGCGCTCGAGCAGCCCGCCCGCCTCGATCCGATCGATGACGGCGACGGCGGCGGCGCAGGCGACCGGGTTCCCACCGAATGTGCCGCCGAGGCCGCCGGGCCCCGGCGTGTCCATGATCTCAGCACGGCCCGTGACCGCCGCGAGTGGCAGCCCGCCCGCGATGCCCTTCGCCGTCGTCACCAGATCAGGCACGACGCCCTCGTGATCGACCGCGTACCAGTAGCCCGTGCGCGCCATGCCCGACTGGATCTCGTCGGCGACGAAGACGACGCCGTTGTCCCGTGCCCACGCGGCGATCGCCGGCAGGTAGCCGTCGGCCGGGACGATGAAGCCGCCCTCGCCCTGGATCGGCTCGATCACGATGCAGGCGAGGTTCTCTGAGCCGACGATCTTCTCGAGATGCGCGATCGTGCGCTTCGCGGCCTCGGGACCGCTCAGCCCGTCGCGGAACGGGTACGAGCCGGGCGCGCGGAAGACATCGCCCGCGAACGGCCCGAAGCCCGCCGAGTACGGATGCGCCTTGAACGTCATCGCCATCGTCAGGTTCGTGCGGCCGTGGTAGGCGTGGTCGAGGACGGCCACGCCGGTGCGCCGCGTGTGCCGACGCGCGATCTTCACGGCGTTCTCCACCGCCTCGGCGCCCGTCGTCACGATGACCGACTTCTTCGCGAAGTCGCCCGGCGTGTGCTCGGCGAGCAGCTCCGCGACCCGCACGTACGACTCGTACGGCACCGTCGGGAACATCGTGTGCGTGATCCGGCCGAGCTCCTCCCGCGCCGCCGCGACGACGTGCCGATCCGTGTGGCCGACCGTCACCACCCCGATGCCGGAGGTCAGGTCGAGCAGCCGGTTGCCGTCGACGTCCTCGATGATGCCGCCGTGCGCGCGGGCCGCATACACGGGCGCGCCGAGCGACACGCCGCGGGCGACGACCGCGGCCCGGCGCTCGTGCAGGGCGCGAGAGCGCGGACCGGGGATGTCGGTGACGACGCTCCGGCTCAGCTCGAGATCCGCGCCCGTGACACTCGTGTCGCTCATGGCGATCAGCGTACGGTTAAGCGATGGAGCGCGACCACCACTATTCGGTCCAGGTGCGGTGGCAGGGCGACCGGGGCACCGGCACGAGCGGCTACCGCGACTACTCGCGCGCACACCTCGTCACCGCCGAGGGCAACGCGCACCCGATCGAGGGCAGCAGCGACAAGCCGTTCCACGGCGACGCGGAGCGATGGAACCCCGAGGAGCTGCTGCTCGCCGCCCTCTCGCAGTGCCACATGCTGTCCTACCTGCACGTCGCCGTGAAGCGGGGCATCGTCGTCACCGGCTACGAGGACGACGCCGTCGGCACCATGCGCCAGGAGGGCGACGGCGGGCGCTTCGTGTCCGTCGTGCTGCGTCCCCGCGTGCGGATCGCCGCGGGCGACCCCGAGGACGCCCTCGACGCGCACGAGGAGGCGCAGCGGCTGTGCTTCATCGCGAACTCCGTCAACTTCCCCGTGACCCACGAGCCGAGCGTCGAATCGGGATAAATCCCGATACCGGCGATGGGTCCGCGACCACTACGTTCAGAATCATGCACCGCATCGCGTTCTGCCTCGTCCCCGCCGCCGCTCTCGCGCTCACCCTCACCGGCTGCGCCGCCCCGAGCGGGGGAGCCACGACCGCCGCGTGCGAGCCGACACCCGACGGACCGGAAACGGCGCTGCTCGCCGTCGTCGGCGGCTTCGGCGACGACATCATGGTGCAGAACATCTCGAGCGAGTACCTCAAGGTCACCTCGACCCAGCGCCACGTCAGCATGGAGGGCGACGACGCCCCCGCTGCGACCGCGGGACAGACCGTCACCGCGCACTACACGATCTTCAACGGCGCGAACGGCGACGAGATCATCACCTCGGTGCCCGGGACCGAGTCGTTCGTGCTCGACCCCGCGCAGACGCCCGTCGGTGTCGTCAAGGCGCTCACCTGCGCGACGCCGAACACCCGGATCGTCGCGATCATCCCCGCGTCGGAGGGCTTCCAGGAGGCGCCGGCCGGCTTCCCCGCCGACGTGCCGCTGCTGCTCATCGCCGACGTCACCGCCGTCGGCTGAGTCCGGCGGCGGCAGGGCCCGCCGACGTCACGATCCGGTGACGACCAGCCCGCGCACAGGCGGCCCATAGCCGCGGCGGATAGCGTCACCGGGTGCGACGAACCCTGCCGATCACCCTCTCGACCGCCCTCACCGCGACGCTCACCGTCGCTACGCTGACCGCTTGCGCGGCGCCGACCCCCGGGGCGACCCCGAGCTCCGCCGCGACCTGCGTGCCGACCGCGCCGGGCGCCGCCTCCGAGTCGGTCACCGTCACCGGCGACCTCGGGGCCGCGGTCACCGTCGACGGCGACTTCCCGCTCGAGGTCACGACGACGCAGCGCTCGGTGCTCATCGAGGGCGCCGGCGACCCGCTCGAGGACGGCCGGACCGCCGACCTGTACTACGCGCTCTACAACGGCGCGACCGGTGAGCTCATCGAGGACTCGCACGATCTCGCCGCCGACCCGCTGCCGTTCGTCTTCCAGACCGGCACGTCCGTCACCGGCATGGAGTCGACGCTGCGCTGCTCGACCGCCGGCTCCCGGATCGTCGGCGTCGTCCCGCCCGTCGACGGCTTCGGCGCCGACGGCGCGCCCGACGTCGGGCTCGAGGCCGGCCAGTCGCTGCTGCTCGTCATCGACGTGCTGAGCGTCGAGACGACCGCGAGCGACTCGGGCTCGTCCGGCACGACGCCGGAAGGGCCGACCGAGCTCCCGAGCGTCAGCCCCTGGACGACCGACGTGCCCGTCGTCGACCTGAGCGGCACGATGCCGACCATCACGCTGCCGGACTCCCCGGCGCCCACGCAGCTCATGCTCGCCGTCCTGGAGGAGGGCGACGGGGGCATCGTGCCGAATCCCGCGACCGTCACCGTCGACTACCTCGGCATGAACTGGGAGACGGGGGAGGTCTTCGACAGCAGCTACGCCCGCGGCGCCGCGGCGAGCTTCCCGACGAACGGCGTCATCGAGGGCTTCGCCGCCGCGATCGTCGGCCAGCAGGTCGGCTCGACCGTCCTCGTCGTGATCCCGCCGGAGTACGGCTACCCGGGCGCCGTCGACGAGTCGGACCCGACCTCGCCGACCGGTCGCACGCTCGTGTTCCTCGTGCACATCGTCTCCTACGAGTAGGCGCGTCGCGCCGCCCGCCCCGGGACCGTAACGTGGGGGCATGCGGCGCGTCCTGATCCTCGGCAGCACCGGCTCGATCGGGACGCAGGCGCTCGACGTCATCCGCGCGAACCGCGACCGGTTCGAGGTCGTCGGCCTCGCAGCGGGGCAGAACGCCGGGCTCCTGGCCGAGCAGGCCGCGGAGTTCGCGGTCGCCGCGACCGCGCTCGGCGCCGAGGACGCGGTGCGCCTGGTCGGGGACACGCAGGCCGACGTCGTGCTCAACGGCATCACAGGGGCGGTCGGCCTCGCGCCGACGCTCGCGGCGCTCGCGTCTGGGGCGTCGCTCGCGCTTGCCAACAAGGAGTCCCTCATCATCGGCGGCGAGCTCGTCACGCGCGCCGCCGCACCCGGACAGATCGTCCCCGTCGACTCGGAGCACAGCGCGATCGCGCAGGCGCTGCGCGCCGGCGCGCCCGCGGAGGTCGCCCGACTCGTCCTCACCGCGTCGGGCGGGCCGTTCCGCGGTCGCCGCCGCGCGTCGCTCGCCGGCGTCACACCCGCCGAGGCGCTCGCGCACCCCACCTGGGACATGGGCCGAGTCGTCACCACGAACTCCGCGACACTCGTCAACAAGGGATTGGAGGTCATCGAGGCCCACCTGCTGTTCGGCGTCGAGTACGAGCACATCGACGTCGTCGTGCACCCGCAGTCGATCGTCCACTCGATGGTCGAGTTCGTCGACGGGTCGACGCTGGCGCAGGCCTCGCCGCCCGACATGCGGCTGCCGATCTCGCTCGGTCTCGCCTGGCCCGACCGGGTGCCCGGCGTCGGCGAGCCGCTCGACTGGATGCGGTCTGCGACCTGGACCTTCGAGCCCGTCGATCACGTCGCGTTCCCGGCTCTCTCGCTCGCCAAGCGTGTGGGCGCGGCCGGCGGCACGTATCCCGCGGTGTTCAACGCCGCGAACGAGGTCGCCGTCGACGCCTTCCACGACGGCCGCATCGCGTTCCTCGACATCGTCGACACGATCGAGCGCGTCGTCGACCGCCACGATCCCGACCGCGCGGAGCTCACGCTCGAGTCGGTGCTCGCCGCCGACGCGTGGGCCCGCGCCGCGGCCGCCGAGTCGATCTGCTGATCAGACGAACCCCACGAGCGGCGGCAGGACGAACGCGACGAACGCGGCCCACAGGAAGTACGTGGCGGGCTCCTCCCCATACCTGCCGGAACTGTACATTGCAGTGCTACGTATACCCCGAAACTAGGACTTCCGGCGACGCAAGGACGAAACGGGCCGGATTCAGCTCTCCGCCGCCGGATCTCCTAGCCTCAGGGCGCCAGCAGGAGTCGCGCGTAGCCCTCGGGGTCCGTGACGCCCTCCGTCACGACGAAGAGCAGCGTGCTCGACGGGCCGATCCCGAGCTCCGCGAGCCGCCCCGCGCGGGCCACGGCGAGGATGCCGGCGACACCCGCCATCCCGGACTCGCCCGCCTCCACGCCCTCCGCTGCGAGCGCCCTCGCGGCCGCAGGCAGGGCGCCGTCGCCGATCGACACGTAGCTCCCGACCAGACGCTCGAGGATCGGCCAGGCGAGCGGCGAGGGCAGGCCGCAGTCCAGGCCCGCCATCGCGGAGTCGTGTGGGGGTGGGGCCTGCGTGATCCGCCCCGCGCGGGCCGAGCGCAGCAGGCAGTCCGCCGCGGTCGGCTCGACGATGACGAAGTGCGTACCGCGCCCCGCGAAGTGCCGGACGCCCGCGGCGGGGTAGGCGCCGACCCCGGCCTGCAGCACGACATGCGTCGGCGCGGTGCGGCCCGCCGCCGCGATCTGCTCGTCGACCTCGATGAAGAGCGTGGCGTAGCCGTCGATGACGTCGCGCGGCACGAGGCGGTACCCTTCCCACGACGTGTCGGAGATGATGAGGCGGTCACGGGAGGCGAGTGCCGAGGCACGCGCGACCGCATCGTCGTAACTGCCGTCGACCACCTCGACCTCGGCGCCCTCCGCCGCGATCGCCTCGATTCGCGCCGGGACCGTGCCCGCGGGCACGAGGATCTGCGCGTCCACGCCGAACAGCCGCGCCGCGCGCGCGACCGCACGGCCATGATTGCCGTCGGTCGCGGTGACGAACGCGAGTCGCCGATCGGGGAGCGCCGCGCGCAGGCGGGCGAGCGCGTCGCGCAGGGTGGAGAACGCGATCGGCACGGAGGGGTCGTTGCCGAGCCACTCGCGGTGGATCGCGCACGCCGCGGCCCAGGAGGCGCCGAGGATCTTGAACGCCGGCAGACCTGCCCGCCACGTCTCGTCCTTGACGAGCACGCGTGCGACGCCGAGCTCCGCCGCGAGCCGGGGCATGTCGCGCAGCGCGGTCGGCGCGAAATCCGGCAGGCCGCGGTGGAACGCGAGCGGCTCCGACGAGTCGGGGCCGAAGCCGGTGCCGGCGAACGGGTCGGCCAGCACCGCAGGCGGGATCTCCCGAGCGAGCACCTCAAGGGACATGGAGACCATGTTCCACCCATCGGGGGTCGTGGCACAGCGTTCTCACGTCGCACGGTCAGTGGTCGCCGCTACGGTTGTCGCCGAGGAGGGGCCGCCGTGGATCTGGAGACCGTGCTGCTGTACGTGCTCGGCATCGTGCTCGTCCTCATCGGGCTCGCGATCTCGATCGGCCTGCACGAGCTCGGCCACCTGTGGCCGGCCAAGCGCTTCGGCGTCTACGTCTCGAAGTACATGATCGGCTTCGGGCCGACCATCTGGTCCCGCCGGCGCGGCGAGACCGAGTACGGCATCAAGGCCCTGCCGCTCGGCGGCTACATCGCGATGTCGGGGATGTACCCGCCGGAGCATGCCGGCGAGCGCATGCGCGACTCGACGACGAGCTTCTTCGACGCCGCGGTGCAGGAGGCGCCGCCGAGCGAGGACCCCAAGCGGGCGTTCTACCTGCTGCCGATCTGGAAGCGCATCGTCGTCATGCTCGGCGGTCCGCTCATGAACCTCCTCCTCGCGGTCGTCTGCTACGCGATCGTGCTGTGCGGCTTCGGCATCCCGCAGGTGACGAACCTCGTCGGCTCCGTGTCGACCTGCATCATCCCGGCCGATGAGGTGCGCACCGAGTGCGCGCCCGGCGACGAGACCGCCCCGGCGGTCGCCGCGGGGATCGAGCCGGGCGATCGCGTTCTGGCGATCAACGGCGCGGCGACGACCGAGTGGCTCGACGTCGCCGAGGCGATCCGTCTGCACCCGGACCAGCCCATCGAGGTGCTCGTCGACCGCGGAGGCGAGCAGGTCTCCCTCACGGCGCGGCCGCTGCTGTCGCAGAACTACGAGCTCGGCCCCGACGGCGACGTCGTCCTCGACGCGGCGGGCCAGCCGCAGTTCGTCGACGTCGGCGTCCTCGGCATCCGCCCCGCCTACGAAAACGTCCGGCAGTCGCCGCTCGCCGTCGCCCCCGCGGTCGGCGACAACATCGCGGCCGTCGTCGGCGCGATCGCCACGCTGCCGGCACGGGTGTGGGATCTCGGCGTCGCGATGTTCGGCAACGAGGAACGCGATCCCAACGGTCTGGTTGGCGTCGTGGGAATAGGCCGGCTCGCCGGCGAGATCACGAGCTACGAGGAGGCGAGTGTCGCGGACCGCGCCTCCTCTATCGTCGGCATCCTCGGCTCGCTCAACGTCGCGCTCTTCCTCTTCAACCTCATCCCGCTGATCCCGCTCGACGGCGGCCACATCTTCGGGGCGCTGTGGGAGGGGCTGCGCCGCTGGTTCGCGCGCATTCGCAACAAGCCGGATCCGGGCCCGCTCGACATCCAGAAGCTCGCGCCCCTGACGATGGTCGTCACGGTGCTGCTCGTCGGGCTCGGGGCATTCGTGATCCTCGCCGACATCATCAAGCCCATCAGCATTCTCTAGTCGGGCGCCACGTAGGCTGGATGCGTGCCAGCCGTGAACCTGGGGCTCCCGAGGGCGCCCGAGACCCTCGCGCCGCGCCGCGTCTCGCGCCAGATCCGGGTCGGCAAGGTCCTCGTCGGCGGCGATGCACCCGTGTCGGTCCAGTCGATGACGACGACGAAGACGACCGATATCAATGCGACGCTCCAGCAGATCGCCGAGCTCACCGCCTCGGGCTGCGACATCGTCCGGGTGGCGGTGCCGTCGCAGGACGACGCCGACGTGCTGCACATCATCGCGAAGAAGTCGCAGATCCCCGTCATCGCCGACATCCACTTTCAGCCGAAGTACGTCTTCCAGGCGATCGACGCGGGATGCGCCGCCGTGCGCGTCAATCCGGGCAACATCCGCAAGTTCGACGACCAGGTCGGCGCGATCGCGGCGGCAGCGAAGGCGGCCGGAACGAGCCTGCGGATCGGGGTCAACGCGGGCTCGCTCGAGCCGAGCCTGCTGCAGAAGTACGGCAAGGCGACCCCGGAGGCGCTGGTCGAGTCGGCGGTCTGGGAGGCGAGCCTTTTCGAGGAGCACGACTTCCACGACTTCAAGATCTCGGTCAAGCACAACGACCCCGTGGTGATGGTCAAGGCGTACCGGCAGCTCGCCGAGCGCGGTGACTGGCCCCTGCATCTCGGCGTCACCGAGGCGGGTCCCGCCTTCCAGGGCACGATCAAGTCGGCGACGGCGTTCGGCATCCTGCTCGGCGAGGGGATCGGCGACACGATCCGCGTCTCGCTCTCCGCCCCGCCGGCCGAGGAGGTCAAGGTTGGGCTCCAGATCCTGCAGTCGCTGAATCTGCGCGAGCGCAAGCTGGAGATCGTCTCGTGTCCTTCGTGCGGTCGCGCGCAGGTCGACGTCTACACGCTCGCGAACGACGTGACCGAGGGACTCAAGGACGTCACGGTGCCGCTGCGCGTCGCGGTCATGGGCTGCGTCGTCAACGGTCCGGGGGAGGCGCGCGAGGCGGATCTCGGCGTCGCCTCGGGCAACGGCAAGGGCCAGATCTTCGTCAAGGGCGAGGTCATCAAGACGGTGCCCGAGTCGGAGATCGTCGCGACGCTCATCGCGGAGGCGCAGCGCATCGCCGCCGAGGCCCCGGCGGACGCGCCGACGGGCACCCCCACCGTCCTCACCCTCTGAGCACTCGCGCGTTTCAGGCCTGCGGCGGGGTTCGCGTGCAATACGCAGGCGTACCCCCCCCGGACTCCTGAAAGCGCGTGTTGACGTCGGCGACGCAGCGATATATCGTTGACGCATCGTAGAAGTTCTGCGATGCGTATCATGAAGGCAACACCATGACGTTCGATCACCAGCATCACGACCACAAGGGCCGGGGGAAGTCCGGCCGCAATCACCGCATCGGCGAGGCGACACGCGCTCGCCGCCCCGAGTTCGGACCCGGCTTCGGCCCGGGCTTCGGACCGTTTCCCCCCGGCTTCGGCCCGCACGGGCACCGGATGCACGGGGGCGGACCCCGTCGGCGCAGCCGCGGCGATGTCCGCGCTGCGGTCCTCTCGCTCCTCGGCGCCGAGGGCGCCGAACACCTCAACGGCTACGCGATCATGAAGACGATCGCCGAGCGCACCGAAGGAGCCTGGTCGCCGAGCCCCGGCTCGATCTACCCCACGCTGCAGCAGCTCGTCGACGAGGGCCTCATCGCCCCCGTGGGCAAGGGCCGAAAGACCGAGTACACGCTGACCGACGAGGGCCGCGCGCATGTCGCGGAGCACGCCGAGCAGCTCGCGAACTGGGCCGAGTCGCAGCGGCCGACCGACGAGAGCCGCGCCCTCGGCGAGAGCGTCGGCAAGCTCATGAGCGTCATCGGGCAGTTCCGCCACGCGGCGACCGACGCGCAGCGCGCGGTCGCCGCCGAGCGTCTCGACGAGGCGCGCAAGGCGCTGTACCTCATCCTCGCGGAGTAGTCCTCGCCGGCACCGAGCCCGCGCTCTGCCACGATGGACGCGTGATGACGAGCGCGCGGCCCATCGCCGCGGGCATCGTCACCGCGCTCGTCGGATTCACGAGCGCGTTCGCCGTCGTGCTGGCGGGGCTGTCCGGGGTCGGCGCCACGTCGGGCGAAGCCTCGAGCGGCCTGCTCGCCGTCAGCGTGACGATGGGCATCGCGAGCATCATCCTGGCGGTGTGGACCCGCAAGCCGATCACGGTCGCGTGGTCGACGCCGGGGGCGGCACTGCTCGCGGCGACCGGGCCGGTCGAGGGCGGCTGGCCCGCGGCGGTCGGCGCGTTCGCGCTGACCGGTATCCTCATCGTCCTCACGGGACTCATTCGCCCGCTCGGGCGGCTCATCGCGGCCATCCCGCGCTCGATCGCCCAGGCCATGCTCGCCGGCGTCCTACTGCCGCTGTGCCTCTGGCCCGTCACGGGTGCGGTGGAGAACCCCTGGGCCGTGCTGCCGGTCATCCTGGTCTGGCTCGTCGCACTGCGCTTCGCACCCCGCTGGGCCGTCCCGCTCGCGTTCGCCGCAGCGGTCGTCGTCATCGCGGTGCATCTCGCGACGAGCGGTGCCCGCATCGAGCCGGCTGCGCTCGTGCCCGTCGTCGAGCTCACGGTGCCGACCCTGAGCATCGGCGCGGTGCTCGGCATCGCCCTGCCGCTCTACCTCGTGACGATGGCCTCGCAGAACGTCGCCGGCGTCGCCGTCATGCGCGGCCTCGGCTACGAGGTCCCGTGGCGCGCGTCGATGGTCGTGACCGGCGTCGGCACGATCATCGGGGCGCCGGCGGGCGGCCATGCGATCAACCTCGCCGCCATCAGCGCGGCACTCGCAGCGGGGCCGGAGGCGGGCGAGGACCGCTCGCGTCGCTGGATCGCGAGCGTCACCTCGGGCGTCGGCGTCATCGTGCTCGGCATCGCCTCTGCCGCGTTCGTCGCGATCGTGCTCGTCGCACCCGCGGGCGTCGTTCCGGCGGTCGCCGGCCTGGCGCTCATCGCGACGCTCGGGTCGTCGATCTCGCAGGCGATCGAAGAGCCGGCCGAGCGCATTCCCGCGCTCGCGACGTTCCTCGTCGCGGCCTCCGGGATCGCCGTCGGCGGCATCAGCGCCGCCTTCTGGGCGCTCGTCGTCGGCGTCGTCGTGCGCGGTGCGCTCATCGCGTTCCCTCGCCGGCGGGCATGATCGTCCGTAGGCTTACTCCCTGGCTGACAACGGCGAGTTCCGCCGATCCATCTCGCGCCAACGCGGGTCGAGTGCCGGAAGGATCGTGGCGCAGAAGTATGCCGCCGCGATGACGAGCAGGGCGGTGCCGAGTCCGAACCCGTTGATCAGCGCGCCGCCGATCAGGCCGCCGAATGGCATCAGGGCGAAGGCCATCGACGTGATCAGCGAGGTCACGCGGCCGACCAGCGGAGCAGGGATTCGCTCGAAGATGACCGCTCCGAGCACCGGGTTGATGAATCCGGAGGCGAGGCCGCCGGCGGCGACCACGACGAGCACGACGACGAGCGGCGAGTCGAGGGCGAACACGACGAACCGCGGTGCGCCTGCGATCAGGAAGGCCACGAGGTAGACCGGATAGCGCGGCAGCCGGGTGCCCCACGCTGCGGCGGCGATCGATCCGAGTGCGGAGCACCCGCTGGCCACCGCGAGGATCAGACCGAGCAGCGCGGCGCCTCGGCCCGGTTCATCGGCCCAGACCGGCATGAGTACGGAGAAGTACGCGGTGTCGAAGAGATTGGTCGCGGCGATCATCAGGGCGATGCCGAACAGCAGCCGGTCGCGGCGCAGGAAGCGCCAGCCCTCGTGAAGCCTCGCGAGATATCGGTCCTCCACCGCTGGTCCGGCGGATACCGCCCCGGGAAGGGGCGGGATCGCCCAGGCGAGCAAGAGCACCGACGCGCCGAAGCCCAGGGCGTTGAACAGGAGCGCGTTGGGTGCTCCCGCCGCCGCGATGAGCCCGCCGGCGAGGGCTGCGCCGAGCATGCCGGCCGTGCGCTCGACGGTGGACTCGAGCCCCGTCACCCGCTCGATCGAGACTCCGGCGTGCCGGACGATCAGCGGGATCATCGAGTGCTTCGCCGCGTCACCCGGTCCGCGCAGTGCGCCTGTGATCGCGACGAGCGCCAGGAAGAGCCACAGGGGCAGCGCATCGAGGTGATGCAGGAGGGGGATGGCGCCGACCACGACCAGGCTGCCGGCGTCACCCGCGATCGCCACCCGGCGCGGACCCAGCCGGTCGATCACCGGACCCGCGAGGACCTTCAGCGTCACCATCGGCGCCATCTCGACGAGCGCGACCAGACCGGTCATGACCGCGCTGCCGGTAGTGGTGAGCACGAACCACGGCAGCGCGATCATCGCCACCCGGGTCCCTGTGAGTGAGAACGCCGAGGCCGCCAGCCAGCCCCACAGAGGGCGCCGGTTCACTCCCGTTCCTCGTCCGTCACCACGGCGCCGGGGTGAGGGAACGCGTGCAGGACCACCCGGTAGATCTCGGCGCCGTCCTCCTCCTCGGGGTCCTCGTCGATCTCACCGAGCAGCCCGTCGAGCGCCTCCAGCAGCGCTCGGGCGCGGCGCGGGGTCAGCCGGATTCCCCAATCGCTGAGAGTGGAGGCCCGCTGCCATTCGTCTGGCAGTCGTCCATGCTCCTCGACCGCGCGCTGGAGGGTCTCGGTGTGGACCACCGCGACCGCCTGCCAGAAAGCGTCCTGCGCATCCCGCTCCTCCTCGGTGGCAGGGTCCTGGGTCCTGGTCGACTGGTGGGCAGCGCGCCACCAGCGATCCCGCCCGTCGCCCAGTTCGGCATCGTCGGCGACGAATCCGTGCCGCTCCAACTGGCGCAGGTGGTACGAGGTCGCGCCCGAGTTGAGCTGCAGCCGCTGGGCGAGCCCGGTCGCGGTTGCCGGTCCCTCCAATCGGAGCAGGCCGAGGATCCGCAGCCGCATCGGGTGGCTGAGGGCCTTCAGCTGGGCGGGGCCGGGGATGATGCGGGAGACGTCCATACCGTCACGCTAATATTGCAAACGAATACATGCAAAATATTCTTTGCAATTCGATGGAAGTCGTCCTCGCCAGGCCCGAGGCAGCCAGCATCGGTGCGCGAGGCGACGCTGACTACCATTGACGGGTGCTCACGCGTCTGTCCCAGCTCTTCGTCCGCACGCTCCGCGAGGACCCCGCGGACGCCGAGGTCGACAGCCACCGCCTCCTCGTCCGCGCCGGGTACATCCGCCGCCAGGCACCGGGCGTCTTCGCCTGGCTGCCGCTCGGGCTGCGGGTGCGCGCCCGGATCGAGCGCGTCGTGCGGGAGGAGATGGCGGCAGCGGGCGCGCAGGAGGTGCTCTTCCCGGCGCTGCTGCCGCGCGAGCCCTACGAGGCGACGAACCGCTGGACGGAGTACGGCGACGGCATCTTCCGGCTCAAGGACCGCAAGGACGCCGACTACCTGCTCGCGCCGACGCACGAGGAGGTCTTCACGCTGCTCGTCAAGGACCTCTACTCGAGCTACAAGGACCTGCCGCTGACGATCTTCCAGATCCAGGACAAGTACCGCGACGAGGCGCGGCCCCGCGCGGGCCTCCTGCGCGGCCGCGAGTTCTCGATGAAGGACGCGTACTCCTTCGACGTCGACGACGAGGGTCTGGAGCGCAGCTACCAGGCGCAGCGCGACGCATACGAGCGCATCTTCCAGCGGCTGGGCCTCGACTACGTCATCGTGCAGGCCACCTCCGGCGCGATGGGGGGATCGCGGTCGGAGGAGTTCCTGCTGCCGACGGAGGTCGGCGAGGACACGTTCGTGCGCTCGCAGGGCGGACTCACGGCCAACGTCGAGGCGTTCCGCGCACAGACCCCCGAAGCCCTCCCGATCGAAGGCCTGCCGGCCGCGGTCGTCCGGGACACTCCGGACACGCCGACGATCCAGACCCTCGTCGACTTCGCGAATGCGCGGCACCCTCGCGAAGACGGCCGGACATGGACGGCGGCCGACACGCTGAAGAACGTCGTGCTCGCGATCGTGTCGCCGACGGGCGAGCGCGAGCTCGTCATGGTGGGTCTGCCTGGCGATCGCGAGGTCGACCTCAAGCGCGCGGAGGCCGCCTTCTCCCCGAACGACGTGGAGGCGGCTACCGAGGCGGACTTCGCGGCGCACCCCGGTCTCGTGAAGGGCTACATCGGCCCGGGCAGCACGGCCGGCATCCGCTACCTCCTCGACCCCCAAATCGTCGATGGCACGCAGTGGGTGACGGGTGCCAACGCGCCGGGCCGCCACGTCTTCCACCTCGTCGCCGGCCGCGACTTCACGGCCGACGGGACGGTGGAGATCGGCGAGGTGCGTGCCGGCGACCTCGCGCTCGACGGCACGCCGGTCGAGATCGCCCGCGGCATGGAGATCGGGCACGTCTTCCAGCTCGGCCGCAAGTACGCGGAGGCGCTCGGGCTCAAGGTGCTCGACCGCGACGGCAAGCTCGTCACGGTCACGATGGGCTCCTACGGCATCGGCGTGACCCGGATTCTCGCGGCGATCGCGGAGACGACGCACGACGACAAGGGCCTGCTGTGGCCGCGCGAGGTCGCGCCGTTCGACGCGCAGGTCGTCGTCGCGGGCAACGCCCCCGAGATCGTCGAAGCGGCCGAGGCGCTCGTGGCCGAGCTCGATCGGGCGGGTCTCGACATCCTGCTCGACGACCGGGGCGAGCGCCCCGGCGTGAAGTTCGGCGACGCGGAGCTCCTCGGCGTGCCGACGATCGTCATCGTCGGCAAGGGCGTCGCGGACGGCGTCGTGGAGGTCTGGGACCGGCGCTCGGGCGAGCGGGCCCAGGTCGCGCTCGCGGACGCGGCCGGCCTGGTGGCGAGCGCGGTCCGCGGAGCCTGACGTCCCCGGCTCAACCGTCCCAGACGGGCTGCAGCAGGTCGCCGAACTCCGCCCGGATCCGCTCCCGGATCGCGGAGAGCTCGGGATAGCGTTCGAAGAACGCCATCTTCGCCGCGACCGTGGAGCGCGACGCGTCCGGCACGGGCTCGATGACGTACGCCATGAAGCTCTCGGCGATGTCCTCGCCGACGTTCGTGGCGGCGTACCCGCTGATGAACTCCTCCTCGTGCGCCGCGTAGAACGCCGTCGTCACCGCGTCGTCGCCGTTCGTCGCGGCGGGCGCGTCGTCGCCGTAGCCGGCCCAGAACTCCGCCCAGAACGCCATGAGATAGGCGTCGTCGTACCAGCATTCCTGCGAGGGCGCCGCGAGCACGCAGTCCTGCTCGGGCGGCCGCTGGCCGAGGTCGAGCGTCAGGATGTGCGCGTACTCGTGGATGAGCGTCGTGAGCAGGTAGGACATGTCCTGCGCGCCGTCGAGGTTGACGGACAGGTGCCAGTACTCGGGGGCGGCGCCGTCCTGCGTGACCCAGGCGAGCAGGCTCGACTCGCTCGAGTCGCCGACGGAGTAGGTGAGGATCACCTCGGAGGTGAAGGCGGGCGTCGCGACCCGCGTGAATGCCTCCCACACCTCGGCGGTGATGCCCGTCGCGGCGGGGTCCAGCGTGCCATCGGCGAGCACCTCGTAGACCTGCATCGTGCCGAGGTCGACGTCGTCCACGGTGCGCGGTTCCATGGTCGCGGGGCCGGCGGCGGGGCCCAGGCCGAGCCGGTCGCGGTTGGCGGCGACGGCGATGGCGACGATCGCGACCGCGACCGCGAGGGTCGAGAGGATCGCGACCGCGATGATCCAGGCGCGGCGCACGCAGTCACCCTACTGCGGGCGCGTCCGTCACCCCCGGTGCGTGGTCGAGGTCGGCAGGAGCGGCTCCGGCAGCTCTGGACCGAACCAGCCCCGGATGTGCGCGCGGATCGCGACGTACTCGGGGTCCTCCCAGAAGAACAGGATCTTCTCGGCCCAGGTCCCGGATTCTCGGTCTGGGCGATCCCGGATCACGAACTCGGTGAAGGTCTCCGCGAGGTCCTCCACGACGTTCGTCGCGGCGTAGACGGTGAGGAAGTCGTCGGTGTGTTCCAAGTACATCGCCCAGGCCTGCGTCGAGGACTCGGAGTCGGCGCCGGGTGCGAGCCCGTAATAGGGTTCCCAGAACCGCTCCTCGAACAACTCCAGCGTCGTGCGCTCCCGCAGGCAGCCCTCCTGGATGCGCAGCGTCGTGCAGCCGCGCGGCGAGGGCTGGAAGTCGTCGTGGTCGAGCGTGAGCAGGTGCGCGTACTCGTGGACGAGCACGCGCAGGTACTTCGGACGCGTGAGGTCCGCCGCGAGGTTGACGGTGAGCCGCCACCGTAGGGGGCGGATCGAGGCGCGTTCGATCTCCGCGACGGTGGGGTTGTCCGGCGCGTACGCGGTCAGGAGCGCTGACATGCGCTCCGCAGCGAACCGCGGGCCGACCATTCGCACGAAGGCCGACCAGATGTCCGCGGCCGGGTTTTCGGGGATCGGGTTGAGCGTGCCGTCCTCGATGACGGGGTAGATCGCGACCCGACCCCACTGGTCGCTGCGCCCCTCGAACGGCACCGCAGTAGTCGATGCGCGGGTCGTGGCCGCCTCGAAGGCGGCGAGCTCATCGATGCTGCGGAGATCGCTGTTGTAGACGACGAGCCCGGCGCCGACCGCGCCGACGAGGGCGATCGCCGTCGCCGCCTGCGTGATCGCGCCTCCGACTGGACGCATGCTTCATGGTAGGTCCGGCGGGCCCGCGGCGGCATCACTCGGGCCCGATCGGCTACCCTGGATGGCCAACGCGAACTGAACAACACCAACTGAAGAGGGACACGGCCATGGACATCGACTTCCGCAATCTGCGCGACGTCGCGATGGAGCGGGAGATCCCGCTCGAGGAGCTGGTCTCGATCGTCGAGCAGGCGATCCTGATGGCGTATCTGCGCCACACGGGGCTGCTCGACCACAAGGGTGGCTCACCCGAGGGCAAGGCGCGAGTCGAGCTCGATCGCAAGTCGGGCCACGTCCGGATCTATGTTCCGGAGACGAACGACGACGGCGAGGTCATCGGCGAGTTCGAGGACGAGCCGGAGGACTTCGGTCGGATCGCGGCGGCCGCGGCGAAGCAGGTCATCGTCCAGCGGATGCGCGACATCGGCGACGAGAAGGTGCTTGGCGAGTTCAAGGGCCGCGAGGGCGACATCGTCGCGGGTCTCATCCAGCAGGGACCCAACCCGCGGATGATCCACGTCGACCTCGGTGGCAAGGTCGAGGGCATCCTCCCGCCCGAGGAGCAGGTGCCGACCGAGGACTACGGGCACGGCACACGCATCCGCGCGTTCGTCACGAGCGTGACCCGCGGCCCCAAGGGACCGTCGATCACGCTGTCGCGCACGCACCCGGGCCTCGTGCGCAAGCTGTTCGCGCTCGAGGTGCCGGAGATCGCGCAGGGGCTCGTGGAGATCGTCTCGGTCGCGCGCGAGGCCGGGCACCGGACCAAGATCGCGGTGCGGGCCACGGAGCCGGGCGTCAACGCGAAGGGCGCCTGCATCGGGGAGCTCGGCGCTCGCGTTCGTGCCGTCACGGCGGAGCTCAACGGCGAGAAGATCGACATCGTGGACTGGTCGGAGGACCTGCCGGCGTTCGTCGCGAATGCGCTGAGCCCGGCGAAGGTCACAGAGGCGTTCGTGATCGACGCCGCGACGAAGGCCGTCCGGGCGCTCGTGCCCGACTATCAGCTTTCGCTCGCGATCGGCAAGGAGGGACAGAACGCACGCCTCGCCGCGAAGCTGACGGGCGCGAAGATCGACATCCAGCCGGACAGCGTCATGGACGAGGCCTGACGGTCCTGTCCCGCGAAGGGGGCGCTGGGGCGTAGAATGGTACCCGCGAGGACGTGCGTCGGGTGCCGTCGGCGTGACACCAGGGCGGCACTGCTGCGATTGGTGGCGCGAGACGGGGCCATCGTCCCGGACGAGCACGCGATCCTGCCGGGCAGGGGAGCGTGGGTCCACCGGGACCGCGAGTGCGTCGAGGCGGCCGTACGGCGCCGGGCCTTCGGGCGGGCGTTCAGGACGGGCGCGGGGCTCGACGCGAGCGCCCTCGCGAGGTTGTGGATCGAACCGGATCCTTCCGACAGAACAGGCTGACCCACCCATGGACAACTGATGAGCGGCTCAAAGTGAGGCTCTTCAACTAAGGCTTGCCCCTGCAGTTCGACTGCTCGGTGCGGGCCACCGAACAGGAGAAATTGTGGCAAACCCACGTGTCCACGAAGTCGCCGCCGAGCTCGGCATCGACTCGAAGCTGGCGCTCGCGAAGCTCAAGGAGCTCGGCGAGTTCGTCAAGGGACCCGCGTCCTCGATCGCGCCCCCCGTCGTGCGCAAGCTCAAGGCCGCGCTCGAGGCGGACGGCGTCCAGCCGGCGCCCAAGCCGGCCGCGGAGAAGAAGCCGAGCAAGCCGGTCGCGCCCAAGCCCGCCGCGCCGAAGCCCGCCGCCCCGGTCGTCGAGGTCGTCGCGGAGGAGGCGCCGGTCCACGTGCCGACGGTCGCAGAACGCCAGGCGGCGCAGGCCGCGGCCCAGGCCGCGCAGGCGGGCGGCGAGGCCCCCGAGGCGCCTGCCCCGTCGGCGCCCGTGCCGGGCGCGCCCCGTCCGGGTGCGCCGCGTCCCGGCAACAACCCCTACTCGTCCTCGCAGGGCATGCAGCGCCCCGGTGCGCCGCGTCCCGGCAACAACCCGTACTCCGCCTCGCAGGGCATGCCCCGTCCGGGCGGCGGCGCGGGCATCCCGCGTCCCCAGGCCCCGCGCCCCGGCCAGGGCTTCCGCCCCGGTCAGCCCGGTCAGAGCCAGGCTCGCGCGGGCGGTGCGGGTCGTCCCGGCGGTCCGGGTCGTCCGGGAGGCTTCCAGCGTCCCGGCGCCCCGGGCGGTGCCGGCACGGGCTTCGGCGGGCCGCGTCCCGGCGGTGGCGGCCCGGGCGGCCGCGGTCGCACGGGCGGCACGGCGGGCGCGTTCGGCCGCGGCGGCGGCAAGGCCCGGTCGCGCAAGTCGAAGCGCACGAAGCGCGCCGAGTTCGAGATGCGGGAGGCGCCGTCGCTCGGCGGTGTCGCGCTCCCGCGCGGCAACGGCCAGGTCCTGCGCCTGCGCCGCGGTGCGTCGATCTCCGACCTCGCCGACAAGCTCGAGTCGATGACGGGGCTCACCGTCCAGCCGGGCGCGCTCGTCACGGCCCTCTTCCACCTCGGCCAGATGGCGACGGCGACGGAGTCGCTCGACGAGGCGACCTTCGGGATCCTCGGCGAGGAGCTCGGCTACCAGATCGAGATCGTCTCGCCCGAGGACGAGGACAAGGAGCTGCTCGCGACCTTCGACCTCGACCTGGAGGCGGAGCTCGAGGATGAGGACGAGGACGACCTCGTGCCGCGGCCCCCGGTGGTCACGGTCATGGGTCACGTCGACCACGGCAAGACCAAGCTCCTCGACGCGATCCGCAGCGCCAACGTGGCGTCCGCGGAGGCTGGCGGCATCACGCAGCACATCGGCGCCTATCAGGTGCACCAGCTGCACGACGATGTCGACCGCTACCTCACGTTCATCGACACCCCGGGTCACGAGGCGTTCACCGCGATGCGCGCCCGTGGTGCGCAGGTGACCGACATCGCGATCCTCGTCGTCGCGGCGGACGACGGCATCATGCCGCAGACCATCGAGGCGCTCAACCACGCGCAGGCGGCCGGCGTGCCGATCGTCGTCGCGGTCAACAAGGTCGACAAGGAGGACGCGAACCCGGCCAAGGTGCGCCAGCAGCTCACCGAGTACGGGCTCGTCGCCGAGGAGTACGGCGGGGACACGATGTTCATCGACGTCTCCGCGCTCAAGGGTCTCGGCATCCAGGAGCTGCTCGACGCCGTGCTCCTCACCGCCGACGCGGGTCTCGACCTGCGCGCGAACCCGGACAAGGACGCGCGCGGTATCGCGATCGAGGCGAAGCTGACCCGTGGTCAGGGCTCGGTCGCGACCGTGCTGATCCAGTCCGGCACGCTGCGCGTCGGCGACCCGATCGTCGCCGGCACGGCGTACGGCCGCGTCCGCGCGATGCACGACGAGAACGGCGCCCCGGTCGAGGTGGCGGGGCCCTCGCGTCCCGTGCAGGTCCAGGGCCTCAGCTCGGTCCCGCGTGCGGGCGACACGTTCATCGTGACCGAGGACGACCGCATGGCGCGCCAGATCGCCGAGAAGCGCGAGGCCGTCGAGCGCAACGCGCAGCTCGCCAAGGGCCGCAAGCGGATCTCGCTGGAGGACTTCGCCGAGGCGGTCGAGAAGGGCAAGGTCGACACGCTCAACCTCATCATCAAGGGTGACGTCTCCGGTGCCGTCGAGGCACTCGAGGAGTCGCTGCTCAAGATCGATGTGGACGACTCGGTCCAGCTGCGCATCCTGCACCGCGGTGTCGGCGCGGTCACGGAGTCGGACATCGACCTCGCGACGATCGACAACGCGATCGTGATCGGCTTCAACGTCCGCCCGGACGTCAAGGCCCGGGAGCGCGCCGCTCGCGAGGGCGTCGACGTGCGCTTCTACTCGGTCATCTACAGCGCGCTGGAGGACATCGAGCAGTCGCTCAAGGGCATGCTCAAGCCGGAGTTCGAGGAGGTCCAGTCGGGTCTCGCCGAGGTCCGCGAGGTGTTCCGCTCGTCGAAGGTCGGCAACATCGCTGGTGTCCTGGTGCGCTCGGGCACGATCACGAGGAACGCGAAGGCGCGGGTCATCCGCGATGGCGTCGTCCTCGCCGACGGCCTCGCGATCGAGTCGCTGCGCCGCTTCAAGGACGACGTCACCGAGGTCCGCGACGGCTTCGAGTGCGGTATCGGTCTCGGCAAGTACAACGACATCCAGGTCGGCGACGAGATCGAGACGATCGAGATGCGCGAGAAGCCGAGGGTCTGACGATGGCCAACCCGGAACGCGTCGCCAAGATGGCGGATCGGATCCGCGAGATCGTGGCGCGCCGGCTGGAGAAGGGGCTGCGGGATCCGCGCCTCGGCTTCGTGACGATTACGGACGTCCGGGTCACGGGCGACCTCCAGCACGCCTCGGTGTTCTACACCGTGTACGGCACGGAGGAGGAGCGCCGCGACTCGGCCGCGGCGCTCAAGGCCGCGACGGGGATGCTGCGCACGGAGGTCGGTCGGCAGCTGTCGGTGCGCCTGACGCCGTCGCTGGAGTTCATCGCGGACGCCATCCCGGAGAACGCCGCGGCGATCGAGTCCGCGCTCGCGGAGGCGGCGCGTCGGGACGCCGAGGTCGAGGCGCTCGCGGCGCACGCGCAGTACGCGGGCGACCCCGACCCTTACGTCAAGCCTCGTGAGCTTTCCGACGAGGACGCCTGAGCGTCGTCAGGGGAGCGTGTAGCCCCGGGCGGAGCGGACGGCGAGCCCGTCGGCGGTGAGCCCCGCGAGCGCCCGAGTCAGGCGATCCGGGTCCGGGATGAGGGTCGTCAGCTCGTCGCGCCCGACGGGGCGATCCGCCGAGCGGAGCTCGGCCATGACGATCCCGCGCGCCTCGCGGTCGGAACCCGCGAACCGCGGCTGCTTCGGGCGGCCGGGGGCGGACGCGGGCGGATAGCCGGCCGCGCGCCACGCGCAGTGCTCCGCGATGGGGCAGCGCTCGCAGTCGGGCGACCTCGGCGTGCACACGAGCGCGCCGAGCTCCATGACGGCGACGTTCATGATCTTCGCCTCCTCGGCGTCGTGCGGCAGCACGGACTCCATGAGCGCGGCGTCGCGCCGCGTGCTCGGCGGGAGCGTCTCGACGCCGAGCAGGGCGCGCACGAGCACCCGGCGAATGTTCGTGTCGACGACGGGGACGCGCTGGCCGTAGGCGAAGGATGCGACCGCGGCCGCCGTGTACGGGCCGACGCCGGGCAGGGACAGCAGCGCATCGAGTTCTCTCGGGACCTCGTCGCCGTGCTCGGTCGCGATCGCCGTCGCAGCGGCGTGCAGGGCGAGCGCCCGCCGCGGGTAGCCGAGCCGTCCCCACGCACGCAGCACCTCCGACGGCGGGGTCGCGGCGAGCGCCGACGGGGTCGGCCAGCGCTCGATCCACTCGAGCGCGACCCGGGCGGCGCGCTCGATCTGCGTCTGCTGCGCCATGATCTCGATGAGGTAGATGCCCCACGGCGTCATGCCGGGGCGGCGCCACAGGAAGTCGCGCCCGTGCACGCGGTACCAGTCACGCACGCTGTTCAGGTCTGGGGCGGCGTTCGCGTGCGTATTGCTCACGTACGTCGCTCCAGACCTGAAAGACGGGGGTTCACCGGGGGACCCGGCGGACGACGTCGGCGGGGGCGATGAAGGCGCCCGTGCGCTCGACCTCGTGCACGAGCGCGACGATCGCGGCGTTGACGGGCGCCGTCAGGCCGTGCTCCGCCGCGACGCGCGTCGTCGCGCCGTTGAGGTAGTCGATCTCGGTGCGCCGCCCACGGCGGATCGACTGCAGCGTCGAGCCCGGGTTCGGCACCTCGCCGAGCCGGTGGTTGATGATGAGCGGCACGACCTGCGCCGCCCACAGCGGCAGTCGGGCGATGACGCTCGCGAGCCAGCCCGGAGTGCCCTGCATCGCCGCGAACCGAGCGCCCGTCGCCCGCGCGATCCGCGACGTCTCGCGCATGCTCGCGGTGATGACGCGTCGCAGCCGCCGGTCGCGGATCGTGTCCTGGACGCTGAGGCCCGTGATCGCGGGCATCGCGTTGACGTGGTTGATGAGCAGCTTCGTCCACTGCGCGCCGACGATGTCGTCGGTCACCTCGAGCGGGATGGCCTCGCCGATCGCGGCGACGACCTCATCGAGCTGCTCGCGCGTGCACCCCGGTCCGGCGCCGACGATCGTCGGCAGCGCCGCGGTCACGGTGACCCGCCCGGGCTCCAGGTAGGAGACCGCGAAGAGCGCGAGCGCGCCGACGAGCGGGGAGCGCGGCAGCAGTCCGCGCGCGACGTCGAGGCCCCCGAGGCCGTTCTGCACGATGACGACGGGGACGCCGTCGAGCAGGTGCGCGTCCGGCACGATCGCGTCGGCCGCGTCCTGCGCCTTCGTGGTGAGGAACGCGATGTCGGGCCGCGCGGAGAGTCCCTCGCCCGCCTGCACCCGGGCCGTGTGCTCCCCGAAGCCGCCGTCGAGGCGCAGGCCGCCGTCCCGGATCGCGGCGAGCTGCTCGCCCCGCGCCGTCACCTCGACGTCGTGGCCCGCACGGTCCAGCAGCGCCGCGATGAGGCCGCCGACCGCGCCAGCACCGAGGACGCCGACACGCACCTATCCACAGTACGACGGCGCGTCTCCACAATCGGACGTCGGCGTGGGGCGCGGCAGCTCGCGTTCTGCCATCGTCGCCGGATGCGCTTGCTGCTGACCCTCGTCCGCGCCGATGGCGCGCCCGAGGATCTCGAGGTCGAGGCGGCGCCGTCGACGTCGATCGGGGCGCTCGCCCGCGCGATCCTCGAGCGCGACCCGCCAGGGGCCGGGGCCCGTGTCGGTGTCGCTCGAGCGCTCACGCTGAGCCGGCTGATGTCGCGCGATGCTGGGGAGCCCGAGTGGGAGGCGCTGCCCGCGCGGGCCGCGATCGGCGACGGCCGGCTCGTCTCGGGCATGCGCGTCGCGATCGCCGACGCCCCGGGCGGACGCGAGACGGCGGCCGTCGACGTCGAGGTGATCTCCGGTCCGCAGCGCGGCGCCAGGTGGACGCTCGGCGCCGGCGCGTGGGTCGTCGGGCGCGCAGAGCGGTGCGACCTCGTGCTGGAGGACCCCGCGGTGTCGGCGCGTCATGCGCGACTGGAGGTCGGCGATGGCCTGTGCTGGGTCGACCTCGGCTCGGCGAACGGGCTCGAGGTCGACGGGGTCGTCGTGCCCCGCGTCGCCATCGAAGACTCGGGTGTCATCGTGCTCGGGAGGACCGCGCTGCGCTGCACACGGCGCCCCGATGACGGGCCGCGACCAGAGCGAGCGGCCTCGAACGCGTTCAACCGCTCACCTCGCGTCGAGCCGCGCTACCCGGGCGAACGGCTCGCGGTGCCGGCCCCGCCGCCCGAGCGCGCGCGGGAGCCCCTGCCTTGGGCGGCAATCGCGGCACCGATCCTGTTCGGCGTCGCGCTCGCGGTCGTGCTCGCGCGCCCCGTCATGCTGCTGTTCGCCCTCATGTCGCCCGTCATGCTCCTCGGCAGCACGCTCGTGCAGCGGCGCAGGCAGCGGCGCGAGCGCGAACGCGCAGCGGCGAGGTTCGAGTCGGGGATGGTACGGCTGGAGGAGGAGCTCCGGGCCGCGCACGGGCGAGAGCGGGCCAGTCGGCTCGCCGAGGCGCCGTCGAGCGGCGAGGTCGTCGAAGCAGCCGGGGCGCGGAGCGAACTGCTCTGGACGCGGCGTACCGAGCACACCGGCTTCCTGCGCGTGCGGCTCGGGGTCGGAGCGCTGCCGAGCCGCACCGAGCTCACCGTGCCGGAGCCCGGTGCGCTCGAACCCGCCCATGAGCAGCGGGTGCGTGACCTCGTCGCCGCGCAGGCGCGCGTCGCGGGCCTCCCGATCGTCGAGGACTTCGTCGACGCGGGCGCCATCGGGATCGCAGGACCGCCCGCGGCAACCCCGCCGCTCGTGCACGCGATCCTCGCCCAGCTCCTCGGCCTGCACGCCCCCGGAGAGCTCGGCGTCGCCGCGATCGCGACGAGCGCATGGGCCCGCGAGCTCGACTGGCTCAAATGGACGCCGCACGCGGCCAGCGCATCGGCCGCGATGCGTGCCGTCGCCCTCGCCGACACTGCAGCGAGCGCGAGCGCGCTCGTCACCGCGATCGAGGCGCGGATCGACGAACGGCTCGCGGGGCGCGAGCCGAGCCGACGCGGGGCGCTCGCATCGGGCACGAGCGCGGCGGACCGCAGTGGGCGGGTGGACGCCCGCGCGCCGGGCGAGGTCCCCGGCACGCGATCGCCCGTCCCCGCGCTGATCGTCGTGGTCGCCGACCGCGCTCCCCTCGAGCGGGAGCGGCTCGTGCGGATCAGCGAGCGGGGCCCCGACGCCGGCGTGTTCGTGCTGTGGCTCGCCGAGACGGCGGCCCGGCTCCCCGCCTCCTGCCGCACCGTCGTCGACCGCAGGGGCGAGCACGAGCATGTCACCGTCTCGTTCGTCCGACTCGGCGAGCGCGTCGCCGCCGTCGAGCCGGACGCGCTCGACCGCGAGCGGGCCGACGTCTTCGCACGGGCCCTCGCGCCCCTGCTCGACGCGGCGGCCGCCGAAGGCGCGGCGGAGCTCCCGACCCGGGTCACCCACCGCGAGCTGATCGGCGACGAGGCGCACGAGGACCCCGATGCGATCATCGGGCGGTGGCGGGAGAACGGGTCGCTCGCCCCGCCCGGCGATGCACCGGCGACCGAGCCGGTGCACGGCGCGCGCCTGCGCGCCCTCGTCGGCGTCGCCGGCGGCGTGCCGCTGCCGCTCGACCTCCGGGCCGACGGCCCCCACGCACTCGTCGGCGGTACGACGGGATCCGGCAAGAGCGAGTTCCTGCAGGCCTGGGTGCTGGGGCTCGCGGTCGAGTACTCGCCGGAGCGCGTGACGTTCCTCCTGGTGGACTACAAAGGCGGGTCGGCCTTCGCCGACTGCGTCCGGCTGCCGCACTGCGTGGGACTCGTCACGGACCTCACACCAGCGCTCGTGCGCCGAGCGCTCACGAGCCTGGGCGCCGAGCTGCGGCTGCGCGAGGCGCTGCTCCATCAGCGCGGCGCGAAGAACCTCGTCGAGCTCGAGCGTCGCGGCGATCCCGCGACCCCGCCGGCGCTCGTCATCGTCATCGACGAGCTCGCCGCGCTCGCCAAGGACGTGCCCGACTTCATCGAGGGCCTCATCGACCTCGCGCAGCGCGGCCGCTCGCTCGGCATCCACCTCGTGCTCGCGACGCAGCGCCCCGCCGGCGTCATCCGGGATGACGTCCGGGCGAACACGAGCGTGCGGATCGCCCTGCGGATGGCCGACCCGGCGGACAGTCGCGACGTCATCGGCACCCCCGATGCCGCACAGCTGGACGCCGGACTCGCCGGGCGCGCGTTCGTCCGGATCGGCGCGGGCCGGCCCGTCGCATTTCAGAGCGCGTACTCGGGCGGGCGCGCGACGTCCGAGCCGAGGAAGGATGACATCCGGGTCGCGGCGCTGCGCTTCGGGCCCGCCCTCGCCTGGTCGGAACCTGCGCAGGCCGCCCGCGCTCCCACGACCGGTCCGACCGATCAGCAGCGGCTCGTCGAGACGGTCGTCCGCGCCGCGACGAGGCGCGGCCTGCCCCCGCCGCGTCGGCCCTGGCTCGACGAGCTCCCCTCGACTATCGGGCTGAGCGAGCTCCCGATCGGCGACGAGACGCGGATCCCGCTCGGCGTCGGCGACGAGCCCGAGCGCCAGCGCCGCGTCACCGCTTGGTTCCGTCCCGACGTCGACGGGCACATCGCGTTCTACGGCACCGGAGGGTCCGGCAAGACCACGGCGCTGCGCGCCCTCGCGGCGGCGACGGGCCCGAGGGCTCGCCGGGCCCCCGTGCATGTCTACGGGCTCGACTTCGCCGGCGGCGGGCTGCTGCCGCTCGAGGCGCTGCCGCACGTCGGCGCGATCGTCCCCGGCAGCGATGCCGAGCGGGTCGAACGGCTGCTCGTCCGCTGGCGCGACGAGCTCGTCGATCGCGGTGCCCGATACTCGGCCCTCGGGGCCGGCGACATCGGGGAGTACCGCCGGCTCGCGGGACGTCCCGACGAGCCGCGACTGCTCCTGCTCCTCGACGGCTTCGCCGCCTTCCGGGAGTTCTGGGATCGCTCGCTCGGGCGTGCGGGCGAACCCGACGTCATCGCGGACGTGCTCGCGCAGGGCCGACGACTCGGCCTGCACATCGCGCTGAGCGCCGACCGGCCCGGCGCCGTGCCTTCGGTGGCGGCGGCGGGCATCCAGCGCCGTGTCGTGCTGCGGCTCGCGGATTCGCTCGGCTACACGATGCTCGGCGTCGCCAAGGACGGCCTCGCGGATGATGCTCCTCCGGGCCGGGCGATCGTCGACCGACTGGAGACGCAGCTCGCGGTCGCGGCGCTCGAGGACGCCTCCCCGGACGGGATCGAGCGCGCTCGGGGCGATTCGGCGAGTGGTACGACGCGGCACGGCGCCGGTCCGCCCCCGATCGGCGCGCTCCCGTCGCTGGTGCCGGCGCATTCGATGCCGGCGTCGATCCACGGTCTTCCGGTCCTGGGTGTTGCCTACGACACGCTGCAGCCCGTCGGCTTCGAGCCGCGCGGGATCGTCCTGCTCGCGGGGCCGCCCGGCAGCGGCCGATCGGGTGCCCTCGAATGGCTCGTCGGCGCCCTCGAGCGCGGTGGCCGGCCCGAGCTCGTCTACTTCGGGAGCGAGGCGTCAGCGCTCTCCGCGCACGGAAGCTTCGCGCGGCGCGCCGAGCGTCCCGAGGATGTCGCGGCGCTCGCCGACGAACTGCTCGATGCGCTCGAGCGGGGTCGAGCCGTCCCGATCGCCGTGGTGGTCGAGGGGGTCGCGGACCTCGCCCACACGGTCGCGGAGCGGGCGCTCGTCGAGCTCGCGCGACGACTGCGTCGCGGCCCCGGGCTCCTCATCGCCGAGCACGAGACGGCGGGTTGGAGCAGCGCCTCTGCATTGCTCGGGGAGATCAAGAACGCGAGACGCGGGCTCCTGCTGCGCCCCGATGCCGCGGACGGGGAGCTGCTGCTGCGGACCCCGTTGCCCAGGGCGATGCGGCCCCCGTGGCCGCCGGGCCGAGGGTGCTTCATCGAGCACGGTCGTGTGCTGCGCGTACAAGTTCCTCACATGGCGGCGGGTACCCCGAGCTATCCACAATCCGCACCATTCGTCGCGCCGCGGTCCTCGGGTGCGCTCTAACGTGCGTCGACGACCGCACAGGCGGGAACCCAAGGACCGACCCGAGCGAATGGAGCGAACGGATCATGCCCAACCTCAATGTGACCTACGAGCAGATGCAGACGGCCGCGGGCCAGCTGCGAGCCGGCCAGGTCGACCTCGAGACCCGGCTCGGAGAGCTGCGCGCGCTCGTGACGCAGCTCGTCCAGGACGGCTTCACGACGAGCGCGGCGTCGGGCGCATTCGACGTCGCCTACGAGCAGTTCACCGCCGGTGCCCGCACGACGATCGGCGGGATCGAGAGCATGGCGCAGTTCCTCACGAGCGCGGCGAGCGCGCTGCAGAGCACCGACGAGCAGCTCGCGGCGCGGATCGCCTACTGAGTCGCCCGAGCCGAGCGAGGAGGATCGATGCCGGACCTGGAGGTCGACGTCGCGGCACTGCTCGCCCTCGCGAGTCGTGCGGAACGCATCGCGGAGCGCCTCGCGCACGCCCCGACCGTGCCGCCCGAGACGGCCGAGATGACCGGTCACCGGGTGCTCGCCGACCGGGTCCGCGAGTTCGCGACGTGCTGCGACCTGACGCGTGCGCGCATCGCCGAGCGTCTCGGCGCGCTCGGCCGATCCCTGACCACGATCGCGGGGGAGCTGGAGCGCGTCGACGGCCGCATCGCCGGACAGGCGAGGCGATGAGGCCGCTGCTCGGCGACCCCGCGGGGGTGCGCGCCTCCGCCGACATCTGTCTGAATACCGCGGCCGACATCGACGCCGCCGTCGCGGAGCTTCGAGTGCTCTCGGTCACGGGCGAGTCGGCGGCGCTCGACCTCTGGCGCGCGCAGACGACGGCGCTCGCCCGTTCCATCGAGGACGCGTGCGAGCGCTACCGACGCGGCGCGCTCGCGCTGCGGGACTACGCATCGGCGATCGAGCGCGCGCACGCGCGCGCCGAGCACGCTCTCGAGCTCCGGGTCCCGCTCGAGCCGGACGGGGCGGGAGGCCTGCTCTGGCAGCTCGATGCACGCCGCCGCGCCGCGGACGAGGTCGGCACGGCGGCGGCGATCGCGGTCGCCGCCATCGACGTGACGCCGATGCCGCCACAGGACTTCGTGTTCGGACAGCTCGCACTCGGCGCCGGGCTGCTCACCGGCCACGGGTTCGGATACGCGAACGACCTGGGTCGGCACCGCGCTCCTCCCGCGGCGTTGACCGCGGCGCGGCGGCTGCGTGCCGACAGCCTCGACGGATCGTCCTACCGGGATCGGGATCGGCACCATCGGATGCTGCTCACGCGCCTCCTCGCAGCCGGGCCGAATGTCCCGGCGACCACCCGCGAGCGGCTCGTCGCGCTCGCCATGACCATCGCGAGCCGGCCGAACGCGAGGCTCATCAGCCTGTGGCTCGACGGCGACGAGCCGAGGGCGGCGATCGCGTTCGGCGACCCCGAGCGCGCCGAGTCGGTCACGTACGTCGTGCACGGCATCAACACCGACACCGCGGACGCGCGCGAGTTCGCCTCGACCGTCGAGCAGCTCTTCGAGGACGCAGCACGACGACCGGGACGGCACGAGTCATTCATCGCGTGGCTGGGATACGACTCCGGCGGCGTGCTGAGCGAGCCCGGGATCGCGCTGGCCGACGCGGGCGCGCGGCTCCTCGTCGACGACGTCGCGGAGCTGCGCCGGCGCAACCCGGACGCGGCGATCAGCGGCGTGTTCCACTCGTACGGTTCGACGACCTACGGTCAATCGCTACTGCTCGACCCTCGGGCCTTCGACGAGGCGTACCTCCTCGGGTCGCCCGGCCTCAGCCCGGACGCCGCGCGGGAGCTCGAGATCGTCGCTCGCAGCGGCACCGTCGAGGTCCATGTCTCGCAGGCGCGCAGCGATGCGATCGCGAGGATCGGCACCCTCACCACATGGGAGCACCCCCACTCGCCGGCGATGGTGCCAGGGGTCGAGGTGTTCAGCGCGGAAGGGCCGGACGCCGGGCTCCGGATCCTGCAACGACCGCTCGGGTCCGCGATCGACTACGACCCCGGCACGGGCGGTGTCGACGGTCATGATCTCGACCGCCCCGAGGGTGCGGGGGCGGATCACTTCGGCTACCTCACTCGGGACGCTGCGAGCTACCGCTACCTCCTCGACCGGATCACGAAGGGCGATTGACATGACACCCACCGCACGCCGAGCCGCACTGGGCACGCTCGCACTCGGACTGCTGCTCTCGCTCGGGGGGTGCGTCCCGAGTGCACCCGCGCTCCGCGGCGCGGAGCTCCTCGTGTCCGCCAAGTCCCACTATCTGCGATTCCGCGCGTCGATCGCCGACGTGCAGCGGCTGCTCGACCGCGGGGCCTGGGAGAGCGTGACCTACGGCGCGGTCCCCGTCAACTGGGGTCATTGCCCGCCGAGCGATCACCACTACGAGATGGATCGGATGGGGCCGATCGGCGTGCCGCCACTCATCGATGCGATCGAGCTCGCCGAATGGATGCAGGAGGACGGTTGGGAGGACATCCGGGTGCAGGACGCCGCGACCGATTCGATCGCCTGGGTCGTGACCGCGCGCAAGCCCGACGGCCGCGTCGCCGATCTCACGGTGCTGTTCTACGGGTACCCGGCGGGGGTCTCGGTCACGGCGGTGAGCACCTGCACGTTCGGCGATGAGTACGAGGTGTGGGCACTCCTGACGGATCCGTCGGGGAACCTCCCCGACTATCCCGACGCCGAGACGCCCGACGACGCCCCGCGCTACGAATGGGTGGACTGAGGCCGCGCCGGTAGCCTGGGCAGGTGGTCAACGGCTTGCTGCTCGCCGACAAGCCGCAGGGCATCACGAGCCACGACGTCGTCGCGCGCACCCGCCGGGCGCTCGGCACGAAAAAGGTTGGACACGCCGGGACGCTCGACCCCATGGCGACCGGCCTCCTCATCCTCGGGGCCGGGCCCTCGACCCGCCTCCTGACGCACCTCGTCGGGCTCGACAAGGAATACCTCGCCACGATCCGGCTCGGGCAGGCGACGACGACCGATGACGCCGAAGGCGAGGCATTGCCCGGCACCGGTCTCGTGGCGGCGCTGCGCGCATCGGCGACCGGTGACCTCGCGTCGGAGATCGCCGACGGCATCTCGGCGCTCACCGGCGAGATCCTCCAGCGCCCGAGCTCGGTCAGTGCGATCAAGGTCGACGGCAAGCGGGCCTACGACCTGGTGCGCGCGGGCGAGGACGTCGAGCTCGCGGCGCGGAAGGTGACGGTCTCTGCGTTCGAGGTGACCGACCGGCGTTCCGTCGCCGACGGCGCGGGACGCGCCTTCATCGATCTCGACGTGCGCATCGAGTGCTCCTCAGGCACCTACATCCGGGCGCTCGCGCGGGACCTCGGCGAGGCACTTGGCGTCGGCGGCCACCTGACGGCGCTGCGCCGCAGCCGGATCGGGCCGTTCCGCATCGACGAGGCGCTCGCGGTGCCGGCGTTCGGCGAGCCGTATCTCGGCGAGCTGCTCGAGCCGGCCGAGGTCGCGGCGCGGCTCTTCCCCGTCATCGCCCTCACCGACACGCAGGCGGCGGATCTCGCGAACGGCAAGCGCGTCGCCGTCGATCGCCCCGATGCGCCCGCGGCGGCCGCGGTCGCGCCGGATGGCAGACTGGTCGGGCTCGTCGGCGTAGAGAACGGCAGGACCAGGGTGATCACGAACTTCCCGACCGACGGATCGACGCCGCGCGGGAGCGAGCGATGATCGACTGGTTCACCTGGACCCAGGTCGGGATCGGCCTCGCGCTCGGCCTCCTCGCGATCGGCCTGGCGCTCGCGAAGAAGCAGCCCAACGACCTCACCGTGCTCGGTCTCGTCCTCGTCGAGGTGCTGCTGCTCGTCCAGGTCGTGCTCGCGATCGTGACGCCGCTGAACGGCAACACGATGCTCGGCCACGGCCTCGAGTACTGGATGTACCTCATCACGGCGCTGCTCATCCCGCCCGCCGCGATCGTGTGGGCGCTCATCGAGAAGACGCGCTGGTCGAACCTCATCATCGCGGTCGCGGCGCTCGGCGTCGCCGTCATGGTGTTCCGGATGCACACGATCTGGACCACCGTCGCGCCTGGCTACGCTTGATCCCGATGTCCGCGACACCCGAAGCCCCTGCCGCCCCCGTAGGCCAGCGCATGTCCGGCGTCGGCCGCGTGCTCGTCGTCGTGTATGGCATCCTCGCGCTCGCCGCGATCGGCCGCTCCACGTTCCAGATCATCACCCGCTTCGACGAGTCGCCCGTCGCATACACGCTCTCGGCCGTCGCCGCCGTCGTCTACGTGCTCGCGACGATCGCGCTCGCGGCGCGCTGGGACGTCATCGCCTGGATCACCATCGTCTTCGAGCTCGTCGGGGTGCTCGTCGTCGGCACCATCAGCGTCGTCGCGCCGAGCGTGCTCGGCCTCACCGACGCGAGCCCGTTCGGCGGGCAGGCGACCGTCTGGAGCGTCTACGGCGCCGGCTACCTGTTCATCCCGCTCGTGCTGCCCACCCTCGGCCTGCTCTGGTTGCGCAGGACCGCGCGACGCCAAGCGGCATCGTCCTCGCGGGGTGCTGCATGAGAATCGAGCGCGAGCCGTTCGCATCACGCCTCAGCGACGCGGGCGTCGTCACGATCGGCAAGTTCGACGGCGTCCACCTCGGCCACCGTGCCGTGCTCGGCCAGACCGTCGCACGTGCCCGCGAGCTCGGCGTCGACGCCGTCGCCGTGACGTTCGACCGCAATCCGCTCGCCCAGCTGCACCCGGAGGCGAGCCCGCCCGCCCTCGTCAGCCTCGAGCGCCGGCTGGAGCTCATCGAGGAGACCGGCATCGACCTCGTCGCGGTCCTCGAGTTCGGGGCCGAGCGCGCGGCCCAGTCCGCCGAGGACTTCGTCGATGAGCTGCTCGTGGGACGGCTCGGCGCGCGCGTCCTGCTCGTCGGCGTCGACTTCCGCTTCGGTGCTCGGGGGCAGGGCGACGTGTGGGAGCTGCGACGCATGGGGGAGTCGAGGGGCTTCACGGTCGAGCTGCTGCCCGCCGTCGGCGGTGCCGGCGTCGACCGGATCTCGACGTCCGGGATCCGTGCGCTCATCGCGGAGGGCCGCGTCTCGGAAGCCGCGGCACGCCTCGGCTCGCTGCCGGCGGTCACCGGCGAGGTGGTCCGCGGCAATGAGCGCGGCCGGGAGCTCGGCTTTCCGACCGCCAACCTCGCGGAGGACTCGGTCGGCGCGATGCCGGCCGACGGTGTCTACGCGGGCTGGCTGACTCGCGCCGGCGGGGAGCGGCTGCCTGCCGCGATCTCCGTGAGCGACAACCCGACGTTCGCGACGGGCGACCACCGTCGCGTCGAGGCTCACGTGCTCGACCGTGATCTCAACCTCTATGGCGAGGTCGTGACCGTCGAGTTCGTCGACCGCATCCGGGGGATCGAGAAGTTCGACTCGATCGAGGCGCTCATCGAGCGGATGACGATCGACGTCGTCCAGACGCGGGACCTGCTGGATCTCTAGAGCCGGGCGATGAGCTCGCGGTAAAACGCGACGCCGGCGAGCCAAGAGGACACCCGGATCCGCTCGCCGACGGCGTGCAGCCCGCCGCGCTCGCCGCTCGTCAGGTGAAACGGCGTGAAGCGATACACAGCGGGGGTGAGGCTCGTGAAGGAGCGGGAGTCGGTCGCGCCGTTCTGCGTGTACGGGATCGGGGTGGTCCCGGGCTCGAGGTCGCGGAGCACCGCGGTGAGCAGCTCCCAGCCGGGGCCGGTCGTCGGCGAGATGGGGGATGGGTCCCAGCCGCCGGCGGCCTCGACGCCGACGAGCGGGTCGGCGATGTCGTCGCGGATGCGGGCGATGACGGTTTCGACGGTCTCGCCCGGCAGGATCCGCGCGTTGACGGTCGCTTCGGCGCGCTCCGGGATGGCGTTCTGCGCGTGGCCGCCGCTGATCAGCGTGGTGACGCGGGTGGTGCGCACCATCGCGGCGGTCTCGGGCCCGCCGCGGGCGAGGACGCGGCGCAGCAGGGGGGCCGTCCAGGTGATGTTGCGGTAGAGGAGGCGGAAGACGCCGCGCGCCGCGCCGCCCGCCGCGGCGAACATCTTGCGGGTCGCCTCGGTCATGCGCGCGGGCGACGGCGAGGCGTCGATCCGGGCGATCGCTCTGGCGAGCCGTCCGATCGCGGAGACCGACGGCGGGGTGGAGGCGTGGCCGCCGGCTTCGGCGACGCGCAGCCGGATGTTCGCGGCGCCCTTCTCGGCGAGGCCGATGACGGCGAGCCGCCCAGTGGTGCCGGGGAGGACGTCTTCGACGATCGCCCCGCCCTCGTCGAGCACGAAGGCGGGCGCGATGCCGCGGTCGGCGAGGAGTGCCGCGACGGCGCGCGCGCCCGTGCCGTGCGTCTCCTCGTCGTGTCCGAAGACGAGGAGCAGGTCGCGGGCCGGCGTGAAGCCGCTCGCGATCAGCTGCTCGACGGCCTCGAGGATGCCCGCGAGCGAGCCCTTGTCGTCGATCGTGCCTCGCCCGTGGAGGACGTCGCCGTCGAGCGCCGCGTCGAACGGCCCGTGCGCCCAGTCGGCGATCTCACCGGGGTCGACGACGTCCTGATGCGCCATGAGCACGACGGGCGGCAGCGTGGGGTCGGTACCGGCCCAGCGGTACAGCAGGCTGTGCTCGGCGACGAGTTCGCGCTCCAGGTGCGCGTGGACGAGCGGATACTGTGCGGCGACCTCGTCGCGGAATCGGGAGAACGCCGTCCAGTCAGTGAGCTCGGCGTCCGCTTTCGAGACGGTGGGGATGCGCACGAGCGCCCTGAACCGCCCCACCGCGTCCGCTTCGACCACCCCTCGACCCTAGCTGGCGCCGGGATCCGCTAGAATGGGTGCAGCGTTTCGAGCGCGATCACCGGCGGAGTTCCGCGCCGGGTCTGGTCCGTACGAGCGTTTCCGGGGGCACGCCGACGGCGGTGCCCGGATCAGCACGTCAGTTCGAGCGACACGCATCGTCGCATGGGAGACATGGCAGTGGCACCGACCAGCACCAGCGCGAAGCAGTCGCGCGGCCAGCAGCAGCGCCGTCGTGCGCGCACCGGCGACGACGCGGGCGTCATCCCCGTCCTGGCGCGCACGGCGCGCGAGGTCGAGTCCGCGGTGCAGAAGGGGCCGCTCAAGCCCGCCAACCGCGCCCGGTTCCAGGTCGCGGCTCTGCTGCTGCGCGAGGAGCGCGCACGGGTCAAGGCCGATCAGGACCTCACGGATGCTGAGCGGCAGAACGAGCAGAAGCGTCTCGACGGGCTCGCGGGCATCCTCGCGAAGACGGCGGCCCGGGATACGACGCTCATCGGCCTGCTCGCGGACGACGCCCCGGTGACGCCGGCGGCGAAGGCGCTGCGACGGGACATGCTGCTCGCGGCCGGTGTCGAGCTGCCGCCGGAGGAGCTGCTCATCGTCGAGGAGCCGAAGCCGGTCGACAAGCAGGTGGAGCGTCAAGTGCTGCCGGCCTCGGTGCGTCAGATGCAGATGGCGAACCCGTTCCTCGCCCCGGACTTCTCGGCGTTCGAGGACCGTCGACGCACCCCGGGCCGGCTCGCGAACTGGGAGCTCATCGAGCCGCTGTTCCGCGCCTTCGAGGCCGGCGGGGTCGCCGCGACGATGGACCTGCCGGAGCCGGGGTCGCTGAGCGCGCCGGGCGATCTCGAGCTGATGCCCCACCAGGCGCAGTTCATCGAGAAGGTCCGTCAGGGTCACCGGACTTTCCTGCTGGCGGACGAACCCGGCCTCGGCAAGACGGCGCAGGCGCTGCTCGGGGCGCAGGCGGCGAAGGCGTTCCCGCTGCTGGCGGTCGTTCCGAACGTCGTGAAGACGAACTGGGCTCGCGAGGTGCAGCGCTGGCTGCCGGGGCGCCGGGTCACGGTCGTCCAGGGCGACGGAGACGACGTCGACGCGTTTGCCGACGTCATCGTCGTCAACTACGAGATCCTCGACCGGCACGTCGGCTGGCTCGGCCGCTTCGGCTTCAAGGGCATGGTCGTCGACGAGGCGCACTTCATCAAGAACCTCAAGTCGGAGCGCTCCAAGCACGTCATCGCGCTGTCGCGGTCGATCCGCGCCGCCAATCCGAAGGCGCTGTTCATCGCACTGACCGGCACGCCGCTCATCAACACGATCGAGGACTTCCGCGCGATCTGGCAGTACCTCGGCTGGATCACGGACCCTGACAAGTCGGGCGCGCAGAAGCCTGCCCCGGCGCTCATGGGCAAGCTCGAGGAGACCGAGCTCGTCCCGGGCGATCCGGGCTTCTTCCCGGCGGCGCGCAAGGCCGTCATCGACATGGGCATCGTGCGTCGACGGAAGGTCGACGTCGCGGCCGACATCCCCGCCCGCCGTATCGCCGACATCCCGGTCGAGCTCGACGACGAGTTCGGGCGTTCGATCCGCGCGGCGGAGGCGGCGCTCACCGCGCGGCTGCTGGACCGCTTCCGCCGGCTCAAGGAGCTGCGCCCCGAGGCGGTCGACGAGGATCTCATCCGCGTCGTCGCGCACGCGGAGCTCGAGGAGTCGAAGGCGACCACGGACGGCGAGAACGTGTTCACGATGGTGCGGCGCATCGGCCAGGGCAAGGCGTCGCTCGCGGCGGACTACACGGCCAACCTCGCGCGCTCGGTTGGCAAGGTCGTGTTCTTCGCGAAGCACATCGACGTCATGGACACCGCGGAGGAGCACCTCGCCTCGCTCGGCGTCAACACGGTCTCGATCCGCGGCGACCAGTCGCCGAAGGCCCGCCAGCACGCGATCGACGCGTTCACGAATGACCCCTCGGTCCAGGTGATCGTCTGCTCACTGCTCGCGGCGGGCGTCGGCATCAACCTGCAGGCTGCCTCCAACGTCGTGCTCGCGGAGCTCTCGTGGACGAGCGCCGAGCAGACCCAGGCGATCGACCGGGTGCACCGGATCGGCCAGGAGCTGCCGGTCACGGCGTGGCGCATCATCGCGGCGCACACGATCGACGCGCGGATCGCGGACCTCATCGGCTCGAAGGCGGGGCTCGCGGCGCGTGCGCTCGACGGCTCCGACGAGGAGGTCGCGGCGGAGGCGAGCGTGCAGATCCAGGCGATCATGGGACTGCTGCGCGACGCACTGGCGACGTCCTGAGCGTCTAGTAGTCTCGGCCCCGTGGCTTTGGAGGGGACGCCGCGCGTCGGTGAGGGCGCGATTCCGGACCCGCGGCGCCTCTCGGCGGCGGCGGCGCGCGCGCTCGACGATGCGATCGGACCGACCCCGTGGGCGCAGTTGCCCGAGGGTGTCGAGCGGGTGCGCTACACGGTCCCGAGCGGCGAGCTCGCGGGGCTCGCGGCGGGTGACCCCGACGGTCCGCGCGTCGTGCTCGTCCCGGGTGCCACGGGCTCCAAGGAGGACTTCATCCTCATGCTCCCGCTGCTGGCCCGGGCGGGGTTCCGGGTCGAGGCGATCGATCTCGCCGGCCAGTACGAGTCGGCGGAGTCGGGGCCGGAGCGCCTCGATCCGCCGCGCGCTCGCTACGACTTGGAGCTCTTCGTCGATGACCTCCTCGCGGTGCTGCGCTCCGGTCGCACGCCCGTGCACCTGCTCGGCTACTCGTTCGCGGGCGTCGTCGTCCAGGTGGTCGCTGATCGGGCGCCAGAGCTCGTCGCGTCGCTGACGCTGCTCACGGTGCCGCCGGTGTCGGGTCACGTCTTCCGCAAGGCGACGGGCTACCGGGGCGGCCTCATGCTCGCGTCGTTCGTCGTCGGCCCCCGAGGATCCGCGGGGATCCTCGCCTGGGGCATCCGCACGAACAAGAATCGCGTCGACGAGGAGCGCTACCGCTTCGTGATGGATCGGCTCCAGGTCACGCGCTACGCGAGCGTCGTCGACATCTTCCGGCTCATGCGCCGGGTGCCGGACCTCGCGGACCGGATCCGGGCGCTGCCCATCCCGAAGCTCGTCGCGTTCGGCGCCCACGACCTGTGGTCGAGTCGGGCGCACCGCCGGTTCGCGGAGCGGCTCGGTGCCGCGGCCGCCGAGTACGCGACGGGCCACAGTCCGTGCGAGACGGCACCGCACCAGCTGGTGCGCGACATGGTCCGCGTCATCGACGCGGCCTGAAGGGGAGCGACGCGGGGCGGCTCAGCGGGGCGTCTGTGTCACGGCGCGCGGCTCGCCGCCCCTGGCATCGTGGCGTGTCCAGGCGCGCCGACGCGCGAGCAGCGAGCGCTCGCGATGGTTGACGACGAACGTGTAGAGACCCATCCGGTAGGTGCGCATCATGCGCGACCAGGAGGTGAGCGGCCGCGCTGAGACGCCGACGACGAGCGAGCGGTCGAAGCGGACCCCCATGCCGGGCAGCAGGTTGATCGCGATGTCGAAGTCGTCGTGGACCTCGCGGTCGTCGCGGTGCACGATGCCGCGGATCGCGCACCAGGCCTCGGCGCGGATCGCGAAGTTGGAGCCGAAGACGACCTGATGGCCGAACAGCCACGCGATCGGCCCGTAGTAGATCGGCATCTGGAGTCGCTCGCCGTACCAGCGTTGGAGCCGGGTCGCGCCGTAGTACTCGCCGGGGCCGCTCAGCACGTCGAGTTCCGGGTCCTCGAAGGCGGCGGCGATGCGCGCGACCCAGTCGCGCGGTGGCACCGAGTCGGCGTCGAGACGCCCGACGATCTCGCCGGTGGCCGCGTCGAGCCCGGCAGCGGTGGCCTGCGGGATGCCGCGCTTGGCCTCAGCGACGACGCGCGCGCCGTGCGCGAGCGCGACGTCGACGGTCGCGTCGGTGGACCCGTTGTCGACGACGACGACCTCGTCGGCCGGCCGGGTCTGCGCATCGAGCGCCGTGAGGCACTGCTCGAGCATGACGGCGTCGTTGTACGAGGGGATGACGACGGAGACGCGGACGGACATCCTGCGACCTGCTATCGGGCGGCCCGGATCGGGTCGCCGTGACCCCCGCGACGCGCGGCGGCCCATCGCCGTCGGCGCTCGAAGAGGGAGCTCTCGCGGTGGTTGAGCGCAAAGGTGCCCATCGCCATGCCGAAGCCCTTGGCGTAGCGTCCCCAGTCCTGGTAGGGGCGGGCCGACACCCCGACGACGAGCGTGCGATCGAAGCGCACCTTGGTGCCCGGCACGAGGTTGAGGGTGAAGTCGAGGTCGTCGTGGATCGTGTTGTCGTCACGGTGGACGAGCCCCCGCAGCTCCCGCCAGGTGTCGCGGCGGATCGCGAGGTTCGACCCGAAGAGGACGTCGTGCCCGAGTAGCAGCGCGACGGTGCGCGTGTAGAGCGCCATCTGCACCGACTCGGCGAACCAGTGCACGAACGGGTTCGCGCCGTAGAACTCGCCGGGCCCGCTGAGGGCCTCCAGGTCGGGGTCGCGCTCGAACGCCCGCACGACACGCGCG
The DNA here is from genome assembly GCA_035555435.1 of Microbacteriaceae bacterium. GTDB lineage: Bacteria > Actinomycetota > Actinomycetes > Actinomycetales > Microbacteriaceae > 73-13. Next base: position 78,435 of record DATMGN010000062.1, on the reverse strand, counting down.
ACCCAGTCCTTGGGCGGGACGGAGTCGGCGTCGAGGCGTCCGATGACGTCCCCCGTCGCCGCGTCGAGTCCGGCAGAGGTGGCCTGCGGGATGCCGCGCTTGGCCTCGGCGACGACGCGCGCGCCGTGCGCGAGCGCGACATCGACGGTCGCGTCCGAGGAGCCATTGTCCACCACGACGATCTCGTCGGGGCGGCGCGTCTGCGCGTCGAGGGCCGTGAGGCACTGTTCCAGCATCTCGGCGTCGTTGTAGGAGGGGATCACGACCGAGATGCTGGTGGACATCGCTCGCATTCTAGGCACTTCCTCGTGCCGGCCGGGGGATTGCGGGATCAGCCGAGCAAGCCGCCGAGGCTGCCGAGCAGACCGTTGCCGATGCCGCCGACGACCGCGTTCATCGCCGCCGACATGAGGCCCCACGCGACGAGCGTCGCGACCGCGTAGACGACCGCCATCGAGAGCCCGCCGTAGAGCGCGTTCGCGACGAGCGGCGGCTTGGAGAACGCGGTCGCGCGGTGGGCGCCCGCGTAGATGACGTGCTCGGCGAGCAGCAGCAGCGGCAGGCCGATGAACACCTCGACGATGAGGAACAGGATGAGACCCGTGTAGCCGGGGATCGCGAGGAACACGGTCCCGAGCACCCACGCGACCGGGGTCAGCGAGTGCGCGGTGGCGACGATCACGAGGGCATCCACGAAGCCGATCCGACCGCCGCGGGCGCGGGTCGTGAGCACGAGCGCGGCGGCGCGCGCCGCGAAGAACGCGATTCCCAGCGCGAGCCCGATGAAGTAGGCGCCCGCGAGGATGCCGCCCATCGCCGAGGTGTTGATGAGGCCGCCGAGCGAGCCCCCGAGGGAGCCCCCGAACGAGCCGCCGAGGCTGCCTCCGAGGGAGCCGCCGAGCGAGCCGAGGGCGCTGCCGAGCGTCTCGCGCAGGATGCCGACGGGCGAGGCGACGAACGCGATGAACCAGAATCCGACGAGGATCGCGTTGATCATGACGGGTGTCAGCCAGACGAGCGCCTTGCGCCCCCCGCGCTGCTCGACCGAGAGGGCCTCGTCGATCGCGTTCTCCGCGTATCCGCGGAAGATGAGGCCGGCCCCGCGCAGCGACTGCTTGATGGAGATGCCGAAGCCGCCCGGCCGGGCGGGCGCCGGTGCGTACTGCGGGGCGAGGGGGCGGAACTGATCCGTCCACTGCGTGCCGTCCCAGAATCGCTCCTGGTTCGGGGTCGTCCCGTCCGAGTACCAGCCTGCCGGCGCCGTTTCGCTCATCGCACCCTCCCTGCGTCCGTCCCACCATACGGGCTGGCGTCGCGCGAGGGGAGCGCGCCGAGCGGGCTCCTCGGCGCACTACAATGGACAGTCCGCTTTATCCGCTAGGAGTTCGATGGCGTCAGCAGAAGTCGCCCGCGAGCGAGCGTACGTGCACTCGCTGTACGAGCGTCTCGACCGCATCCGCGACTCCGTCCAGCGAGAGCTCGACGCCGTCCGGGCGGCCGGAGAGGCGGGCGGGACGCATCAGTCGCGCACGGAGCGCGATGCCTTCGCGCGCATCTACGAGGACCGGGTCGCGCAGCTGCGCGAGATCGACGAGCGGCTCGCCTTCGGCCGGCTCGAGCTGCAGCCCGTGGACGGCGTGCCCGTCTACCACTACATCGGCCGGATCGGGCTGCGCGACGAGGATCAGCAGCCGATCCTGCTCGACTGGCGCGTGCCGCAGGCGAGCGCGTTCTACCAGGCGACCGCGGCGACGCCGCTCGGAGCCCGCGCGCGCCGACATCTGCACTCGCGCGGTCGCGACGTCGTCGGCGTCGACGACGAAGTCTTCGACCAGGCGCTGCTCGATGCCCAGGCGCACGAGCTGCAGGGGGAGGCCGCGCTCATGGCGGCCCTCGGGCGCGAGCGCACCGGCCGCATGCAGGACATCGTCGCGACGATCCAGGCCGAGCAGGACCGGATCATCCGCTCCGACCTGCACGGCGCGCTCGTCGTGCAGGGCGGCCCGGGCACGGGCAAGACCGCCGTCGCGCTGCACCGCGCGGCATACCTGCTCTACTCGCACCGCGAGCGGCTCGCCTCGGCCGGTGTGCTCATCGTCGGGCCGTCGCGGTCCTTCCTGGAGTACATCGAGGCGGTGCTGCCCTCGCTCGGCGAGACCGGGGTCGTGACGGCCTCGCTCGGCACCCTCTTCCCCGGGGTCGAGGCGACCGCCGAGGACCGGCCGGAGGTCGCCGCGCTGAAGGGCTCGCTCGAGATGGCGCGGCTGCTCGCCCGGGCCGTCAAGTCCCGGCAGGTCATCCCGACCGAGGATCAGGTCGTCGACATCGACGGCGAGGAGCTCACCGTCCCCGCGCAGCTCATCCGCGCCGCGATGCAGCGCGCCTGGGAGACGCACCGCCCGCACAACGTCGCGCGCGTGACGTTCAACAAGGTCGCGATCGCCGAGATCGCCGCGCTGCTCGCGGAGCAGCTGCGCCGCCGCGGTCGCGCGATCGACGACTCCGACCTCGCGCTGCTGCGGGAGGACATCCGCACCGCCTACGACGTCAAGGTCGTGCTCAACACCGCGTGGATGCCGCTGACCCCCGAGAAGCTCATCCGGGACCTCTACGCCCGGCCGAACTGGCTCGCGACGATCACGCAGCGCTGGAGCCCGGAGAAGCGGGCGCTGCTGCGCCGGGACCGCGAGGCCCCGTTCACGATCGGGGACATCCCGCTCCTTGACGAGGCCGCCGAACTGCTCGGGGAGAACCCGGTGAGCGATATCGCGTCGAGAGAACGCGAGCGCGAGGCGAAGCGCAACCTGGAGAACGCGCAGGCGGCGATCCGCAACATGGGCGTCGAGGGGCTCGTCGACGCGCGCCAGCTCGCCGATTCCTTCACGGAGGGCGCCGGGTTCCGTGCGAGCGCGGCCGAGCTCGCGGTGAGCGACCGCACCTGGACGTTCGGCCACATCGTCGTCGACGAGGCACAGGAGCTCTCGCCCATGCAGTGGCGCCTGCTCGTGCGCAAGAACCCGCTCAAGTCGTTCACGATCGTCGGAGACGTCGCGCAGGTCGCCTCGGCGGCCGGTACGGGGGACTGGTCGAGCGCGCTCGGACCCGTCTTCAAGGACGCCTGGCGGCTCGAGGAGCTCACCGTCAACTACCGCACGCCGGCGCAGATCTCGCAGGCGGCCGAGGCGATGGCGGAGGCGAATGGGGTGCCGATCACCCCGACGACCGCGGTACGCCACGGCGACTGGCCCGTCGAGATCGTCCACGTCGCCGACTCGGTCGTCGAGGAGGACACGGAGGGCGAGCGTCGCGCGACGAACGATCCGCTCCTCGACGCCGTCCTCGATGGTGTGGCGCGGATGCGGGCGGAGGACGGCGGCGCCGGCGAGGCCGGCAGCGTCGCCGTCATCGCCCCCGCCGCAGAGGTCGACGGCCTCGAGCGCGCGCTCACCGCGGCGCTCGGACCGGCGGTCATCGCCCGGGGCGCGCGCGGGCTCCGTCGCCCCGTCGCGCTGCTGACGCCCCAGGACGCGAAGGGCCTCGAGTTCGATGCCGTGCTCGTCGTCGAGCCGGCGCAGATCGTCGCCGACGGCCCGCACGGCGCGGGCGCGCTCTACGTCGCGATGACCCGCGCGACGCAGCGCCTGCTGCTCGTCACCTCGAGCGCCCTGCCCGCGGGGCTCCCCGAGATCTAGGCGGGCGTCCCGGCCGGGTCGCGCTCCGGCTCCGGCCCCGGCGTGAAGCGCCGCCCGGTGACCCATCGGGGCGTGATCCGCACGAACTGCTCCTTGACGGTCGGCACCCAGGGGCGCAGCGGCAGCCGCTCGAGCTCGGCGATGTCGCCGGCGCCCTCGACGCGCTCGGCATCGCCCTTGACGATGACGCTGAACAGGTCGGCGCCGACGACCCCGTCGATCTCGAACGCGACGGAGGGATGGATGACGAGCTCGGCGAGCTTCGTGCCCGGGGCCGTGCGGAACACGATGCGGCCCTCGTCGTCGAGGACGTAGTTGACGGGGAAGATGTCGATTTCGCCCGCGGCGGCGAGGGCGACCCGGCCGAGGGGCGTGGCGCGCAGCAGCGCGTCGCATTCGGACTCGGTGAGGGGGATGAGGGGCTCGGCGGCGTCCATGCCCTCAGGATACGACCGGGGCCGGGTAGGCCGCAGGCCGTATCGGGACCCGTACGATGACCCCATGCGCTGGACCTGGCCGTTCCTCCTCTACGCGGCCGTCACCGTCGTGCACCTCGCCAACCTCGCGATCCCGGCGCTCGGCGGCGACGCCCTCACGAAGGCGCTGCTCATGCCGGCGCTCCTCGTCGCCGTCGTCCTCGTCGTCGTGCTCACCCGGCGGCCGCGCGGATCGCGCGCCTGGTGGGGGACCGGCCTGCTCGCCGCCGGGATCGCCGCGTCGTTCTTCGGCGACGTGCTCCTCGGCCCCGCGTTCGTCGTCGGGCTCGCCTGTTTCGCGGCGGCGCACGTGCTCTACATCATCGCGTTCGCCTGTCCCGCCGGTGCGAGACCGATCGCGTGGTGGTCGCTCGCCTACGTCGCCGTGCTCGTCGCGCTCGTGATCCTGCTGTGGCCCCACCTCGGGGAGCTGCGCCCGGTGCTCGTCGGCTACGGGATCGTCCTCGCGCTCACAGCGATGACCTCGACCCGCGTCAGCGCGATCGCGGCGTGGGGCGGCGGACTCTTCCTCGCCTCCGACGCCCTGCTGGCATTCCGCCTCTTCTACCCCGACTTCCTCGTCGCGTTCCCGGACCCCTGGCAGGACCTCGCGATCATGGCGTTCTACTGTGCAGGCCAGGGACTCATCGCCCTCGGCGTGCTCCGGCGCCTCTCGGCCGAGCGCCCGACGCTCGCGGATGCCGCATCCCCGATGCGCTAGACTCTTCCGGTTGCCGTGAGATCGGCCGCGGATACAGAGCGTCCTGGACATCGGGTCCCGGGCACCGCGCAGCGAGAGAGAGGTGGGTCGCCCTATGGCACTCGATTCGGAAGTCAAGAAGGCGATCATCGACGAGTACGCCACCCACCCGGGTGACACGGGCTCGCCCGAGGTCCAGGTCGCGATGCTCACGCAGCGCATCAAGGACCTCACGGAGCACCTCAAGGAGCACAAGCACGACCACCACTCGCGTCGTGGCCTGCTCCTGCTCGTCGGCCAGCGCCGCCGGCTCCTCGGCTACCTCCAGGACATCGACATCGCGCGTTACCGCACGCTGATCGAGCGCCTGGGGCTCCGCCGATAGCGCGGACGCGAGTCTTCTGGAGGCCGTCACCCCTGCGGGTGGCGGCCTTCCTCGTTCCCCTCCCGGGGCGCACGCAATAGCATCGGGAGCGTGAGGCGCTACTGGCCGTTCCTGCTCTACGCGGCAGCGGTGGCCCTGCATCACGTGTACCTCCTCGTCGAGCCCCAGTTCTGGACCAAGGGCTTGCTCATGTCCGCGCTCCTCGTCGCGGTGCTCCTCGTCGTGCTGTGGACGGATCGCGGCATCCTCGCCGGGCGACGAACCGGCTGGATCTGCTTCCTGCTGTGCCTCGCGATCGCACTGTCGGGGACCGGGGACGTCACGCTCGAGTACTCCTTCGAGTTCGGGGTCGCCGCGTTCGCGGCCGCGCAGGTCGTGTTCATCGTGCTCTTCGCGGGGCCGGCCCGCAGCCGGTCCTTCCCCTGGTGGGCGATCCCGTACGGGCTCATCTATTCGCCCGTCATCGCGCTGCTCTGGTCGCATCTGGGCGGGCTCAGGGCGCTCATCGCGATCTACGGCCTGCTGCTGCTCGCGATGGCGGTGACCTCCGTCGTCGTCGGGCGCATCGTCGCCATCGGCGGGCTCGTCTTCCTCGTCTCCGAGTCGTTGCTCGGCATTCGGCTCTTCGTGCCGGAGTGGCTCGCCTGGTTCCCCGATCCGTATCAGGACACCGCGATCATGCTGCTCTACTGCGTCGGCCAGGGGCTCATCGCGTTCGGCGTCGTCAAGCGGCTCGAGCGCGAGCCGGAGCTCGCCCTGGTGCGCGACCGGCGCCGTGCGGAGTCGGAGACCGCGGCGTACGTCCCGACGCGGCCGAGGTGAGCGGGAATGCGTTCGCCAGTCATCGCGTTCTGCCCTAAGATCAATGCAAATGCATTGAGAAAGCGCAGCGAGGACGAGGAGCAGATCATGAGCGATGCGAGCGGCATGCAGTTCGGGATCTTCTCGGTGAGCGACATCACCGAGGACCCGACGAAGAAGACCACCGTCAGCGAGACGCAGCGCATCAAGGACTGGATCGCGATGGCGATCCACGCGGAGGAGGTCGGGCTCGACGTCGTCGCGATCGGCGAGCATCACAACCCGCCGTTCTTCTCGAGCTCGCCGACGACGACTCTCGCCTACGTCGCCGCGCGCACGAAGCGCATCCTGCTGTCGACGGCGACGACGCTCATCACGACGAACGACCCCGTCAAGATCGCCGAGGACTTCGCGATGCTCCAGCACGTCGCCGACGGCCGCGTCGACCTCATGCTGGGCCGCGGCAACACCGGACCCGTCTACCCGTGGTTCGGCAAGGACATCCGCCAGGGCATCGAGCTCGCGCTGGAGAACTACGCGCTCCTGCACCGCCTCTGGCGCGAAGAGTTCGTCGACTGGTCGGGACGCTTCCGCACCCCGCTGCAGGGCTTCCAGTCCACCCCGCGCCCGCTCGACGGCGTCGCGCCGTTCGTCTGGCACGGCTCGATCCGCTCGCCCGAGATCGCCGAGCAGGCCGCGTACTACGGCGACGGCTTCTTCGCGAACAACATCTTCTGGCCCAAGGAGCACTACCAGCGGCTCATCGACTACTACCGCCAGCGCTTCGAGCACTACGGGCACGGGACGGCCGCGCAGGCGATCGTCGGGCTCGGCGGACAGTTCTTCGCGAGGAAGAACTCGCAGGACGCCATCAATGAGTTCCGGCCCTACTTCGACCACGCGCCCGTCTACGGCCACGGGCCGTCGATGGAGGACTTCACGGCCCAGACGCCGCTCACGGTCGGCTCGCCCCAGGAGGTCATCGACCGCTACGCGGGCATGCGCGAGCATTTCGGGGACTACCAGCGCCAGCTGTTCCTCGTCGACCACGCGGGGCTGCCGCTCAAGACGGTGCTCGAGCAGCTCGACATCCTCGGCGGCGAGATCGTCCCGGCGCTGCGCAAGGAGTTCGCGAAGGACCGACCGGCCGACGTGCCCAACGGCCCGACGCACGAGACGCTCGTCGCCGCCTCGGCGGCGGGGGAGCTGCCCGTCCCCGGCGGCCGCAAGGAGCACACGGGGGCCGGATTCGGCATCACGGGCTGACAACACGTCGACGGGCTGCGGTTCCCGCCAGGAAACCTCAGCCCGTCGCGCGTAGCTCAGCCCGCGTGGGCGCGGCGCCTCAGCCGGCGAGGATGCCGCGCAGCCAGCCGAGCCGGCGCTTGCGGATGATCTCCGACGTCGGGTGGTCCGCCGCGAACGACTCGAAGGCGTGCCAGATGCCCGGCGTGACGTGCAGCTCGGCCGACACGCCGGCCGCCCACAGGCGTGCCGCGTAGTCGACGTCCTCGTCGCGGAACAGCTCGCACTCGCCCACATCGATGAACGCCGGCGGTAGGCCCGCGAGGTCCGTCGCGCGGGTCGGCGCCGCGTAGGCGGGGACGTCGGCGCCGCCCGGGGCGATCGGACCGAGGAACGACGCCCAGCCGGAGTCGCCCGAGGTGCCGCTCCACAGGCCCACCTCGCGGTAGGCCTGCTGCGAGTTCGTCGACTGGGTGTCGTCGAGCATCGGGTACTCGAGCAGCTGGCCCTTGATCGCCGGGCCCTTGCGGTCGCGCGCGATGAGCGCGACCGCCGCCGCGAGGTTGCCGCCCGCGCTCGCACCCGCGACGACGATGTTCGACGCGTCGACGCCGAGCGACGCCGCGTTCTGCGCGAACCACACGAAGCCCGCGTACGCGTCCTCCGTCTGCGTCGGATAGGCGTGCTCGGGGGCGAGTCGGTACTCCACCGAGACGACGACCGCGTTCAGCTCGTCCGCCCAGTGCGTGTACTCGAGCGCGCCGAGGAAGCGGTCGCCGATCATCATGCCGCCGCCGTGGATGTAGTAGATGCCCGCGCCCGACTTGACCCCGTCGGCCGGCTCCCAGATCGACAACGTGATCTCGTCGCCCTGATAACCGGGGATCGTGACCTCGCGGTGGGTCAGGCCAGGGTGCGCCTCCTGCGCGAGCTCGAGGTTCGTCGGCACGCCGGGGATCGGCTCGCGCATCGCGGGCGCGATCTCGGCCGTGATGTGCTTCGGGAAGAACTCGTGCAGCGCGTTCAGGATGTCCGCCGCATCGGGTGCGAAGGGCGGCTGCGGGGTGGACGTCATTGTGCCTCCGGTCGGTGAGCGGCCGGCAGCGTCGCCGGCCGAATCGATTGTTTCGAATGCTATCGCGTCGGGTTCGGGCCCGCAGCCCGAGCGCCGGGCGCGGGCGGCCACGACGACGCGGTCGACGGCGAGGCCGAGCCCGATCGCGACGACGATCGAGCGGCGGGCGACGCGCGGGCGGCCGGATGGCCGGGAGTCGACCCCCGGGAGAACGTCATGCGAAGCTTCCGTGCCGACGCCCGTCCCGGGATGGTCGGCCCGGCAAGGTCGCGGATCCTGGACGCATGCGCGTCGCACTGGTCGCCGAGACGTTCCTCCCGCAGATGAACGGCGTCGTCGGCTCGGTGCTGCAACTGTTGCGGCATCTGCGTGCGCGCGGGCACGAGACGGTGCTCGTCGCCCCGCGCGGCGCGGCGGCGCCGGATCCGGCGGCCCTGCACGGCGCGGAGCTCGCGGCGCTGCGCTCGGTCGCGGCACCGGGCTACCCGGATGTGCGCCTGAGCTTGGCGTCTGCGGGCCGGCTCGGTGCGATCCTGCGCTCGGCGCGTCCCGATGTCGTGCACCTCGCTTCGCCGTTCCTGCTCGGCTGGCAGGCGCTGCGGGCGGCCGACCGGCTGCAGATCCCGAGCGTCGCGGTATACCAGACCGACATCCCCGGCTATGCGAAGCGCTACGGCTATCCGACGCTTGCACCGGCGCTCGACGCGCACGTCGCGCGGATCCACGGGCGCGCGACCCTGAACCTCGCCCCGTCGACCGCGGCGCTCAAAGCACTCGACGAGCTCGGCGTCGACCGGCTCCGGCTCTGGGCCCGTGGAGTCGACGGCGAGCGTTTCCATCCCGACAAGCGCAGCGAGACGCTGCGCCGCGAGCTGGCTCCCGGGGGCGAGCTGCTCATCGGCTACGTGGGGCGTCTGGCGCCCGAGAAGCGGGTGGCGGACCTGGCGGCACTCGCGGGCATCGCGGGCACCCGGCTCGTCATCGTCGGCGACGGGCCCGAGCGCGCGGCGCTGGAGCGCCTGCTGCCGGACGCCGCGTTCCTTGGCTTCCGCGGGGGTGAGGAGCTCGCTCGCACGGTCGCGTCGTTCGATCTGTTCGTCCACCCGGGCGAGAACGAGACGTTCTGCCAGACGATCCAGGAGGCGCTCGCGAGCGGGGTGCCGGTCGTCGCGACGGGGCGCGGCGGCCCCCTCGATCTCGTCGCGTCGAGCAGAACGGGATGGCTCTATCGCCCGGGGGACCTCGGCGACCTGCGCGGACGCATGCTCGACCTCGTGGGCGACGCCGCGAAGCGCCGGGCGTTCGCGGCGGCGGCGCGCGCCTCGGTCGCCCACCGGACGTGGTCGCGCCTGGGCGACGAGATCCTCGCCCACTACGAGGATGCGATCGCGATCCGCGCCGGTCGGCCCGCCTCAGTGGCACTCGACTCGCATCCCGGGCGCTGGCACCGCTTCGTCGCGCTCGGCGACTCGCTCACGGAGGGGCTGAGCGACTCCTCGCGACAGGCGCCGGGCGAGTTCCGCGGCTGGGCGGACCGGCTCGCGACGTATCTCGCGCGCAGCGGCGAGCGCACGATCGCGTTGCGCTACGCCAATCTCGGCGTGCGCTCGCGGCGGGTCGCCGACGTCGTCGAGGATCAGATCCCGCGGGCGATCGAGCTGCGCGCCGACCTGGTCGCGATCCTCGTCGGCGCGAACGACCTGGCCGGCTCGCGCGCGCGGGTCGACGTCCTCGCGCGCCAGCTGCGCGACGGCGTCCGGGCGCTGCGCGCGTCGGGTGCGGACGTGCTGCTCGTGACGCCGTTCGCGCCCTCCCGCTGGTATCTGCGCAGCCTCCATCGGCGGTTCGAGCGCTTCGCGAGCGCACTGCGCGGCGTCGCACGGGAGACCGGTGCGATGCTCCTCGATTTCCGCAGCGACCCGGCCTGTCGCGAGCTGCGCGCCTGGGCCGACGACCGGGTGCACCTGTCGTCGCACGGACACCGTGTGCTGTCGTACCGCGCCGCCGAGGCGCTCGGGCTGCCTGGTGCGCCGGAGGTCGGCGCGCTCGACATCGCCCTGCACGCCGAGCCGGGCTCGCACGACGAGTGGATCGGCAGCCTCCGGTGGCTGCGCCGGCACGTGCTGCCATGGGCACTGCGCCGGCTGCGCGGGCGCACCGCCGGTGACGGACTCGGGCCCAAGCACGACGGGCTCGTGGAGCTGTCGCTTCGCGACCCGGGGCGCCAGCGCGCCGGGTGACTAACTGGACTTGCGGCGGAACTCCCGCCTGCCGCCGGCCTTGCCGTGCGCGGCGGCGATGCCGCCCTGCGCGGTGCCGACTCCGGGGCCCGCGCCGCCGCCCTGCTTCTTGCGCTCGAGTGCGGCGAGCATGCGGGCCTTCGCATCGTCCTGGGGCGAGGCGTCCGTCGTCTGATCGCGTTCTTCGGACATGCCCTGCAGTCTACGTGCGCCCCCGCGCGCCCTGCTGGAATCGGGCGCCGGCTGCTAGACTCGCAGCCGCAACACAGGAGCAGGCGGGCACGAAGCTGGTCTACGGTGGTGGCCCCCCGGCAGGAAGCCGGTGGGTTTCGACTGTAAACCAGAGCCGGTCCCGGCGGCCAAGCCGCGATCCCTTCCTGCCCGCTCCTGCTCCTTTCTGATGAGGGGTGCGTGACTCGCGCCCATGACGAAAGGATGGAACCCCTTGGAGGGTCCCGAAATCAAGTTCGCCGAAGCCGTGATCGACAACGGCAAGTTCGGCCAGCGCGTGGTCCGGTTCGAGACCGGCCGCCTCGCGCAGCAGGCGCAGGGCGCGGTCGCCGCGTACCTCGACGAGGAGACGATGCTCCTCAGCGCCACCAGCATCGGCAAGAACCCGCGGGAGGGCTTCGACTTCTTCCCGCTCACCGTCGACGTCGAGGAGCGCGCGTACGCCGCGGGCAAGATCCCCGGCTCGTTCTTCCGCCGCGAGGCCCGACCCTCGACCGAGGCGATCCTCGTGTGCCGTCTCATCGACCGGCCGTTGCGCCCGTCGTTCGTCGACGGCATCCGCAATGAGGTGCAGATCGTCATCACGGTGCTATCCATCGCGCCCGACGAGTTCTACGACGCACTCGCGATCAACGCCGCCTCGGCGTCGACGCAGATCAGTGGCATCAAGTTCTCGGGTCCGATCGCCGGTGTGCGCCTCGCGCTCATCGACGGCCAGTGGGTCGCGTTCCCCAAGTTCAGCCAGCTCGCCGACGCGGTCTTCGACCTCACGGTCGCCGGGCGCGTACTCGACAACGGCGAGGTCGCGATCATGATGGTCGAGGCCGAGGCGACCGAGGCGTCGTGGGAGCTCATCCGCGGCGGCGCGATCAAGCCCGACGAGGACCGCGTGGCCGAGGGCCTCGAGGCGGCGAAGCCGTTCATCAAGGTGCTCGTCGAGGCGCAGGCGAAGCTCGCCGCGCAGTCGGCGAAGGAGATCGTCGACTACCCGCTGTTCTCCGACTACTCCGACGAGCTGTACGCGGCGGTCGAGGGCCTCGCGTACGCGGAGCTCGCGCCGATCTACCAGATCGCGGACAAGGTCGAGCGGCAGAACGCCGATGACGCGCTCAAGTCGCGCGTCAAGGACGCGATCGCCGCGAAGGTCGAGGCCGGCGAGCTGCCCGCGGAGGCGAACGGCCAGGTCTCGGCGGCCTACAAGTCGGTCACGAAGAAGATCGTGCGCGGTCGCATCCTGACGGAGGGCGTGCGCATCGACGGCCGCGGTCTCAAGGACATCCGCGCGCTCGACGCCGAGGTGCAGGTCATCCCGCGCGTCCACGGCTCCGCGATCTTCCAGCGCGGCGAGACGCAGATCCTCGGGGTCACGACGCTCAACATGCTCAAGCTCGAGCAGGAGATCGACTCGCTGAGCCCGGTCAAGAAGAAGCGGTACCTGCACCACTACAACTTCCCGCCCTACTCGACCGGTGAGACCGGCCGGGTCGGCAGCCCGAAGCGACGCGAGATCGGGCACGGCTTCCTCGCCGAGCGCGCGCTCGTGCCGGTGCTCCCGACGCGCGAGGAGTTCCCGTACGCGATCCGTCAGGTGTCCGAGGCGCTCGGTTCCAACGGCTCGACGTCGATGGGCTCCGTGTGCGCCTCGACCCTGTCGCTGCTGAACGCCGGCGTGCCGCTGCGCGCGCCCGTCGCCGGCATCGCGATGGGGCTCGTGTCCGACGAGATCGACGGCCAGACGCGCTACGCGACCCTGACCGACATCCTGGGTGCGGAGGATGCGCTCGGCGACATGGACTTCAAGGTCGCCGGCACGCCCGAGTACGTCACGGCGCTGCAGCTCGACACGAAGCTCGACGGCATCCCCTCCGACGTGCTCGCGGGCGCGCTCAAGCAGGCCAAGGAGGCACGCACCGCGATCCTCGGTGTGCTCAACGAGGCGATCGACGCCCCCGACGAGATGGCGCCGACCGCGCCGCGCGTGATCTCGGTGCAGATCCCGGTTGACAAGATCGGCGAGCTCATCGGCCCGAAGGGCAAGACGATCAACGGCATCCAGGACGAGACGGGCGCCCAGATCTCGATCGAGGACGACGGCACCGTCTACATCGGCGCGGTCGACGGCCCGTCGGCGGAGGCGGCTCGCGCCGCGGTCAACGCGATCGCGAACCCGTCGAACCCGGAGGTCGGGGAGCGCTTCCTCGGCACGGTCGTCAAGCTCGCGACGTTCGGCGCGTTCGTCTCGCTGACGCCCGGCAAGGACGGTCTGCTGCACATCTCCGAGGCTCGCAAGCTCGCCAACGGCAAGCGCGTGGAGAACCTCGAAGAGGTGCTCTCGGTCGGCCAGAAGCTGCAGGTGGAGATCTCCAAGGTCGATGACCGCGGCAAGCTCTCGCTCGTGTTCGTCGGCGACGACACGGCCGCGGCGGAGGCACCCGCCGAGGCGTAGTCCGGGCACTTGCATCGCGAGAGGGCACCCCATTCGGGGTGCCCTCTTCGCGTTTCGCGCGACACGCCGTATAACGGTTCGGTTTCGCGGGCGAGTCGCCGGTGCGGGCACCCCTAGCCTGGTCCAAAGGAAGGACTCCTCACGTGACGTCGGCGCAGCTGAAGGTCGCGACGGGGCCGAACACGAGGCTCCAGTCGCCCGTGGCACGCGCGATGGGGGAATCGGACCTCCTGCCCTATCCGCTCGCCCTCGGCGGCAACGTCTTCGGCTGGACGGTGGGGGATGCCAACGCGCGGCGGATCCTCGACCTCTATGCCGACTTCGGCGGCAACCTCGTCGACACCGCGGACTCGTACGCGGGCGGGCGCAGCGAGACGATCATCGGATCCTGGATGGCCGCCAAGGGCAACCGTGACCGCATGATCGTCTCGACCAAGGTCGGCAAGTCCCCGGACCATCCCGGCATGTCGCAGCGCGCGGTGCTCGCGTCCGTCGAGGCCTCGCTCCAGCGCCTGCGGGTCGAGACGATCGACCTGCTCTTCCTGCACATTGATGACCTCGAGACGCCGTTCGAGGAGACGCTGCTCGCCGTCGACCGGCTCATCCGCGAGGGCAAGGTGCGCTACTTCGGCGGCTCCGACCACCACGGCAATCGGCTCGTGGAGGCCCGGGTCGCGTGCGGGATGATGGGCGTCGCGCCGATGGTCGCGCTGCAGAACGAGTACAACCTGGTGCGCCGCGCCGACTTCGAGCAGGACCTCCGCCCCGTCGTCGACAGTCTCGGCCTCGGGTTCATGCCGCGGTTCGCACTCGCCGGTGGTTTCCTCTCGGGCAAGTATCCGGCGCGCGCGGACCTGGTGCGCACGCCCCGGGCGAGGGGGCTCGGGCAGTACTTCGACAAGCGGGGGCTGCGGGTGCTCTCGACGCTCGAGCAGATCGCGGCGGAGCAGGAGGTCGCGATGGCGACCATCGCGGTGGCCTGGCTGCTGACCCGCCCGCACGTCGTCGCGCCCGTGGTGTCGGCGACGAGCCCCGAGCAGGTGCGCGAGCTCCTCGCGGCGCCGATGATCGGTCTGACGCGCCAGCAGGTCGCGGGCCTCGATGAGGTCTCGGCCTGGAGGTAGGTAGGCTCGCCGGGTGCCAGGCGTGCTGCTCCCGATCGATGCCCCCGACCTCCGATTCGATGCGGCGGGCGGGACGACCGTCGCTCGGACGGTCCACCCGTCGGGTCTGCGCATCCTGACCGAGCAGGTCCCCGGGTCGCAGTCGGCCTCGATCGGCTTCTGGGTCCCGGCCGGCTCGCGCGACGAGGCCGACGGCGCGTACGGGTCGACGCACTTCCTGGAGCACCTGCTGTTCAAGGGGACGAATGCGAGGAGCGCGCTCGACATCGCCGTCGCGTTCGACGAGGTCGGCGGCGACCACAACGCCGTGACGGCGAAGGAGTACACCTGCTACTACGCGAAGGTGCGCGACCGGGACATCTCCATGGCGGTCGGCGTCCTCGCGGACATGGTCGCCGACTCCGTCATCGCGCCGGACGAGTTCGAGATGGAGCGCGGCGTGATCCTCGAGGAGCTCGCGATGGCCGACGACGACCCGTCGGACGTCGCGGGGGAGCGCTTCGCCGAGGCCGTGTTCGGCGCGAGCCCGCTCGCCCGCCCGATCGGCGGATCCCCGGCGTCGATCGAGGCGGTCGGCCGTGACGCCGTCGTCGCGCACTATCGCGAGCACTACCGGCCAGGGGAGCTCGTCGTGTGCGCCGCGGGTGCCGTCGACCACGAGGCGATCGTCGCCGCGGTCGTCGCCGGCCTGTCGCGCGCGGGCTGGGACATGGCGTTCGTCGCCCCGCCGCGTGCTCGCCGCAGTCTCCAGCCCGTCCCGGTCGCCCCCGCCGCCCCGGTCGTCGCGGTCGAACGCAAGCTCGAGCAGGTCAGCCTCGTGATCGGCGCCCCCGGGCTCACCGGCTCGGCGCCGGAGCGGCCGGCGATGGCGGTCCTCAACACCGTGCTCGGCGGCGGCATGTCCTCCCGGCTCTTCCAGGAGGTGCGCGAGCGGCGCGGGCTCGTCTACTCGGTGTACTCGTTCGCCTCGGGCTACTCGGACGCCGGCGCCGTCGGCATGGCCGCGTCCTGCACGCCGAAGAAGGTCGGCGAGGTGGTGCGCGTCATGACGGCGGAGTTCGAGCGCCTCGCCGCGGAGAACGTCAGTGACGCGGAGCTGCGGCGCGCGGTCGGCTTCCTGAGCGGCGCGGGGGCGCTCGCGATCGAGGACTCCGATGCGCGGATGAACCGCCTGGGCCGTGCCGAGATCTCCCTCGGCGAGTTCGTCGACCTCGACGAGTGGTCGGCCCGGCTCGAGGCCGTCACGGCCGAGGAGGTGCGGGCCCTCGCCGCGCGGCTCGTCGTCGCGCCCCGCGTCGTCGCGGCGGTCGGCCCCGTCCGGGAGTCCGACCTGGTCGCCGGGTAGCCTGGAGCCATGGCATTCACCGTCGCCGTCGTCGGCGCATCCGGACGGCTCGGGAGCGTCATCTCGGGCGTCGTGCGCTCGACGCCCGAGGCGCAGCTCATCGCCGAGCTCGGCTCCAAGGACCCGATCGAGGCGGCGCTCGTCGCCGACGTCGTCGTCGACGCGACGCATCCGGCCGTCTCGCCGGAGATCGTCGCAGCCGTCGTCGCCGAGGGCAAGCGCGTGCTCGTCGGCACGTCGGGCTGGTCGGAGACTCGACTCGCGTCGCTGCGTACGCAGGTCGCCGAGCGACCCGGCAGCGCCGCGATCGTGATCCCGAACTTCTCGCTCGGCTCGGCGCTCGCGACCGGCTTCGCGACGATCGCCGCGCGCCACTTTGGCTCGGCCGAGATCATCGAGGCGCACCACGCGGGCAAGATCGACTCGCCGTCCGGCACGGCGGTGCGCACCGCCGAGCTCATGGCCCGCGCGGCGCCTCGCCCGTTCTCAGCGCCGCACGTCGACCAGCGCGCGCGCGGCCAGCAGGTCGGCGGCGTCCCGATCCACTCGTTGCGACTCGACGGCGTCGTCGCCCGCCAGGAGGTCCGTTTCGGCGGCACGGGCGAGACGCTCACGATCGTCCACGACACACTCTCGGACACGTCCTACGAGGCGGGCATCCGGGCGTCCCTGCTGCGCACCGCGGAGATCTCGGACGAGGTCGTGGTGGGGCTCGATGCGGTCCTCGGACTGACGTTCTCGTGAACGCGAATCGCTGGGGGCTCATCAGCGTCGTCCTGATGACGGCGCTCACCGCGCTCTATCTCGTCTTCACGACCCAGTACGCGATCATCATGATCTCGGCGCCGGAGCCGATGGCGAAGGCGCTCGGGATCGCGCTCATCGTCTTCCCGCTCATCGCGGTCTGGTATCTCGTGACCGAGTTCGTCTTCGTGATCCGTGGGCAGCGGCTGCTGCGCCGGCTCGGCGCGGAGGGCGGGCTGCCGGTCGACGACCTGCCGCGGCTGCCGAGTGGGAAGATCGACCCCGAGGCGGCGAAGGCGGAGTTTCCCGCGTACAAGGACGCGGTCGAAGCCGAGCCGGAGTCGTGGCGCGCGTGGCTGCGGCTCGCGCTCGCCTACGATGCGGCGGGCGACCGCGCTCGCGCGCGCTGGGCGACGCGCGAGGCCCTCAAGCGCCCGCGCTGACCGCGATCACCGGCTGGTCACCCCGCCCGCGGGCCTCCGGCCCGCCCGCGAGCTACTGCAGCGTCGCCTCGAGCGTGATCGGCACGCCGGCGAGCGCCTGCGAGACCGGGCAGTTCGCCTTCGCGTCGTCGGCGATCCGCTGGAAGTCCTCAGCCGAGAGCCCGGGGACCTTCGCGCTGACGAGCAGGTGCGAGCCCGTGATGCCGGTGCCCGGCTGGAACGTGACCGCCGCGGTCGCGGCGATCGACTCGGGCGGGGTGCCGTTGCCGGTCAGCGCGTGCGAGAGCGCCATGCAGAAGCACGCCGAATGCGCCGCGCCGAGCAGCTCCTCCGGCGTCGTCGTGTCGGCGGCCGCGCCAGAACGCGATGCCCAGGTCACGGGGAAGCTGCCGGATCCGGACGCGAGCGTCACGACGCCCGATCCGTCGGTGAGGGTGCCGTGCCACTGCGTGGTGGACTCTGAGGTGACTGCCATGCCGCGAGCCTACGTCGCGGGTAGCATGAACGCCATGTGTAGGCAGATCACGTGTGAGACTTGCGGGCGACCGACGTGGACCGGTTGCGGCGAGCACATCGAGGACGCGCTGTTCGATGTCGCGGTCGAGGACCGCTGCCAGGGTCACGAGGAACTCGTCCCCGCCTGAGTGCCCCTCGCGACGGCATGGGGCAGCAGGCCATGCGCTCGTTCAGCCCGCCGCGAGCGGTGTGCGCGGCTTGATGAGGCCCGCGCGGGCGAGCAGCAGGTACACCTGGCAGCCCAGGCAGTAGCCGACGAAGGCCTGCAGGAACGACGCGATGACGACGAACGCGGCCGCGATGGCGAGTCCGTACGGCACCCCGAACACGTGCAGCACGAGCCCCGCGGTCGTCAGCGCGAAGCCGACGCCGAGCGCGAAGCGCGGCGGGCGCGCATCCTCCGTAGGGATCGGCTTGCTCAGACGCGGCTGCACGACCCGCCGGTAGAACGCGGCGAAGGGGTGCGCCGCGTTGCCCCAGAACGTCCCGGCGCCGAAGGACAGCCACAGCACGAGGACGAGGATGAACGCTGGGCTGAGCACGCGCGCGAGCGGGGTCGACTCGATCGGCACGAGGAGCGCGACGACGAGCGCCGCGAGCGCGATGACGAAGGTGTAGCCGCCGACCCAGCGCGGGGCGCGGGCGTCGATGCGCGGGGCGGAGGATGCGGGCGATGCGGCGGGTGCAGCCATCAGAGGTTCCATTCGGGTGCGGGGACGAGGGTGTCGAGCACGGCATTGAGCTCGTCGCGCCGGGGCGCGCCGCCGAAGCGGCTGACGAGCCGCCCGTCGCGATCCAGCACGAACACGGTCGGAGTCTGCAGGATCCGGAGCCGTTTGGCGAGGTCCGGCCGGTGGGTCAGGTCGACGTCGTGGTGGACGATGCCGCCGCGCTCGCCCGCGACCTGCTGCAGGAAGCGACGGGTGCCGGGGCACGTCGCGCAGTACTCGGTGGAGAACTGGACGAGTGTCGCCGGGGCGAACTCGTGCAGGTCCGGCAGCTCGTCGGGCGCGAACGTCTCGCCGCCGCTGCGACGCGCCCGCCCCGTCGTCGCCTTCCAGAGCACGCCGAGGATCGCCGCGAGCAGCACGACGCCGCCGGCGATCGACAAGGCGAGGACCGGGTCCACGGTTCCAATCCTCGCCCGTCCGCGCGCGATGCGCGCGCGTGTGACCAAGCGTTACTAGGGTGATGGCGTGCCGGCAGACGCCCCCGAGATCCAGTTCCGCTCCGACGTCACGGTCGAGCTCGTGCGCTCCAGCGCGCACGACTCGGACGTCCTCTTCGCCGCCCGCGTGTCGACGCTCGGCGAGCAGACGCTCGAGTCCGCCGTATCGGCGGACGAGGCGGGCTCGCGCGACCGAGGGCTCATCAACTACCTGATGCGCGATCGCCACGGCTCGCCCTTCGAGCACAACTCCATGACGTTCTACGTCCAGGCGCCGATCTTCGTCTTCCGCGAGTTCATGCGCCACCGGATCGCCTCATACAACGAGGAGTCGGGGCGCTACCGCGAGCTGCGCCCCGTGTTCTACGTGCCTGCCCCCGAACGCAATCTCATCCAGCAGGGCAAGCCGGGCGCCTACGACTTCGTGCCGGGCACCCCGGAGCAGTACGAGACGGTCGTGCGCGAGACGAAGGCGGCGGTGAGTGCCGCCTATGCGGCGTACCAGCGGATGCTCGACGCGGGCGTCGCGCGCGAGGTCGCGCGCGGCGTGCTGCCGGTCGCGACCTATTCGTCGATGTACGTGACGATGAACGCGCGCTCGCTCATGAACTTCCTGTCGCTGCGCACCAAGCGCGAGGGGACGCACTTCCCGTCGTTCCCGCAGCGCGAGATCGAGATGGTCGCGGAGGCGATGGAGGAGCTGTGGGCTGAGCTCATGCCGATGACCTACGCGTCCTTCAACGGCAACGGCCGCGTCGCCCCCTAATACCCTGGACCCCATGGTGCGTATCGGCGATCGCGGTCCGGAGATCTTCCCGCTCGTCCTCGGCGGCAACGTGTTCGGCTGGACGGCAGACCGTCAGGCCTCGTTCGAGATCCTCGACGCCTTCGTCGCCGGCGGCGGCACGATGATCGACACCGCCGAGGGCTACAGCCAGTGGGCGCCGGGCAACGACGGCTTCGAGTCCGAGCGGATCATCGGCGAGTGGCTCGCCGCCCGTCGACCCGACGGCGTCCAGGTCGCGACGAAGACGGGCGGCCACCGGGAGCTGAAGGACCTCGACCCGCTGCGCGTGCTGCGCGCCGTCGACGACTCGCTCGAGCGGCTCGGCCTCGACACCATCGACCTGTACTGGGCGCACTACGACGATGCCGATGTCGCGATCGAACGCCAGGTCGAGACCTTCGCGCAGATCGTCGCCCTGGGCAAGGCCCGCTCGATCGGCCTGTCGAACTACACGCCGGAGCGACTGCGCGCCTGGCTCGAGACCGCGAGCCGGCTCGGCGTCGACCTGCCGGTCGCGTTCCAGCCGCATTACAACCTGCTGCACCGCGCCGACGTCGAGGCGCACGTCGTGCCGCTCGCACGCGAGTACGGCATCGGGCTGCTGCCGTACTACGCGCTCGCGAGCGGGTTCCTCGCGGGCAAGTACCGCGGGGATGCCGCGGGTCGAGTAGACCAGGAGGGTGGTATCGAGGCCTCGCCCCGCGCCGCCGGTGCCGCCAAGTACGCGACGCCGCAGGGCCTCGCGATCGTCGACGCGCTCGAGGAGATCGGCCGGGCACACGGCGCCACGATCGCGGCGACCGCCCTCGCGTGGCTGCGCCGCCAGCCGACCGTCGCCGCCCCGATCGCGAGCGCGTCGCGAGTCAAGCAGGTCGCGGACCTGCTCGCGTCAGCGACGCTCGAGCTCACGCCGGACGAGCTTGCCGAACTCGACCGGGTGTCGACGTGGACCCTTCCCGCCTGATGGGACGGCGCGGCGCCCGGGGTCGCGTGCTCGCGATACTTGAGGCATGAGCGCTCCGCAGATCCCCGGTGACTTCGTCGACCTGCTCGACGTCGAACTCGCGATCTTCGCGACCGTCGGTCCGACCGGGTATCCGCAGCAGTCGGCGATCGGGTTCCTGTGGGAGGACGGCGTCATCAAGACGTCGGTCCACCCGTCGCGCCAGAAGTTCAAGAACGCGACCCGAGACGGCAAGGCGTCGTACCTCCTCGTCGACCCGGCGCAGCCGCTGCGCGGGATCGAGATCCGCGGCGATGTGAGCGTCGAAGACGACCCCGAGCTCGAGTACCTGCTGCGCCAGGGCATCAAGTACGGGCGCGGTCTCGAGGGCTTCACGCACGAGATCGACAACCGCAAGATCCTCATCGTCACCCCGACGCGCGTGCGCACCTGGGACCTCACGCGCTGACACGTCGGAAGGCGCTGCGCGCGCACGTCATACTTGAAGCATGAGCGTCACGCCTGAGATCCCCGCAGAGTTCGCCGACCTGCTCGAGATTCCGGTCGGCACCGTCACGACGATCGGGGCAAACGGCTACCCGCAGGCCTCGGCGGTGTGGTTCCTCTACGAGGACGGCGTGGTGCGGACCTCGCTGCTGGAGACGAACCAGAAGGTCAAGAACGCGCTCGCGAACCCCAAGGGCACCTACCTCTTCGTCGACCCCGCGAGCGGCTACCGCACGATCGAGCTCCGCGGCGACATCACGATCGAGCCTGATGAGGACGTCGCGTTCCTCACCCGTCAGCTCGTCAAGTACGGTATGACGCCCGAGGAGTTCGGCCGCGGCCTCGAGGGCCGCGTCATCTTCACGCTCACGCCGCACCGCGTTCGCACCTGGGGCTGACCCGGCGCTGGCGCGCTGAGTGGGCGCCAACGGTTCGCAGTCCGCGCCTCAGCGCGCCGTTTGCGTCCACGTGGCGGGCGGCACGCGCGTCGACGGGCCGGTAGCCTTAGCTCGTGAGCATGGAGAACCCGTTCGGCCAGGTACTCGTCGCGCTCGTCACGCCCATGACGGCGGACGGCGAGGTCGCATGGGATGACGTCGAGAAGCACGTCGACGCCGTGATCACGGCGGGGGCCGACGGCATCGTCGTCTCCGGCACGACCGGGGAGACCGCGACGCTCACCGACGACGAGAAGCTCCGGCTCGTCCGCGTCGCGAAGGAGGTCGCGGGCGACCGCGCCAAGATCATCACGGGCGGCGGGTCCAATGAGACCGCGCACGCGATCGAGCACTACCAGGACAGCCAGGCGGCGGGCGTCGACGGCATCATGATCGTCACGCCCTACTACAACAAGCCGACGCAGGCGGGCGTCCTCACCCACTTCCGGCTCATCGCCGACTCGGTCGACCTGCCGGTCATCCTCTACGACATCCCGGGGCGCACCGGCATCCCGATCAAGTACGAGACGATCATCCGTGCCGCCAAGCACCCCAACATCCTCGCGGTCAAGGACGCCAAGGGCGACTTCGCCGAGGTCTCGCGGGTGCTGAACGAGACCGACCTGCTGTACTTCTCCGGCGACGACGCCAACGTCCTGCCGCACCTCGCGCTCGGCGCGGTCGGGCTCATCGGCGTCACGGCGAACATCTCGGCCGCGCCGTACCGCACGATCGTCGACGCGATCAACGCGAACGACCTCGCGACGGCGCAGACCGCGTTCCAGGCCGTCGAGCCGCTCGTGCGCGGCGTCATGACCCGGGTGCCCGGCACGGTCGCGGCGAAGTACATCCTGCACGGGCTCGGCCGGATCGGCAGCCCGCGGGTGCGTCTCCCGCTCGTCGGCCCGGAAGAGGCGGAGGCGGCCCTCATCGAGGCCGACCTCGCGCACGTCGGTCCCGGTGCGGGCGTCGACTTCTCCAACTTCCGCCCTGACCCGAACGCCGCCGCGGGCGGCGCGCTGCCGAAGGCGGCCGGGCACACGCGGTGATGCGAAAGGCAGGACCAGGCATGCGCACGAAACGTTCCACCACGTCCAAGGGTCTGCTCGGCGTCGCGGCCCTCGCCGCGAGCGCGGGGCTCCTGCTCTCCGGCTGCGCAGCGGCCGAGGGCAACCCGACGGGCACCTGGCTGCAGTCGCCGGCCCCCACGGTCGGTGAAGTGCCCCAGCTCGTGCTCGAGGAGGGCGGCGGGTTGAGCGGCACCGACGGCTGCAACATCTTCGGCGGCGCCTGGACCCGCGCGGGCAACGAGGCGACGTTCATGGACATGATCGGCACCCTGAAGTTCTGCGAGGGCGTCGACGACTGGCTCAAGAACGCCGCGAGCGCCACCGCGGTCGGGCCGACGCTGACCGTCAAGGACGCGGACGGCAAGGTCATCGGCGAGCTGCAGCGCGTTGAGTCCTGATGGCGGACCGACTCATCGACCCGCCGGCGCTCGCGCCGGGCACGCTGCGCATCATCCCGCTCGGCGGGCTCGGCGAGATCGGCCGCAATATGGCCGTCTTCGAGATCGACGGCAAGCTGCTCGTGCTCGACTGCGGCGTCCTCTTCCCCGAGGAGACGCATCCTGGCGTTGACCTGATCCTGCCTGACTTCGGTCCGATCCGGGATCGCCTCGACGACATCGTGGGCGTCGTGCTCACGCACGGCCACGAGGACCACATCGGCGCCGTCCCGTACCTGCTGCGGCTGAAGGGCGACATTCCGCTCATCGGCTCGCAGCTGACCCTCGCGCTGGTCGAGGCGAAGCTCAAGGAGCACCGCATCTCGCCCTACACGCTCGGCGTCAAGGAGGGGCAGCGCGAGCGCCTGGGGCCCTTCGAGCTCGAGGTCGTCGCGGTCAACCACTCGATTCCCGACGCGCTCGGCGTCGTCATCCGGACCGCCGGCGGCACCGTCCTGCACACTGGCGATTACAAGATGGACCAGCTGCCGCTCGACGGGCGGATCACGGACCTGCGCGCGTTCGCCCGCTACGGCGAGGACGGCGTCGACCTCGCGATGGTCGACTCGACGAATGCCGACGTCCCCGGCTTCACCCCGCTCGAGCGCGACATCGGTCCCGTCATCGAGTCGGTCATGGCGAAGGCGCCGAAGCGCGTCGTCGTCGCGAGCTTCTCGAGCCACGTGCATCGCGTCCAGCAGGTGCTCGACGCGGCGGTCGCGAACGGCCGCAAGGTCGTGCTCGTCGGCCGGTCGATGGTGCGCAACATGTCGATCGCGGCCGACCTCGGCTATCTGCACGTGCCCGACGGCGTGCTCGTGGACCTCAAGCGCGCCGACGACTACCCGCAGGACCGGCTCGTCTTCATGTCGACGGGCTCGCAGGGCGAGCCGATGGCGGTGCTCGCACGGATGGCGAACCAGGAGCACCAGATCTCGGTCGTCCCCGGCGACACGGTGATCCTCGCCTCATCGCTCATCCCGGGGAATGAGAACGCGGTGTACCGCGTCATCAACGGCCTCATGAAGCTCGGTGCGACGGTCGTCCACAAGGGCAACGCCCGCGTGCACGTCTCCGGCCACGCCGCGGCGGGCGAGCTGCTCTACACCTACAACATCCTGAAGCCCCGCAACGTGATGCCGGTGCACGGGGAGACCCGCCACCTCATCGCCAACGCGGAGCTCGCGATCCAGACCGGGCTGCCGCGCGAGCGCGCGATCATCACGGAGAACGGCACGGTCGTCGACCTGCGGGACGGCGACGCGAAGATCGTCGGCCAGCTCGACATCGGCTACGTCTACGTCGACGGGTCGTCCGTCGGCGAGATCACCGACGCCGACCTGAAGGATCGCCGCATCCTCGCGGAGGAGGGCTTCATCTCGATCTTCGTCGCGGTGGACCTCCAGACGGGCAAGCCGGTCGTGGGGCCGGAGATCCAGGCGCGCGGTTTCGCGGAGGATGAGGAGGTGTTCCACGACGTCGTGCCGAAGATCGTCGCTGCGCTCGCCGAGGCGGGCGCGAACGGCGTGCGGGACACCCACTCGTATGCGCAGGTCGTGCGCCGCACGGTGGGCCGGTGGGTCAATACGAAGCATCGGCGCCGACCGATGATCGTGCCCGTCGTGATCGACGCGTAGTCGGGCGCGCGCCCAGCGATTGCCAATAGGGTCATCGCGTGCCCGTGTTCCGTCGCGTCATGCAGGTGCTCTGGCTCGTCGTCATCGCGGTGGGGGCCGCGGCGCTCGTCAAGATCGCGTTCTTCCCGGACGCGGGCGCGGCCCCGGATCCCGACCGCCCGGGCGGCGAGATCGTGGAGCCCCATTGGGAGGTCGGCCGCGGCACCGTCGCGAACGACATCACGCTGTCCGGCACGATCGCCGCGGACGCCGCGGTACCGATCCCCGCGACCGCCTCCGGCATCGTGTGGAACGTGTACGTCACGGCGGGGCAGTGGGTCGACGCGGGCGCCGACATCGTGCGCATCCGCGGCGACGTGATGGCCGACGACGGCAGCGTGCAGACCGTGTGGCGCACCGTCACGGCGCCGGCGAGCGGCACGCTTTCGAGCCTCACCGCCTACGAGGACGCCTCCGTCTCGGCGGGCACGGCGATCGGTCAGATCGCACCGCCGACGTTCCACGTCTCGGGTGCGATCCCGCCCGAGGACCTCTACCGGCTCATCCAGCGGCCGACGGAGGCGAGCGTCACCGTCAACGGCGGGCCGGCGCCGTTCACCTGCACCAACCTGCAGATCGTGACGCCGCTCGCCGGTCAGGACGGCGGCGGCGCGGGATCGGGGAGCGCGAGCGGCCCCCTGCTGCGCTGCGCCGTCCCGGCGGACGTCACCGTCTTCGCGGGGCTCACGGCGAGCGTCGTCATTCCGGGCGGCATCGCCGAGAACGTCGTCGTCGTGCCGACGACCGCGGTGCTCGGGCTCGCCGAGAGCGGCATCGTCTTCGTCGTGCTCCCCGACGGCACGACACAGGAGCGCCGCGTGGGCCTCGGGCTCAACGACGGCGCCATGGTCGAGGTCACGACGGGGCTCGACGCGGGCGAAACGATCCTGCAGTTCGTCCCGGGGGCGCCGTCGGTGCCCGGCGGCGACGGCGCCCTGGTCGACGGCGGCGGCGTCATGCTCGAGGGCGCAGTCCGCTAGTGGCGCTGCTCAGCCTCGAGCAGGTCACGAGGTCGGTCCTGCTGCCGGACGGCGAGCGCCTCGAGATCCTGCGCGGCGTCGACCTCACCGTCGAGGCCGGCGACCACCTGAGCATCGTGGGGCGCAGCGGCTCCGGCAAGTCGACGCTCCTCAATCTGCTGGGACTCCTCGACACCCCGACGAGCGGGCGCATCGCGTTCGACGACAGGCCGCTCGAGCGCCTCGCCGGCGGCCGCCGCGATCGCACCCGCGGACGGGACGTGGGCTTCGTCTTCCAGCAGTTCAACCTGCTGCCGGGCCGGACCGCGCTGGAGAACGCGATGACGCCGCTGCTGTACGCCCGCGGCCGCGATTTCTGGCGCCGGGAGCGCATCGCGACGCAGATGCTGCAGCGCGTCGGGCTCGGAGACCGGCTGCACTCGACCCCCGACCGGCTGTCCGGCGGCGAGCAGCAGCGCGTCGCGATCGCCCGCGCGCTCGTGCGCGGTCCGCGCCTCATCCTCGCGGACGAGCCGACGGGCGCGCTCGACGTGGACACGGGCGCCGCGGTCATGTCGCTGCTCGACGAGATCTCGAGCGCCTCGGGGGCGGCGCTCATCACGATCACGCACGACCCGGCGATCGCGGCGATGGCGCGGCGACGCTTCCGGCTCGAGGCGGGCGTGCTCGAGCCGATCGTGGCGGCGTCGTGATCGGCGCGCTCATCGAGGCGTGGGCCGAGTTCCGCGTGCACCGGGCTCGCGTGCTCATGAGCCTCATCGGCGTCGCGATCGCGGTCGCGGCGCTCGCGGGGGTGGTCGGCATCGGCGCTGTCGCGACGCAGGCGCAGACGGAGCAGCTCGAGCGCGGGGGCGGCCGGCCCGCGACGCTCGTGCTCGCCCCGCCGTACGACGCCGAGACGGGGGACGCTGCGGATCCGGCGAGGCTCGAGGCGGTCTTCCGGCAGGTCGTCGAACGCTACTCGATCACCTACGCGGGCGCCGTGGTCTGGAGTGATTCGCGGATTCAGTTCGCGGACGGCGCGGACTCGGTCATGCTGACCGCGGTCGCCCCTGCATACGGACCCATGCACCGGGTCGAGATCGCGACGGGACGCTGGTTCACCGCGTACGACGAGTCGCGACTGAGCCCCGCGCTCGTCGTGAGCGAGGCGGTCTGGCAGCGTCTCGGCGCGCCGGACCTCGCGACCAACCCCACCGTGACGGTGTACGGCGCGCAGCCGACGACCGGTGTGATCGTCGGCGTGCTCCCGCCGGACCCGTTCGCGCCGAGTCTCCAGGCGTATGTGCTCGGCGCGGGGCTCGCCACGATCGCGACGCCCGCGCAGGCCGCGGCGCCGATGTACGAGTTCTGGGTGCCGCTCGAGCTCGCGGACACGCTGCAGGAACGCATTCGTGCCGAGGTGGCGTCAGCGCTCGGCGAGGGCTTCGTCGTCGACGTGCAGCGCCAGGACTATCTCGCCTGGGGCACGAGCGATCCGCTCGAGCCGATCCGGGTCGTGCTGCTCGGCATCGCGGGCCTCATCCTCGCGCTCGGGGCGCTGAGCCTCGTCAACATCGCGCTCGTCACGGTCCGCCAGCGCGTGCGCGAGATCGGGATCCGGCGGGCCTTCGGCGCGACGGCGCCGCGCGTGTTCCTCGCCGTCATGCTCGAGTCGGTGCTCGCGACACTCGTCGCGGGCGTCCTCGGCGTGGTGCTCGCGATCGTCGTCGTGCAGAGCGAGTGGGTCCGCGGCTTCGTCGCGCCGGGGCTCCAGGACGCGGTGCCGTTCCCCGCGGAGGCCGCCGTCATCGGGCTCGTCGCCGCGACGGCAGTCGGCGCGCTCGCGGGCCTGCTCCCGGCGCTCGTCGCGGTGCGCGTCAAGGTCATCGACGCCATCCGCTACTAGCGAGTGTCGTTCGGGGGGCAAGTCTCACCTTCGAGTTACGGTCGAGACATGGCCTCGGGCACGAAGTCGTCCACGCGCTCGCGCGGCGCATCGACCTCGCGCGCCCGCACGCAGGGCACGCCGACGAAGCGCTACACGCCGGCCCAGGCGAAGGCGGCCCAGTCAAATCGCGCCGGCGACGAGGTCGGCCGCTTCGTCAAGGCCTGGATGGGTCTCGCGCACCTCACCGGTGGCGCATTCCGACTCTTCGGCAAGGAGTCGCTCGCGAAGGACGAGCGCCGCGACGGCGTGCCGTTCCTCCTCGTCCTGCTCGCGATCGCGGGCATCGTCATCGAGTGGTTCCTCGGCACCAACGAGGTCGCCCGCACCGTCTCCAACTGGACGTTCGGGCTCCTCGTCGGCCGTCTCGCCGCCGCACTGCCGATCATCCTCATCATGTTCGCCGCGTGGCTCTTCCGTCACCCGTCGAGCGTCCACGACAACACGCGGATCGGCATCGGCACGGGGCTGCTGCTCGTCGGGCTCGCCGGCATCGTGCACCTCGCTGCCGGCATGGCGACCCCGGGGATGGGGGTCGACGAGCTCGGGCAGTCCGGCGGGATCATCGGCTGGCTCGTCGTGTGGCCCTTCGCCCAGCTCGGCGCGCCGTGGGTGGCGCTCCCGATCCTCATCGCGATCGCGTTCTTCAGCATCCTCATCATGACGAAGACACCGCCGAACCGCATCGGCCGACGCCTGCACGAGCTCTACGCCTGGCTGTTCGGCGCCGCCGCGCCGAAGGACGCGCCCGCGGAGCAGAACGACAGCGGCGAGCTCCCCGCGTTCGGCAGCCTCGGCGACCTCGGCTTCGAGGAGGAAGAGGTCCCAGAGAGCCTGCCGTGGTGGCGCCGAAACAAGGCGAAGAAGCAGGGCGAGGCCTTCGACACCCCGGTGCTCAGCGGATCGGAGACCGCGGCGACCGAGCTGCTCGGCTCCGACGCGGCGATCACGGAGGAGATCGCGATCGTCGACGCCGACCTCGCCGCGCTCGCGCAGCGACCTGCCGGCATGGACCCCGCGGCCCCGGAGCAGCCCGTACCCGCCGCCGCAGGCATGCCCGTGGCGGCCGCGGCCGGCACGACGCCGCCCAAGGTGTACCGGCTCCCCGCGGCCTCGATCCTTGCCGCCGGCACCCCGCCGAAGGCGCGCTCCGCGGCGAACGACGAAGTCGTCGCGGCGATCACGAGCGTGCTCGACCAGTTCCGCGTCGGGGCGAAGGTCGTCGGCTTCACGCGCGGCCCCTCGGTCACCCGCTACGAGGTCGAGCTCGGCGTCGGCACCAAGGTCGAGCAGGTCACCGCCCTCGCGAAGAACATCTCCTACGCCGTCGCGTCCAACGAGGTCACGATCCTCTCGCCCATCCCGGGCAAGTCGGCGATCGGCGTCGAGATCCCCAACAAGGATCGCGAGATCGTCTCGCTCGGCGACGTGCTGCGCTCGAGCACCGCGGCCAAGGCCGATCACCCCATGACGATCGCGCTCGGCAAGGACGTCGAGGGCGGTTTCGTCGTCGCGAACCTCGCGAAGATGCCCCACCTGCTCGTCGCCGGTTCGACCGGCGCCGGCAAGTCCTCCTTCATCAACTCGATGATCACCTCGATCCTCATGCGCGCGAAGCCGCAGGAGGTGCGCATGGTGCTCGTCGACCCCAAGCGGGTCGAGCTCGCCGCCTACGCCGGCGTGCCGCACCTCATCACGCCCATCATCACGAACCCGAAGAAGGCCGCCGAAGCGCTCGCCTGGGTCGTCAAGGAGATGGACATGCGGTACGACGACCTCGCGTCGTTCGGGTTCCGCCACATCGACGACTTCAACCGGGCCGTCGCGGAGGGCACGATCGTGCTGCCGCCCGGCAGCGAGCGCAAGCTCACGACCTACCCGTACCTGCTCGTCGTCGTCGACGAGCTCGCGGACCTCATGATGGTCGCACCGCGCGACGTCGAGGACTCGATCGTGCGCATCACGCAGCTCGCGCGCGCCGCCGGCATCCACCTCGTGCTCGCGACGCAGCGGCCCTCCGTCAACGTCGTGACGGGCCTCATCAAGGCCAACGTGCCCTCGCGGCTCGCGTTCGCCGTCGCGTCGATGACCGACTCGCGCGTCATCCTCGACGAGCCGGGCGCGGAGCGGCTCATCGGCCAGGGCGACGGGCTCTTCCTGCCGATGGGCGCCTCCAAGGCGATCCGCGTGCAGGGCGCGTGGGTCACGGAGGACGAGATCCACGCGGTCGTGCGTCACGTCGTCGCGCAGGCCCGACCGGAGTATCGCGCGGACGTCGAGCAGGTCGCGCAGCAGAAGGAGATCGACGCGGACATCGGCGACGACCTCGACGTGCTCATGCAGGCGGTCGAGCTCGTCGTCTCGACGCAGTTCGGGTCGACGTCGATGCTGCAGCGCAAGCTGCGTGTCGGCTTCGCGAAGGCCGGGCGGCTCATGGACCTCATGGAGTCGCGTCAGATCGTGGGGCCCTCGGAGGGTTCGAAGGCGCGCGACGTCCTCGTGAAGCCCGAGCAGCTCGCGGAGACGCTCGCGAGCCTGAGCGGCGGCGGCCCGATGCCCGGCCCGGTCGCGGCCGATGCGGCCGATGCGGCCCCTGCCTCCGCGCTCCCCGAGCTCGCGTCGGCGCCCTCGGCGCAGGCCGCCCCGCGGCTCCCTGAGCGAGCGCAGCGAGTCGAAGGGGAAGGGCGCGACCCCTACGCCGACGACCCCATCGAGGCGCAGTTCCAGGCCCGCGAGGCGATCGAACGCGATGACGAGGACGCCTGGCAGCTCACCGACCGCGAGCCGTGACCGGCGCGAGCGGCCCGTAGCGCAGCACCCGCCGGGGGAGCGGCGCGCTCAGGCCGAACACCTCCGCCGCGATCGCCTGCGCCTGCACGTACTCGATGTCGCGGGCCTCGGCATCGAGCTCGCCGCGGAATCGCCAGCGCAGCTCGCCCTCGTCGCGCCCGGAGAGCGTCGCGATGCCGTGCGCGCGCGTGGAGGAGACGATGACGCCGCGCATGAAGCGCGATCCGGGACTGGTGGAGTGCCACCAGGCGACGCCCTCGAAGTCGGCGAGCTCGCGCGGCCGCGCGTCGACGCGGTAGGACGTCCCACGGCTCGTGACGACGGTCTCGCCGTCGACCGGCTCGGCGCGCACGATCGTATCGCCGCCGAAGCCGACGTCGAGGAGCTGCGGGTCTTCGCCCGGCAGCTCGACGACGAGCGCCATGTGGCTCATCGGCAGCCCGGCGGACGTCGCGGTGGAGGACTCCGACCCGACGAGCACCTGCGCCGCGAGCAGTCGCACCTTCGCGCCGAGCTGCTCGAGGAGCCAGGCGAGCCCGCCGTTGAGCTCGTAGCACACGCCGCCTTCGCGGCGCTCGACCAGCCGCTCCAGCACGTCGTCGATGCGCACCGAGATCCGTTCGCCGCGATGCGCGCGCGTGTTCTCGAACGGCACGCTCGCCGCGTGCGCCGCCGCGATCCGTCGGACCCCCGCGCCGTCGAGCGGGTCGAGCCCCTCCCGGGCGAGCCCGATCCGGTCGAGGTACGCATCGATCACGGCGCCAGCCTAGGTCGCCCCGATACGAGGCGTGGCGAGGCGGCTCAGGCGAGCGACCAGGCGCGCGCGACGAGCTCGCGGAGCACGTCCTCGTCGACGCGGTCGAGACGCTTGATGTAGAGGCAGCCCTTGCCGAGCGTGTGGCTGCCGAGCCGGGCGAGCTCGTCCTGGAGCGCGTCGAATCCGTGGAGGAAGTAGAGCGTGTGCTGCGTCTTGCGGGGCGAGTAGCCGAGCCCGGGCCAGTCGAGCTCCGCGCCGTTCGCGTAGCGCATCGAGGTCGCGCCCCAGCCGACGATGGACTCGCCCCACATGAGCGGCGCCGTCCCGGTTACGGCGGTCGCGAGACCGACGAGCCGCTCGGCCTCGGCACGCCGCTCGGCGGGCTCGATGGTCGCGAGGAAGCCGGCCACGGGGGCGCCTGTAGGGCGGGTCTTCGATTCGGGTGCCTTGGCCACGCGATGACGCTACGCGAGATGACTAGCCTGGTCACGTGGCCGATTCGCGGAACCTTCTGACCAGGAACCCGCTGCGCGGCCGCTTCGTCCGTGACGGCGACCCCGCGACCGAGCCCGCCTCGATCCTGTGCCTGCCGAACGTCATCTCACTCGTGCGGATCGCGTTCATTCCCGTGATGGTGTGGGCGCTGCTGACCGAGCGCTTCGATCCGGCGCACGGATGGCCGGGCGGCTGGGCGAGCAGCTGGGCCCACTGGCTCGGCGCGGGCCTGTTCGTCGTGGGGATCGCGACCGATGCGATCGACGGGCACATCGCTCGCCGCCGCAGGCTGGTGACGGATTTCGGGATCTTCCTGGACCCGATCGCCGACAAGGGCCTGACGGGCGCTGCGCTCGTGTGCATGGCGATCATGTGGCCGCCGGCGGCGTTCTGGTGGCCCGTCGTCGTCCTGATCCTGCTGCGCGAGTGGGGCATCACCTGGTGGCGCGCCGTCGCGCTCAAGGACCGCGTCATCCCCGCGGGCAGCCTCGGCAAGTGGAAGACGGCCGCGCAGGGGGTCGTGATCTCGGTCCTGCTGCTCTTCCCGCTCGCCGTCGGCGACACGGCGCCGTGGACGGCGTGGCCGCTCATGCTCGTCGTGCTCGCGCTGACCCTGTGGTCGGGCATCGACTACCTGGTCAAGGCGTATCGGAAGCCGACGGATGCCTGAGAACGCGATCGCCGGGCTCGCGGAGGACATCGTGCGGGTCGCTCGCGCCCGCGGGGTGACGATCGCGGTCGCGGAGTCGCTCACGGGCGGTGACCTCGTCTCGGCGCTCGTGGGCGTCCCGGGTGCCTCCGCGGTCGTGCGGGGGTCGGTCGTCGCGTATGCGACGGATCTGAAGGCGACGCTGCTCGGCGTCGACGCGACGCTGCTCGCGGTCAAAGGCGCGGTGCATGCCGACGTCGCGCGGCAGATGGCGGCGGGGGCGCGGCGCGCGTGCGGCACGGCCGAGCGTCCCGCGGCGCTGGGGGTCGCGACGACGGGGGTCGCCGGCCCCGAGCCGCAGGACGGGCGGCCGGTCGGGCTCGTGTACGTAGGGATCTCGACGGGAGCCCTGCCGGAGCACGGCGCGGGGAGCGAATCGTTCGCGTTCGAGTTCGCCTTCCCGGGGGACCGTCCGGCGGTGCGCCGCAGCGCCGTGCATGCGGCGCTGACGGCCCTCAAGGACGCCCTCGCCGCGTTCTGACCTGGGCTGCGGGACTGCGGCGGCCCGATGGAATAGTCCGCGTTGCAGCTCGGTTACATCCGAGGCGTCCGTCAGCGGATACCCGAAATCGACCGCTACAGTGGGCGCACGAGAGGCAGGGAGGTCACCATGGTTCTGGTCCGTCACGAGATCGGCGATGTCCTCCGTGACCTGCGCCTCCAGCAGGGCAAGACGCTGCGCCAGGTCGCGTCGCGCGCCTCGGTCGCCCTCGGCTACCTCAGCGAGGTCGAGCGCGGCCAGAAGGAGGCCTCGAGCGAGATCCTCGCCTCGGTCGCCGACGCGCTCGGCACCCCGATCTCCTCCATCATCCGCGAGGTGGGCGACCGGCTCGCCGTCCTCGAGGGTGTCGGCCTGTCGGCGCCCGCGATCGAGTCCATCCCCGATGTGTTCGAGTCGATGCAGGTCGTCGACTCGCCCGTCATCCCGGACACGCTCCCCGAGGAGCTGCTCGCCGAGTTCGAGTCGGAGTTCGGCGGCGGCTCGGAGCTGGCCTCGCGCTGATCGCCGGGATGCGACTGCGCGAGTTCCGACGCGCGGTGGCCGACGAGTTCGGCGACCGCGCGCCCTCGCTGCTCGCCGATCTCGTCCTCGGGGCGATCGGCGACCGGACGCCCGAGGAGGCGCTGCGCGCCGGCGTGCCGGCGGACACGGTGTGGGCGGCGCTCTGCGCCGCGACCGACGTGCCGCCGAGCCGTCGGCACGGGGTCGGGCTCGCCGCGCCGCGGGAATGAGGGCGCTTGCGCCGCGGGCGCCTGCGCCGCGGGCGCCGACGCGCGGGCGCGACACGCCGCCGCGAAATGTGTCGAATACAGCTTCGAATCCTGTTACCGTCTGTTCTTGACAGCAGTCGAACATCGGTACTTCTCCACAATCGCACGTCATTCCCGACGGATGTCGGGGGTCGGGCGTACCGTGGCCGCAGTACCACCAGCCTTGCCGGGAGTTCGTGGACTCAGCCGGCGCCTATGGGCAGCAGACCGGGCATCCGCCCCGATACCGACAGGAGACATGGCCATGGCCACAGCAGCGGACCGCGAGAAGTCGCTGGAAAACGCACTCGCACAGATCGACCGACAGTTCGGCAAGGGCTCGGTCATGCGCCTCGGGAGCGACGAGCGCGCACCCGTCGAGGTCATCCCGACGGGATCGGTCGCCCTCGACGTCGCGCTCGGCGTCGGCGGTCTCCCGCGCGGGCGCATCGTCGAGATCTACGGCCCGGAGTCCTCCGGTAAGACGACGCTGACGTTGCACGCGATCGCCAATGTGCAGCGCGCCGGCGGCATCGCGGCGTTCATCGACGCGGAGCACGCGCTCGACCCCGAGTACGCGCAGAAGCTCGGTGTCGACATCGACGCGCTCCTCGTCTCGCAGCCCGACACGGGCGAGCAGGCGCTCGAAATCGCGGACATGCTCGTGCGCTCGGGTGCGATCGACCTCATCATCATCGACTCCGTCGCGGCACTCGTGCCGAAGGCGGAGATCGAGGGCGAGATGGGCGACACGCACGTCGGCCTCCAGGCACGACTCATGTCGCAGGCGCTGCGCAAGCTCACCGGCGGTCTCAACTCGACGAACACGACGATGATCTTCATCAACCAGCTCCGCGAGAAGATCGGCGTGTTCTTCGGCTCGCCCGAGACGACCGCGGGCGGCAAGGCGCTCAAGTTCTACGCCTCGGTGCGCTTGGACATCCGCCGCATCGAGACGCTCAAGGACGGCACCGATGCGGTGGGCAACCGCACGCGGGTCAAGGTCGTGAAAAACAAGATGGCGCCGCCCTTCAAGCAGGCGGAGTTCGACATCCTCTTCGGCTCCGGCATCTCGCGCGAGGGGTCGCTGCTCGACTTCGGCGTCGAGCACGAGATCGTCAAGAAGTCGGGTGCCTGGTACACCTACGACGGCGACCAGCTCGGTCAGGGCAAGGAGAACTCCCGAAACTTCCTCATCGAGCACCCCGAGGTCGCGGCGGAGATCGAGCAGAAGATCTTCGCGAAGCTCGGCATCGGTGCCGCGGGCAAGGCGGCGCAGGCCGCGGCGGGCAACGTCGACTCGATCGAGGAGCGGCTCGCCGCGAAGCGCGCGGTCGGGGAGTAGCTCGCCATGGGCGAACTGATCCCGATGTTCCAGGACGCCGCCCCAGAGACCGAGGCGGGCGCCCCTCGAGCGGATCGCGGCACCTCGGAGGAGGGCTTCAGCTCGATCGAGGACGCCTCGCTCAAGGCGCTTGGTCGGCGCGGCATGTCGCGGCGCGAGCTCGAGCGCGTGCTCGGCACCCAGGGGTACCAGGAGTTCGCGATCGCCGACGAGCTCGAGCGTCTCGAGTCGGTCGGTCTCATCGACGACTACGCGCTCGCGCAGCACCTCGTCGCACACTTCCAGGACCGCAAGGGGCTCGCGGGGGCGGCGATCAAGGCGGAGCTCGTGCGCCGCGTCGTCGCACCCGGCGCGATCGCCTACGCGATGGACCTCATCGACACGGCGGACGAGCTCGCGATGGCACGCGAGCTCGCGGCGAAGCGTGCGAGACAGTACGGCACGCTCGACGCCGTGACGGTCGAGCGACGCCTCACCGCGTTCCTGCTGCGTCGCGGATTCAGCTCGACGACGGTCCGCGCGGCGATCGCCTCCGTGCGCTCGGCTTGAGCTCCCGCGCGCGCCGTACAATTGCGGCATGACTCTGGTGGCGCCGCGCACGTATGAGGTGCGCACTTTCGGCTGCCAGATGAACGTGCACGACTCCGAGCGACTCGGCGGCGCACTCGAGGCGGCGGGATACCGCCGGGGCGCGAGCGGCGACGCGGACATCGTCGTCATCAACACGTGCGCCGTGCGAGAGAACGCGGACAACAAGCTCTACGGGACGCTCGGCCACCTCGCGGCGCTCAAGCGGGAGCGCCCCGACATGCAGATCGCGGTCGGCGGCTGCCTCGCCCAGAAGGACAAGCACGTCATCCAGGATCGGGCGCCGTGGGTCGACGTCGTCTTCGGCACGCACAACATGGGCTCGCTGCCGGCCCTCCTGGACCGCGCGCGCCACAATCACGAGGCGCAGCTGGAGATCCTCGAATCGCTCGAGGTCTTCCCGTCGACGCTGCCGACCCGCCGCGAGTCGAGCCACAGCGCGTGGGTCTCGATCTCCGTCGGCTGCAACAACACCTGCACGTTCTGCATCGTGCCGTCGCTGCGCGGCAAGGAGCGCGACCGACGCCCGGGTGACGTCCTCGCCGAGGTCGAGGCGGTCGTCGCCGACGGTGCGATCGAGGTCACGCTCCTCGGGCAGAACGTCAACTCGTACGGCGTCGAGTTCGGCGACCGGCAGGCGTTCTCCAAGCTGCTCCGCGCGACGGGCAGCATCTCGGGGCTCGAGCGCGTGCGTTTCACGAGCCCGCACCCCGCGGCGTTCACCGACGACGTCATCGAGGCGATGGCCGAGACGCCGAACGTCATGCCGCAGCTGCACATGCCCCTCCAGTCCGGTTCGGACCGGGTGCTGAAGGCGATGCGCCGCTCCTACCGTTCGGAGCGCTTCCTCGGCATCCTCGACCGCGTCCGTGCGGCGATCCCCGACGCGGCGATCAGCACCGACATCATCGTCGGGTTCCCCGGCGAGACGGAGGAGGACTTCGCCGAGACGCTGCGCGTCGTCGAGCAGGCGAGATTCGCCTCGGCCTTCACCTTCCAGTACTCGATCCGCCCGGGCACCCCGGCCGCGACGATGCCCGACCAGCTGCCCAAGGCGATCGTGCAGGAGCGCTACGAGCGGCTCACGGCGCTCCAGGAGCGCATCTCGCACGAGGAAAACCTCGCGCTCATCGGCCGTCGGGTCGAGGTGATGGCGACCGAGGGCGAGGGGCGCAAGAACTCGGAGACGCAGCGGATGTCCGGGCGGGCGCGCGACGGCCGACTCGTGCACTTCGGGATCCCAGCGGCCTCGGCGGCCCCGCGTCCCGGCGACGTGGTGACCGTGGCGATCACGGAGGCCGCCCCGCACCACCTCATCGCCGATGCGCGCGCGGGCGAGCCGCTGCAGGTCCGACCGACGCGGGCGGGGGACGCGTGGGAGCGCGGCGTCCTCGGCGAGCACGCGCACGACCACGCCGATGGTGTCGTCGCCGCCCGTCCCGTCTCGCTCGGGCTCCCGACGCGGCGCTGACGGCATCGGACCGGCGGGTGAGCGCAGTGGCACCGGCTGACCCCGCGCGCCTCATCGTCATCGGCGGCGCGACCGGCACCGGCAAGTCCGCGCTCGCGCTCGACGTCGCCGAAGCGCTCCGCGACACCCGCGCGCGCCCGGCCGAGATCGTCAACGCCGACGCGATGCAGCTCTACCGCGACATGGACGTGGGGACCGCGAAGCTGCGCGTCGACGAGCGCCGCGGGATCCCGCATCATCTCCTCGACGTGCTGGACCCGGCCGAGGAGGCATCCGTCGCCGCCTACCAGCCGGTCGCCCGCGCCGCGATCGAGGCGATTCAATCCCGCGGTGCCACGCCGATCCTCGTCGGCGGCTCCGGCCTCTACATCTCGAGCGTCATCCACGACTTCGCGTTCCCGCCGCGCGACGAGGCGCTGCGCGCGGAGCTCGAGGAGGAGCTCGCGCGTCTCGGCCCGCTGGCGCTCCACGCGCGACTCGTGGAGCTCGATCCGCTGGCGGGCGCGGGGGTGGATCCCGCGAATGGGCGCCGCGTCGTCCGGGCGCTCGAGGTCGTCACGATCGCGGGCAGCTTCACCCCGGGTCTCCCGGAGGGCCGGGCGCCTTGGCAGGAGGCCGTCGTCGTCGACCTCGTGCTCGAGCGCGGACTGCTCGTCGCGCGGTTGGATGCCCGTGTCGAGCAGATGTGGCGCGACGGCATCGTCGAGGAGGCGAGCGCGCTGCGCGACCGCCTGGGCGTGACGGCGAGCCGCGCGATCGGCTACGCGCAGGCGCTCGCGCAGCTGGCCGGCACGATGAGCACCGAGGAGGCGATCGCCGAGACGCAGCGACTGACACGGCGCTATGCGCGTCGACAGGTGAGCTGGTTCCGGCGATACGCCGAAGCGCTCCGCGTCGAGGCCGACGATCCCCGCCGCGTCGACCGGGTGCTCGCGGCCGCCTCGATGGGGGAGGATTGAGGGATGGCGCGCATCGGGTTCACGAAGGGGCATGGGACGGGCAACGACTTCGTCGTCATCCCCGACCCCGACGGCGTGCTCGAGCTCGCGCCGGACCGCGTCGCGGCGATCTGCGACCGCCACTTCGGAGTCGGTGCCGACGGCGTGCTGCGCGTCGTCCGCTCGGCCGCCCTCGATGAGCCGATCGCCCAGGCGGCCGCGGAATATGCCGAATGGTTCATGGACTATCGGAACGCCGACGGCTCGGTCGCCGAGATGTGCGGCAACGGCATCCGGGTCTTCGCCCGATACCTGCTGCAGCATGGACTGGCAGAACTCGATGACGCCGGCATTCTCCGCATCGGCACTCGGGCCGGCGTCAAGGACGTCGTCGAGTCGGAGGACGGCTACGCCGCCGACCTCGGGGTCTGGCGATTGAGCGGCGACGAACCGCTGGTGCACGCCAAGCAGCTCGACGTGGCCCGCCCGGGCCTCGGCATCGACGTCGGCAACCCGCACGTCGTCGTCGCGCTCGCCGAGAGCGCCGAGCTCGCGTCGATCGACCTCGCGACGGCGCCCGTCCTCGAGCCGACGCCGCCGGCGGGCGCGAACATCGAGTTCGTCGTGCCGGAGGAGCCGCTCGTCGTCGACGAGGTGGGACGCATCCGGATGCGTGTCCACGAGCGGGGCTCGGGGGAGACGCTCTCCTGCGGCACGGGGGTTGTCGCCGCGGCGCTCGCGATCCGCTACTACGCGGGCGACGGTGCGCCCGACGAGTGGCGCGTCGACGTCCCCGGTGGACGCCTCGGCGTCCACGTGGAGCTGCGCGAGGACGGCGAGCATGCGTGGCTCAGCGGTCCCGCCGAGTTCTCGTTCTCGGGCGAGCTGGAGCTCTAGGCCCGGCGACGGGTGCGCAGCACCCGATACCCGCGGGCGCTGTCGGCCCGCACGGTCGCGTGGCCGGGGAACTCGGCATCGAGCCAGCGCTGCAGCGAGTCGGCGCCGAGGTTCTTCTGCACGACGAGCCACGCGTCGGAGCCGCCCTGGAGTCTTGGCAGCCAGGCGCGAAGCATCCCGTGCAGCTGCGCCTTGCCGACGCGAATCGGCGGATTGGACCAGATCGCGGAGAACTCGAGCTCGTCGGGAACATCGCCCGGCATGACCGCGTTGACATTGATCAGGCCGAGGGCGTCGGCGTTTCGCCGGGTGAGCTCGAGCGAGCGTTCGTTGACGTCGACGGCCCAGACGGTCGCGCGCGGCGACTCGAGCGCGAGGGCGAGGGCGACCGGGCCCCAGCCGCAGCCGAGGTCGAGGAGCTGCCCGCCGGGCGGCGGCGCGGGGACGGTGTCGAGCAGGACGCTCGTGCCGGCGTCGAGTCGGTCCGGGCTGAAGACGCCGCCGGCGGTCGAGACGTCGACCTCGCGGCCGCGGAGCGCGACGCGGATCGTCTTGGGCCGCAGGTCGCTGCCGGGCTGGGCGGTGAAATAGTGCTCCCCCGACATAGGGACAGAATGTATCGGACTCCAGGAGATCAAGGATTCAAGTGATGGATGAGGCTGAAGAGCGCGGCGCCGCCGACGACGCGGTCGACCGCGTGCTCGCGCGCGAGGCGAGCCGCGCCCCGGTGACCCGTTTCGGCCCGGCGCTCGCCCTCCAGGAGGCGGACGACTACGTCGGCTCGCGCGACGGCGACCAGTTCGAGCGCGAGGAGCGCGAGGCGCTGCGCCGCGTCTCGGGGCTGTCTACGGAGCTCGAGGACGTCACCGAGGTCGAGTACCGGCAGGTGCGGCTCGAACGGGTCGTGCTCATCGGGGTCTACGCGGGCCGCGGGGCGCACGACACCGCCGACGCCGAGAACTCGATGCGGGAGCTCGCCGCGCTCGCGGA
Source organism: Microbacteriaceae bacterium (assembly GCA_035555435.1). Lineage (GTDB taxonomy): Bacteria > Actinomycetota > Actinomycetes > Actinomycetales > Microbacteriaceae > 73-13. Next base: position 38,809 of record DATMGN010000062.1, on the reverse strand, counting down.
GACCGCGGGTGCCGTCGTGCTCGACGGGCTGCTGCAGCGCCGCTCCCACCCCGACGCCTCGACATACCTCGGCAAGGGCAAGGCGCAGGAGCTCAAGGAGGTCGTGGCGAGCCTCGGCGCGGACACCGTCATCGCGGACACCGAGCTCGCGCCGAGCCAGCGCCGCGCGCTGGAGGACATCGTCAAGGTCAAGGTGATCGACCGCACGGCGGTCATCCTCGACATCTTCAGCCAGCACGCGAAGAGCCGCGAGGGCAAGGCGCAGGTCGAGCTCGCGCAGCTCGAGTACCTGCTCCCGCGCCTGCGCGGCTGGGGCGAGTCGATGTCGCGCCAGGCGGGCGGGCAGGTCGGCTCGGGCGGTGCAGGGATGGGCTCACGCGGACCGGGCGAGACGAAGATCGAACTCGATCGTCGGCGCATCCACACGCGGATGGCGAAGCTGCGACGCCAGATCAGGGGATTCGAGCCGGCGAGAAAGGCGAAGCGCGCCAACCGGGACCGCAACGCGGTGCCGTCGGTCGCGATCGCGGGGTACACGAACGCGGGCAAGTCCTCGCTCCTCAACCGCATCACGAGCGCCGGCGTGCTCGTCGAGAACGCGCTGTTCGCGACGCTCGACCCGACGGTGCGGCGCGCGCGCACGCCCGACGGGCGCGAGTTCACGCTCGCCGACACGGTCGGCTTCGTGCGCCAGCTCCCGCACCAGCTCGTCGAGGCGTTCCGCTCGACGCTCGAGGAGGTCGGGGACTCGGACGTCATCGTCCACGTCGTCGACGCCTCGCACCCGGACCCGGGTGCGCAGCTCGCGACCGTCCGCGACGTGATCGGCGAGGTCGGGGCGCGCGACATCCCCGAGATCATCGCGTTCAACAAGTCGGACCTCGTCGACGACGACACGCGTCTCGTGCTGCGCGGGCTCGCACCCGACGCCGTCTTCGTCTCGGCGAGGACGGGGGAGGGCGTGGACGCGCTGCTCGAGCGGATCCAGGAGGCGCTGCCGCGCCCCGCGATCCTGCTGCGCCTCCTGGTGCCGTACGACCGCGGCGAGGTGCTCTCGCGCCTGCACGTGCGCGGGAGCGTCATCACGACGGACTACCGCGAGGACGGCACCCTCGTGACGGCCCGGATCGACGAGCGCGATGCGGCGGCGCTCGCGGAGTTCGTGTTCGAGGGCTGATCCCCACCTCGCGCCCAGGCTGCTCATAGCGGCGACTGTCAGCATGGATCCCATGCAGCTGGCCTCCCGCGTCACCGGAGCGGGACCGCTGACCGCGGTGCTCGTGCACGGCATCATGTCCGACTCGCGTTCCTGGGACCAGGTCGCGGAGGACCTCGTCTCGCACGGCTTCCGCGTCATCGCGGTCGACCTCGCGGGCCACGGCGAGAGCCCGCGCGCGCGTCGCTATTCGCCGGCGGCGTGGGCGCAGGACGTGGTCGAGACGATCGAGCCGCTCCTGTCGGGCGCGCCCGATCTCGTCATGGGACACTCGCTCGGCGGACTCGTCGCGAGCATCGTCGCGGAGCGCATCGCGCCGCGGGCCGTCATCTACGTCGACCCCGCGTTCGACTTCCCGCGGGGGATCCGCGGCGCGCTCTTCAAGCTGTCGTTCGCGCTCATGCCGCCGCTGCAGCGCCGGGATCTTCGCCGACTCAACCCCAAGTGGAGCGCCCGGGACGTCGAGACCGAGTTCTCTGCGCAGCAGCGCTGGCACCGTCGCACGATGCTCGGCCTCGTCGACTCCAAGCTCTTCGTCCCGCCGACCCGCTCGGAGGTGCCGAGCCTCGTCGTGCTCGCGGAGCGCAGCCTGCTCGTGACCCGCGACGCGGCGTTCCGGATGCTCCGCGCCGGCATGCGCGTCGTCAAGGTCCCGGGTGCGGGCCACACGGTGTGGCGCGACCAGCCCGAGCGCTTCGCCGCGATCGTGGGCCGGTGGCTCGCGAGCCGGCTCCCGGCGCCCGCCGCGAGCGCCTGAGGTCGAGGCCCGGTCACTGCGGGAAGCCGCAGGCCTCGGCGATGTACGCGTAGATCGAGCTGCGCGTCGCGTCGGAGGCGGCGATGCGCACGCTCCCCGCGGTCCCGTCGGCGGCTCGCGCGCGGACGATGAAGATCGTGCCCTGCTTGTCTTCCGCGACGGCGTGCGGGTCGCAGCGCGCCGGCAGGATCGGGATCTCGAAGCTCCCGGGTGCGTCGGCGCCGGAGATCTCGAGCCCGATCGGGCGCCTGTCGGTCGCGGTGCCGTCCGGTGCCGCGAGCGCGAGCAGGACTGTGTCCTCGACGGCCTCGATCCTGATCGAGCCGGCCGCGCCGGTCGGGGAGAACGCGATGGAGAGGTCCGCGCGAAGCGTTCCGTCGCGCCCGCTGATTCGTACGGGCGCGTCGATGCGCAGTACCGCGACGTCGGCGATCGCGGCAGCGAAGCACTCTTCCGCGCGCATCGCGGGCAGCCGGTCGAAGCGGTCGACGGCGGGTACCTCGGCGCTGCCACCGCGGCCGTCTGCGGTCTGGTAAGTGATGCGCACGGTCGCGACGGGCGCGGGGTCCTCGCAGGCGGGCGCCGCGAGGGAGGCGGGCAGGTCGATCACGGTACCGGCTCGCACGAGGGCGCCGCCCGCGCGCGCGGCCCATATCGCGGGTGCGGCGAACTGCGGCGAGTCGAGTTCCGCGGCGGTGATCGTGAGGTCGTGCGCGCTCGCGTTGGCGACCGAGATCTGCAGCCGCCTCGCCGCCGGGTCGGTGCGCGTCTGGTAGACGTCGACCGTCACGCCGGCGGGGAGCGCGCCAGACCGCGCAGCGCCGGACGAGGTGCAGCCGACGGCGAGCACCCCGGTCGCCGCGAGGAGCGCCACGGCGAGCACGCGGTCCAGGACGCGAGGCATGGCGCGATGTTAGTCGCGCCGCACCGGCGCGTGGACGAAGCCGGGGCTAGACGGAGCGCAGGACGGCGACGACCTTACCGAGCACCTCGGCGTCATCCCCGAGGATGGGCTCGAACGCGGAGTTGCGGGGGAGCAGCCAGGTATGGCCGTCGCGCTGGCGGAACACCTTGACGGTCGCCTCGCCGTCGAGCATCGCCGCGACGATCTCGCCGTTCTCCGCGTCGCGCTGCTGGCGCACGACGACGAAGTCGCCGTCGCAGATCGCCGCGTCGATCATCGACTCCCCGACGACCTTGAGCATGAACAGGTCGCCCTTGCCGACGAGCTGCCGCGGGAGCGGGACGACCTCCTCGACCATCTGGTCGGCCGTGATCGGGATGCCGGCCGCGATGCGGCCGACGAGCGGCACCATCGCGGCATCGCCGACCGCGGGGGCCACGTCGGCCTCGGCGCTCGACGGCAGGTCGATGAGGACCTCCATCGCGCGCGGCCGGTTCGGGTCCCGACGGAGATACCCGGAGAGCTCGAGCTGGTCGAGCTGGTAGGAGACGCTCGAGAGGGAGGCGAGCCCGACCGCGTCGCCGATCTCGCGCATGCTCGGCGGGTAGCCGCGCGTGGAGACCGAGCGCTGGACGTACTCGAGGATCGCCTGCTGCTTGCCGCTCAGGGTGGTGCGGCGGCGGGTCTCGTCCTGCATGGGCTGGCCTCCAATGTCGGTGGTTCGTTCGAAAGTGTATTCCGTGAGCAGGTCCCAGACAAACATTCATTCGAACGTGTCGCACCCGATGTCGGTGGTCAATTCGAAGATGGGCTTGCGATTCGAACCAATCGAACATATCTTCGGAACAGAGCTTCGCATCCGGACCTCCAGGGCCTCCCGGCCGAGATCCCGGAGGTCCGGGTGCGATACCACTCAGCAGGAGGCAATCATGAGCGCGATCACCATCTCCCCGTCGCCGTCGTCCTTCGGGGCGCCCCGCCCCGCGCGCTCGGCGCGATCGAGGCTGCGCCTGACGCCGCGCGGTCGCGCGGTCCTCCTCTTCCTGATCGGGATGCCGATCGCCCTGTGGCTGCTCGTGGCGCAGCTCAACGGCGGGGCCGCGACGGGCTCGCTCGAGGGCGGCTCCGTGCAGATCGTCATGGTCGAGCCGGGCGAGTCGCTCTGGTCGATCGCCGAGCGGGTGGCGCCCGGTTCAGACCCGCGCGACGTGATCGACGCGATCGTCGCGTTCAACCACCTCGGTTCGGCCGACGTCATGGCGGGCCAGCAGCTCGGCGTCCCCGCGCCCTACGGCCGGTAGCGCGTCGGCGCGGCGAGGACAACGCTCGTACGCTGGACCGGTGACCGAGCTCTCCGACCTGCCGATCCGCGACGACCTCAAGGGCCACTCGCCCTACGGTGCGCCGCAGATCCACGTCCCGATCCAGCTCAACGTCAACGAGAACACGCACGGCATCCCCGCCGAGGTCGCGGAGCAGATCCTCGCGAGCCTCGCGACCGCGGTCGCCGGTTCGAATCGCTACCCCGACCGCGAGTTCGACGAGCTCCGCGGCGAACTCGCCCGCTACCTCGGCCACGGACTGACCCCGGAGCAGCTCTGGGCCGCGAACGGCTCGAATGAGATCATCCAGCAGTTCCTGCAGGCGTTCGGCGGCCCGGGGCGCAGCGTGCTCGCGTTCCCCCCGACCTATTCGATGCACTCGCTGCTCGTCCAGGCCAATTACTCGCGCTGGGTGCCCGCCGAGCGCGGCGCCGACTGGTCGATCACGCCGGAGCTCGCGGTCGCGGCGCTCGAGCGGGAGCAGCCGGACATCGTGTTCCTCTGCAAGCCGAACAACCCGACCGGCACGGGCCTCGACCTCGACGTCATCGAGGCGGTCTACACCGCGCACCCCGGGATGCTGCTCGTCGACGAGGCGTACGCCGAGTTCGAGTCCGGCCCGAGCGCGCTGAGCCTGCTCCCCGGCCGTCCGCGGCTCGTGGTCAGCCGGACGATGAGCAAGGCGTTCGCCTTCGCGGGCGTGCGCCTCGGCTATCTCGCCGCCGACCCCGCCGTCGTCGATGCCTTCCGGCTCGTGCGCCTCCCGTACCACCTGTCGGCACTCACGCAGGCGGCGGCGGTCGCGGCCCTGCGGGCGGCGCCCGCGATGCTCGCGCAGGTCGACGCGATCAAGGTCGAGCGCGACCGGATGGTCCGCGAGCTCGCCGCCCTCGGCTACCGGCCGTGGCCGAGCGAGGCGAACTTCGTGCTGTTCGGGGGCGTGGAGGACCCGCGCGCGACCTTCCAGGCGCTCCTCGGCGCGGGGATCATCGTGCGCGACGTCGGCATCCCGCACACGCTGCGCGTGACCGCGGGCACGGCGGCCGAGACCGACGCCTTCCTGAGCGCGCTCGTGGGCCTGCGATAGCGGCGATCGCTAGACTCGGACGGTGACCACGCCTGTTGCCGCGCCCCGGACGGCCTCGATCGTTCGCGAGACCTCCGAGTCGAGCGTGCGCCTCGAGCTCGACCTCGACGGGACCGGCGCCTCGTCGATCTCGACCTCGGTGCCGTTCTTCGATCACATGCTCACCGCGTTCTCCAAGCACTCGCTCGTCGACCTCACGGTGGTCGCGACGGGAGACACCGAGATCGACGCGCATCACACGGTCGAAGACACCGCGATCGTGCTCGGCCAGGCGATCCGCCAGGCGCTCGGCGACAAGCGCGGCATCGGCCGCTACGGCGACGCGACCGTGCCGCTCGACGAGGCGCTCGCCCGCGCCGTGGTCGACGTCTCGGGCCGGCCCTACCTCGTCCACGACGGCGAGCCGGCGGGCTTCGAGCACCACCTCATCGGCGGGCACTTCACGGGGTCGCTCGTGCGCCACGTGTTCGAGGCGATCGCGCTCAACGCGGGCCTCACGATCCATGTCACCGTCCTCGGCGGCCGCGACCCGCACCACATCGCCGAGGCGGAGTTCAAGGCGTTCGCGCGAGCGTTCCGCCGCGCCGTCGAGCCGGATGCGCGCGTCAGCGGCATCCCTTCGACGAAGGGTGCGCTCTAGCGATGCCGCGCGCGGAGCGCGAGTGATGGGCGGGCGCAGGCGCGTCGTCGTGCTCGACTACGGCAGCGGCAACATCCACTCCGCGGCCAAGGCCCTCGAGGCGGCGGGCGCGGACGTCGAGATCACGGCCGACCGCGCGGCGGCGCAGGAGGCCGAGGGCCTCGTCGTGCCGGGCGTCGGCGCGTTCGCGGCGGTCATGGCACAGCTGGAGGCGGTGCGCGGCGCGGAAGTCGTGGATCGCCGGCTCGCCGGCGGGCGCCCCGTGCTCGGGATCTGCGTCGGCATGCAGGTGCTCTTCGAGCGCGGCATCGAGCGCGGGGTCGACGTCGAAGGGCTCGGCGAGTGGCCTGGCACGGTCCGCGAACTCGAGGCGCGCGTGCTCCCGCACATCGGCTGGAACACCGTCAACGCGCCGGAGGGCTCGGTCCTCTTCGACGGGATCGCCGACGAGCGCTTCTACTTCGTCCACTCCTATGCCGCGACCGAGTGGAGCCTCGACCCGATCGGCGCCTTCGCGCACCCGTTCGTGACCTGGGCCCAGTACGGTGAGCCGTTCATCGCGGCCGTCGAGAACGGCCCGCTGTCGGCGACGCAGTTCCACCCGGAGAAGTCGGGCGAGGCGGGGATCCGCCTGCTGCGCAACTGGGTCGGCACCCTCTGAGCCCCCGGGCGACGGCCCGGACAGAACGCCGTGCACCGGCCGGGTAGGCTCGATCCCCGATATGAGCGAGAACACCCGGCCCCTCATCCTGCTGCCCGCCGTCGATGTCGCCGACGGCAAGGCGGTCCGCCTCGTCCAGGGGGAGGCCGGCTCGGAGACGAGCTACGGCGAGCCCGCGGCGGCGACCGCGGACTGGGTCGCGCAGGGTGCCGAGTGGATCCACCTCGTCGACCTCGACGCGGCGTTCGGCCGGGGCGACAACCGCGCGCTCATCCGCGAGGTCATCGACGGCATCCCCGCGCACGTCAACGTCGAGCTGTCGGGCGGCATTCGCGACGACGCGAGCCTCGACGCGGCGCTCGCGACCGGCGTGCGCCGGGTGAACCTCGGCACCGCCGCGCTGGAGGACCCCGAGTGGACGGCCCGCGCGATCGCGGCGCACGGCGACCGCATCGCGGTGGGCCTGGACGTGCGCGGCACGACGCTCGCGGCCCGCGGCTGGACGAAGGACGGCGGCGACCTCTGGGAGGTGCTCGCGCGCCTCGAGGACGCCGGGTGTCCCCGCTACGTCGTGACGGATGTGACGAAGGACGGCACGCTGCGCGGACCGAACGTCGAGCTGCTCGCACAGGTCGCGGCGCGCACCGATAAGCCGGTCATCGCCTCGGGCGGGGTGTCGAGCCTCGCGGACCTCGCGGCCTTGCGCGGCCTCGTCGCGGAGGGTGTCGAGGGCGCGATCGTCGGCAAGGCGCTCTACGCGGGCGCCTTCACGCTCGTTCAGGCCCTCGAGGTCGCGGGCGGCTGAGCCGTGCACGACCACGACCCGGCGGTGGACGGCCATCGCTACGGCTCGACGGACGCCCACGACTCGGCGGGCCGGCCCTGGTCGGGGCGCAGCTTCCAGCCGAATCCGAACGCCGACGACGACGGTGCCGCGGATCCCGCGCTGCTCGCCGCGCTCAGGGCGTTCCACGCCGGCCAAGCGCCGCGGGCCCGGGTCGTCGACGCGCTGCGCGACGCGCGGCTGCTCGTGCCGCTCCTCGCGGAGGCGGGGGAGATCGGGTTCACGGAGGACGGGCGGCGCGTCGACAAGACGCAGGAGCTCTCGCTCGTGACCGTCCAGGGTCCGAACGGTCAGCCGGTGCTGCCCGCGTTCACGAGCGTCGACACGATGCGGGCCTGGAACGCGAAGGCCAGGCCGATCCCCGCCGAGGCGCGGCTCGTCGCGCTCGCGGCGGGCTCGGACGACAGCGGCGTCGTGATCGACCCGATGTCGCCCACCGAGTTCGCGCTGCGCCGGCCGATGCTCGCGGCGCTCGCGACGGCGGAGCCCTGGGTCGAGCCGTGGGACGTCGATGCGCTCTGGGACGCCTACCAGGCGTTCATGGAGGGCGAGCCCGACATCCTCGCGATCGACATCGGTCCGGTCCGCGAGGGCAGCACGTTCCTCGACCCCGAGGTCGCGATCGTGCTGACCGTCTCGCACGCGTTGCCGGAGGGCGCGGCGGCGGCCCTCATCGATCGCGCCGACGTCGTGTGGCGCGGTGTGGAGGCCGGGTTCGACGGCCCGGCGGCGGCAGCGGTCGCGGTGCTGCGCGCCTGAATCGACCGGCTCAGATGACCGAGCCGGTCCACTTCTCGCCCGCGCCCTTGCCGGGCGGGTCGGGGATGGGGGAGGCCTCGCGGAACGCGAGTTGCAGGGATCGCAGGCCGTCGCGGATCGGGCGGGCGTGGATGTCGGCGATCTCGGGCGCGGCGGCGGTCACGAGGCCGGCGAGCGCGTTGATGAGCTTGCGCGCCTCGTCGAGATCGAGTTCTGCCGCAGCATCCTCGTCCTCGCCGAGGCCGAGCTTGACGGCCGCGGCCGACATGAGGTGGACGCAGACGGTCATGATGAGCTCGACGGCGGGCACGGCGCCGATGTCGCGCGCCGCGTCCTCGACGAGCGTCTCCTCGTCGTAGGCGGTGTGGTCGTGGGCGGTCCGGAAGTCGGTCTCGTCGCTCATCATGCTCTCTGCTAAGCTTGTTCGGTCGATCGGGCACCTGCCCGGACGATACGGAAGTGGAGAACTCTCCCACCCGTGGCCGTCATCAAGGCTAACGGGTAGTTGCACTCCGCCAGGCCGGACCGGTTCGCAGAGCCGACACCCCGGACGGGCAGCTGTGAAGGGTGCGAGCGGCAGTGCCGGTGCGACGTCTCGTCGGCACGGGACCAAGCCGCGGGAATCGCAGCGCTCCGCGACCGTCGAACGGTTGTCAATCCGAAGGAGCCCCGCATCAGCGATCCGCGCACCAATGACCGCATCCGCGTCCCCGAGGTCCGACTCGTGGGCCCCGCGGGCGAGCAGGTCGGCGTCGTCCCCATCGAGGTCGCGCTGCGTCTCGCCCGGGAAGCGGACCTGGACCTCGTCGAGGTCGCGCCGAACTCGAAGCCTCCCGTCGTCAAGATCATGGACTACGGGAAGTTCAAGTACGAGGAGGCGCGAAAGGCGAAGGAGGCCCGGCGCAACCAGGCGAACACGATCCTCAAGGAGGTTCGGTTCCGCCTCAAGATCGACAAGCACGACTACGAGACCAAGCGCAAGCACGCGGTCGACTTCCTGAAGGACGGGGACAAGGTCAAGGCCATGATCCTGTTCCGCGGTCGCGAGCAGTCGCGGCCCGAGGCCGGGGTGCGACTGCTGCAGCGCTTCGCGGAGGAGGTCGCCGAGTTCGGCTCGGTGGAGTCCACCCCGATGATCGATGGCCGCAACATGGTCATGATCATCGGCCCGCACAAGAACAAGGCGACGGTGAAGGCGGAGCAGCTCGCGGCGAAGGCCACGGACCGCGGGCCCGCGCCCACCACGACAGACCACGAAGAGACTGCAGAGTAGAGGGAAGAAGCAATGCCGAAGCAGAAGACGCACTCTGGTGCGAAGAAGCGTTTCAAGGTGACGGGCACCGGCAAGATCATGAAGCAGCAGGCCGGGATGCGCCACAACCTCGAGGTCAAGAGCTCGAAGGTCAAGCGCCGCCTGAACCAGGACGAGGTCCTGGCCCCGGCCGACGCCAAGGTCATCAAGCGCCTGCTCGGCAAGTGACCCGACGAGACGTTACGACGCGAGAGAAGAGATAACTCATGGCACGTGTGAAGAGGGCGGTCAACGCCCACAAGAAGCGCCGGACGATCCTCGAGCGCGCCGCGGGCTACCGCGGCCAGCGCTCGCGCCTCTACCGCAAGGCGAAGGAGCAGGTCACCCACTCGCTCGTCTACGCGTACCGCGACCGCCGCGCGAAGAAGGGCGAGTTCCGCTCGCTGTGGATCCAGCGCATCAACGCGGCCGCGCGCGCGGAGGGCCTGACCTACAACCGCTTCATCCAGGGTCTCGGCCTCGCCGGGATCGAGGTCGACCGCCGCATCCTCGCGGAGCTCGCGGTCAACGACGCGGCGACGTTCTCGACGCTCGTCGCGGCGGCGAAGGCGGCCCTGCCGGCCGACGTGAACGCCCCGCGCGCCTAGCGTGTGAGCAATAGCTTCAGCCTGAGCGGCGCCCGTGTGATCATCACGGGCGCCGCTTCGGGCATCGGGCGCCGGATGGCGGACTTCGCGCGAGCCCGCGGCGCCGAGGTCGTCGGCTGGGACCTGCGCGGCTCGGACATCGACGTCGACGTGACGGACTCGGCGGCGGTCGACGCGGCCGTGGCCGCGTCCGGGCCCGTCGACGTCCTCATCAACAACGCGGGTGTCGTCTCCGGCCAGCGACTCCTGGAGTCGTCGGAGGCGCAGATCCGCCGGACCTTCGAGGTCAACGTGCTCGCGCACTTCTGGACCTCGCGCGCCGTGCTCCCGGGCATGATCGAGCGCGGCCGCGGCAAGATCGTCACGATCGCCTCGGCGGCCGCGCTGCTCGGCGTCGCGCGCCAGACCGACTATGCGGCGTCCAAGTGGGCCGCGTTCGGGTTCGCGGAGTCGTTGCGCGCGGAGCTGCGCAAGGACGGCTCGCCGATCAGCACACTCGTCGTGGCGCCCTACTTCATCGATACCGGCATGTTCGCGGGCGTGCGGACGAAGTTCCCGTTGCTGCTGCCGATCCTCCAGGAGCGCGACGTCGCGCGCCGCGTGCTCGACGCGATCGAGTCGGGGCGCCAGCAGCTCATCCTGCCGCCGTTCGCCCGCCTGACCCCGCTGCTGCGCGTGCTGCCGCCCATCGCGTTCGACGCCGTCACCGACTTCCTCGGCATCAACCAGACCATGGACGAGTTCACCGGCCGTTCACCGCGGCAGTCCTAGGCTGTCCGCGTGATCGACAATCCCCGCAGTCCGCGGGTCCGCGCGGTCGCGAAGCTCGCCAAACGGGAGGCCCGGCGCGAGAGCGGCCGGTTCCTCCTGGAGGGCCCGCAGGCGGTCGGCGAGGCGCTCGTGTTCCGTCCAGAGCTCGTCGAGACCGTCTACGCGACGTCGCCGGCGGCAGAACGCCATGACGAGCTCGTGCGCCGCGCGCGAGCGAGCGGGGTCGAGATCCAGACGGTGACGGACAAGGTGCTCGAGGCGATGGCCGACACGGTCACGCCGCAGGGCGTCGTCGCGGTCGCCCGCCAGTCCCCGTCGTCGCTCGCCGACGTCGTCGCCGCGTCGCCGCGTCTCGTCGCGGTGCTCGAGGAGATCCGCGACCCGGGCAACGCGGGCACGATCCTGCGCGCCGCCGACGCGGCGGGTGCCGACGCCGTGATCTTCTCGGGCCACACGGTCGACCCGTATCACCCGAAGGTGGTACGCGCGACGACCGGCTCGCTGTTCCACGTCCCGCACGTCGTCGGAACCTCGCTCGATGAGGTCGCCGCGGCGCTGCGCGCGGCCGGCCTCCAGGTGCTCGCCGCCGACGTCGGGGGCGACGACCTGCTCGCCGCGCGAGCCGACCTCGCGCGTCCGACCGCGTGGGTCTTCGGCAACGAGGCCCGGGGCCTCGACGCCGAGCGCCTCGCCCTCGTGGATCGCTCGCTGCGACTGCCGATCTACGGCCGGGCGGAATCGCTCAACCTCGCGACGGCGGCGAGCGTGTGCCTCTACGAGTCGGCGTTCGCCCAGCGCGCCTGACGCTCAGGCCGCCGTCGGGGCGCACCGATCCTCGTCGACGATGTCGACGGTGAGCAGCACGGTCCCCGGGTCCTCCTGGCGCAGTTCGACGCGCGCGCCACGGCGGCGCAGGTCGCTGACCCCGACGCCGTCGCTCGCGCGCGCACCCAGCCGACCGGGGTTGCGCGCGAGCATCCGCACACCCTCCGGGATGCGCTCGAGCCGCAGGTCCGCGGTCGGCGCGGCGGCGTGCCGCGAGGCGTTCGTCAGCGCCTCCGTGTTCGCGTCGAGGAACAGCTCGGTCGCGGCCGGGCGGCTCGCGAGCCAGCGCCAGCAGTCCGGGTCGGCCGCCTCCGAGGTCACGTCCATGACCCGCGACCAGGCGACGATCGCCGCGTTCGCCGCATCGCGCACCTCCTGGGCGCTGCGCTCGACCGCCCGGTCGGCGGCGGGCTCGTGCAGCGCCGCGTCGACGTTCGCGACGAGCTCGTCGATCGCGTTCGGCCCGGCGATCCCCATCCGCAGTTGCAGGGATGTCGCGAGGATGTCGCCCTGGATCTGGTTGTGGAGGATCCGCGCGACGTCGTTGGCGGTCCGCTCGTATCGCTCGCGGCTCTCCGACGCCGACGCCTCGGCGAAGTCGAGCGCGCGGGTCAGGGTGCGCTGCGTCCCGCGCGCGTCCGCGCCGAGGCTCGTCGCGAGGCCGGCGAGGACCGCGATCGTCGCGTAGCCGACCGCCAGGTAGAGCCAGAACGCCGTCGTGAGGTCGAGGCGCGGCGCCGGCAGCCACAGCCACGAGCGGTCGAGGAACGTCCAGGCGAGCGCGGCGCCGATCGCGAGATAGCCCAGGCCGTAGCCGACGATCGCGACCCAGCGCCGGCGCAGCACGACGAGGGCGAGCAGGAAGTTGAGCGCGATCGCGACGACGCCCGCGGCGAGCAGGCGCAGCGCCCCGCCGGCGAGCCCGTACGCGTCGATGATGGAGGGCGCGGTGACGAACAGGAAGATGACGGTTGGCAGCCAGGCGGGTGCCGGTCGGACGCGCTCGGGGAGCAGCGTCGGGCGGGGCTGCGCGACGCGTTCGATCCCGATCGTCGGCGCGTCGAGCTGGTCGCCAGCGGGCAGTGCCGAGTCGAAGACGTGGTGGCTGAGCGGCCGCACGACCTCGTGCGCGACGAGCCGCAGTCGCTCCGCCTGCTCGCCCGCGTCGAAGGGCTCGACGCGCGCGGACTCGAGGGCGGAGAGCACGGGCGCCGCGACCGCCTGCGTGAACTCGGCGACGACGAGGTCCGTCGCGCGCTCGGCGGCTCGGATGTCGTCGGCGTGCACCTTGAGCACTCGGCGCAGCCGCTCCCGCGTCATCGCGTTGCGATCGGATGCCCGAAGCCACAGGCCCACGACGACGACGGCGCCGCTGAGCAGCAGGTAGTTCATGGCGAATCGCACCCACCAGTCGGTCGTGACCGGCGGCACGCCGAGCACGGACTGGAGGCTCGTCGTCGCGACGGGGCGCAGCACCGACATCGTCGCGATCGCGGCGGCGATGTAGGCGACCCAGAGCGGGAAGGACCGGATGCGACGCTCGATCGCGCCGGCGGCGACGAACGCGACGCCGAGCAGCAGGTGGACGACGACGGCGATCGCGAAGCCGAGCCACTGCTGCGTGCTCGTGGCCGCCTCGTCGAAGCCGCCGTACGCCGTCACGAGGAAGGGGGTGAGCAGTCCCCAGGACCAGAGGGAGAACAGGGGGCGCAGCGGTCGATCGCCGGCACGCTCCATCCGCCCAGGCTAGACATCCGGGACGCCGGTCCGCGACCCCGCGGGTCGCGCCTCGGTAGACTCGATCCTCGTGTCGATGCCCATCTCCGAGGACGCGGTCCAGGCCGCGATCGCCGATGCGCTCGCCGCGATCGCCGCCGCTCGCGATTCCGCGAGTCTGCGCGCGGCGCGCAGCGCGCATGCGGGCGAGTCGAGCCCGATCGCTCGCTTCAGCGCCGCGATCAAGTCGCTCCCGAACGACGAGAAGGCCGCGGCCGGACGGCTCGTGGGGCAGGCCCGCGCGAGCGTGACGGCGGCCCTCGAGGCGCAGGAGTCGATCGTGCTGCGCGCGGAGGAGGATGCTCGGCTCGCGGCCGAGTCGCTCGACGTCACGGCCCTTCCGGATCGCCGGCGCGTCGGCGCGCGGCACCCCCTCAGCATGCTCATGGAGCGCATGGCCGACGTGTTCGTCGGCATGGGCTGGGAGGTCGGCGACGGCCCGGAGCTGGAGAGCGAGTGGTTCAACTTCGACGCGCTCAACATCGACGCCGACCATCCCGCGCGCGGCGAGGCCGACACGTTCTGGATCGACCCGGTCGACCGGCACCTCGTGCTGCGCACCCAGACCTCGCCCGTCCAGATCCGCTCGCTGTTGAGCCGCGAGCTGCCGGTCTACGTCGTGTCGCCCGGTCGCGTCTTCCGCACGGACGACCTCGACGCGACGCACACGCCGGTCTTCCACCAGATGGAGGGCATCGCGATCGATCGCGGCCTGACGATGGCGCACCTGCGCGGGACGCTGGAGCACCTCGCGCGCGCGATGTTCGGCGAGGGCGCTCAGATCCGGCTGCGCGCGAACTTCTTCCCCTTCACGGAGCCGAGCGCCGAGATGGATGTCTGGCATCCCCATGCGAAGGGCGGTGCGCGATGGGTCGAGTGGGGCGGCTGCGGCATGGTCAACCCGAACGTGCTGCGTTCGGCGGGCATCGACCCGGACGAGTACCAGGGCTTCGCCTTCGGGATGGGCATCGAGCGCACGCTGCAGTTCAGCCATGGGCTCGGCGACATGCGCGACATGGTCGAGGGCGACGTGCGCTTCTCGCGACAGTTCGGGCAGGTGATCTGAGATGCGGGTACCGCTCAGCTGGCTCGGCGAGGTCGTCGATCTCCCGACGGACGTGACGCTCGAGCAGCTCCATGAGGCGCTCGTGCGCGTCGGCTTCGAGGAGGAGGCGGTGCACGCGTTCGGCGTGACGGGCCCGATCGTCGCGGGTCGCGTGCTCTCGCGCGAGCCGGAGGCGCAGTCCAACGGCAAGACGATCAACTGGTGCCAGGTCGACGTCGGCGCGCTCGGCGCCGACCCGACCGCGGCCGGGGGAGAACGCGATGTCCGCGGCATCGTCTGCGGCGCCCACAACTTCGAGGCCGGCGATCTCGTCGCGGTGACGCTGCCGGGCGCGGTGCTGCCGGGCCCGACGCCCGAGGAGCCGTTCCGCATCGCGGCGCGCAAGACCTACGGCCATGTCTCGGACGGCATGATCGCCTCGGAGCGCGAGCTGGGGCTCGGCGAGGACCACGGCGGCATCATCGTGCTGACGCGCCGCGGCATCGACGTGCCGCCGGGGACGGACCTGCTGCCGATCCTGGGGCTCGACGACGCGGCGGTCGAGATCAACGTGACGCCGGACCGCGGCTACGCGCTGTCGATCCGGGGGGTGGGCCGCGAATACTCGCACGCGACGGGCGCGGCGTATCGCGACCCCGCGCTCGAGCCGGGCCTGCGCGCCCGCGCCGACGCGGCGGGCGCCGCCGTGAGCGAAGCCGGAGGGTTCGCCCTCGCCGTCGAGGACGACGCCCCCATCCGTGGCCGAGTCGGCTGCGACGGCTTCGTCGCCCGCGTCGTGCGCGGGGTCGACGTCTCGCGGCCGAGCCCCGCGTGGATGGTCGCGCGCCTGCGTCTCGCGGGCATCCGCTCGATCTCGCTCCCGGTCGACATCACGAACTACGTCATGCTCGAGTTCGGTCAGCCGATCCACGGCTACGACCTCGCGATGCTCCGCGGCGGCATCACGGTGCGCCGCGCCCGCCCAGGCGAGCGGCTCACGACGCTCGACGGTCACGACCGGGCTCTGAGCCCCGAGGACCTGCTCATCACCGACGAGTCAGGCCCGATCGGCCTCGCGGGCGTCATGGGCGGTGGCCCGACCGAGATCACGAATGCGACGACC
Source organism: Microbacteriaceae bacterium (assembly GCA_035555435.1). GTDB lineage: Bacteria > Actinomycetota > Actinomycetes > Actinomycetales > Microbacteriaceae > 73-13. Next base: position 23,180 of record DATMGN010000062.1, on the reverse strand, counting down.
GACATCCTCGTGGAGGCGGCGCACTTCGACGGCGTCTCGATCGCGCGCACCGCGCGGCGGCACAAGCTCTGGTCGGAGGCATCGCGGCGCTACGAGCGCGGCGTCGACCCGCAGATCGGCCGGTACGCGGCGCAGCGGGTCGTCGACCTGCTCGTCGAGTTCGCGGGCGGCGTGGCGGACGACGCGGCCGGGGGCCTCATCGAGTACGCCCACGAGCCGATCTCGATCGAGCTGCCCGCGGGCTACGTCGACGGTCTCGTCGGCGCCGACTACACGAATGACGAGGTCGAGGCCGCCCTGCGTGCGATCGGCTGCGAGGTCTCGGCGACCGGCTTCCTGAGCGAGCGCAGCGAGTCGAAGGGTGCCCTGCTCGTCGTGCCGCCCAGCTGGCGCCCCGACCTGCGCACGCGGGCCGACCTCGCCGAGGAGGTCGCGCGCGTCGTCGGCTACGACCGGATCCCGGCGGCGCTGCCGATCGCCCCGCCCGGCCGTGGGCTCACCGACGCGCAGCGTCTGCGCCGCGCGGCCAGCGCCTCGCTCGCGGGGTCGGGGCTCGTCGAGGTGCTGTGCTACCCGTTCGCGGGGGAGGCGGATGCCGAGCGCTGGACGCCGGGGCGCCCGGCGATGCGACTGGCGAACCCGCTCGACGGCTCGCTCCCGATGCTCCGGACCTCGCTGTGGTCGGGGCTCGTCACCGCCGCGCGACGCAACCTCGCGCGCGGACTCACCGATCTCGCGCTCTTCGAGATCGGCCGCGTGTTCCTCCCGGAGCCGGGCGCCGAGTACGGCTCCGACGCGCTCCCGACGGGCGGGGCGCGGCCCTCGGCCGAGGCGATTGAGGCGCTCTATTCGAGCGTCCCGCCGCAGCCCTGGCATGTCGGCGCGATCTTCCTCGGCGACGCGGTCGCGCGCCAGCCGGGTGTCGCGGCCGTCCCGTCCGGTATCGCCGACGCGGTCGCGGCTGCCCGCCACCTCGCACTCGCGCTCGGCGTGGAGCTCTCGGTCGCGCGCGCCGCGCACCCGAGCCTGCACCCGGGCCGGTCGGCGGCGCTGCAGGTCGCCGGCCGGCAGATCGGCTGGGCGGGCGAGCTGCTCCCGTCGCTCGCCGACGACCTCGACCTCCCGCGGGTCGTCGCACTGCTCGAGCTCGACCTCGACGCGCTCATCGCGGCGGCCGTACCGGCGGAGCCGGTGTCCATCTCGGGGTTCCCCGCCGCGACGCAGGACGTGTCGCTGCTCATGCCGGCCGAGACGGTCGTCGGCGAGCTGCTCGCGGCGTTCGTCGCGGGCGCGGGCCCACTGCTGGAGGAGGCTCACCTCGTCGACGACTACCGGGGCGACGGCGTCGCGGCCGGGAGCAAGTCGCTGACGTTCTCCCTGCGCTTCCGGGCCGCGGATCGCACGCTGACCCAGGCGGAGGCGACCGAGGCCAAGCTCGCCGGGGTCGCGGCCGTCTCGGCCGCCTTTGGCGCGACCCTGCGCGAGTAGCGGGCCCTCAGTCGGGCACGGGCGGGGGCACCGCCGCGACGCCTTCGGCCGGCTCGACCTCGATCGCGAGCGGCGCCTTCCGCGGCTTCGTGACGAAGTAGGCGCCCGCCAGTACGAGGACGAAGCCGATGGCGGTCCAGATGGTCACGACCTCGCCGAGGACGAGCACGCCGGCGAGCACGGCGACCGCGGGGTTGATGTACGTCGTCGCCGTCGCGCCGACGGGTCCAACCTCGTGGATGAGGGCGATGAAGACGATGAAGCCGAGCGCGCTGCACACGAGCGCGAGGCCGAGGACGGAGCCGATGACCGGTGCCGAGGGAATCGCGGTCGGCCAACCGCCCGTGAGGCTCACGATCGGCAGGTAGATGATCGCGGCGATCGTGAGCGAGGCCGCGGTGACCCCGACGCCGGGGAGGTCGCCCATCCACTTGGCGAGGATCGCCGGACCGATCGCGTAGCCGAGCACGACGATCGACAGCTGCGCGACTCCGACGAGGTCGGTCCCGGCGACGTCGAGACCGACGATCGCCGCGACGCCGAGCATGCCGACGAGGATGCCGAGCCAGTTCCACCAGGCGAGCGGTGTGCGCCGCCCGAGCAGGAACGTGACCCCGACGGCGACGAGGGGGACGGCCGCGATGAGCAGTCCGCTGGTGGAGCTCGGCAGGCGCTGCTCGGCGACGCTGAGGAAGAACCAGGGGAAGACGAGCTCGATGACGGTGTAGACGAGCAACACGCGCCAGCGTCGCAGCACCGACCACAGCTGGCGGCGGGCCAGCACGATCGGCAGCAGGACGAGCGCGGCGATCGCGCAGCGTGCGAACACGATCATCGCGGGCTCGAGCTCTCCCACGGCGACCTTGATGAGGAGGTAAGGGATGCCCCAGATGACGCCGATGGCTGCGAAGAGAGCGATGCCGCGAGGACTCACCGCACCATCCAACACGTAACCGCCGACATCGGCGACGACGCGACGAGTCGATGTGGGACATAGGTTAGGTTTACCTACATGGAGGACGGCGCGCGGGCGGCTTGGGCGCCGCCGCGAGCGCACTTCCTGATCGCGGGCGAGGGCGCCGACCGGGCCGCCATCCGCGGCGCGGTCGCGCGACTGCCGGTCGACGCGTACGGCCAGGTGTTCGTCGAGGTCGCCTCCGGGATCCAGGTCGAGCGCTGGCCGACGCCCGCGAGCGTGTCGATCACCTGGCTGTTCCGGGACGCCGCCGCAGCCCGTGGAAACCCGGTGGCCCGCGGCGAGCTCATCGAGCGCGCCGTGACCTCCTGGGTGGCCGAATGGATGCCCGGCAAGCCGAGCGGCCGCGAGATCCCCTATGTCATGTGGCTCGGCTGCGCGTCCAACGCCCGAATCGACCAGCTCTGCGAGCGCCTCGCCTGGAGCTTCGACCACGTCCACCTCCACGATCCCCGCTCGAGCGCCTGAGCGCGTCGAGCACTTCCGAGCAACGAGAGCGAGAGCGCAGTGGGACTCACCGACGGAAGCAAGCTCGGCGGCGGCCACTTCGGCGCGGCGGGGGTGCCGAAGGCGCGGATCGTGTTCACGCGATACTGGAAGGCCGGCCGTGCGAGTTGAGTCGGGCGCAGGACGGTTCGCGCTGCGGCTCGTCGTCCCCTCCTTCTGGCTCGGGCTGCTCGTCGCGCTCGCGTTCATCGAGACGCCGCTGAAGTTTCTCGGGCCCGGCGTGACGCTCGACATCGCGCTCGGGATCGGTCGGCTCGTGCTGACGGCGGCCGACATCGCGGGCGCGGGGCTGCTCCTGGCGACGACGGTCCTCGTGCTCCTGCGGCCCCGCGTCGGCAAGCCGTCGCTGTGGGTCCTCGGGGGGCTCTGGCTCGTGCTCGTCGTCCAGGTCGGGGTCGTGCGCCCGCTGCTCAACGCGCGCACCGAGGCCGTGCTCGCGGGCCTCGAGGCCGGCGGCTCGTGGCTGCACAACGTCTACATCGTCGCGGACGTGCTGCTCGTCGGACTGCTCATCGCGCTGCTCGTGACGACGGTCCGGGAATACCGGGCGGCGATCCGACGCTGAGCCGGGAGAACCCCGTCAACCGATCCACAGGAGCGACCAGGACATGAGCAGCATCACCGTCATCGGAGGCACCGGCTACGCCGGTTCGAACATCGTCGAGGAGGCCGCCGGTCGCGGTCACGCGGTGGTCGCGGTGAGCCGCACCGCCCCCGCGGAGCCGGTCGCGGGCGTCGAGTACCGGCAGGGCAGCCTCGAGGACGGCGCGTTCGTCGCCGAGGTGATCGCGGGCGCGGACGCGGTGGTCGCAGCGCTGTCACCACGAGGCGACATGGAGGGGCGGGTCGCCGCTGTCTACCGCGAGCTCGCGGCCGCGGCGGCCGCGGCGGGGACCCGACTCATCGTGATCGGCGGCTTCAACGGCCTGCGCGCCGAGGAGGGCGGGCCGCGCTACGCGGCGAGCCTGACGGACGACTTCCCCTTCAAGGCGGAGGCGCTCGAGATGACGGACGTCCTCGAGTGGCTCCAGGCGGAGGCACCGGCGGGGCTCGACTGGACGTTCGTCAGCCCGCCCGCGATGTTCGGCGCGTTCGCGCCGGGTGAGCGCACGGGCGCGTACCGCGTCGGCGGCGACGTGTCGCTCGCGGGCGACGCGGGCGCGATCTCGGGTGCGGACTTCGCGGCCGGGGTCGTCGACGCGATCGAGCGCGGCGAGCACGGCGGCGGCGCGCACATCGGCTTCGCCTACTGAGGCGTCGCCGGCCCGTTAGGCGTCGAACGCCGCGAGCCACTTCTTGAAGATCGCTTCGAGCTGCGCCCGCTCCGGGAGGGAGATGGCCTCCAGGAGCCGGTGCTCGTTGCGCATGTGCGCGGTGAACGCGGCGTCGATCACGCGCACGCCGGCCTCGGTGAGCGCGACGACGCGGACCCGTCCGTCGTCGGCGGACGGCCGTCGGGTGACGAGCCCGGCGGCCTCGAGACGGTCGACGCGCTTGGTGACGGTGCCCGTCGTGACGATGGTGTATCGGGCGATCTCCCCGGCCACGAGCTCGTACGGCTCGCCTGAGCGGCGCAGTGTGGCGAGCACGTCGAACTCGCCCTCGCCGAGCTCGTAGCGGGCGTAGACGAGGAGGAGCTCCTCGTCGAGCCGTGCGGCGAGTCGGTGGAGGCGCCCGATGACGCCGATGGGGGAGACGTCCAGGTCGGGTCGCTCGCGCTCCCACTGCGCCTGGATCCAGCCGACGAGGTCGGCGCCACGGGCATCGCGTTCTGTCATGCGGGAATAATACCTTCCCCGGAAGATATTATGTCTTCCATGGAAGCTAAATGGCGTTGGATCCTCATCACCGCAATCGCACCCATCGCGTGGGGCGCGACCTACTTCGTGACGAGCCGCACGCTCCCCGCCGACGCGCCGCTCTGGGGTGCTGCGATCCGCGCGCTGCCCGCGGGGCTCGTGCTCCTCGCCTTCGCGCGCCGGCGGCCGCACGGCGCCTGGTGGTGGCGGTCGATCGTCCTCGGCGTCATGAACGTCGCCGTGTTCTTCGTCCTCGTCTACCTCGCCGCCCAGCTCCTGCCGTCGAGCGTGGCGTCCTCGGTGCAGGCCCTCACCCCCGTCGCGCTCGCCGGCTTCGCCTGGGCGCTCGTCGGGGAGCGGCCGACCCGGCGGATCGTCGTCGGCGGCGTCCTCGGCATCGTCGGCGTGCTCCTCATCGTCGGAGCGGGCACGGGCCGGCTCGACTGGTGGGGGATCGCCGCGGCGGCGATCTCGATGCTGCTCGCGTCCCTGTCCGGCGTGCTCGCCAAGCGCTGGGCCGACGGGACGCCCGTCCTCGCCGTGACCGCGTGGCAGCTCGTCGCGGGCGGCGTCCTGCTCGTGCCGTTCGCCGTCGGATTCGAGGGGCTGCCTCCCTCGGTCGACGCGCTCGGCTGGGTCGGCTACGCCTTCATGGCGCTCGTCGCGACGGCGCTCGCCTACTGGGCGTGGTTCACGGGACTGTCGCGGCTACCGGCCGCGAGCGTCGGCATCATCGGCCTGCTCAACCCGGTGACCGGCGTGCTGCTCGGCACGCTCGCGGCCGGCGAGGTGCTCGGCTGGCCGCAGTGGCTCGGCATCGGACTCGTGCTCGCCGGCATCCTCGCGGGCCAGGGCCGCGCGCGACGCGAGCGGGGACTAGGACTCGACCTCGGGCGCCACGACGTCCGCGACGAGCGAGGCGGCCTCGCCCCCGACGATGCCGAGGCGCGAGTACTGCTCGAGCCGCTCGCGCGAGTCGGCGATGTCGAGGTTTCGCATCGTGAGCTGGCCGATCCGGTCCTCGGGACCGAACGCGGCGTCCGAGACCCGCTCCATCGAGAGCTTCTCGGGGTGGTAGCTCAGGGCGGGCCCGCGCGTGTCGACGATCGTGTAGTCGTCGCCGCGGCGCAGCCGCAGCGTGACCTCGCCCGTCACGGCTGAGCCGACCCACTTCTGCAGGCTCTCGCGCAGCATGAGGGACTGCGGGTCGAGCCACCGACCCTCGTACATGAGGCGCCCGAGGCGGCGGCCCTCCGCGTGGTAGTTCGCGAGCGTGTCCTCGTTGTGGATCGCGCTGAGCAGCCGTTCGTAGGCGATGTGCAGCAGCGCCATGCCCGGCGCCTCGTAGATGCCGCGCGACTTCGCCTCGATGATGCGGTTCTCGATCTGATCCGACATGCCGAGCCCGTGGCGTCCGCCGATCGCGTTCGCCTCGGTGACGAGTGCGACCGGGTCGCCGTAGTCCCTGCCGTTGATCGAGAGGGGACGACCGGCGCGGAACCCGATCGTGACCTCCTCCGCAGCGATCGCGACGTCCTCGCGCCAGTGCGCGACGCCCATGATCGGCTCGACGATGTCCATGCTCGTCCCGAGCTCCTCGAGATCCTTCGCCTCGTGGGTCGCGCCCCAGATGTTCGAGTCCGTCGAGTAGGCCTTCTCGGTCGCGTCGCGGTACGGGTAGCCGTGCGCGACGAGCCACTCGCTCATCTCGGTGCGGCCGCCGAGCTCGCTCACGAAGGCCGGGTCGAGCCACGGCTTGTAGATGCGCAGCTGCGGGTTCGCGAGGAGCCCGTAGCGGTAGAACCGCTCGATGTCGTTGCCCTTGTAGGTCGAGCCGTCGCCCCAGATCGAGACGCCGTCCTCCTGCATCGCGCGCACGAGCATCGTGCCGGTCACGGCGCGGCCGAGCGGCGTCGTGTTGAAGTACGTCTTACCGCCGGTGCGGATGTGGAACGCGCCGCAGGCGAGCGCCGCGAAGCCCTCCTCGACGAGCTGGCGGCGCACGTCGACGAGCCGCGCGATCTCGGCCCCGTACTGCAGCGCGCGGTCCGGGACGCCGGCGACATCCGGCTCGTCCGGCTGGCCGATGTCAGCGGTGTAGGAGCAGGGGATGGCGCCCTTGTCGCGCATCCAGGCGACGGCCGTCGAGGTGTCGAGACCCCCGGAGAACGCGATGCCGACCTTCTCGCCGACGGGAAGCTGGGTGAGGACCTTGGACACGAGGCACAAGCCTACCGGCGGGGCTTCGGCGGGTGGAGGTCGGGCGGCGTGCCCGCCCGCTAGTGTTGCCCCAAACCACGCAGGAGGAGGGGCCGATGGCCGGGCAGCGTCCCGGCGGCGTGACGTTCGTCGCCGTCATCATCTGGATCTGGTCGCTGCTCGACGTCGTCTTCGGCGTGCTGTCGGTGCTCGCGCTCTGGATCCCGGCGCTCATCATCGACCTCGGCTGGGGTCTCGGGGTGCTCTGGAACGGCATCGTCTCGATCGTCTTCGGCATCATCGGCTTCTTCATCGCCGGCGGGCTGCTGCGCGGCAGCCGTGTCGCCCGGGCGCTCGTGACGATCTGGCTCGTCTTCTCGCTCATCGGCGCGGTCATCGCGCTCGTCAACGGCTCCGTCCTCTCGGGTGTCATCAGCCTCGTGGTCGCGATCCTCGGCATCCTGCTGCTCTGGGCCGGCAAGGCCGCGCGCTTCTTCTCCCGCTCCTGACCCCGCGCCGCGCCGCGCCTCGCGCCCTTGACCCCGTCGAGCGGTGCCTTGTGCGCAATCGCGGCGCCCGCACTCCGCATACGGCACCGCCAGACGGGGGTACGCAGGGAGTTCGGCATGACGCTGCCCCGGCCGCGGCATCGCGTTCTCCGGTATGCTCGCGGATGTGACCCAGACCGCAGCGATCGTCGAGCGCGCCGGCACCCCCGTGCTGCGCGGCTCCGGCCTGCGTCGTCGCGCCGCGCGCCGAGGCTAGGCGACGCGTCCTCGCGCACCCCGCGTGCGCCCCTCGCGTCGCCGCCCCAGGTCGATCCATCGACCCGTCGCAGCCCGTCCCAGAATCTAAGGTTGACACCATGCCCTACTCGGTCGCCGTCTCCGGCGCGAGCGGTTACGCCGGCGGGGAGCTCCTCAGGCTCCTGTCGTCGCACCCGGAGTTCACCGTCACGACCGTGACGGCCCATCAGAACGCCGGCGCCCCGCTCATCCAGCACCAGCCGCACCTGCGCTCCCTCGCGCACCTCACGCTCCAGCCCACGACCCCCGAGGTCCTCGCGGGCCACGACGTCGTCGTGCTTGCGCTCCCGCACGGCAAGTCCGGCGAGGTCGCCGACGCGCTCGGCGACGACACGATCGTCGTCGACGCCGGCGCCGACCACCGGCTCGAGTCCGCTGAGGACTGGGCCGTCTACTACGGCGGCGACCACCACGGCGCCTGGGCGTACGGCCTGCCCGAGCTCGTGCTCGCGGACGGCACGAAGCAGCGCGAGGCGCTGCGCGGTGCGAGGCGCATCGCCGTCCCCGGGTGCAACGTCACCGCCGTCACGCTCGGCCTCGCCCCGGCGATCCGCGAGGGCGTCATCGAGGCGCAGGACCTCGTGAGCGTCCTCGCGGTCGGACCCTCGGGCGCCGGCAAGACGCTGCGCACCGACCTGCTCGCGGCCGAGTTGCTCGGCTCCGCGCACGCCTACGGCACCGGCGGCGCGCACCGGCACAATCCCGAGATCCGGCAGAACCTGACGAAGGCCGGCGCGACGGGTCCCACCCTGAGCTTCACGCCCGTGCTCGTCCCCATGTCGCGCGGCATCCACGCGACGAACGCGGCGAAGCTCGCACCCGGTGCGACGGCGGCCGACGTGCGGGCCGCGTTCGACGACGCGTACGGCGACGAGGCCTTCGTGCACGTCGTGCCGGAGGGCGCCGCGGTGCGCACGGCCGACACGGTCGGCGCGAACACCTGCCTCGTCGGCCTCGCCGTCGACGAGCGCGCGGGCCGGGTCATGACGTTCTCCGTCCTCGACAACCTCGTCAAGGGCACCGCCGGCGCCGCCGTCCAGTCGCTCAACCTCGCGCTCGGCATCCCCGAGGGGACCGGCCTGACCGTGGACGGGGTGGCGCCGTGACGTCGATCGGCGCGGGCGTGACCGCGGCGAAGGGCTTCGAGGCGGCCGGGGTCGCCGCGGGCCTCAAGTCCAAGGGCGGGCCGGACGTCGCGCTCGTCGTCAACTGCGGCCCGCTCGACGCCGTCGCGGCGGTCTTCACCGGCAACCGCGCGAAGGCGAACCCGATCATCTGGTCCCAGGAGGTCGTCAAGGACGGTCGGGCGAACGCGATCGTCCTCAACTCCGGCGGCGCGAACTGCTTCACGGGTGCGTTCGGGTTCCAGACCACGCACCTGACGGCCGAGCTCGTCGCCGAGCTCCTCGGCACCTCGGCGGGTGACGTCCTCGTCGCGAGTACGGGGCTCATCGGCGAGGGCGACGAGGTCTTCCGCGGCCGCGTGCTCGACGGCGTGCGCGCCGCGGTGCCGGCCCTCGCGGCCGACGGCACGGCGGGGGAGCACGCCAGCCTCGCGATCATGACGACGGACACGGTCCCCAAGCGGGCGGCGTTCACGAGCCCCGAGGGCTGGACGATCGGGGGTATGGCGAAGGGCGCGGGAATGCTCGCGCCCGCGCTCGCGACGATGCTCGTCGTCATCACGACCGACGCGGTGCTCGACGCGGCCGCGCTCGACGCGCACCTGCGGGCCGCGACGCGGCAGTCGTTCGACCGCCTCGACTCCGACGGCTGCATGTCGACGAACGATCACGTCACGCTCATGGCCTCCGGCGCGAGCGGCGTCGCGCCGGACCCGGCGGCCTTCCAGGCGGCGCTCGACGCGCTCACTCGCGATCTCGCGCAGCAGCTCATGGGCGACGCCGAGGGCGCGAGCCACGACATCACGATCGAGGTGACCGGCGCCGCGAGCGAGGACGACGCCGTCGAGGTGGGTCGCAGCGTCGCGCGCAACAACCTCTTCAAGGCCGCCGTCTTCGGCAACGACCCCAACTGGGGCCGCGTGCTCGCCGCGATCGGGACGACGCAGGCAGCGTTCGACCCGTACGACGTCGACGTCACGATCAACGGCGTGCGGGTGTGCCACCAGGGCGGGCCCGACCGGCCGCGCACCGAGGTCGACCTCGCGCCGCGCGCCGTCCACCTGCAGATCGGCCTCAACGCGGGCGACGCGACCGCGACGATCTGGACGAACGACCTCACGCACGACTACGTGCACGAGAACTCGGCGTACTCGAGCTAGCGGCGCCGGACGGGAAATGAGCATGGGCGAATACGTCGGCACCGACACGCAGACGGTGCGCAGCATCACGACCGCGGCGGAGGCCGCCGAGAAGGCGGCCGTCCTCATCGAGGCGCTGCCGTGGCTCCACCGCTTCCACGACGCCGTCATCGTCGTCAAGCTCGGTGGGAACGCCATGGTCGACTTCAACCTGACGCGGGCCTTCGCGCAGGACATGGCGTTCCTGCGCTTCGCGGGGATCCGCCCCGTCGTCGTCCACGGCGGCGGCCCGCAGATCACGGCGGCGCTCGAGGCGAAGGGCATCCCGAGCGAGTTCCGCGGCGGCTACCGGGTCACGACCGATGAGGCGATCCCCGTCGTGCGCGAGGTCCTCGTCGAGGAGGTCGCGGGCGGCATCACCGCGAAGCTCGAGCGCTTCGGCGGGCTCGGCGTGCGGGTGCCGGGGGACACGGGCGTGCTGACGGGCGTGCGCAAGGGCGTCGTCGTCGACGGCGAGGAGGTCGACCTCGGCCTCGTCGGCGAGGTCACGTCGGTCGATCCCGACGCGATCCAGGCGGCGCTCGCGGCGGGCAAGGTGCCGGTGATCTCGACGGTCGCGCGCGAGGAGGGCAGCGACCGACTGCTCAACGTCAACGCCGACTCGGCCGCCGCCGCGATCGCGACGGCGCTCGGGGCCGCGAAGCTCATCGTGCTCACGAACGTCGCGGGGCTCTACGCGAACTGGCCCGACACCGACTCGCTCATCTCGCACATCGGCGCCGACGAGCTGCGCGACATGCTGCCGGCCCTCGAGTCGGGCATGATCCCGAAGATGGAGGCGTGCCTCGCCGCGGTCGACGGCGGCGTCGCCAAGGCCGCCGTCATCGACGGCCGCCAGCCGCACTCGGTGCTGCTGGAGATCTTCACGGACACCGGTATCGGCACGGAGGTGGTCGCGTCATGAGCGCGCAGGACTGGCGCGGGGACTACGCCGCCGACATGATGCAGGTGTTCGGCTCCCCGCTGCTCGCGCTCGCGCGCGGCGAGGGCGCCCGCGTGTGGGATGTCGACGGCCGTGAGTACCTCGACTTCCTCGGCGGGATCGCCGTCAACGCGCTCGGCCACGCCCACCCCGTCGTCGTCGAGGCGGCGAGCCGCCAGGCGGCGACGCTCATGCACGTCTCGAACTACTTCGCGACCGAGCCGCAGCTCGCGCTCGCGGCCCGGCTGCTGCGCCTGACGGGCGCGGGCGAGGCGGGCCGGGTCTTCTTCGCGAACTCCGGCACGGAGGCGATCGAGGCCGCCATCAAGCTGTCGCGGCGCACCGGCCGCAGCCGCATCCTCGCGCTCGAGCAGTCGTTCCACGGTCGCACGATGGGCGCGCTCGCGCTGACGGGGAAGGCGGCGCTGCGCGAACCGTTCGAGCCGCTCATTCCCCACGTCGAGCACCTCGAGTCCTCGATCGAAGCGCTCGAGGCCACGATCGGGCCTGACGTTGCGGCGCTCGTCGTCGAACCGATCAAGGGCGAGGCGGGCGTCGTGCCGCTGCCGGAGGGCTACCTCGCCGCGGCGCGCGCACTCACCGCGGATCATGGCGTTCTGCTCATCATCGACGAGATCCAGACCGGTGCCGGCCGCACTGGCGCGTGGTTCGGCTTCCAGCACGAGGGGATCGTGCCGGACGCGGTCGCGCTCGCGAAGGGCATCGGCGGCGGCGTCCCGATTGGCGCGCTCGTGACGTTCGGCGCGGCCTCCGACCTGCTCGCCGCGGGGCAGCACGGCTCGACGTTCGGCGGCAACCCGTTCGCGACGGCCGTGTCGGACGCGGTGCTCGGCGAGATCGAGCGGGCGGGGCTGGTGCAGAACGCGGCCGTCCGAGGCCCGCAGATCGAGGCGGCGATCGCAGGGATCGGCTCCCCGCTCGTCGCCGGCACGCGCGGGCGGGGGCTGCTCATCGGCGTCGCGCTCGCGACCCCGGTCGCGGGCGACGTCATGCGCGCGGCGCTCGCCGAGGGGCTCATCGTCAATGCGCCGAACGACGAGACGATCCGCCTCGCGCCGCCGCTCATCATCGGCGACGCCGACGTCGCCGAGTTCACCGCGCGGTTCGCCGCGGCGCTCGACCGCGTCGCCGCGCCCCGCGGGTCGAGTAGCGGCGATCCCGCGTATCGAGACCTCCCCACGCCATCACCCGAGGAGACCCGAGCATGACCATCCGCCACTTCCTCCGCGACGACGACGTGAGCCCGGCCGAGCAGGCCGAGATCCTCGCGCTCGCCGAACGCGTCAAGGCCGACCGCTGGGGCCTGAAGCCCCTCGCGGGCCCCGAGACGGTCGCCGTCATCTTCGATAAGTCCTCGACGCGCACCCGCGTGTCGTTCGCGACGGGGATCGCCGACCTCGGGGGCTCGCCGCTCGACATCACGACGGCGAGCAGCCAGCTCGGCGGCAAGGAGACGCCGGCCGACACGGCGCGGGTCCTAGAACGCCAGGTCGCGGCGATCGTGTGGCGCACCTACGCGCAGGCCGGGCTCGAGGAGATGGCGGCGGGCACCCGAGTGCCCGTCATCAACGCGCTCTCCGACGACTTCCACCCGTGCCAGCTGCTCGCGGACCTGCTGACCATCCGCGAGCACAAGGGCGACCTCAAGGGCCTCACGCTCGCGTTCTTCGGCGACGGCTTCTCCAACATGGCGCACTCCTACGTCCTCGCCGGCGTGACGGCCGGCATGCACGTGCGGGTCGCCTCGCCGGGCGCCTACGCGCCTCGGGCCGATGTCGTGGCGGACGCCGACCGGATCGCGGCGACGACGGGCGGCAGCGTGACGCTCTACACCGACCCGCTGGAGGCCGCCGCGGGTGCCGACATCGTCGTGACCGACACGTGGGTGTCGATGGGCAAGGAGGAGGAGAAGCTGCAGCGGATCCGCGATCTCGGCGCCTACAAGGTCACGCGCGAGTTCATGTCGCTCGCGAGGCCCGACGCGATCTTCATCCACTGCCTCCCGGCCGACCGAGGCTACGAGGTCGAGGCCGAGGTCATCGACGGTCCGCAGTCGGTCGTGTGGGACGAGGCGGAGAACCGCCTGCACGCCCAGAAGGCGCTCCTCATCTGGCTCCTCGCGAAGGCCCGCGGATGAGCGGCGACGACCTCGTGAACCGCGGGTCGAGCAGCCCCCAGGGCGTATCGAGACCAGGCACCAACGAGGGCTCCCTCTGGGGCGCCCGCTTCGCCGACGGCCCGTCGCCGGAGCTCGCGCGACTGTCGAAGTCGACGCACTTCGACGCCCGCCTGTGGCCCTACGACATCGCGGGCTCGCACGCCCACGCCAACGCGCTCGCCCGGGCCGGCTACCTCACCGACGACGAGCTCGCCGCGATGCACGCGGGCCTCGACGAGGTCGCTCGCCGCATTCGCGCGGGTGAGCTCGACGGCGTCGACGCGTTCGAGGACGTGCACGGCGCGCTCGAGTCGTTCCTCATCGACGTCGTCGGCGCGGAGCTCGGCGGCAAGCTGCGCGCGGGTCGCAGCCGCAATGACCAGATCGCGACGCTCATCCGGATGTTCCTGCGCGATCACGCCGCGACGATCGGGGGCCTGCTCGTCGACCTCATCGATGCGCTCGCGGCGCAGGCTTCGGCGCACATCGACGCCGTGATGCCGGGGCGCACGCACCTGCAGCACGCGCAGCCCGTCCTCCTCGCGCACCATCTCCTCGCGCACGCCTGGGCCCTCGGGCGCGACCTGGAGCGCCTCGCGGCCTGGCGGGAGGGCGTCGGCCACTCGCCCTACGGCTCGGGCGCGCTCGCGGGCAACACGCTGGGCCTCGACGCGGCGGCGATCGCGGCGGAGCTCGGCTTCGACGCGGTGGAGCCGAACTCGATCGACGCGACGGCATCCCGCGACAAGGTCGCCGAGTTCGCGTTCATCGCGGCGCAGATCGGCATCGACCTGTCGCGCATCTCGGAGGAGATCATCCTCTGGAACACGCGGGAGTTCGGCTACGTGCGCCTGCACGACGCGTATTCGACGGGCTCGTCGATCATGCCGCAGAAGAAGAACCCGGACATCGCGGAGCTCGCGCGCGGCAAGGCGGGCCGACTGATCGGCAACCTCACGGGCCTGCTGACGACGATGAAGGGCTTGCCGCTCGCGTACAACCGCGACCTGCAGGAGGATAAGGAGCCGGTGTTCGACTCGGTCGACACCCTCGAGGTGCTGCTGCCGGCGTTCACGGGCATGGTCGCGACGCTCGTGTTCGACACGGATCGGATGCGCGAGCTCGCGCCGGAGGGCTATTCGCTCGCGACGGACGTCGCCGAGTGGCTCGTGCGCCAGCGGGTGCCGTTCCGCGACGCGCACGAGATCGCGGGGGCGCTCGTGCGTCACTGCGAGGAGCGCGGCCTGCCGCTCGACGGCCCGTCGGACGAGGACTATGCGGCGATCTCGCCGCATCTGACGCCCGAGGTGCGATCGGTCCTGACGGTCGACGGCGCGATCGCCGCGCGCGACGGCTACGCCGGCACTGCCCGCCCTTCGGTGGAACGCCAGCTCGCCGACCTCGCGCACTGGACCGCGCACCTGGCGGCGCGTCTCACGTAGTCCGCGCGACGGCGTTCTGCGCTCTCGTACGGCATCTGCGCTCGTGCACGCCGTTCAAAGCGCGTGCCGGAGCGCAAACGCCGTGCTGCGGCGCCAGCGTGCGCCACGCGCCGCTGGTGGGGCGCAGCGCAGGTGGCGTGTCAGAACGCCGGCCTCCCGCTCGTGCACAGGCGCGCAGCTCGGCGATTCGTCCACATTCGGGCTGCCCGGCGGGCGGCAGCCCTGCGCGCTGCGGCATGATCCCGCGCATGGACGACGTCATCGACATCGCGTTGGCCCGCGAGCTGCGGGCCTCCCGCGGGAGCGCGCAGGCGCTCGAGCGCGGTGCGGCGAGGCGCGAGCTGGTGCGCATCGCCCCGGGCGCCTACGTGTCCCACCGGGAGTGGCTGGAGGCCGAGGAGTCGGACCGGCATCGCGCGATCGCCCGCGCGGTCCAGGCCCGCGCCTCGGTCCCGCTCGTCTTCTCGCACGAGTCGGCGGCGGCGTTCCACGGCATTCCGATCATCGGCGAGTGGCCCGACTGGGCGACGGTGACCGTGCGCCGCGGAGGCGGGGACCGCTCCGCCGCGGTGCGTCGCGTGCACCGCAGCCTGGCGGCCGAGGACGTCGTCACGGGACCCGGCGGGCTGCGCATCACGAGCGTCGAGCGCACGGTGATCGACCTGGCCGCGAATCGCGGCACGCTGTCGTCCGTCATCGCGTGCTCGCACGCCCGCCACGCGGGCCTTTCGGTGGAGCGGATCGACGCGGCGATCGCTCGGGCGGGCCGGATGCCGGGCATCCGAGCGGTGCGGGCGGCGCTGCGTCAGTCGTCGGAGCACTCGGAGTCGCCGCTCGAGACGCTCGTGCTGATCCGCTGCCGCGACCTCGGCTTCGCGGAGCCGGAGCAGCAGCGCGTCATGCTCGGCACCGACGGGGTCCGCTATCGCGTGGACTTCGCGTGGCGCGACGGGGCGATCGTGCTCGAGGCGGACGGGAAGCTCAAGTACCGGTCGGAGCCGGGCCGTCCGACGCCGTTCGACGTGCTGTGGGCCGAGAAGCGCCGCGAGGATGCGATCCGCGGTCGGGGACCCGTGTTCGTCCGCGCGAGCTGGGAGGACGCGTGGCACGGCGACGGTCTCGAGCGGCTGCTCGTGGGCGCCGGCGTCCCGCGGCGGCGGATGCCGCTCGCCACGCTCACGTGGTGAGCGCGCTCGTGCACGGGCTTTGCGCCGATGCACGGGGTGCAAACGGCGTGCACGGGCGCAGACCCCCGACCTGGATCGCCCGCGCGACAGCGTGTGGTGAGGTAGGGGCATGGGACCCGAGCTGCACGGCCACGCGCTCGACGTCGCGCCGCGCCTCCTCGGCGCCGTGCTGCACGTCCGCGGCGTCGCCGTGCGGCTCACCGAGGTCGAGGCGTACGGCGGACCGGGGGAGGACCCGGGATCGCACACGTTCCGCGGGCTCGGACGCAAGAACGCGTCGATGTTCGGCCCGCCCGGCCACCTCTACGTGTACTTCACCTACGGCATGCACTGGTGCGCGAATGTCGTGTGCAGCCCCGAGGGCGACGCCTCCGGCGTACTGCTGCGCGCCGGCGAGATCGTCGAGGGCATCGAGCTGGCGCGAGAACGCCGTGCCTCGGCCAGGCGAGACGCCGAGCTCGCACGCGGCCCGGCCCGGCTGACCGTGGCGCTCGGCCTCACGGGGGCGGATGACGGGGCGCCGCTCGGCCGGGACGGGATCGCGCTGGAGCTTCCGACGGTGCCGGCGACGGCGTTCTCGACGGGCCCGCGCACGGGCGTCTCGGGGCCGGGCGGCGACGCGCTGGCCTTCCCGTGGCGCTTCTGGTTGCCGGGCGAGCCGAGCGTCTCGCCCTACCGCCCGCACGTCCCGAAGCGCCGCGGCTGAGCGGCTACGGTTGGATCCGTGTCGAGCACCGAGCAGCGAAACGACCCCGCGTTCCCGTCCGTCTGGGACGAGATCAAGTGGCGCGGGCTCGTCGCGGTTTCGACGGATGAGGCGCAGCTCGCAGCACTGCTCGGCGGACCGCCGGTCACGTACTACTGCGGCTTCGATCCGACGGCCCCCTCGCTGCACCTCGGCAATCTGGTGCAGCTGCTGCTGCTGCGTCGCCTCCAGCTCGCAGGGCACCGCCCGCTCGGCCTCGTGGGCGGCTCGACGGGGCTGATCGGCGATCCGCGGCCGACGGCGGAGCGCACCCTCAACTCGCGCGAGACGGTCGCGGAGTGGGTGGGCCGGCTGGAGGCGCAGGTGCGCCGCTTCCTGTCCTTCGAGGGGGAGAACGCGGCGCGCATCGTCAACAACCTCGACTGGTTCGGCGGGTACTCGGCGATCGATTTCCTCCGCGACATCGGCAAGCACTTCCGGGTGGGGACGATGATCAAGAAGGACGCGGTCTCGGCGCGCCTGAACTCGGACGCGGGGATCTCGTACACGGAGTTCTCGTACCAGATCCTGCAGGGCGACGACTTCCTCCAGCTGTACCGGCAGTACGGCTGCGTGCTGCAGACGGGCGGCTCCGACCAGTGGGGCAATCTGACGTCGGGCATCGATCTCATCCACAAGGTGGAGGGCGTGTCGGCGCATGCGATCGGCACACCGCTCATCACGAACTCGGATGGCACGAAGTTCGGCAAGAGCGAGGGGAACGCGATCTGGCTCGACGCCGAGATGTGTTCGCCGTATCGCTTCTACCAGTTCTGGCTCAATCAGGCGGATGCGGACGTGGTGGACCGGCTCAAGGTGTTCACGTTCTTGCCCCGGCCCGAGATTGAGCGCCTTCAGCAGGCGGTCGCGACGGAGCCGTTCCGGCGGGAGGCGCAGCGCACGCTGGCGTGGGAGGTGACGGCGCTCGTGCACGGCGAGGCGGCGACGAGGGCGGCGATCGCGGCATCGGAGGCGCTGTTCGGCGGGGGAGATCTCGCGAGTCTCGATGAGGCGACGCTGCGCTCGGTGCTCGAGGAACTGCCGACGGCGCAGGTGGCGCCAGGTTCGCCGATCGTGGAGGCGCTGGTGGCGAGCGGACTGGTGAGCTCCAACGGGGAGGCGCGGCGCGCGATCCAGCAGGGCGGCGTCTACGTCGACAACCGCAAGGTCGACGATGAGCACGCGATCGTCGAACCCGCCCTCGCCGGCGGCATCGTCCTGCTGCGGCGTGGCAAGAAGTCGGTCGCGGGGCTGACTACCCAGTGATGACGGGCGTTTCGGCGCCTCGCGTCGCGGTCCGCAGCGCGCGACACGCCCGGGCCGCAGCACGATTTGGCAGAGCCCCGAGGCCTGTGTAAAGTATTCCGAGTCGCCCCAAGCGGTCGGCCAGCAGGAGGAACCAGTCCAGTCGGACAGGGCCCCGCGGTCGAGCCCCAAGTGGGGACCTTCCTCCGAAGTTCGGACTCCTCTTGTAGGTGTGCGGATTCGGGACTAGGATGAACCTTCGACCGTAATCGGCGAGTCGGTTTGACCGGCCTGCGCGAACGGGACTAGGTTAGAGAAGTTGCCCTGCGGGCGGACCGGAGACGGGAAGCAGCAGGAGCGCTCGATCCTTGAGAACTCAACAGCGTGCACATGTCAAATGCCAAATAACCTCGTCGGCTGACTCAGGTCAGTCGGAGAGATTCCTTTGGATTGAATGAATGAATGTCAGTGACATTCGGACAGACAGTCAGATCAACTCGCTGCGCCCCGGTTTTCCCCGTGGGCGCGAGCAACGGATTCGTCAGACCTTCGGGTCTGACGGCCAAGCCTTAATGGAGAGTTTGATCCTGGCTCAGGACGAACGCTGGCGGCGTGCTTAACACATGCAAGTCGAACGGTGAAGTAGGGAGCTTGCTCCCTGCGGATCAGTGGCGAACGGGTGAGTAACACGTGAGCAATCTGCCCCGAACTCTGGGATAAGCGCTGGAAACGGCGTCTAATACCGGATACGACGCGGGAGGGCATCCTCTCCGCGTGGAAAGAATTTCGGTTCGGGATGAGCTCGCGGCCTATCAGCTTGTTGGTGAGGTAACGGCTCACCAAGGCGACGACGGGTAGCCGGCCTGAGAGGGTGACCGGCCACACTGGGACTGAGACACGGCCCAGACTCCTACGGGAGGCAGCAGTGGGGAATATTGCGCAATGGGCGGAAGCCTGACGCAGCGACGCCGCGTGGGGGATGACGGCCTTCGGGTTGTAAACCTCTTTCGCCAGGGACGAAGCGTGAGTGACGGTACCTGGATAAGAAGCACCGGCCAACTACGTGCCAGCAGCCGCGGTAACACGTAGGGTGCGAGCGTTGTCCGGAATTATTGGGCGTAAAGAGCTCGTAGGCGGTCTGTCGCGTCGGTCGTGAAAACCTGCAGCTTAACTGTGGGCTTGCGGTCGATACGGGCATGACTGGAGTTCGGCAGGGGAGACTGGAATTCCTGGTGTAGCGGTGAAATGCGCAGATATCAGGAGGAACACCGGTGGCGAAGGCGGGTCTCTGGGCCGATACTGACGCTGAGGAGCGAAAGCGTGGGGAGCGAACAGGATTAGATACCCTGGTAGTCCACGCCGTAAACGTTGGGCGCTAGGTGTGGGGGCCATTCCACGGTCTCTGTGCCGCAGCTAACGCATTAAGCGCCCCGCCTGGGGAGTACGGCCGCAAGGCTAAAACTCAAAGGAATTGACGGGGGCCCGCACAAGCGGCGGAGCATGTGGATTAATTCGATGCAACGCGAAGAACCTTACCTGGGTTTGACATGCACCAGACATCCCTAGAGATAGGGCTTCCCTTGTGGTTGGTGTGCAGGTGGTGCATGGCTGTCGTCAGCTCGTGTCGTGAGATGTTGGGTTAAGTCCCGCAACGAGCGCAACCCTCGTTCCATGTTGCCAGCGGGTTATGCCGGGGACTCATGGGAGACTGCCGGGGTCAACTCGGAGGAAGGTGGGGATGACGTCAAGTCATCATGCCCCTTATGTCCAGGGCTTCACACATGCTACAATGGCAAGTACAGAGGGCTGCGAGACCGTGAGGTGGAGCGAATCCCTTAAAGCTTGTCTCAGTTCGGATCGGGGTCTGCAACTCGACCCCGTGAAGTTGGAGTCGCTAGTAATCGCAGATCAGCAACGCTGCGGTGAATACGTTCCCGGGCCTTGTACACACCGCCCGTCACGTCACGAAAGTTGGTAACACCCGAAGCCGACGGCCTAACCCCTTGTGGGAGGGAGTTGTCGAAGGTGGGACTGGCGATTGGGACGAAGTCGTAACAAGGTAGCCGTACCGGAAGGTGCGGCTGGATCACCTCCTTTCTAAGGAGCTCACCGTGTGGTGAGGTGACCAGGCCGAGTGTGTGGACTGTGTGTCCGCGTGTTGAGGGTTGGTTCTCCTTTCATCTGATTCCGCACCGTGAACAGCGCGCCGGCTCCTGGTTTGGGGGTTGGGTGTGTGGTGTGGCTGGGTGGAACATTTTCTGCTGATTCGATGGCTTTCCCCGGTGTTTTTTGGGGGGTTCGGCACACTGTTGGGTCCTGAGGAGACACTCGGGCCGCCGTTGTGGTGGTTGGGGTTGTTTTTTCTGGTCCGCTCCTGGGCGTGGTTCCCTAACGCATCCCTGGTGCTCGGTGCTGTGGTGCTGGGTGTTGCTCTGACGTGGTCGGGGTGTGGGTGTGGTGGGTTCTTGGTTTCGGGGTGTGGTTGTGTGTTGAGTGTTGCATAGTGGATGCGAGCATCTTGTTGTGGTCAAGTGTGTAAGGGCACACGGTGGATGCCTGGGCATCAGGAGCCGATGAAGGACGTGGGAGGCCGCGATAGTCCTCGGGGAGCTGTCAACCGAGCTGTGATCCGAGGGTGTCCGAATGGGGAAACCCGGCACCCGTCATGGGGTGTCACTTGTATCTGAATTCATAGGGTGCAAGGGGGAACGTGGGGAAGTGAAACATCTCAGTACCCACAGGAAGAGAAAACAATTGTGATTCCGTGAGTAGTGGCGAGCGAAAGCGGATGAGGCTAAACCGTGTTCGTGTGATACCCGGCAGGGGTTGCGGATGCGGTGTTGTGGGATGTGGTCGTCGTGGTTCTGCCGGACTGCGGATCGTGGTGTCTGTGTGTTAGTGGAAGACTTCTGGGAAGGGTCGCCGTAGTGGGTGAGAGCCCCGTACGCGAAAACATGCAGCCTGTGATGGACCGTATTCCCGAGTAGCAGCGAGCTCGTGGAATTTGCTGTGAATCTGGCGGGACCACCCGCTAAGCCTAAATACTCCCTGGTGACCGATAGCGGACTAGTACCGTGAGGGAAAGGTGAAAAGTACCCCGGGAGGGGAGTGAAAGAGTACCTGAAACCGTGTGCCTACAAGCCGTCAGAGCCGTGCTGCGATCTTTGGGTTGTGGTGGTGATGGCGTGCCTTTTGAAGAATGAGCCTGCGAGTTATGCTTCGTGGCGAGGTTAACCCGTGTGGGGTAGCCGTAGCGAAAGCGAGTCTGAATAGGGCGTGTAGTCGCGGGGTGTAGACCCGAAGCGGAGTGATCTACCCATGGCCAGGGTGAAGCTACGGTAAGACGTGGTGGAGGCCCGAACCCACCAGGGTTGAAAACCTGGGGGATGAGCTGTGGGTAGGGGTGAAAGGCCAATCAAACTCCGTGATAGCTGGTTCTCCCCGAAATGCATTTAGGTGCAGCGTCGCGTGGTGGGTACCGGAGGTAGAGCACTGGATGGCCTAGGGGGCCGACAAGCTTACTGAAGTCAACCAAACTCCGAATGCCGGTATTTCTAGCGTGGCAGTGAGACTGCGGGGGATAAGCTTCGTAGTCGAGAGGGAAACAGCCCAGATCACCGGCTAAGGCCCCTAAGCGTGTGCTAAGTGGGAAAGGATGTGGGATCGCCCAGACAACCAGGAGGTTGGCTTAGAAGCAGCCACCCTTGAAAGAGTGCGTAATAGCTCACTGGTCAAGTGGTCCTGCGCCGACAATGTAGCGGGGCTCAAGCGCACCGCCGAAGCCGTGGCATTCCAGCTTTGATCCGCCGGCCTGTCGGGGTTTGTCCCTGGTGGGTGGTGTAGTCGTTGGGATGGGTAGGGGAGCGTCGTGCATCCGGTGAAGCCTCCGAGTGATCGAGGGGTGGAGGGTGTGCGAGTGAGAATGCAGGCATGAGTAGCGAATGCAGAGTGAGAACCTCTGCCGCCGAATGACCAAGGGTTCCTGGGCCAGGTTAATCCGCCCAGGGTGAGCCGGGACCTAAGGCGAGGCCGTCAGGCGTAGTCGATGGACAACGGGTTGATATTCCCGTGCCCGTGATGGTGCGTCCGTGTCGAGGCCGGTGATGCTGACCATCCGAACCTCTTTCTGTCCCTTCGGGGATGGTTGTGGGGGGAGCGTGGGACCCGATCCGGTAGTAGGCAAGCGATGGGGTGACGCAGGAGGGTAGTCCCGCCAGGCGTTGGTTGTCCTGGTGCAAGCCTGTAGCCCGACATCCAGGTAAATCCGGGTGTCTGACTTTGATGTCGTGGGTGAGAGGTGATGCGTAGCCGATTGAGGCGAAGTAGGGTGATCCCATGCTGCCGAGAAAAGCCTCTAGCGAGTGCTGTTGCGGCCCGTACCCTAAACCGACACAGGTGGTCAGGTAGAGAATACCGAGGCGATCGAGTGAACTCTGGTTAAGGAACTCGGCAAAATACCCCCGTAACTTCGGGAGAAGGGGGGCCGGAGGCTCTGAAGCTCCTTGCGGGCTAGGGGCAGCCGGTCGCAGAGACCAGGCCCAAGCGACTGTTTACTAAAAACACAGGTCCGTGCGAAGTCGCAAGACGATGTATACGGACTGACGCCTGCCCGGTGCTGGAACGTTAAGAGGACCTGTTAGTCCCTTCGGGGGCGAAGCGGAGAATTTAAGCGCCAGTAAACGGCGGTGGTAACTATAACCATCCTAAGGTAGCGAAATTCCTTGTCGGGTAAGTTCCGACCTGCACGAATGGCGTAACGACTTGGGCGCTGTCTCGACCAGAGACTCGGCGAAATTGCACTACGAGTAAAGATGCTCGTTACGCGCGGCAGGACGGAAAGACCCCGGGACCTTTACTACAGCTTGGTATTGGTGCTCGGTTCGGCTTGTGTAGGATAGGTGGGAGACTGTGAAGTGGCCACGCCAGTGGTTGTGGAGTCGTTGTTGAAATACCACTCTGGTCGAATTGGGTGTCTTAACCTCGGGCCATGATCTGGTTCAGGGACAGTGCCTGGTGGGTAGTTTAACTGGGGCGGTTGCCTCCTAAAGGGTAACGGAGGCGCCCAAAGGTTCCCTCAGCCTGGTTGGCAATCAGGTGTTGAGTGTAAGTGCACAAGGGAGCTTGACTGTGAGACCGACGGGTCGAGCAGGGACGAAAGTCGGGACTAGTGATCCGGCAGTGGCTTGTGGAAGCGCTGTCGCTCAACGGATAAAAGGTACCCCGGGGATAACAGGCTGATCTTGCCCAAGAGTCCATATCGACGGCATGGTTTGGCACCTCGATGTCGGCTCGTCGCATCCTGGGGCTGGAGTAGGTCCCAAGGGTTGGGCTGTTCGCCCATTAAAGCGGTACGCGAGCTGGG
>DATMGN010000061.1:0-7208 GCA_035555435.1 Microbacteriaceae bacterium | reverse complement strand
GCGACCAACCGCTTCCCCGCGAACGAGCAGTTCATCGACGACTACCAGCGCGCCCTCGGGCGGATGCCCGACCAGTTCGACGCGCAGGGGTACGTCGCGATCCAGATCATCGCCGATGCGCTCGGCCGCGCCGACCCCGCGGGCCTACCCGTGTCCGAGCAGCGCGAAGCGCTCCAGGCGGCACTGCCCGGTGTCGCGATCAACACCGTGCTCGGGCCGTTCCGCTTCACCGCCGACCAGGACGTCGACCAGATCGTCTGGGTCCTGCGGCTCGGCGCAGAACGCCACGAGCTCGTCGCGTTCTGCGACCCCGACTGCGCGGGGCACTGAGACCGGCGCGCCCGTCAGTTGAGCGCGGGCGTGTCCGGCGGCACCACGCCGTCCGCGTAGAGATCGGCGGCCAGGTCGCGGAACGCGCGGAGCGCCACCCGCTGCGTCGTCGGCCCGTAGGAGATGCGCGCGACGCCGAGCGACTCGTACTCCGCAGCGCTCAGCGCGCCGGGCAGCCCGATGACACTGAGCTTGCCCGCACCGAGCCCCGCGACGAGCCGCTCGGTGACCTCGCGGTCGAGCACGCCCGGGACGAAGACGAGCGCGGCGCCGACCTCGAGGAAGGCCCGCCCGCGGGCGATCGCGTTCTCGATCTTCTCCTCCAGCGGCTGGTCGCCGCCCCGGACGAACGCATCCGTGCGCGCGTTGAGCTGGAAGGCGACGCCCTCCGCCTCCGCGGCGCGCACGACGGCCTCGACCGCCGCGACCGAGTCCGCGAAGGGGGCGAGTCGGTCCTCCACGTTGGCACCGACGACACCGACGCCGATCGCGCGCCGCACCGTCTCCGCCGGGTCGCCGTAGCCGGCGTCGAGATCCGCCGAGACCGGCAGCTCGGTCGCCGCGACGATCTGCGTGAGCGCGGCGAGCGTCAGCTCGAGCGGGATCGTCCCGTCCGCGTAGCCGTGGCTCGCCGCGATCGAGTGCCCGGCGGTCGCGATCGCCTTCGTCTCCGGCAGGTCCGCGAGGACCTTCGTCGTGATCGCGTCCCAGACGTTGACGACCCGCAGGATCTCGGGGGCCTCGTGGAGCGCCCGCAGTGTCAGTGCCTTCTCGTGTGTGCTCATGCTTCGACGCTACCGCTGCCCCCCACGGCTGGCCATGGCCGATCGCTGGCGTTCTGTCGCTTCGGAGGCGTAGCCTCGCGGTCGGCGGCATGCGCGCCGTCGTCACGCGAGACCGGAGAACGCGATGCCCGAGATCCAGCCGAAGCTCACCCCGATGCTGTGGTTCGCGACCGAGGCGCTCGAGGCCGCCGAGTTCTACGTCTCCGTCTTCCCGGGCGCCGAGCTCGGTCGCGTCTTCCGCGCGCCGGGCGACTCCCCGAGCGGGAGCACGGGCGACATCCTCTCCGTCGACTTCACGATCCTCGGCACCCCGTTCGTCGCGCTCAACGGCGGGCCGGACTTCACGTTCTCCGAGGCGGTGTCGTTCGTCATCCTCACGGACGACCAGGCGGAGACCGACTACTACTGGGGCGCGCTGACCGCCGACGGCGGGGAGGAGAGCGTGTGCGGCTGGCTCAAGGACAAGTACGGCCTGTCCTGGCAGGTCACGCCGCGCCGACTGCTCGAGCTCACGCAGCACGACGACGCCGGGATCGGCGCGCGGAGCTTCGCCGCGATGATGACGATGAAGAAGATCGACATCGCGGCGCTCGAGGCGGCCGCCGCTGGCTCCTAGGCCTCGAGCAGCGCCCTGAGCCGCTGCAGATCCGCGGCGACGAGCGCGGCATCGTGCTCGAACGCCTCGTCGCCCACGCCCGGGAGGCGGTAGAGCGTGAAGACGACCTCGCTGCCGGCATCGTTGCGCAGCACGCGCAGCGGGTTGTGGACGACCGTGCCGTCAGGGAGCGTCACGTCGTGATCGAGGACGCCGCGCTCGATCGGCCCGACGAACGCGACCTCCACGACGCCCATGGGCGAGTCGGTGATCCAGCGCCCCGCCTCGAGCCGGATGCCGGCGCTCAGTCCCGCCGCCCACTGCGGCAGGTTCGCCGGATCCCCCGCGAACGCCGCGACCGCCGCAGGATCGCGTTCTATCGTCTGCGAGATCTGTCGAGCCTCGAACGTCATGCGCTCAGGCTAGGGCGCACGGGTGACATGGGAGCGTGGACCCTGCCGGAATCGAACCGGCGACCTCCTGCTTGCAAAGCAGGCGCTCTACCAATTGAGCTAAGGGCCCTGATCAGCTATTTTTCTGTTCGCTCCAACTCCCCGAGGCTGCAATATGGTCGAGGTTGAGTGACTATTTGAGTGACTCAGCCAGGCATTTCGCGAGGAACGTGCCGCAGCTTGTCCAGATTAGCGGGCGTACGCGCAGGCACCCAAAGCACGCGTCGATACGTAGCTCACCCTCAGACGCGACCACGCACCAGCATCAGCGGCAGCCGGAACGCACCATTTGGCGTGTCCACGTCCACCGTCGTCTGGTTGCGCTTCAGCACGCGCGCGGCCACGACCTCCCCGCGGATGAACGCGACGACCGACGCACCGGGCCAGAGCCGCGCAGGCGGATACTCGCGCAGCTCCGGCGGGATCGGTGCCTGGTCGGCGCGCAGTCCGATCTCGCGGGCCTTGCGCAGCCAGACACCATCGTGCCCGTGCCGAGCGCCGACCAGGGCGTGGGCAATCTCGTGCAGCAGCACCTGCTCGAGGTCAGACTCGGTCGCGCGCTCGGCGAACGTGCGAGAGATCGTGATCGAGCGAGTGTCCTCTCGGCAGTTGCCGAGGCGGGTGCGAGCACGGTCCAGGCCCACGGTCCAGTCGTGAAGCCCGTGACGCTCCAGCAGGGCGCGCGCGTAGGACAACGGATCAGCGATCATGAGCCGCCGAGCCTACTCGGCACTGCGGACATCAGTCCAGCGTCGCTCTCAGGGCGTGGCACAGAAGCCGTCCGCACGAACGACACCGAGGCAGAAGCGGCTAGTTCCGATTCAGACCATGCTCGCGGGTAAGTAGAGCTCGCTTGTAATGCGCCTCGGCATCGTCCACGTCAATTTGTGGAACGTGCGGACCGAACACCCGCAGGATGCTGAAACGGAACCGCTTGGCATGCGCGGCATCGAGTCCCGCCAGATCGCGCAGAGCCACGTTGCCGCCATGGCCGTCGCGCGCGTATGCCGCCCATCGGGCGAGGATGCCGCCCAGCCCATCGGCCTTCCCCACGTATAGGCGGCCAGGCCCAGTCGGATCCGTGATCAAGTAGACGCCCTGCACTGCCGCAAGAGCTGTTCGCCATTCCGCGTAGCGGGAATCGTCGACGATCGCGCGAAGCTCGTCGTAGGTGACAAGCACTCGGTCGTAGCCGGGAAATGCAACCGCGGCTGGGTCGGCGATCTCGACCACAGGCAGCTGGGAGGCCATCGCCCCGGATTTCGCCCAGTTGATCGTGTCTTTCGTCCACTCCACCACCAGCCGCCTCTGGAGTGACGAAAGCAGATCGCTCGACTTGAGATCGAAGAATCGATGCGTCTGTGTGCGCTCGGCGAGCACTTCGCCGCGGTTCTCGTATGCAGCGTAGAAGCGCGCACGGCGAGCGCCGTCGGCGAGAAAGACGAGCCAGGTGCCCGCCGGAGCTGGCCCGAGCTTGTTGCGCAGGGCCTGCTCACGCGTGTACGCGAGGACGCGGGCGGGCGTGATCTCGTCCGCGGCGAGCCCTCCCGGCGACAGGGAATGGCGGATGAGGACCAGGTCGGCCGGACGATCGATCTCGGCTATTGCGAGGAGGTGACCAAGTGTCAGCGCACCTGAGAGCTCTGTGTCCCCATCGTTCCCGCCCATTGGCACGCGCCCAGGCTACCGATAACCCACGACGTGCACCGCGAGCGCTGTCAACCTTCATGCCAGTTGAGAGATTTGCACCGCACTTGAGAATCGACATATCGCGTGGCGACTGCGAAGGCAGAAGAGGACTTTGATGATCCTCGGCCCCGAAGGATCTCGTTAGCCCACTCATTCAATTAGCTGCAAAGTGACGATTTGGAACTGCGGGGACCCTCCTTCCGGAGGGCTTCCCTGCAAACGGTTGACGCTACTCGTGGGGCCGCTGCCCACTCACCACGCGATGGGCGCTACACGCCTCAGAGCACCTCGCTCCCGTGTCGCCTTCGATCAACACGTAGGCGCGGCCGACGGGGCACGGCGTTCGTGGTGCAACGGATTGCCGCAGCACGAACGCCGTGAATCCCACTCGATTGTCCAGGTGAGCTGATCAGATCTCAGCAGGTGTAACTCGAAGGTGCAACGGTGCCATATGAGGCCGAGTACCAGCACTTGTCAGTCGCGGCGACCCAGCCACGCCACTCGGCCAAGGTTGCGCGCACTTCATCCCACCCGGACGGCAGCGACGGCGCGAACAACCCCATGCAGTCCGTGAACGCGATAGAGCCGTCGAAGGGGCACCAACTGCTGTCGACCAACTGCAAACCAGCAAAGAGCGTGCTCGAGCTCCGCACACCAACTTGGGCGTCGATGTAGGTCTCGAGGTCCGCGTATGGACCGTCATAGAACGTCGGCATGTCATACGGCGACGCGAACCCGATCGCCATTACGTTCTCCCCGCACGAGTCAAAGAGATCGTTGAGATCCGCATAGGGATAGGAGGCGGCGAGACTGCCGTGAGGTGAGGACACCGACCAGGAGTTCCAGTTATAGTTTTTGGCAATGAACTCATCCCGGAACCCTGGGCCGCACAGTTCCCACGGCAGGATGCTCCCCCGCACACCGGTCGCCTCGTTGACTAGTGTCACCTCAATCTCGATGCCTTTCGGCCCGGTGAGGAGCTGTGGGTAAGTGGTCGTATTCCAGTAGATGGAGTTCGTGAACTTCTGCGACGATCCGGTGCGCCACACGCGCACGAACACTTGCTCAGGCTCCCAGTAGGGGAACGCGAAGCGGGCCGCGGATGCATCCTCGGCTGCGGGCTGCTCGTGCAGGAACAGTTCGTCGAGCTTGGCTTCAGGGATCTCGGGCGCAACGAAGTCGATACTGCCTGTGTCGATGACAGGCAGTGGCACGTGCCGCGTCTTGTCCTCCGGCAGACGCCGCGGCACCTCCACGATGAGGCCGGCGACTTGCGGCACGGTGCCATAGCGCTCGGTGAACTCACTTAGAAACGCTTCTGGGGTCTGCTGACTGTGCAAAAAGTATTCGCCGACGATCTGGTCGTTCTCGAACCGTATCCCGACAATGTCCTGGTCCGAGTCGGCGGCAGCTCGCACAGCGGTGGCGAAGTCGGTGCTTGCGGTGAACTCGGCGACGAGGTGGCTTGTACCGCGGTCGCCGGTTGATTCATCCGGCGCACGATCATCATTGGCTACCGAGGCGGCAGCCTATGAGTAGCGCGGCTGCGGCAAGAAGTGCGACCCCGGCAGTTACAGTGAATCTGGGCATCATTGCTCCTATCTGTTGGTAGTCCTCCTGGTGACAACTAATGCGCCGATACCGACGCCGACCAGTGCAAGGCCGCCGTATATGCCGACGGTCGGGTACCACCGCGGATGCGTTGGGATTGGCAAGCCGCCTTCGGCGTCGGGCCACAAGCACTCGACGCCGATCGGCCACCAAATAAAGCTGGTCCGTACTCGGCCGTCGAGACCCTCGCTGTGGATGGCCGCATCGGGTAGGCCTCGCTCATGGCAGACGCTCGTAGCGTTCGTTTTGATGAGGAACGCACTAGGAATGCTGCCAAGGACCAGGAATGATCCGGCCGCCATGAGTGTGATGCCTACGGTGAGCCCGACAATCTTCGTCATCGGCCTCCGGGAGTTTGCCAAGGCATGTCCCCCCTTCGAGGCACAAGATCACCCTACTAGGGCGTCCGCCAGGGTGTACACC
The DNA here is from genome assembly GCA_035555435.1 of Microbacteriaceae bacterium. GTDB lineage: Bacteria > Actinomycetota > Actinomycetes > Actinomycetales > Microbacteriaceae > 73-13. Next base: position 1,323 of record DATMGN010000061.1, on the reverse strand, counting down.
CTCTGCCGTCGAGCGCCGAGTCGACTCCGCTCTGCACCTCACCGCCAGGCTCTATGACGGCCATGTCATCCGCAGACCGGAAAGCCTGCCCCATTCGCGAGGGGCATGTTGGGTTCGACGCTCGAGGTAGGCGCGATCAAGCCGATTCGATCCTTCCGTAACAGATTCCCGCTCGAGTTCCACGAGCGGCGCGCAACGCCTCAATGGCACTGACTGAATCGTCGGAACTGACCCTGGCGCCAATCGCTCGCGCCGTCTTCGACCCCCAGATTTCCCCACCAGAGCGACGCCAGGCGGATGGACGCGGCACCGCGCATAGTCGACCAATGAAACTGAGGACCGTCGAGGCGAATCCCGCGGCCTTGGACCTGCTGGGGTCCGAGCCGCGCATCGCCCTGCTCGGCGACGTGCACGGCGACCTGGACCACCTGCGCATCGCGCTCGACGTCCTGCACGAACGCGGCATCCGAGCGGTCATACAGCTTGGCGACTTCGGACTGCTGTGGCCGCGTACCGCGTGGGAGCGCCACGCCCAGCGGATCACCCGCCGGCTCGCGGAACTGGGCCAGGCGCTGTTCTTTGCAGACGGCAACCACGAGGACTTCGAACGGCTCGCCCACTTCACGATCGACCCGGCCACGGGTCTCCCCTGGATCACGTCGCGGATTGCACATCTGCCGCGCGGATACCGGATCACCCGCGCCGACGGACAGGTGCTCGCCGCGCTCGGCGGCGCGGGGAGCATCGACTTCGAACGCCGCGCGCTCGGCTCGTCCTGGTGGCTGGAGGAGCAGATCAACGACGAGGACCTCGCCAGGGCGATGACGGCCGAGCCGCCGATGGAGGCGAGCCGCCCTCGACTTGGTGACCCCCAAGGCGACGGATGCCCTATTCGGCGCCGAAGCCCCATGACGGTTGAGGGCAGCTCTCGTTGAGCGTCCTCCATTCGGAGTCCGAGAGCGCCTGAATGGAAACGTTGGACTCCCCGTACGCGGTCCAGCGTGCTCCGAAGAAGTCGTCGATGTACGTCTGTTCACTCGGGGGCTCTTGTACGTCGTATCCCAAGCCCACCAGGCACTCCCGGGTGGCAAGTTCCGCCTGGTAAGCGGCGCGGATCTCCACTTCCGTCATCGCAAGAATGCGTTGGTCCAGTTCAGCCATGCATGCGGACGCATCGGCGTGGTACAGGTTGTACTGTTCTTGAGGGATTGTTTCGGTTGACGCCTCGACACCGCCATCCCATCGGAGGGTCACATCCCAGCCCTTCTCCGTAATGCAGTCATAGAGGTCGTTTCCGGCCGAGGAGAGGCTGCGGCCCTCCGG
>DATMGN010000060.1:0-8597 GCA_035555435.1 Microbacteriaceae bacterium | reverse complement strand
GCCGGCCTTCGCGGCGGCGTAGTTCGTCTGGCCGAAGTTGCCGCGCTGGCCGGTGGGGGAGCCGATCGCGATGATCCGGCCCGCGATCTCGTGCTCCTTGAAGTAGGCGAAGGCGGCGCGCGCCATCGTGAACGTGCCGCGCAGGTGTACGTCGATGACCGCGTCGAAGTCCTCGTCGGTCATCTTGAGCAACGACTTGTCGCGGAGGATCCCGGCGTTCGTCACGACGATGTCGAGGCGGCCGAAGGTGCGCACCGCGGTGTCGACGAGCTGCTGTGCGACCTCGCTCGCACCGACGGGTGCGATGACCGCGATCGCCCGCCCTCCCGCGGCGGCGATCTCGGCGACGATCGAGGCGGCTGCGGCCTCGGAGACGTCGTTGACGACGACGGCGGCGCCGGCGTCGGCGAGCGCCTTCGCGTAGGCGGCACCGAGTCCGGCGCCCGCCCCGGTGACGATGGCGACCTTCTGCTCGAGGGAGAGAGACATGGGCAGCGCTCCTTTGCGGTGACGTCCGGAGATTATCAGGTTTACTGGCTATTCGGCCGGTCGCGCATGCACGACTCGCGCGAGCAGCTCCGTGAGCGTCGCGAGCTCCTCGGAGGTCAGCGCGGCCAGTCGGTGCTCTCGGGCCTCGGTGACCGCAGTGCTCGCGAGCGTCGACAGCGACGCGCCCTCCTCGGTCGCCACGATGGCGTTGACCCGCCGATCGGCGGGGTCGACCTCGCGGCGCACGAGCCCCCGGCGCTCGAGATCGTCGACGAGCGCGACGACCTGGCTGGGGTCGAGCCGGAGGAACTCGGCGAGCTCGCGCTGCGTCGGCCGAATCGCCGAGGCGGCGGCGGCGAGGACGGCGTAGGAGCGCACGCGGAGTCCGAACTCGGCGAGCGCGCGGTTGGTCGCGGCGATCGAGTCGGCGTTGGCCCGCGCGAGGAGCAGCCCTGGGTCGGTCGCGAAGGCGGTGCCGTCGAGCCGATCGAGCTGCAGCGGTGCCATGAGCGCCAAGCGTACGTCGTGTCGTGGAGCAATTCAACTATTGAAAAACGTCATGAAAGTCGGCGTCCCAGGGCCGGGGGGTCGACCCGCACGCCCCCGCGACGTATGACAATATGGGCGTCGAGGTGCGCTGATGATGTCATTCGATTCGCCCATGTCGACGGGCTCGCTGCCGCGTCGCCGGGAAGGCTCGACGACGAGCCTGCTGCTGCACCTGTTCGGGGACTACTGGCTCGAGCGGAGCCAAGCCTTCCCCTCGGCGGCACTCGTCGCGCTGCTCGCCGACTTCGAGGTCAACGAGGCTGCGGCGCGCGCCGCCCTCAGCCGCATGGTCAAGCACGGTCTGCTCGAGTCCTCCCGAACCGGCCGCAACACCTCGCACCGCCTCACCGCACGCACCGTTGGCGTGCTGCGCTCGGGCCTCGCGAGGATGGGGGAGTTCGGGCGCGAGGACCGCCCGTGGGACGGGATCTGGAGCGTCGTCGTCTTCGCCGCCCCCGAGGGCGACCGCGTGCTGCGCGAGGCGATTCGGGCGCGCATGCGCTGGCTCGGCTACGCGCCGCTCGAGGACTCGACGTGGGTCTCGCCACGCGCGCGGCCCGGGGTGGCCGTCGAGGAGCTCGCGCGCGTCGGCGTGCAGGGCGTCACCGCGCTCACGGCGACCGTCCCGGCGGTGGGGGCGGGTTCGCGGCCGCCTCAGGAGGCGTGGGACCTCGATTCGCTCTCGGGCGCGTACCTCGCGTTCATCGATGACGCCGAGCAGCTCGTCCGCAGTCTCGCCGCCGACCACGTCACGTCCGCGCAGGCGCTCGTCCTGCGTACCCGCATCGCGGACCAGTGGATCGAGCTCGCCCGCTCCGATCCAGACCTCCCGCGCGAGCTGCTGCCGTCCGACTGGCCGCGGGTGCGAGCGCGCGCCGCGTTCGTCGGCGCCCACGAGGCGCTCGGCGCGCTCGCGATCGAGCGCGTCACGGCGGTGCTCGCCGAGTACGACCCCGAGCTCGCCGACCTCGTCGTGCACCGGAGCTTCGTCGCGTAGACCCGCCGCAAACGAGTGGTTGACGTATGTGACATTGAATCCACATACTTGTCGGCATAATGTCATGCATCCCGCCAGGATGCCGTGCGCGGCAGGCGAGATCGTGGCGCACCATTCGATGAAGAATGAAGAGAGGTCCCGCAATGAAGCGTTCCATCTTGGGCGCCGCCGCGGTCGTCGCGGCGATCGCCCTCGTCGGCTGCACCGATTCCGGTGCGCCCGCCCCATCGCCCTCCCCGACCGAGGACGCTCCCGTCGTCCCCGTCGAGACGTACGACGTCAAGGTCGCGGCGCTCCCGATCGCCGAGACCGGCGCCATCTGGGCTGCGCTCGACGCGGGCATCTTCGAGGAGCACGGGATCAACCTCGAGATCCTGCCCGCCCAGGGTGGTGCGCAGGCGATCCCCGGTCTCGTCTCGGGCGAGGTCGACTTCGCGATCGGCCAGCCGATGGGCCCGTTCCGCGCCGCGCTCGCGGGCGAGCAGGTCCGCATGCTCACCAACTACGCGAACAGCCTCACGACCCTGCCCGACGTCAACAGCGTCGTCGCGAGCGCCGCGAGCGGCGTCACGAGCTGGAAGGACCTCTCCGGCAAAAAGGTCTCGGTCAACAGCCCGAACGCGGCCGGTGACCTGACGATCCGCGCGGCCGTCGCAAACGACGGTGGCGACCCGAACTCGATCGAGTTCGTCGTCGTCGCCTTCCCCGACGCGCCCGGGCAGATCGAGGCCGGCACGATCGACGCCGCGTGGGTCCCGGACCCGTTCCGCGGCATGATCGTCGCCGCCGGCGGCACCGACCTCGGCGGTCCCTACCAGGCGACCATCCCGGGCCTGACGGTGCTGACGAACTTCACACTGCAGAGCCTCATCGATTCGGAGCCCGGCAAGGTCGCGGCGTGGACCGCTGCCCTCACCGAGGCGCTCGAGTACGCGGCGACGCACGAGAAGGAGGTGCGCGCGGCGATCGCGAAGTACCTCGACATCCCGCAGGCCGGTGCCGACGCGATCGTGCTCCCGACGTTCACGGCCGACCTCGGGACGGCACACCTCGAGGAGCTCATCGAACTCGCCGTCGAGTACGGGTACTTCGACACGGCGCCCGACCTGTCGACGCTCATCGCTCGATAGCACTCGACACGGTGGTCCGGGGTCGTCAGGCCCCGGACCACCGCTGTGACCGGGGCCTACCATGCAGGCAGAAAGGACGACGATGACCAGGAAGCGACCGGGACTCCGCGGCGCGCTGCTCGGCGTCCTCGGCATCCTCGGGTTCCTCGCGCTCTGGCAGCTCGCCGCGGCGGTCGGCTGGGTCAACGCGAAGTACGTGCCGCCGCCGACCGAGGTCCTCGGGACGCTCGGCGGGGATCTCGTCGACCTTGCGTTCTGGCGCGCGGTCGGCGACACCCTCATCACCTGGGCGATCGGACTTGTCATCTCGATCGTGCTCGCCGTCGTCCTCGGCACCGTCATCGGCCTCGTCCCGTTCCTGCGCCGCTACACGCGCTCGACGGTCGAGTTCCTGCGACCGATCCCGTCGGTCGCGATCATCCCGATCGCGATCATGTCGTTCGGCCCGAACCGCGACGCGTCGCTCGTCATCGTCGTGTTCGCGACGTTCTGGCAGGTCTTCATCCAGGTGCTCTACGGCGTCGCCGACGTCGACAGTGTCGCGCGTGACACGCAGCGCAGCTTCGGACTCGGCCCGCTCTCGCGCTTCATCCACCTCGTCTTCCCGACGTCGCTGCCGTACCTCATGACGGGGATCCGGCTCGGGGCGACCGTCGCGCTCATCCTCACCGTGACGGGTGAGCTCATCATCGGCGTGCCCGGGATCGGCCGACTCCTCACGCAGCGCGCGACCGCGGGCGACTACGCGGGCGTGTACGCGATGGTCGTCGCCGCCGGCATCCTCGCGCTGCTCATCAACCTGGTCGTGCGCGCGATCGAACGCCGGGCGCTCGCCTGGCACGAATCGGTCCGAGGGGAGGTCGTCCTATGAGTGTCTCGGAGACCCGTCGCATCGTGCTCCCGAAGCGCAAGGGGCGGATGCCGCGGTGGATCACGGGGACGCTCGAAGTCGTCGCGCTCCCGTTCATCATCCTCGCGGCGTGGTCGATCTCGGCGATGCTCTCGCCGAACAACCGGTTCCCGTCGCTGTGGGTCATCGGCGAGGCGTTCGGCGAGACCTGGTTCGGCAGCGCGCTGACCGCCGACGTGCTCCCGAGCCTCGGGCGGTTGCTCACCGGCATCGTGATCGCCGTCGCGGCTGGCATCGCGATCGGGCTGCTCGTCGGCTCGATCCGCTGGCTGCGCAGCCTCGTCGAGCCCGTGTTCGAGTTCTTCCGGGCGCTCCCGCCGCCCATGCTCGTCCCGCTGCTCGCGCTCGCGCTCGGCATCGGCGACCAGGCCAAGGTCCTCGTCATCGTCGCCGGCGCGGTCTGGCCGGTCCTGCTCAACACGGTCGAGGGCGTCCGAGCGGTCGACTCGGTCCAGCGCGAGACGGCGCGCTCGTATCAACTCTCGACGCCGAGGCGGATCGTCTCGCTCGTCCTGCCGAGCGCCTCGCCGCAGATCATGGCGGGGGTCCGCCAGTGCATCTCGATCGCGCTCATCCTCATGGTCATCTCGGAGATGTCGGCGTCGTCGTCCGGCATCGGCTACCAGATCCTCGTGTTCCAGACGAACTATCAGTACGCGCAGATGTGGAGCGGGGTCCTCCTGCTCGGCCTCATCGGCATCCTGCTCGCGCTGGCCTTCCAACTCGCCGAGCGAGCCGTGCTCGGCTGGTACCACGGACTGAAAGGGGCCGAACGTGCCTGAGATCCTTGACGCCGGAACGGGGCAGCTGCTCGCGGTCGAGCACCTCAGCAAGTCGTACGGCGACTTCGTCGCGCTCCAGGACATCTCCTTCTCGGCCCGCCAGGGCGAGCTCGTGTGCATCGTCGGCCCGTCCGGCTGCGGCAAGACGACCCTGCTCAAGTGCATCGCGGGGCTCCTCGACCCGAGTGGCGGGAGCGTGCGCCTCGATGGGGTCCCCGTGACGGCGCCGCCCAAGCGCATGGCGGTCGTCTTTCAGGAGTACGGCCGCAGCCTCATGCCGTGGATGACCGTCCGGCGCAACGTCGCACTGCCGCTGCTCAAGTCCGTGCCGAAGGCCGAGCGCGTCGCGCGCGTCGCCGAGGCGCTCGAGGCGGTCGGTCTCGCCGACGCGGGCGACAAGTACCCCTGGCAGCTCTCGGGCGGGATGCAGCAGCGGGTCGCGATCGCTCGGGCGGTCGCATACAACCCCGAGGTGCTCATCATGGACGAGCCCTTCGCGGCCGTCGACGCGCAGACCCGCGCCGACCTCGAGGACCTCGTGCGCGGCATCTGGGAGCGCTTCGGCGTCACGATCCTCTTCGTCACCCACGACATCGACGAGTCGATCTACCTCGGGGAGCGCGTCATCGTGCTCTCGATGTCGCCGACGACCGTCCAGGAGGATCTCGCGGTCGATCTGCCCGTCGAACGCGATCAGATCACGACCCGCGCGCTCCCGCGCTTCACGCAGCTGCGCACCCACGTCTACGAGCAGATCCAGCAGGCCAAGCGCGGCGGCAGCCGTCCGCCGACGGTCGCGGTCAGTGGGTGAGGATCCCGTAGTCGGCGATCGACTCGGCGACCGAGGCGGCCGCGGTCCTCAGCGAGGCGAGCGTCTCGCGTTCGCGCTCCCAGCCCGTCGGGACGACGGCCGACAGCGCCGCGACGATCGTGCCCGCGCGGTCGAGCACCGGCACCGAGATGCCCGTCGCGACGGACTCGATCGAGCCGGGCAGGATCGCGTGGCCGTCGCCGCGGACCGTCTCCAGTCGGCGCGCGAGCAGCGCCGGATCGGTGATCGTCGAGGGGCCGATCGCCGGCAGCGGGCGGGCGAGCACCCGAGCGCGCAGCGTCTGACGGCCGAACGCGAGCAGCACGAGCCCTGAGCTCGATGCGTGCAGGGGGAGGCGGCCGGCGACCGCGGTGACGTTGGACACCGCATCGGGGGCCGACAGCTGCTCGATGATGAGCACCTCGTCCTGGTCGAGGACGCAGAGCTGGACGTGCTCGCCGACGGCGGCCTGGACGCGCTCCATCGCGGGCAGGGCGGCCTGGCGCAGCGCGAGCGCGCGCGAGCCGCGCGTCGTCAGCTCCCACAGCCGCATCCCGATGCGCACGCGGCCCTCCAGATCGCGCTCGAGCAGCCCGGCGCGCAGCAGGTCGCCGACAATGCGGTGCGCGCTCGACATCGGCAGCGCGGAGCGGCGTGCGACGTCGCTCGGGGTCAGGTCGGTGTGCTCGGCGTCGAAGGCCCCGAGGATGCGCACGACGCGCTCGACCATCGAGTCGCCGGACTCCGAGTTCGCCATCCCCCAAGTATCTCGTTCATCGGGAATCGACAAGGGATTTCGCGACTGAGGTGACAGCATGTGTCGTTATACCCGGGCCATTGCATCCGTTGCTGTCACTTGAACGGACTCGGGGTCGAAGGAGACCGACATGACCGAAGCCCCCGACGCGCCTCCTGCGCCGGAGAGCCTGCTCGCGGCGCCCGACCAGGCGTCCCAGCGCGAGATCGTCAGCGAGATCGAGGCGATCCAGGCCGCGCACGCGCAAGCCGTCGCCGACGGCACCTACCGCGGCGGCCAGACGCTCTACGACTTCCCGCCCTACCGCTCCAGCATCCTGCGCCACCCGACGAAGAACCCCAAGCTCGTCGACCCCGAGACGATCGAGCTGACGAGCCCCGCATTCGGACAACGCGACGTCGCCGCGATCGAGGCGGACCTCACGCTCCAGCACGCCGGCGAGCCCCTCGGCGAGCGCATGGTCGTCCGCGGCCGGGTCCTCGACGGCTGGGGGCGGCCCATCCGCGGCCAGCTCGTGGAGATCTGGCAGGCGAACTCGGCCGGACGCTACGTCCACAAGCGCGACCAGCACCCCGCCCCGCTCGACCCCAACTTCACGGGCGCCGGGCGCACCATCACGGACAACGACGGCTGGTACGAGTTCACGACGATCAAGCCCGGGCCCTACCCGTGGAAGAACCACCGGAACGCGTGGCGTCCCGCGCACATCCACTTCTCGCTCTTCGGCACCTCGGTCACCCAGCGCATCATCACGCAGATGTACTTCCCGGGCGATCCGCTCTTCGCGCTCGACCCGATCTACCAGTCGATCCCCGACCAGAAGGACCGGGACCGGCTGATCAGCACCTACGACCACGACCTGACCGAGCCCGAGTTCAAGCTCGGCTATCGCTGGGACATCGTCCTCAGCGGCCAGCATCGCACCTGGTTCGAGCCCGAGGGGGACCACTGATGATCGTCTCGACGCCCGAGGGGCAGCGCATCCCGGCGACCGCCGGCCAGACCATCGGACCGTTCTTCGGGTTCGGCCTCCCGTACGAGCTCGACAACGAGATCGCGCACCCCTGGAGCCCCGGCTCGATCGTGCTCACCGGCACCGTCTACCAGGGCGACGGCAATCCCATCCCCGACGCGATGCTCGAGATCTGGCAGGCCGACTCGGACGGCACGATCCCCGAGGTGCGCGGGTCGCTGCGCCGCGACAAGTACGGCTTCACGGGCTTCGGCCGCACCGGCACGAGCGACGAGGGCCGCTACACGTTCTGGACGCGCAACCCGGGGCCGGTCGGCGACACCGCGCCCTTCATCGCGCTCATCGTCTTCGCGCGCGGCCTGCCCGACAAGCTGCACACGCGCATCTACCTGCCGGACGACGAGGCGGCGCTCGCGGCTGACCCGCTCCTCGCCTCCCTCACGCCGGAGGAGCGCGCTACGCTGATCGCGACTCGCGCGCCGGACGGCGGGCTGCGGCACGACATCCACCTGCAGGGGGAGAAGGAGACCGTCTTCCTTGCCTACTGACCCGGGCTCCGCCGCCCGTTTCGACACCGGGCTGCTCAGTCCGGTCTCGGTCGGTGCCGACGGCGCGGTCTCGGATGACGCGATAGCGGCGGCGCTCGTTGCCGCGGAGGTCGCACTCGTGCGGGCGCAGCACGAGGTGGGCCTCGCGCCGGACGCCGTGGTCGTCGAGATCGAGCGTGCCGCGGGACAGCTTCGGATCGATGCCGCCGAGCTCGCCGTCGCGGCGGTGCAGGACGGCAACCCGGTCGGCGCCGTCGTAGCGCGCCTGCGCGCGTCGCTCGGCCCGGATGCAGCGGCCTGGGTGCACCGCGGCACGACGAGCCAGGACATCCTCGACACGGCGATCGCCCTCGTCACGCGCGACGCGCTCGCGGGGATCGCCGCGGACCTGAGCCGCGTCGTCGCGGCCCTCGCCCGGCTCGCCGCGCGCTACCGCGACACCCCGGCCGCGGCGCGCACGCTCACCCAGCAGGCGGTGCCGACGACCGTCGGCGCGCGCTTCGCGGACTGGCTCGTCCAGGTCGTCGACGCCCGTGACGCGCTCGCCGGGTGCGCGGTGCCCGCGCAGCTCGGCGGTGCGGCGGGGACGCTCTCGGCCCTCGCCGAGGAGTTCGGTCCCGAGGCCGCCGAGCGCCTCCCGGTCGCGTTCGC
>DATMGN010000059.1:0-2785 GCA_035555435.1 Microbacteriaceae bacterium | reverse complement strand
CTCCGGCGGCCAGCGCCAGCGGGTCGCCATGGGCCGGGCCATCGTGCGCAACCCCCAGGTCTTCCTCATGGACGAGCCGCTGTCCAACCTCGACGCGAAGCTGCGCGTGCAGACCCGCACGCAGATCGCGCAGCTGCAGCGCCGTCTCGGCGTCACGACCGTCTACGTCACCCACGACCAGACCGAGGCCCTCACCATGGGCGACCGGATCGCCGTGCTCAAGGACGGCGTGCTCCAGCAGGTCGGCACGCCGCGCGAGCTCTACGAGACCCCGCGCAACGTCTTCGTCGCCGGCTTCATCGGCTCCCCCGCGATGAACCTGTGGAACGAGGACGGCATCACGCTCGGTGTGCGGCCCGAAGACCTGCTCGTCGCCCCCAGCGGCGAAGGGCTTGAGGTCGAGGTCGAGATCGTCGAAGAGCTCGGCGCCGACGGCTACCTCTACGGCCGCGCCGACGTCTCCGGAGAGCGCGTCGACATCGTGGCGCGCGTCGACGGCCGGACCCACCCGAACGCCGGAGAGCGGGTCGTCGTCTCCCCGAAGCCCGGCCACGTCCACCGGTTCGACGTCACGACCGGGGAGCGCCTGGCGAGCTGAGCCTGCGGGAGCCGCGGGATCGCGTTCTGCGCTGCAAACCGCGTCTGGCGGTGCCGTTCGCGCGATGTGGTCGCGCGGATTGCGCCCAAGGCACCGCCAGTCGGGGTCGGGGCGCGCGAGAATGATCGGATGAGCGAGGCGGGAGTAGGCGCGCGACTGCGGCGCGCCCGACTCGACCAGGGGCGCAGCCTCCGCAGCTTCGCGGCCGCCGTCGACGTGTCCCCCGGCCTCATCTCGCAGATCGAGAACGGCCAGGCGCAGCCGTCGATGGCGACGCTGTTCTCGATCGTGAGCGAGCTCGGCATCAGCTACGACGAACTGCTCGGCACGGCCCACATGCCCGACGGCCCACCGCCGGACCCCGGCGTCGCATACCAGCGCGCCGCCGACGCCCCCGTGCTCGAGCTCGGCAACGGCGTGCGATGGCAGCGCCTCGCGGCGGGCGGCGACGCCTCCCCCGACGCGATCCTCGTGCGCTACGCACCCGGCGCCTACACGTCCTCGGAGGGCGCCGAGATGAGCCACGAGGGCATGGAGCTCGTCGTCGTCCTCGAAGGCCGGCTCACCCTGCAGCTCGACAGCACGCGCCACGAGCTCGAGCCCGGCGACTCGATCCGCTTCGATGCCGCCCGCCCGCACGTCTACCGCAACGACGGCGACGCCGAGGCACGGGGGCTGTGGCTCGTCGCCGCCAGCCACCGCGCCCTTCAGCTGACGCGCGCCGCCGCTCGGAAGAGCAGCGCGTCGAGCGCCGCCTCGAGCGCCGCGGCCGACGCCCCCGCGGCGGTCGGCGAGGCCCAGGCGATCACGCCGTCGGGCCGCACGAGCACCGCGCCGTCCGCCCCGACGCCGTAGGCCTCCTCGAACGCGCCCGCGGCGGCATCGAGCTCCAACCCCGGCCCGACGCGGTAGCCGGGGATCCGCGCCCCAGCCGCCGCATCGAGCCATGCGCCACCGCTCGCCCCCGCGAGCAGGACGAACCCGTCGCCGAAGACGTCGTGGACCGAGGTGCGTCCCGCGCCCGAGACCGCGACGTGCGGCGCGCGACCGCCGACCGCGGCGCCCGGCTCGCGCGGATTCTGCGTCCGGCTGTCGCGGTCGCGCAGCGAGCCGACGCCGCCGGCCGCGTCCGGCGTGCCCGACGCGACGCCCGCCGACGAGTACACGGGTCCGAGCTCGATCGCGACGTCGTCAAGCGTCTCCTGCAGGTCCCCGGTGCCGAGGCTCTGGTCGACGCGCAGCACGTAGCGCGTGTACGCCTGCTCGGCGGTCATCGCCGCCGCAGGGCGGCGCTCCGGGTCGTAGGTGTCGAGCAGCCCCTCGCCCGCTTCGCCCTGGAGGACCGCGGCGATCTTCCACGCCAGGTTGTGCGCGTCGATGATGCCGGTGTTGCCGCCGAAGCCGCCCGTCGGCGGCATGACGTGCACGGCGTCGCCGATGAGGAAGACACGGCCGTCGCGGAAGCGCTCAGCCCAGCCGGACTCGGCGGCCCACCGCTGCACGCTGTCGATCTCGATCGGCAGCTCCTCGCCCACGCCGAGCGCCGTGCGCACGAACTCGGTGCACAGCTCCAGATCGTCGGCGGTCGCCCCGATATCGGCGATCGGCTGACCGTCGGCGTCGAGCGCCTTGAAGACGGCGAGGAACCCCGAGTCCTTCGCGAAGGAGAAGCGGAAGAACGCGAGGAGGTCCGGGTGGTTGACGTAGGTGACCGAGAGGTTGCGATCGCCGATGAGCTCGCTCACGTCGGCCTTGAAGTAGATGGTGATGCAATCGCTGAACTTCCCGCGGCCGAGCATGCCGATCCCGAGCTGCTCGCGCGTCGCGCTGTGGGCGCCGTCCGCGGCGATCATGTACTGCGCGCGGACGAGCGTCTCCTCGCCGCTGTCGCGGTCGCGCACGACGGCGCGCACGCCGGCGTCGTCCTGCGTGAACTCGACGACCTCGGCCGCGAAGCGGTGCTCGGCGCCGAGCGCGGCGGCGCGCTCGCGCAGGATCGGCTCGAGCCCGATCTGCGTGATGAAGAGCCGCGGGGCGGGGCTCAGATGCTCGACGCCCTCGTTGACGTTCTCCTGGAAGTAGACGAGCTCCTTGCCGCCGAGCGACTCGACCGCCATGATCGCGCCGTTCTGGAGGAACTCGCGTTCTGCCGCTCGCTCGACCTCCTCGAGGACGCCGAGCTCGCGG
>DATMGN010000058.1:0-2814 GCA_035555435.1 Microbacteriaceae bacterium | reverse complement strand
GGCGCTGCCGTCGAGTCGCCGGCACGCCTCCTTCACCCGGGCGATCTGGTCGAAGACAAGCGCATAGCGACCGGCGAGGAACGCGCCGCGATCGATCACCATGTCGATCTCGTCCGCCCCGTGCGCGACCGCCTCCGCGGTATCGGCCAGCTTGATCTCGAGCGAGGCGCGACCGCTGGGGAACGCCGTCGCGACCGCCGCGACCGAGACGAGCCCGTCATCGGGGTCGCCATGCGCCGCGCCGAGCGCGGATACCGCGGTCGGCACCATGTCGCCGTAGACGCAAACCGCGGCGACGCGCGGGCAGCTCGGGTCGGACGCGTCCGGATTGAGCGCCTTCGCGACGAGCGAGCGGACCTTGCCGGGCGTGTCCGCACCCTCCAGCGTCGTCAGATCGATGAGCTGGATGATGCGATCCAGCGCCCACGCCTTCGACGTCGTCTTGATCGACCGCGTCCCGAGGCCCGCCGAGCGCTGCTCCAGGCCGACGGCATCGACACCCGGCAGGCCATGGAGATACCGGCGCAGGGTGACGTCGTCGGGCTCCCCGCCGAGCATCTCGACGATGCCGAGGCGGCCACCTCGGACCGAGTCGAGCTCTTGTGAAGTCATCCGACGATCCCGCTCCAATCGCGCAGTTACGCGCTACGTCACAGTAGACCAGCCGGATGAAACTCGCATGGGACCGATGGGGGCCCCGACGCCGTTGTCAAGCCGCTTCACCTGCACGCGGCGCCTGCATAGCGTTCTGGCATGAGCGACGTCACCATCTTCGCGCCGTCTCCCATCCTCACCGTCACGGTGGAAGACCATCCGGACGGTTCCGAAATCCACGTCCACCCCGGCGGGCAGGGGGCGTGGCAGGCGCGCATGCTCGTCGGCCTCGGCGTGCGCGTCACCATGTGCTGCGTGCTGTCGGGGGAGATCGGCGTCGTCGTGCGTCACCTGCTGGAGGACCAAGGGATCGAGGTCGACGCGGTCGAGCGGGAGGGTCGCGGCGCCGCATATCTCCACGACCGCCGCAGCGGCGAGCGGCGCGAGGTCGCCGCCGAACACGGCGACCCGATCGGCAGGCATGAGCTCGACGAGCTCTACGGCACCGTGCTGCGGCGCGGTCTCGAATCCGACGCGACGATCCTGAGCGGGCCATCCGACGAGGCGGCGCTGCCGGCCGACACCTACCGGCGACTCGCCGCCGACCTGCGGGCCGGGGGCGCCACCGTGATCGCCGACCTCGCCGGCGAGCGGCTCACCGCCGTCCTCGACGGCGGTGTCGACCTGCTCAAGGTGAGCGACGAGGAGCTCCGGACAGACGGTCTCGCCGCCGCCGACGATCTCTCGTCGATCTCACGCGCAATGCACGAGCTGCGCTCGCGGGGTGCGAACGCGGTCATCGTCACCCGCGCCGGCGAACCGTTCCTGCTCGTCGACGACGACGGCGTGCTCGAGGTCACCCCGCCGCGCCTCGAGGTCGCGGACCACCGCGGTGCCGGTGACTCGCTTCTCGCCGGCACGGTCGCGGGCATCGTGCGCGGTGAGCGCCCCCGCGACGCCATCACCCTCGGCGCGGCGGCCGGAGCGCTCAACGTCACCCGGCACGGGCTCGGCACCGGCGACGCCGACACCGTCGCGAGCCTCAGGTCGAGAGCCACCACGCGCGTGCTCGACGAGCACGCCGGCGAACGCGCGGTGAGCGGTCGGCTGACTCCCGAAGGCCTCGCCGCGCTCGCCGCGCCGCGGGATGAGGAGGAGTGATGCGGATCCTCGTCACGAACGACGACGGGATCGAGGCGCCCGGACTGCTCGCGCTCGCGACCGCGGCTCGCGATGACGACCACGAGGTCGTGATCGCCGCGCCGGCCCACCAATCGAGCGGATCGAGCGCCTCGATCACCGCGACGGAGTCCGACGGCCGGATCGAGGTCGAGACCCGCGAGCTGGCCGGGCTCGCCGGCATACCGGCGTTCGCCGTGCACGGCGGCCCCGGGCTCATCGCGCTCATCGCCGCACGTGGCGCATTCGGCGAGGCACCCGACCTCGTCCTGTCCGGCGTCAACCACGGCGCAAACGTCGGACGGGCGATCCTGCACTCCGGCACGGTCGGCGCCGCGCTGACCGGCGGACTCAACGGTGCGTGGGCCATCGCGGTCTCCCTCGACGCAGGGCTGCGTCCGCGCGAACTGCACTGGGACGGCACCGCCCGCACCGCCCTCGACCTCGTCCCCCGGCTCACCGAGCTGCCCCGCGGCGCCGTGCTCAACGTCAACGTGCCGAACTCGACGACGCCGCGCGGGATCGCCGAGGCCCGGCTCGCGCCATTCGGCATCGTGCAGACGACCCTCACCGAACGCGAGACGAGCTACGTCCGGCTCGCCGTGGAAGACCTGCCGCACGTGCCCGAGCCGGGCAGCGATGCCGCGTGTCTCGCGGAAGGCTGGGTCACGGTCACCCGCATCACGCCCGTCGCGGATCGGCCGCTCGGGATCGGGCTCGAATCGAAGAGCGGTCACACTGAGGGAACGTTGGAACCAGGCCGCTTGGGGTGTGGTCGCGAAGCTCCCGTAACGTGATCGTTGATCCTCAGGGGGTTTTCGACGCTCGATGTCGACCCGTGATGGGAACCTCTTCGTTCCTCGGTGGATTTGGCTGTTTCTACTGATTCGTCGAATCTAGTTTCTACTGATGAGTAGATCCCTACTTCTACTGATTGGTAGACTTATCTTCCGACTCGAGGAGGTGAGCGATGCGTGAGACCGACGCCGTGTGGCGAACCCTCGGTGATGCTGCCCTGTCCGGTCGCCGCGAGTGGAAGAG
>DATMGN010000057.1:0-4220 GCA_035555435.1 Microbacteriaceae bacterium | reverse complement strand
GAACCACATCTCGGCGTCGATCCGCACGACGCCGCCGGAGGGCAGCGGGGTCGCGCGGTTGAGGAAGTCGCTGCAGACGATGTCGTCGGCCCCGACCTTCGACGAACTGCCGGAGGCGCCGTCCGTCGTGGTGCCGACCGTGGACATGTTCATCGCGAGGGCGAAGTCCATCGAGGTCACCGTGAGATCCGACACGCCCACGCGCACCCAGGCGGGCTCGTCGGTGGCGTTTCGCACGAAGAAGGTGCCGTGGATGCGCGATCCCGGCACGAGCGACTGGCCAGCGGGGAAGACGGAGCCGCTGATCGAGCTGCCCCAGGACGCGCCGTCGAGGCTCAGCTCGACACCCCCGGTGACGGCGTTCGCGGCGCTCGTCGCAGGGCTGAGACCGACCGCCGGGAGGACGGCGACGGCCCCGAGGGCAAGCGCGAGCGCGCCGAGTCTCGACGCCCACCCGGTCCTGCGGGCCGCTCTCGTCGGTCGTGCTCGTCTCGCGCTCATGAGCAGTAGATGTTGGCGCTGCCGCCGTTGTTGACGACGTCGATCAGGCCGCTCGCGTACGGCGCCCAGGTCGATCCGGACTTGTAGTAGACGGTGAGCACGACGTCGGTCAGGTTCGGCTTGCCCTGCGCGTTCCACCAGGTGGTGATCGCGCTCGCGTCCCAGCTGAAGTTGGTCTGGACCTGCGCGTTGCCCCAGAAGTTCGTCGTGATCGACCCGTTCTGCGGGTTCGAGACATCCATGCCGTTGAGGTAGATCGCCCATTTGGAGGCGTTCACGTTGCCGTTGCCCGCATTCGCCCACTGGAATGCGAGCGACCACTGCGAGCCGCTGCAGGTGATCGGCACGAGCGAGGGGCCGGTCGGCGTGGGCGTGGGAGTCGGCGTCGGTGTCGGTGTCGGGGTGGGGGCGGGGGGCGTCGCGCAGTAGAGCCGGTTGTCGTTCGTCCCCTGGTGCACGAAGCCCATCGCCCGCGGCTCGGTGATCCGGCGGTAGATGTCTGCGTTCGTGATCTGCTGCTCGATCGTCATCTCGATGGTGACCGAGTTGCCGGAGGCGGGCAGGCCGTTCGTCGAGAGATAGTTCTGAAGGTAGGTCCAGTACGACTCGATGCCGGTCGTCGTGTTGTAGATCTGGATCTTGGGGTCGTACCCGTTGTTCTGGACCTCGACCTGCTGGCTCGGCACGGTGAAGGGCTGCCCGGATCCGTCGACGCCGTGATACGTCCACATCATGCGGAAGCGGATCTCGCCCTGGTAGCCGGTGCTCGCGGCCCACGAGGACTCGCCGAACGTGTTCCCGTTGTTGACGGTGCAGGACGCCGGGTAGCCGTTCGGGTACGTGTTCGGCGGGGGCAGCGGGGTGCCGATGAGGTCGAAGCGGAAGCCCTGTCGGCGGTACTCGAGCGTATTGTGCGTCCCCGCGGCGTTCACGACGCATGGCGCCGCGCGGACTTGCTTGTAGCCGCCCGGGGCGCCGCTGCCTCCCGCCGAGTTCGGGTTGATGTTGAGGTCGGTGTACTGGAGGCACAGGCGGTTCGGAGTGCTGCTGCTGACCGCCTCGACGATCCGGTAGGTACCGTCGCCGCGCCCCTCGATGACCCAGCGCTGGTTCGTCGCGTTCGGATCGGGCGCGCCGAGGAAGACGTCGGTCGTCTGATTCGTGAACTGCCAGCGCGGCGTCGAGGGCTGGTCCCAGCCGTCGATGTTCTGCAGCAGCATGTACTGGTTCGTGCTGTTCGGCGCGGCGACGAGCCGGACCTGGTCGTTGTACCCGCCGCAGCCGACATTCGACGTGAAGCCGAAGCGGAGCGGCACGGCGCCGTAGGCCATGCAGTAGGCACCGACGGTCGTCAGGTTCGGCGTCGGGGCGCCGAATGCGTTTGCGTCGTAGGTGCTGTAGACGTAGAAGCGGCCGGCCCCGTTGAACAGGTTCGCGATGTCCTGCGTGAGCACCTGCTGCGTCACCGTCGCCGCGACGGCGGTGACAGTCCACGCGCCGCCCGCGGCGTAGACGAGCCGGCCCGCCAGGTCGATCTGCGTGCTCGTCGCGCCGTAGCTCGTGACGACCGCGCTGTTGAAGGTCGTCTTGACGCAGAGCACGACGCTCGCGCCGGGGGCGAGCTTGAGCGGAATGCTCGCGCTGGAGTAGGTGTAGGGGGCCGCGAGCGTACCGGTCTGCTGGTTGCCGAGGGTCGCGGCGACACCGCAGCTCGCGGCATTCGCGACGGAGCCGACTGCGACGGAGATCTCTGCCGGCAGGCCCGGGCTCGTCGCGTCATGCGGCGTCAGCACGAGCTCGTAGCTCGCGTCGCGCGTGCCCGTGTTCTGGATCGTGACCGCTCCGGCGGTCGCGTAGGCGCTGCTCGCCTGGTCGTACGTGAAGTTGAGTCCGGCGACGCTGTTGGACTGCGAGATCGCGGGGGTCGCGGCGCCCGCGGTCGCGTGGAGCCCGAGCGGGCCCGTCACGGCGGCGTAGGCGATGCCGGCGCCGGCGGCGGTCAGGAACGCCAGGGAGCCGGCGAGGATGGCGACACGGGAGCGCCTCATGATCCCGAGTCTCCCGAGATCGTCACGTCGAACGTCATCGCTGACGACGGGACGATGCCGGAATCAGCGGTGATCTGGACGCAGAGCTTGCGTGTCGCCCCGTCGTCGATCGTGCCGACCGAGGTCGGCGTGCTGATCGCGAGGGCGGGATCGGTGAAGTACGGGCTCGCGAGGAAGCCCGAGGTGGTGCAGGCGTCGTCGAGCTTGAGTCGCAGCGCGTAGCCGCTGCCGGTCGTCGCGGTGAGGGTCGCGGTGACGTCGAGGTCGAAGTCGCCGTCGTTCTCGAGGAGCACCGGGATCGTCTTCGACTCGCCGGGCAGGAGGTTGGAGAACGCGGCCGTCGCGCTCGCCGGGTCGCCCACCGCGAAGCGCAGCGAGGCTTCTCCGTCGGCCGGGACCAGGATTCCGGCGTCGTACTGGGCGGCGTCCTGCCATAGCGCGTAGGTGCCCCCGCCGGCGACGACGCCGATGAGGACGGCGCCCGCGGCGAAGGCGACCCCGGTGCTCGCCTGCTTGGCGGTGCGCCGGGCCTTGCGGCGCCGGGCCGAGCGCACCCGCTCGGAGACGGGCTGGCGGCTCACCGCGTACGCCCCGGCGCGCGCCTGTGCGCGTGTCGGGCGAGCGTGCCGTCCAGCCATGATTACGAACCCCTTCGGGTGGGTCGCGGTTCGGCCCTGCGGGCCATTCGGGTGGTTGAGCGCTGGGTGTGGGGGTGCGCGCCGGGGCCTGCGCGCTACAGAACAGGCCCCGGCGCGATCGGTCAGCTCTTGACGACCTGCTGGAGGACGAAGCTGAAGTCCGTGAGGTCGAGCTCACTGCCGAAGAGCAGCTGGTCGTCGGCGTCGAACTTGACCCGGAGACCGGCGTCGAACGTCGTGGTCTCAGGCGCGGTCGAGTTGACCGTGTAGACCGTCGTGCCCGTGGCGACCCCGACGTACTCGCTCGCACCCGCGGGAGCGCCCGTGCCGGGCAGGTCGGCGGCGCCGAGCGGCCGAACCGTGACGGTGTAGCCAAGGGTCGCGGCAGCTGCGAGGTCGACGTCCGACTCGAAGGTGTAGTGGAGGTTGGATCCGACCGCGGTGATCGCGAAGTCGTTGACCACGTAGACGAGGTCGGTCTCCGGGACGACCATGTAGTTTGCGATGTCGGCGATCTTGTCACCGGGGGTCAGGTAGTCGGCAACGTCGGGCTCCTCGGTGAGCCAGGTGGCGTGCCCCGGGTCGAGGTCGTCGGAGCGGGGGTCGGCGAGCCATGTCGCGTAGTCGGCGTCGTAGTCCGCTGCGTAGCTCGCGAAGTCGTACCAGCCGTCCTCTACGCCCTGGACGAGCGAGAGTTCACCGGAGATGACGGTGCCGGCAGCGACCTCCTGCGACGCGTTCCAGAGGGCGAAGGTGCCGCCGCCGCCGAGGAGGAGGAGGGTCGCGGCGCCGACTGCGATGGCGCCCTTGGCGTTTCTGTTCATGGTGTAGCGCTTCCTTTCGGGCGCACGGGGGCATGCTCGAACACCGGAGCGATCCGGCCCGAGGGCAGGCTCCCGCTGACCCATAGTTCAGGCGGGTTGAGATTTCGGGTGTGGCCTCGATTGGATACAAGCGGGGCCAGCAACAAGGTTAACGAGCGACGCGCCGAACGTGGGGATTCTTCATGTCCCCAATGAGGGGGACCCCCCGG
>DATMGN010000056.1:0-151326 GCA_035555435.1 Microbacteriaceae bacterium | reverse complement strand
CGCCGCTCATCGAGCTCGGGGTCGCCCGCATCATCTCGGGGGACGGCGCGGTCGGCGCCGCGCTCGCCGCGCACGAGGGGATCGACGCCGTGCACATCACGGGGTCTGCGGCGACGCACGACCGGATCGTCTGGGGCGAGGGTGCTGAGGCCGAGCAGCGGCGTTCGGTGCAGAAGCCGCTCCTGGCCAAGCCGATCACGAGCGAGCTCGGCGGCGTCTCGCCCGTCATCGTCGTCCCGGGACGGTGGTCGAGGGCGGACATCGCGTACCAGGCGGAGCACGCCGCGACGATGCGGTTGCACAACGCCGGCCACAACTGCATCGCCGCGCAGACGCTCATCGTCTCGCGCGACTGGCCGCAGCGCGAGGAGTTCCTCGTCGCCGTGCGCACCGTCTTCGACCGGCTCGCCCCGCGCCCGCCCTGGTATCCGGGCAGCGCCGAGACGATGACCGCGGTGCGGGCAGGCCACCCGCAGGCGGAGGAGCACGCCGGACGGCTCATCGTCGAGGTCGACGCGGCGGCCGAGGACCCGCTCTTCACTGCCGAGTGCTTCGCGCCGATCCTCGCGGTGACCGAGCTGCCGGGGACCGGCGCCGACTTCCTGCGCGGCGCGATCGCGTTCTCCAACGACCGACTCGCCGGCACGCTCGGGGCGAACGTCATCGTCCGGCCGCGCGATCGGCGCGCGATGGGCGCGGCGTTCGACGACGCGATCGCGGGCCTGCGCTACGGCACGATCGCGATCAACGCGTGGACGGGCGTCGGCTTCATGCTGTCGCGGGGAGTCTGGGGCGCCTATCCCGGCAACACGCTCGACGTGGTCGGCTCCGGCATCGGGGTCGTGCACAACGCGCACCTCATCGCCTCCCCCGAGCGGATGGTCGTGCGGGGACCGTTCGCGCCGTTCCCGCGCTCGTGGCTCCGCGGCGAATGCTCGCTGCTGCCGAAGCCGCCGTGGTTCGTGACGTCGAGGAGCGCGCTCGCCACGGCGCGCCGGCTCACCGAGTACGCGGCGCACCCGACGTGGGCACGGATCCTGGCGACGCTCGTCGTCGCGTTCCGCGCGTAGTCGGACGGTAGCGTTGTCGACCGTGAGCCTGACCGTCCGCCGCGCGCGCACGAGCGACGTGCCCGCGATCCGCGCGATCGCCGAGCCGCTCGTGGAGCGCCGCATCCTGCTCGGCAAGGAGTGGGTCGAGTCCTATGGCGCGGTGCCGGAGTTCCGTGTCGCGCTCGACGGCGAGCGGCTCGTCGGCTTCGGCGCGCTGCACGTCGTGTGGGCGGACCTCGGCGAGGTCCGCACGCTCGCGGTGCACGACGACTGGCGCGGTCGGGGCGTGGGGCACCGGCTGCTCACGGCGCTCGAGGACGACGCGCGGGAGTACGGGCTCACCCGGCTGTTCTGCCTGACGTTCGAGGTCGACTTCTTCCGTCGGCACGGCTTCGCGGAGATGGGCGACGAGATCGTCGACCCCGACACGTACGCGGAGCTCGTGCGCTCGAGCGACGAGGGCATCGCGGAGCTGCTCGACCTCGCGCGCGTGAAGCCGAACACGCTCGGCAACGCGCGGATGCTCAAGCACCTCTGAAGCCGCCGCGATCGCGTTCATCCGGCGCGAACGCACGAGTCCGGGCGCGCGAGGGTGCGTTCGCGCCGGATGAACGCGCACTGAGTGTCGGGCGCAACGCCGGGCCCGCGCTCGGGCAGGGCGCGCCCCCTCGCATAGCCTGACGGCATGTCGAGCGTCGTGCGTCCCAAGGGGCCCCTGCCGCCGAAGATCTACTGGCGGCGCCGGCTCGTCGTCCTGGCGATCCTCGTCGCGGTGATCATCGTCCTCGTCATCATCTTCGTGCCGCGCGGCGGCGGTGCGCCGACGCCCGGCGAGACCCCCGGTCCGACCGGCGCCGAGGTGATCGACCCGCTCGTGACGCCGACTCCGACGGCCGGCGGAGCATGCGATCCGAGCCGGATCGCGATCACGGCGGACACCGACAAGACGGAGTACGCGGCGGGCGAGCTCCCGCAGCTGTGGTTCACCCTCGAGAACAAGACCTCGCAGCCGTGCACGATCCAGATCGGCGCGGCCGACTCCGTCTTCGCGCTGACGAGCCCCAGCGGCGACGGCGACGAGACGTACTGGACGACCGCGGACTGCACGACGACCGAGGCGCCGGCGCCCGTGACCGTGACGCTCAAGCCCGGCATCCCGGAGGAGAGCCAGAAGGTGAGCTGGCCGCGGGCCCGCTCGACGCCCGGAGACTGCACGCTGACGGAGCCGCAGGTCGGGGGCGACGGCGCGAGTTTCGACTTCCGGGTCACCGTCGACGGCCTGAGCGCGACCAAGCGCATCTACCTCTACTGAGTGCGGGCCGCGGCCGCCCCTCCGTAAGCGTCCGGCCGAAGGCATACTTGATCCATGCCGGACCACCATCCCGAGTCGCTCGTCCTGCTCAACCGCCCCTCGGCGCATGCCCCGGCGCACGAGCCGAACGCGCCGGCGTTCCGCCTGGTCGACCCGGCGGCGCTCGTCATCAGCGCGCTCGACCAGGGTGCGACGCGCGGCGACGGCGTCTTCGAGACGATCAGCGTCGGGCACGGCAGCCCGCAGTCGCTCGAGCATCACCTCGTCCGCTTCGAGCGCTCGGCCGCGTCACTCGATCTGCCCGCCCCCGACCTCGACGCCTATCGCGCCGCGATCGCCGCGGCGATCGGCGCGCTCCCGATCGCCGCGGAGGCCTGGGCCAAGGCGGTCCTGACCCGCGGGGTCGAGGGTGGCGAGTCGCCGACCGGCTGGGTCTACGCGACGCATTCGCCGGACTTCGCGGAGGTCCGCCGCACGGGCGTCCGCGTGGTGGTCCTCGACCGCGGCCTGCGGCACGACGTCGAGCAGACCTCGCCGTGGCTGCTCGCGGGGGCGAAGACCCTCTCGTATGCCGTCAATCGCGCGACGCAGCGGGAGGCGCAGCGCCGTGGTGCGGATGACGTCATCTTCGTATCGAGCGACGGGTACATCCTGGAGGGTCCGACGTCAACGGTCCTCTACCGCCTCGACGGTCGCATCTGGACGCCGGGCACGGGTCTCGGGATCCTCGACGGCACGACCCAGACGGCACTGTTCGAGCTGTTCGCCTCGCTCGGGATCGAGACCGGCTACCGGCTCGCGGGGCCCGAGGAGCTCGAGCGCGCCGACGCCGTCTGGCTCGTCTCGAGCGTGCGGCATGCGGCACCGGTCCGGGAGATCGACGGCCGTCCGGTGCCGGTCGACGCAGAACTGACGGCGCGCATGAACGAGTTCCTCGAGCACCTCCAGGAGTAGGCGGCGCGATCGCACCGTCCCGGCGGTCAGCTCGCGAAGGCCTCCCGCAGTGCCGCGCCGATCGTCTCGGACCGGTCGTCGACGAACCGTGCGAAGCCGAGTCGCGCCGCCTCCGCAGCACGTCGTGCCGCGCCCGAGGCCTTGCGCACCTCGCCCGCGAGACTGATCTCGCCGACGGCGGCGAGGTCTGCGGGCAGTGCGGTGTCCCGCGCGGCGCTCGCGACGGCGAGCGCGATCGCGAGGTCGGCGCCGGGCTCCACGACCCGGATGCCGCCGACGGTCGAGACGTAGACGTCGTGGGAGGCGAGTGGCAGGCGCCCGCGCTTCTCGAGCACCGCGAGCAGCATCGCGACCCGGCCCGAGTCGAGGCCGCCGACGACGCGTCGGGGGTTCGGCGCCTGCGACGGGACGATGAGCGCCTGGATCTCCACGGGGATCGCGCGGCGGCCCTCGATCGCGATCGTGAGGCACGTGCCGCTGACCGGGCCGCGCGAGCGCGACATGAAGAGCCCGCTCGGGTCGGCGACCTCGGCGATCCCGTCACCCGTCATCTCGAAGCAGCCGACCTCGTCGACCGGTCCGAAGCGGTTCTTGTGCGCGCGGATGAAGCGCAGCGCAGACTGGCGGTCGCCGTCGAACTGGAGGACGACGTCGACGAGGTGCTCGAGGAGGCGCGGCCCCGCGATGCTGCCGTCCTTCGTCACGTGACCGACGAGGAGGACCGGCAGATCGCGTTCCTTCGCCACCCGGGTGATCGTCGCCGCGACCTCGCGCACCTGGGACGTCCCGCCCGCGAGCCCGTCGATGAGCGAGGAGGAGACGGTCTGGACGGAGTCGAGGATGACGAGCGCGGGCTCGACCGCATCGAGCTGGCCGAGGATCGCGGCGAGATCCGTCTCGGCGGCGAGGTGCAGCTCGTCGTGGAGCGCGCCCGTGCGCTCGGCCCGCAGTCGCACCTGCCCGGCCGACTCCTCCGCCGTGACGTAGAGCACGCGGCGCCCGGCCTCTGCCGACCGTGAGGCGACCTCGAGCAGGAGCGTCGACTTGCCGACGCCGGGCTCGCCCGACAGCAGGATCGCCGCGCCTGGCACGATGCCGCCGCCGAGCACCCGGTCGAACTCGCCGATGCCGCTCGGCCAGTGCACCGCGGGCTGCGTCGAGATGCTCGTGATCGGCCGCGCGATCCGGCTCTCGGCAGGACGGATCGCTGCCGGGGCCCGCCCGCCGGCCTGCGGCGCGGCCTCCTCGACCGTGTTCCACGCCTGGCACTCGCCGCAGCGACCGACCCACTTCGCCGAGGTCCAGCCGCACTCGGTGCAGCGGTACGCGGTCGTGACTCTGGCCATGCCGCCACCCTATGCGGGCCCTCCGACACGGCCCGATGCCGCTCCGGGCTCAGGCGAGGAGGGCCGCGAGCGCTCGCTTGTAGCCGGCGAACGCGAGCCTGCCGGTCTCGGTGAGCGCGACGAAGGTCGCGGGAGAGCGGCCCTCGATGGTCTTGGCGATCCGGACGTAGTCGGCCTCCTCGAGGCGTCGCAGATGCGTCGCGAGGTTGCCCGATGTCGTGCCGAGGAGGTCCTGCAGCCGCGTGAAGGCGAGCGAGTCGCCGGGCTCGAGCGCGTCGAGCACGGAGACGATCCGCAGCCGCGCCTGGACGTGGATGACGGGGTCGAGCTCATCCATGGCGCGGCACGATCGGGCCGGTGACGAGCCGGGGACGCGCCGCGGCGAGGATCCCGAGCGCGAGGAAGCCGAGCCCGCCGACCGCGCCCGCGAGGAGCACGAAGGCGCCCGGGATCCAGGCTGCGACGAATCCGACCACGAGCACCCACGCGCTGAAGGCGAGCTGCCCGCGGTCGTTCCACATGGCGGCGCCGACGACGCCGAGCGCGCCGATGACGAGGCACACGCCGACGACCCAGTACGCGAGCATCGCGTCGGGGGGCGTGCCGGCGACGGCGAGTCGGAAGCCGAGCGCCCCGAGCACGAGGAACGCGAGGGGGAAGGCGTTGCCCGTGATGGCGCCGCGCACGTTGCTTGGTCCCCGCATGCCGCTGCCGCGGCGGGCCGAGTGAACCGCCGAGATGACGATCGCGGCGACGAGCGCGGCGCCCGCGATCACGAGCGCGATCCAGAGCGGCAGGATCGGCGCGCCCCACGGGTAGCTGCCGAGGAAGGCGGCGGTGAACCCGATGATCCAGGCGACGCCCCACACGCTGTAGAGCAGTCGCACGTCGGGGGCGAGCGACGCCTGCGTCCGCTCCCGGTCGGCGTCGATCGTGCGCAGCAGGTGCGCTGCGTCGACGTCGTGCGTTTCGTGGTCCATCTCGTCCTACCTCTCTCGTATCCCGCATTAACTTTGTAGCACAAAGTAGATTGCAGCACAAAGCTGCTGCATCGCGTTCTGACATGCGAAATGCCCCCGCGCACCCTGTTTGAACGGGGTGCACGGGGGCAGATGCCGTGCGGGAGCGATCGTGCTGAGCCGATGCCGGCGGGCTACGCCTCCGACATCACCGGCTTCCAGTCGCGCTCGCCCCGCGCCGCGAGCGCCGCCGCGCGGGCTGCGAGCTTCTCGTCCTGGATGCGCTGGCCCTCCGCGAGGAACTCCTCGGACATCGGGACCGACTCGACCTTGTTGACGCCGTTGTACTGCTCCATGTACGCGTCGAGCTCGGGGCCCGAGGTCCAGGAGGTGATGAGGCAGTAACGCGGCTCGGCGCCCGGGTGGTACGTCGCGTGCCACAGGCGCTGCGTGTCGATGATGAGCTGCGCGCCGGCCGGCAGCGCGATGCGCACCTCGCCCGCGGGGTCGGTGCGGTTCTCGCGCAGGACGAAGAACGAGTCCTGGTCGTCGGTCAGGTTGAAGAAGCCGCGGACGACCCAGCCGGTGCCGTCGGGGTTGAGGCGGTTGTTGTCGTCCTGGTGCAGGTTGTAGAGCGTCTCGCCGTAGGGGGTCGGCTGCAGCTCGATGACGCGGCAGCGGCCGATGTTGGCGCCGGGCTCCTGCGCGCGGCGCACGAGGTTCGGCGCCTTCGCGACCTGAGAGTCGATCCAGAGGCCGTCCTTGTCGGTGCGCGGGTCGTCACCCGTCCAGAAGCCGCCGCACTCGACGGTGCCGGTTTTGGATGCGATGGGGGCGAAGCGCGTGTCGCCGCTGGACTTCCAGTCGACGTACTCGAGGTCGAGCCACTCTTTCGGGTCGGCCGCCTGGTCGTACTTGTCCAGAACGACATACCCCGTCTCTTCGAGCAGGGCGGACTTGATGTAAGCCACGAAGGGCCTCCTAGCTGGGTCTTGGGCGCGTACCGTTTTTCCACGCCCGACTGAGGGCAACCTTACCTTCGGCGCTCCCGCGGAAACTGGAACTCTCGATGAATGAGACGTGGAAGCCGGGTACACTATTCGGCGGAAGTGTGTCAGAGCGGCCGAATGTGCGACACTCGAAATGTCGTGTGGGGCAACCCACCGGGGGTTCAAATCCCTCCACTTCCGCCAAAGTGAGGCCTCGGGGTCTCCCGGACGGGCAGTGGGCGCGCGGACTCGCGACGGCCCGAGGAGGAGCGCTCGAGATGGAAGCAGCCCCGCCCCGGGCGACTCCGGCGAGTCGCATTCCGCGGACGACCGGCGTGCTGATCGCGGGCGGCGGCCCCGTCGGCTCCGCGCTCGCGGTCGACCTGGCCGCGCGCGGCGTCGGCTGCCTCGTCGTCGAGCGGCGCACCACGATCAACCGGGCGATCAAGGCCCAGCAGCTCAGCTCGCCGTCGATGGAGCAGCTCGCGAGGTGGGGTCTCGCCGACGAGCTGCGCCGGCGCACCCCCGAGCTGTCCCACGCGAGCATCTGGTTCCGCGGGCCACTCGCCGACGAGCGCCTCGGCGAGGTGTCCTGGGTCGCGCCCGACCCCGCGCAGGTGGCCGAGCTGCCGCACATCGCCGCCCAGTGGCAGGTCAACGCGCTGCTGCGCGAGCGGGCGGTCGACTCGGGCGTGCCGCACGCGCTCGGCTGGACGCTCGAGGCCGTCCGTCAGCATGAGGACGGGGTGACGGTCGTGCTGCGCTCGACCGAGACGGACGAGACCGTCGAGGTCGAGGCGGCATACGTCGTCGGGGCCGACGGCGCGCACAGCCGCACCCGCGCCGCCGCGGGCATCGAGCTCGTCGAGTCCGAGCTGCTCGCCCGCCACTACAACCTCGTCGTCCGGATGCCGGACCTGGTGGAGCGCCTCGGCGGCGAGCCGACCAGGATGAACCTCATCTGGCAGCCTGACTGGCACTCGATCGCGCACACCGTCGGCGCCGAGCCCGACGTCTGGCGCCAGCTCATCGGGCCGTTCCCCGTCGATCACGAGCTCGACGACGACGCGGCGGTCGCGCTCATGCGCCGCTCCGTCGGCGCCGACGTCGAGGTCGAGATCCTGCAGCGCTCGTCGTTTCCCATCCAGGAGCGGATCGCGGAGCGCTACGACTCGGGCCGGATCCTGCTCGCCGGCGACGCTGCGCACCTCTTCCCGCCCTACATGGGGCAGAACATGAACACCGGCATCGGCGACGCCACGAACCTCGGCTGGAAGCTCGCGGCGCTCCTTCACGGCTGGGGCGGGCCGTCGCTGCTGACCTCGTACACGGTCGAGCGCCGGGCGGTCGCCCGCCGCACCGCCGCATCCTCGATCGCGGCCTGGCGCACCATGCTCTCGGTCCAGGACGTCGTGCGCGAGGAGGGACTGCCGCCGACCGGGAGCCCCGACGAGGTGCGCCGCCGACTCACCGAGCGGATGAACGCGATGTCGGCCATCGAGTGGAACACGGACGGCGTGCTCCTCGACCACCGCTACGCCGGCTCGCCGATCATCGTCGACGACGGCGTGCCCGCCCGCCCCTGGGAGCACACCGAGTACCGCCCGCAGGCCAAGCCGGGTCACCGCCTCCCGCATCGGCGCCTCGCCGACGGGGCGTCCGTCTACGCCTCGGTCGGCGCGGGATTCACGCTGCTGAACCTCGCGGCCGATGCCGAGACCGCGGACCGGGCCGCGCGCGCCGCGGCCGACGTCCCGCTGACGGTCGCCGATCTGCGCCCGCATCGGCTGCGCGACGACTACGAGGCCGACCTCGTCCTCGTGCGGCCCGACCTCCACATCGCGTGGCGCGGAGATCGCATCCGCGACGAGGTCTGGGACGTCGTGCGCGCTGCCGTGCCGGTGCGCTCCTGACTCAGGCCGCCGTCTGGGACGCGTTGTTCGCCTTGGACGCGTTCTTGACGAGCCGGAAGACGTGCGCGCGCAGGTGGCTGAACTCGGCGAGCTCCTTCGTCTCGATCTGGTCGCGCGGGGTGGGCAGGTCGACCGTAACCTCCTCGACGACCGAGCTCGGACGGTTGCCGAGCACGACCACGCGGTTGGCGAGGTAGACGGACTCGTCGACGTCGTGCGTCACCAGCAGGATGGTGATGCCGAACTGATCCCGGATCTTCAGCATGAGATCCTCGAGGTCGGCCCGGGTCTGCGCGTCGACCGAGGCGAACGGCTCGTCCATGAGCAGCACCTCCGGGCGGTACGCGATGGCGCGGGCGATCGCGACGCGCTGCTGCATGCCGCCGGAGAGCTGCCAGGGGTAGTGGTCGAGGAAGGCGCTGAGCCCGACGGCCGCGGCGGACTCCTCTATGCGCTGGCGCCGCTCGCCCGCAGGGAGCTTCTTGTGGCGCAGCGGCAGCAGGATGTTCTTGCGAACCGTCATCCAGGGCATGAGCGACGAGCGGTAGTCCTGGAAGACGACGGCCATCGACTCCGGGGGCTGCAGCACCTCTTTGCCGTCGAGCGTGACCGAGCCCGTCGAGGGCCGGTCGAGGCCGGCGATCGCACGCAGCAGCGTGGTCTTGCCGCAGCCGGAGGGTCCGACGATGCAGACGAACTCGCCGGTGTCGACCCCGAACGTGATGTCGCCGAGCGCCTTGACGATGTTCGAGCGGCTCTCGAACTCCTTGGAAACGTTCCGAACCTCTAGTCTCCGCATTCGATTCTCCTCAGTTGTCTGCGTCCAATGATCGACCGAGTCGGTCGACTCGGTCCAGTGCCTTGATCGTGCTAGTCACGGGGCGCCTCCGCGACCCAGGGCGCGACGACGCTCCGGGAGACGCGCAGATCGACGAGGAACACGCCGTCGTCCCCAGTGTCGAGCCACTCTGCGAGCGCGTCGAGGTCCGCCGCGCGCCGAACGACGGTCGAGCGGGCACCCGTCGCCGCGGCGAGCGCGGCGAAGTCGGTCTCGGCGATGAGCATCGGTGCCCGGTCGAGGCCCCATTCGCCGTAGCGGTGCACCTCGGCGCCGTAGGCGGCGTCGTTCCACACGACGATGATCCCGCGTCGGGTCACCCGCACGGCGCTCTCGAGATCGGCGAGGCTCATGAGCATGCCGCCGTCGCCCGAGCTGAGCACGATCGTCGTCTCGGGGCGCGCCACCGCGGCGCCGACCATCGCGGGCAGGCCGAGGCCGATCGACTGGAAGGCGGTGCCGAGCATGTTCATCCGCTCCGGCGAGGCCACCGGCCAGTACGCGTTCGCCCATTCGATGAAGTGCCCGGTGTCGGAGACGACGACGCGATCCTCGGGCAGCAGCTCCGCCAGACGCGCGGCCGCGATGCGCGGGTCGAGCCGTCCGTCCGCGGTGCGCTCCTCGCCGCTCGGACGCACGCGCAGCGCCCCGGATGCCAGCTCCGGCACCGATTCGCGCCAGCGCGGGGCCTCGCTCGGGCGGTCCGCGATCCGGCTCGCGAGCGCCTCCGCGGCGAGTCGCGCGTCGGCCCGCACGAAGTCGGTGACCGCGGGATGCGTGGGCTCGTCGCGCACGTCGATCTGGACGATCCTGGCGGTCTGACCGAAGGCGCGGCCGAATCGGGTCGTGAACTGGTTCAGGCCCGCACCGAAGACGAGCACCGCGTCCGCATCCTCGATGAGCGCCATCGCTTCGTGCTGCCCGAATCCGCCGGTGACCCCAAGGTCGAAGCGGGCGTCGGGGAAGATGCCGCGTCCCAGTGCCGTCGTGCCCGTTATCGCCCCGGTCGCCTCGGCGAGGGCCCCGAGCGCGTCGCTCGCGCCGGCGAGGTGGGCGCCGCGTCCGGCGAGGATGAACAGGCGCCGCGCCGATCCGATGACCTCGGCGACCCGCGCGATGGCGTCCTCGTCGGGCATTACCGGCTGCGTCCGCGGCGGGACGGGGATCTCGCGGTGCGTCGCGGGCGCCGTGACGAGATCGTGCGGGATGGCGACGATGACCGGCTGCCGGTGGTCGAGCGCGTAGTGGATCGCCGCCGAGGTGACCGCCTCGACGTCGTCGGCCCCGACCGTGAAGGTCTTCGCGCCGATGCTCGTGGCCAGTGCGAGCTGGTCAACGTCCCAGGGCTTGGGGCCGGTCGTCGCCGGGGCCCCCGCGACGAGCACGAGGGGCACCGATGCCTGGACGGCCTCGGTCAGCGCCGTGATGGCGTTCGTCAGTCCTGGCCCGTACGTCGTCGTCGCGGCCGCCAGCCGGTTCGAGACGCGGAAATACGTGTCGGCGGCTGACACCGCGGCGGCCTCGTGGCGTACCGGCGTATAGGTCAGCCCGTGCGCGGGAAGCGCGTCGAGCAGGTAGGCGTTGCCATTGCCCATCACCCCGAAGATGTCGGTGACGTGGTGCGCGAGGACTCCTGCGACCAGGTCGCTGACGGTGTCGGCTGACACTCGGTTGGGCATCGTCGGAGTCCTTTCGTGGGGCTGCGCTAGGGTCGCGGGGTCAGGCGCTGGAGCTGGGTGACGTGGCGCGGCTCCAGCTCGTCGACCGAGGCGACCTGGAGCAGCTGCATGGTGCGCACGATCTCGCCGGTGAGGATGTCGACCGCCCGCTGCGCGCCCTCGATGCCGCCGGACATGAGCCCGTAGAGGTAGGCGCGCCCGACGAAGACGAGCTTCGCGCCGAGCGCGATCGCGGCGACGATGTCCGCGCCGTTCATGACGCCGGTGTCGACGATGATCTCGGTGTCACGGCCGACCTCGCGCACGACGTCCGGCAGGAGGTGGAACGGAACCGGGGCGCGGTCGAGCTGGCGCCCGCCGTGGTTGGACAGGACGATGCCGTCGACTCCGAGGTCGGCGAGTCGGCGGGCGTCCGCGACGTTCTGCACGCCCTTGATGACGAGCTTGCCCGGCCAAAGTCCGCGAATCGTGTCGAGGTCGGGATAGGAGATAGTCGGGTCGAGTGCTGCGGCGAGCGACCCCGCGGCGGTCTGTCCCGCGGTCGCGAGGGAGGCGAACTCGAGCTTCGGCGTGGTGAGGAAGTCCCACCACCACCAGGGGCGGGGGATCGCGTCGAGGATCGTCTTGGGCGAGAGCTGCGGTGGCACCGAGAAGCCGTTGCGGGTGTCGCGGAGGCGGTTGCCGGCGACCGGGCCGTCCACCGTGAACATGAGCGTGTCGAATCCGGCTGCCGCGGCGCGCTCGACGAGGCCGAACGACACCTCGCGATCGCGCATGACGTAGAGCTGGAACCAGTTGCGCCCGTCCGGGTTGGCCGCCTTGACGTCCTCGATCGCCGTGGTCCCGAGGGTCGAGAGGGAGAACGGGATGCCGGTGCGCGCGGCCGCGAGCGCGCCGCCGATCTCGCCCTCGGTGTGCAGCAGGCGGGTGAAGCCGACGGGCGCGATGCCGAAGGGATAGGCGCAGGGCCCGCCGAGCACCGTGGTCGCCGTGCTCACCTTCGAGACGTCGTGCAGCACGTCGGGGGAGAACTCGATGTCGTTCCAGGCCTGCCTCGCGCGGTCGAGCGAGATCTCGGCGTCGGCGGCGCCGTCCGCGTAGTCGAACACGGCCTTCGGAGTCCGTCGCTTGGCGATGAGGCGGAGGTCGTGGATCGTGAGCGCTCGGCTGAGCCGACGCGTCTTCGCGTTCCAGACCGGCTTGCGCCAGCGCAGCAGCTCGAACACGTCCCTCGGGTTGGGGAACTTCCGTTGGACCATCGCGGTGCTGGTTCCTCACTCGTCTCGGGGCCGGTGCTCAGGGTGGCGCAGCGCCGCGGGCTCACCGAATGGAGCCTCGCAGCGCCGTTCGCCGATGCTAACATTCAAACAAACGTTTGACTAGTTGGAGGAGCCAGATGAACCACGAAGGTCTCCCGCTCGGCGACCGTCTCACGGACGCGCTCGTCTCCCAGGGGCTGACGAGGGCCTTCGGCCTCCTCGGCGCCGGCATCCTCCGGCCGGTCGCGAGGCTCACCCGCCACCACGGGCTCCCGTACACCAACGCCGCGCATGAGAACGTCGCCATCTCGATGGCCGACGGCTACGCGAGGGCGAGCGGCGACACCGGCGTGGTCATGCTCGCCGGGGGCCCGGCGCTCACGAACGGCCTCACCAGCCTCGTCACGGCGCGACGCGCGTCCTCGCCGCTGCTCATCGTCTCGCCCGTCGTCGAGCCGACGACGCCGAACCCGTTCGAATCGCTGCAGGCGCTCGACCAGCGACGCGTCCTCGAGTCGGTCGGGGTCGAGATGGTCGAGGTCGGCCCAGGACCCGAGACCGAGGAGGTCATCGCCGAGCTCTGGGAGACGGTCCGCGCCGAGCGGCGTCCCGTCGTCCTCGCCTACTCGGTCGACCACCAGCACGCGGTCGGCACCGGTCCTTCGTCGGTCGCTCGCGCGCCGAGGTCGCCGGTCGCCGCGACGCCGGTCGCGACGATCGATGCCGTCGTGTCGGCGCTGGAGCAGGCCGAGCGTCCGCTCTTCGTCGTCGGCCGAGGCGCGAGCCACTCCGGAGCGGTCCCGGCGATCGGCGAGCTCGCGGACCGGACCGGCGCGGCGGTCGGAACGACCCTGCAGGCGCTCGGTGCGCTGGCCGGCCGGCCGGGCGCCCTCGGGATCGTCGGCGGCTATGCCTCGCCCCGCGACGTCCCGGTCCTGCGCTCTGCGGACTGCGTGATCGCCTTCGGCGCGAGTCTGAACCAGTTCACGGCCGACCAGGGGCATTCCTTCGCCCCCGACGTCGAGGTCATCTGCATCGATCTCGGCGCCGACGAGGCGCAGGACGAGCGCGGCGCCGTGCCCGCGCGACGGCGCCTGCGCGGCGACGCGGCCGAGGTGGCCAGGTCCGCGCTCGAGCGCCTCGGGCCGCAGCCGGAGCCCGTGTGGTGGGCCTCGCTCCTCGCGGAGGCTCCGGTCGCGCCGCCGGCGGCTCCCGTCGCGGACGGCGCGCCGTTCGACCCCGACGCGGTGTGCGCCAGGATCGACCAGGCCGCGCCGGCGGAGCGCACCGTCGTGACCGACTCATCGCGCTCCGGCGCCTATGCGGTCCAGAACCTGCGCATCCCCGACGCGCGCAGCCTCATGCACATGCAGGACTTCCTCGCCGTCGGCGGCGGTCTCGGCGCCGCGATCGGCGCCGCGATCGGCCGGCCCGGCCGACTCACCGTGCTCGTCATCGGCGATGGCGGCATGCTGATGACGCTCGGCGACTTGCGCACGGTCGCCGCCTGCGAGCAGCCGCTGCTGCTCGTCGTGCTCGACGACAGCGGCTTCGGCACCGAGGCGATGGTCGCGCGGCACGCCAGGATCCCGCCCGAGGACTCGGAGCACGGCGACTTCGATTTCGTGGGCGCGGCCGTCGCGGCCGGGGTCGACGCCGTTCGCCTCGGCTCGCTCGACGAACTCGATGGGATCGTCCGGCGAGTCGTCGACAGCGGTCGGCCGTTACTGCTCGAGTGCCGGATCTCGATCGAGCACGTGCCCCGCGTCTACGAGCACCTGCTCGGCAGCTCAGGCTGAGCGCGGCGCCGGTCGACGCTAGGCGGCGGCGGAGCGACCGGCGACGATGCCGCTGAACATGCTCGGACCGAGCGCAGTGCCCTCGAGACCCGCACCGCCGTTGATGTGGCCGCCGGCCATCCCCGCGACCTCCCCGGCGGCGAACAGGCTGGCGATGGGCCGGTCGTCCTCGTCGAGCACCCGGCAGGCGAGATCCGTGCGCACGCCGCCGTGGTTCTTGCGGGCCATCGGATAGAACCGAACGGCGGTGAAGGGCGCCTCCTCGACGGGGCGCAGGCCCGCGAGCGGCTTGCCGAACTCGGGATCGCGGTCGAGTCCGTGCGCGAGCGCCCGGTTCAGGTCCCCGACCGCCGCCCGCAGATTCGCCGCATCGACGTCGATGCGGCGGGCGAGCTCGTCGATGGTCGGCGCCGATTCGACGAATGGGGAGTCGCGGAGGAACTCCGCGACTCGCTCGCGGATCGGCTCCGGTCCTTGTGAGAAATAGGGATCCTGGATGACGAGCTGCGAGGCGAGCCGCGCATCGATCACGGACCAGCACCGCCCGTTCGGCTGCTCGATGAGCGCCTTGGCGCCGGTCGCGCCACCGCGCAGGCTCTCGTCGTGGAATCGCGAGCCGTGGTCGTTGACCCAGACGTCCCCGTCGATCCCCCGGACCGGGAACCCGCGCCCCGACTCGGGGTGGCGATAGTCGGGCGAGCCGTACGGATAGATCCACAGCGCGTCGAGGTGCGTGAACTGCGCCCCGACCGCACGCAGCATTCGGAGGCCCTCGCCGCGTGCGCCGGAGCCGCCGCCGAGCAGGACGCGCTCGGCCCCGACGGTCTGCCGGCCGTGCTCGGCGACGAGCTCTGCACTGTTGTTGAAGCCGCCGTTCGCCACGATGACCGCGGATGCCGAGACCTCGACCTCCCGGTCGCCGCTCTGCAGCCGGACGCCGGTGATCGCCCCGGCCTCGCGGACGAGCTCGGTCGCCCGGTGTCCGGTCATCCAGCTGATCCGGGGGAACGTGCGTGCCCGCGCCTCGAGCAGGCGCATCATCTCGCCGCCGCCGCCCTCCGCGAGGTGCCATCTCGGGACCCGGTTGCCCTCTTGCCACAGGACGCTCATCCAGCGCAGCCCAGCCTCGGCCAGGCGGTCGAAGATGAGCGGCCGGCTCGCGAGCAGGTAGCGCTCGGCCCACTCGACATCGACCGTGTCGCCGCCCCAGCGTACCCAGTCCTCGAGCGCCAGGTCGACCGAATCGGCGATCCCCGACGCCTCCTGCAGCGGCGTTCCCGCGATGCAGGTGGCTCCGCCCGCGAGCGCGGCGGTCCCCCCGATCCGGGGCGCGGCGTCGATGACGGCGACGCGGGCACCGCGTTCGGCGGCCTCGAGCGCGGCGGAGACGCCCGCTACCCCGGCCCCGATGATCGCGACGTCGAATCTCCGGTCCGCAGAGATCATGCCCGCGCCGCTGCCATGCCCGCGATCCGGCCCGAGACGAGGACCCTGCCGAGTCCGTGCTGGATGAATCCGCCCTGCGACTCGCCCGCGACGAAGAGTCCAGGGAGGACCTCGCCGCGCAGGTTGAGCACGCGGCCATCGAGATCGGAGCGCAGTCCGGCGAGCGAGTCGTGGACCATCGGCGTCGACCATGCGGCGTAGAACGGCGGCGTGTCGATCGGGGCGGTGAGCTCCGGCTTGCCGAAGTCCGCGTCGGCGCCCGAGGCGACGAACCCGTTGTAGCGCTGGATCGTGCGCTCGAGCGTCGCGCCGTCGATGCGCAGCGTCGTGAAATCGTTGGCGATCCGCTGCGCGAGCGAGCGCAGGTCGTCCGCCTCGAAGAAGTAGCCATCGCGGTCGACGTCCTGCGGGCCGAGGCTCCAGCCGTGGCGCGCGGCCGCCCGCGAGTCAAAGATCGCCCAGATCGGGCCGCCGCCATCGCGCTTGAGGGTGTTGCCCTTGTACGACAGCGCGGCGTCGAGGAATGCCGGCGACGCGTCGGACTCGTTCCAGAACCGGCGGCCGAACTCGTCGACGAGCGCGATGTCCGACCAGTCGTCGACCTGGAGGCCGCCGGCCCGCGCCAGGTGGAAGACGGGGTGGTGCGGCTCGTACCGGAGGTTCACGTAGCCCCAGCGCGTGCCGATGTACCCCGTCTTCGACAGGCTCGCGCTGACCGACTTCTCCTGCGTCTGGTTCGCCGTGCCCCACAGCGAGGCGGCGTGCCGGAGCGCCTCGATCTCGGCGGTCGCGGGCTGATCGGTGTAGGGCATCCCGGCGAGCTGGTACTCGGCGGTCAGCCGCGGGTCGAAGATGCGGCGGAACTCGACATTGCCGCTGCCGCCGCCGGTCGCGAGGATCACGGCCTGCGTCGCGTGCACCGCGTGGCCGGCCCCGTCGCGTTCGATCGCCGCTCCGACGATCCGGCCCGATGCCGGATCGGTCAGGAAGCCGGTCAGGCTCGAGCGCAGGCGGATTCGGCCGCCTTTGCGCACGAAGCTGCTCGCGAGCGAGCGCAGCAGCGTCGTCGCCGCTCCCTCGCCCTTCTGGTTCATGCGCTCGCCCGGCACGGGCCAGGCGGTCGGCTGGAACAGTCGGTGCGCCGAGTTGTTGCCGATCAGGCTCATGTCGGCGATGTAGGCGGGCTCCGGGCGGAACGTCACCCCGTTGTCCACGAGGAACTCGAAGGTGGCCGCGTTCTCCTCGGCGAATCGCCAGGCGAGCTCGCGGTCGTTGAACCGGGACATCGAGGTGTCCTCGGCGATCCAGTCGTCGTAGAGCCGTTCGGGGCTGTCCTCGATGCCGAGCTCGCGCTGCAGGCTGTGCCCTCCGCCGAGCTGGACGAAGCCGCCGCTGAGGATCCCGTGGCCGCCGATGTCGAAGTTCTGCTCGACGATCGTGACCGATCGGCCGCCGTCGAGGGCGCTGATGCCGGCTGCGAGGCCCGACGGACCCGCCCCGACGACGAGGATGTCGGTCGGGGCGGGTCCGTCCTGTCCCATCAAGACGCCTCGACCGCGTTCCGGCCGTGGTGCCAGCGCAGCACCCGTCGTTCCACGAGGAGGAAGATGCCGTTGAAGATGAGGCCGACGATGCCGAGGAAGAGGATGCCGGCCCAGAGCTTCGCGAATTCGAACCCGGTCTTCGCGGTCGCCAGGTAGCTGCCGATGCCCTGACCGGATCCCGCTCCGAACAGCTCGACGACGACCACGACGATCAGCGCGACCGCGACCGCGGCCCGTAGACCCGCGAAGATCTGCGGCAGCGCGGCGGGGACGATCACGAAGCGATAGCGGTCGAATCCCTTGATCCGATAGGAGATCGCGGACTCGCGGATCGTGAAGTCGAGCGAGCGCACGCCGTCGATCGCGTTGAGCAGGATGGGCCAAAGACTCGCGAGCGCGATCAGCAGGATCTTCTGCGCGTCCGTGATGCCGAGGAAGATCGTCACGATCGGGATGAGCACGACGGCCGGCATCGCCCGGAAGAACGTGATGACCGGCATCGAGAGCAGCCGCACGGCGGAGCTCGACCCGATGATGACGCCGAGGACGATCCCGACGACCGCGGCGATCCCGTAGCCGACGAGGAACCGCACCAGCGTCGGCACGCCGTTCACGAGGATCTCGGGACTCAGGAAGTCCTCCGCGAAGCGCTCGGCGATGACGACCGGGGTCGGGTAATAGATCGTGACGAACGGCGAGGACACGGGGAGGACGAACGCGGTGTAGGCCCACCACAGCACGATGATGATGAGCGGCGTGGCGATCTCGATCGCGAGCAGGACGCGCTTCTTGGTCTTCATCACTTGTCCTCCTTCCCGCGGTGGCTCTCATGCCAGAACAGCATGAGCTTCTCGAGCGCCGAGGCGCCCCAGAGCACGAGCATGCCGACGAACGCGATGATGACGACCATGGCGTACATGCCCGGGACATTGGCACCCTCGCCGTACTCGATGAGCAGCGACCCGAGGCCGGTCGTGCCGGTGACGAGGATCTCCGTCGATACCGAGACGAGCACGGCGATCACGATGTTGAGCCGGACGACTGTCGCGATGTAGGCGGATGCGCTCGGCAGCACGACGCGGAACAGCGTCTCGGTGCGGCCGACGCCGAAGCTGCGGGCGGTCTCGAGCGCGACGGGGTTGATCGCCCGGACGCCGTAGACGGCCTGGATGTAGAACGGCCAGACGATCATGAAGGCGCACAGGAAGATCCGCGCCTGCACGGTCGGTCCGAGGATCACCGAGACGAGCGGCACGAGGGCCACGGCGGGGATCGGACGCAGGAACTCGACCGTGAACCGCAGGGCGCGGTAGACGTAGGCGTTGCGACCGGAGATGAGCCCGATGAGCGCGCCCGGGATGGCTCCGGCGAGGAATCCGGCGAGCGCGACCCCGATCGTCGTCGCCATGCCGAGGTAGGTCGCCGGGTCGGTGAGCGCGACCCCGAGCGCCGTGCCCAGTGCTGGCAGACCCGGCATGAAGCGGTCGTCGATCACCCCGGCGGAGATGAGGGTCTGGTACAAGGCGATCAGGACCACCACGGTGATAGCGGGTAGGACGAGCTTCCGGGCGCGCGCCCAGCGTGCAGAGGAGGTGAGTCGGCGGCGGTCGCGCAGACCGACTGATCGGGTCTCGATCATGGTCATGTTGGGTCGTGGCCTCTCGGTGCGGATTCTGGGGCGAGGGCCGCGCCGCCGCTTCTCGGTGGCGCGGCCCCCTTGGTGCCGATCTTGGTCTAGCAGAAGGGCGGGCTCTGCTCCCAGATAAGGTCCTCCGCCGTCAGCTGGTTGTCGATCCAGCCCCACGACGTCATGTACTCGGCGGGCTTGGCGAGACCGTCCTGGGTAAGGCACGAGCTCCAGTACGCCGAAACCTTGCTCGCGGCCTCCGCGTCGGGCACGACGTTCGGGAAGAGCTCGGGCAGGATCGCGCGCCACTCGTCACGGTGTTGCTCGGCGTAGTCCGCGGACTTGCCGGCCGCGATCTGGAAAGCGCGCGCGACGGCGGGGTTCTGGTCCGCCCACTGGCTGTTCACGAGCATGAAGATGCTCGGCGCATTCGGTCCCATCGTCGCCTTCTGCGGGTTGAGCAGTAGGTGGTGCCCGTCCGCCTGGGCGAGCGCGAAGAACCCGCCGGTCGTGAGCGTCGCGTCGATCTCGCCGGCCTCGAGGAGCTGGCGGCGATCCACCTGGGTCCCCGTGACCTGCTGGATGGTCGTGGGGTCGCCGCCGTCCTGCTCGACGGCCGCGAGCACCCACAGCGCTGTGACGTCGTTGATCTGGAACACACCGACCTTCTTGCCCTCGAGATCGATCGGCGACTGGACCGAGCTGCCCTCTGGGACGAATATGCCGACCGCGTCCGGGTCGGTCTGGCCGCCGCCCGACACGGCGCCGACGATGCCGCGGATCGGCAGGCCCTTGTCCACGGCCTGGATGAGGGTGACGACGTTGGCGATCGTGAAGTCGACGTTGCCGGAGACGAGCGCGGAGACGCCCTCGTCGCCGCCGGCGACGGTGACGAACTCGACCTCGAGGTTCTGGTCGGCGAAGAATCCCTGCTCGACGCCGAGCTGCAGGTAGGCGGTGTCGATGACGTTGGCCCACAGCCCGACGGTCACCTTGGTGAGCTGATCGGGCTTCTCGGGCAGTGCGGGCGATTCGGTGGCGGTCGGCTCGGGTGCCGTGGTCGGAGTGGTCGCGCCGCCGCTGCACGCGGCGAGCAGGAGAGCGCTGACACCGATCATCGATGTCAGCGCGATGCGCTTTGTGATGTTCATGGGGCTCCTCTTGTAATTGTCTGCCCGCCCGTCGGCATCGTTCCGGTGGTGCTCGCAGAGCGAGGGCGCCGTTGCCTGCTCCCGTGCGGGGTTGTCCAGACGGTAGCCGAACTGTGAGGACAAGTCAAACGTTTGTTTGGTGCGGTCGGCTCTCGCACTGCGAGATGCCCGCGGACGGGTCCTTGCTGGGGTGAGGGACGAGCTCGTCACTTACGCCCGCGGGGAGGAGGATGGCCGTGGTGCCGCCCAGGCAACTGGTCAACTCGCGACACGGGTGAGAGCCGCCAGAAGATGCGGCCACGCGCTCGACTGCGGATCTCCCCATTCGGTGTGGCCGACCCCGTCCACCACCGTCAGTGTCACGCGTGCCCCGGCGTGCCGCTGCACATAGCCCTCGGAGATGATGACGGGGATCACCTCGTCGGCCGATCCATGGAGTATCTCGACCGGGATCGTGGGCTTCAGCTCCATGGGATCCGCCTGCGCGTAGACATCGAGAATCTCCTGCGGCGATCCGCCGAGGAAGTCCGCGACCGCGCCTTCGCCAAAGCCTGCCGTGTGCAGCGTCTGGAGGTCCGCGGCAGGGGCGAGCGCCACGACTCCTGTGACTTGATTGCGCGTTGTGTGCCAGCGCGACGCAGTCGGGAGGCTATGGCGACCGGCTGCCCAGAGAGCGAGCTGACCGCCGGAGGAATGGCCGATCAGTGTGATCGTGCGCGGGGCCTCGTTATGGATCGTCCACTCGCGCCCGCTGAGCTGGATCTGATCGATCGCCGTCGCGAGGTCGTCGAGCGCGGCCGCCCAGCGCCCTGTCCCGACGCGATACTCGATCGTGGCGACGAGATGTCCCGCCTGCGCGATGGCGCGTCCCGCTGCCCAGGTGCGCATCCGGTCCAGCTCGCGCCACATCCCGCCGTGCAGTAGGAGGACCAACGAGTCCACCGGATTCTCGGGCTCGAAGATGTCTGCGACCTGTCGGTCGGTCACACCGTAGCGCAGCGTCGCGTCGGGATGCGTCGTCGTCGTGAACTCGGCGGGTGTCATGGTCGTGGCTCCGATGATCGGCGCGACGGTCGCTTCGCGATCGACGTCGTGCTTCCTTGCTCTCCGGTCAGCGCCAAGCCTAGAGGCGCGTCGATCGGGCTGCAGGACGCTATCGGTATCCATTCGGAGGGAATCGGTATGA
Source organism: Microbacteriaceae bacterium (assembly GCA_035555435.1). Taxonomy (GTDB): domain Bacteria; phylum Actinomycetota; class Actinomycetes; order Actinomycetales; family Microbacteriaceae; genus 73-13. The sequence goes on along the minus strand of DATMGN010000056.1, from coordinate 130,272 downwards.
GTGGATTCGGCGGGCTCATCGGCCACGTTCGCTGCTCGGATGCATGCTGCTGCGAGTGGATTCGGCGGACGTCTGCCTGCAGCGTGAGTACCTACGATGGGGCCGTGAGCCGTCTCGTGGGTGGTGACGACGGCGTCGCGCTCATCGCGGAGCTGCTGCGGGAGGAGCGGCGCCCGATCCTCCTTGTCGGCGCACCCGGCGCCGACCTTTCGTCACTGCTCAGACGTGCGCTCGCCGACTACCCCGGCGAGATCGTCCGACTACGACCGCCCCCTGATGCACTGGCCGCCGACCTGCGCCGTCCGCTCGCGACGGCCATCGGCAGGCCCGCGAATGGCGCTCCCGCAGAGTCGATCTCCGAGCTCCTCCGTGCCAGCTCGCCCGGCACCCTCGTCATCGTCGACGACGCTGCGCGTGCGGACGCGACGGTGCTCCGCGAGCTCGTCGAGTTCGCCGAATCGGACGCGAATCCCGGCATCCGCATGGTCTTTCTGCGTGGCCGTGACGCGGGTGTCGGGTCACGGGACGCGGCCGCGGTCCTCGACGAGCTGTCGGAGTCGACGATCGTCCGTCGTCCGGTCACCGCCGATGAGGCGATGGTGTTGGCGACGGGACTCGGCATCGCCATCGATCGTCGTGTCGCGCAACGGCTGATCGATCACACCGAGGGCGATGAGCGCGCGATCCTGGATCTGCTCATGGAGGCACCACGGATGCTGTGGCGCGCGGCTCCGAGAGACCTGCCCGCACCGCGATTCGTCACCAGAGCCGTCGGCGCGGCACTCGGCGGACTCAGCCCTTCGGGCCGGGCATTCGTCGAGACGGCAAGCGTCCTGGCGCAGCCGGCCGACCTGGCGGACATCCTCAGCCTGGCCGACCTCGCGGACCCGCCCGTCGCGTTCGGCGAGGCCGGCGCCTCCGGCCTCATCGTCACTACTGAGAACGACGCGGTACCGCTGGTGCTCTTCACGAGCCCGATGGTTCGTCGTGCGGTCCTTGACCACATCGGTCCCAGCCGACGCTCCCGTATCCACCAGCGTGCCGCGTCGATCCTCGCGCAACGCAATGAGAGGCTCCGTCATCGCGCCGCTGCATCGCTCATGCCGGACAGCGCGCTGGCGGCCGAGCTGGACAGTGCCGGCACGGTGAGCGCGCGGCACGGCAACTGGGCCGAGGCCGCGGAGCTCATCGCGCTGGCGGGACGCTTGACCGACGACCAGCGGCTCAAGGAGGAGCGTCGGGTGCGAGCCATCGACGCGCTCGTCGCGGCGGGTGACACGCTGTCCGCGCGCGAGCTGCTGCCGCAGGTCGACCGCCTCCGGGAGACCGCGCTGCACGACGCGGTGCTCGGATATCTTGCCGTCGTCCAAGGCCAGCCGGCGGAGGCCGAGGCCCGCTTGTCCCGGGCGTGGCGCGCGGTCGATCCGATGAGCGATCCGGAACTGGCGTCCGCGATCTGCCAACGGTTCGTGCTCCACTCGCTGCTCTCCTGGAACCCGCACGATCTCGTTCGCTGGATCGATCGCGCCATCGCTCTGGCCCCGGCGGACAGTCCGATCGCCACCGAGGCGCGCGCGATCCGTGGACTGGGCCTCGGCGCCTGCGGTGATGTCGCGGCGGGTTTCGCCGCATACGACCAGCTCACCGGACTGCGTGGTGCCCAAGCGCAGCGCGTGATCATGGGTCGAGGGTGGCTGAGTCTCGCCAGTGGCCGAATCGACGAGGCACGAACCGGGTTGTCCTCATCGCTGCCGCCGGACCTCGATGGGGGTTCGCTGCGGATCTCGGCATGGGCGCATGCTTGGCTGGCGCGGGTGCTGTTCCTTGTGGGGGAGTGGGAACACGCCATGGACATCGCGACTCGGGGCATCGAGATCGTCGAGCACTCCGGCATGACCTTCTTCGTACCGCTGCTCGAGTGGACGGTCAGTCAGATCCATGCCATGCGGAACGAGGGTGCAGACGCCGTCGCGAGCCTGCAACGTGGCTCGAGCGTGTCGACCGACTACCTGGTGATGCGTCTGCCGAGCCTGATCGCCCGGGCTAACGTCGCCGAAGCGGGAGCCGACTACCGCGGCGTCGTACGAACACTGACCCCGTTGGCCGAGCGCGCACTGGACGATCCCGTCAACGAGCCGGGCTTCTGGCCATGGGTCGACCTCTACGCGAATGCGCTCGTCATGGAGGGGCGCCTCGACGAGGCCGCGAGCGTCCTGGAGCCGCACATCGCGCGGGCCCGAGTTCGAGAGGACGTCGTGTCGCTCGCGCGACTCGCGTTGCCCCTCGGGCGACTCCACGCTGCGCGCGGTGAGATCGAGGAGGCACGGCAGGCGTTCGAGGACGCACTGCATCGCCTGGACGGGCTTCCGCTCGAGGTGGATCGTGCGAGGCTGTGGTTCGCCTACGGCCAGTCGCTCCGGCGCGCTGGGAAGCGGCGCGAGTCCGACACGGCGCTGTGGTCAGCGCGTCAGCTCTTCGCGCGACTCGGGGCGATCCGCTACATCCAGCTTTGCGATCGTGAGATCGCCGCCGCGGGAGTCGGCACGCACCGCGGCACGCAACCCGACCTTGGACTCACGTCGCAGGAGCGCATCGTCGCTCGGCTCGTCGCAAGCGGGAAGTCGAACCGTGAGGTCGCCTCCGAGCTCTACATCTCCGCGAAGACCGTACAGTTCCACCTCACCCGCATATACGGGAAGCTCGGCATTCGTTCGCGGGCCGAGCTCGCCGCGCGGTACCGCGAAACGGGTGCGATCGCATGAGGCGGGGATGCGCCCGTCGCGCGGCTATCCGAGGTCGCCACCGGATACCGGGATGGTATCGCCGGTGATGTACGAGGCCTCGTCCGAGGCGGCGAACGCGATCGCCGACGCCTGCTCGTCGAGCGTCCCGTAGCGCTTGAGCAGCGTCGAATCCACAACTTGGGCGACGGTCTCGTCCGCCCATTTCCGCTCGAGCTCCGTGTCCGGGAGCGGACCCCTCTGGATCCGGCGCGGGGGCGCGTCGGTTCCCCCCGGTGCGACGCCCACGACACGGATGCCGTAGGCGCCCAGTTCGAACGCCAGTGATGCCGTCAACGCGTTCACGCCGCCCTTCGCCGCCGAATAGGGGACGCGATGGATGCCCCGGGTCGCTGTGGATGAGACGTTGACGATGGTCCCCGAGCGCCGCGCGATCATGTGCGGGGCGACGGCGCGCGTCGCCCAGAGCGTGGGGAAGAGTGAACGCCGGATCTCCGCCTCGATCTGGTCCGGTTCGTAGCTCTGGAACGGTCGCTGCCAGATCGTCCCGCCGACGGCGTGGATCGCGATGTCGATCCTCCCGTGGCGTTCGATCGCCGCATCGACCGCGCGTTGAGCGCCGTCCCAGGTCTCGAGGTCGGCGAGGATCGATCCGTGCCGGTCGGGCCCGCCTTCGAGCTGGTCCCGGACCTCGTCGACGAACTCGGAACGATCCGCGAGCAGCAGCGTCCCGCCCTCTGCTGCGATGCGGCGCGCGACGTGCGCGCCGATGCCCTGTGCGCCTCCCGTGAGCAGGACGATCTTGTCGCCGAATCGACCGGGGCTGAGGAACCGCATCGGCGGGATCGGCGTCTGCGCCGGTGCCGAAGGGATGCGCGTCGGGTCGGCATCTCGGCGGGCGAACATCTCCTGCCCGGCGATCCCGCGTCGCGACCTGGTTGGTGGCAGATGGTCGAGGGCAGCACCTGTTCTGACCGGTACGGTCCTTGCGGCCGCGAACGTCTCCTGGCCCGCGATCGATCGGGATGCCAGCACTGTCGTCGCGGATACCGGGCCACCCGCATTCGATGGCGAAGCTGCTCGGGCCGGGAATATCTCCTGCCCGCACAGTCGGCGTCCGACCGGCGCGCGATCTACCAAGCTCACCGGTGCGGGCGTTGCGTCCGACCGGACGACCACCGGCTCGAGCGGTGCGCCCACCCCGTCGACGACCGCTGCCGCTGCTGTCTCGTGTCCTGCGACCTCGTTCTCCACCTCGGCTTCTTCCGAATCAGCGACCGTGTTGGAGGCGGACGCGGGTGGTTCGACTGGCGCCTGCGCGTTCACTCCGGGTGCGACGGCGAGGGCGAACCTCTCGAAGTGGAACGCCGTTGGCGTGATCCCGATCGCCTGGAAGTGCTCTCGGACTGCGTCGACCATCGGCGGAGGGCCGCAAAGGTAGACTGACACGGCACCGTTGCGGTGATGCTCCGGCCCGATGTAGCTCGTGACGTATCCGGTCTTCGGATGGCTGCTCGTCCGGTCTGCGACGCAGTAGTCCCAGGTCATGGACATGCCGGATGCCAAGGCGTCGATCGTGCCGAGATCGACGAGGTCGTCGTCGGTGGTGACGCCGTAGACGAGGTGCACCGGTCGCTTCGATTCGCTCTCGTGAAGCCGGCGCATGATGGACAGCACGGGGGCGAGCCCGGTCCCGCCTGCCAGCAGCAGCAGCGGACTGTCGTCCTCGCGGAGGAAGAAGGTGCCATTCGGACCTGTGAAGGAGATCGGGTCGCCGACCGCGGCACGCTCAGTCAGGAACTCCGACATCACTCCGCCGGGAGTGATCTTGACGAGGAACGTGAGCTCCTCGTCGGACGTCGAGTTGCTGAACGAGTAAGAGCGCTCCGCCGTAGTGCCGGGGACCGTGATGTTGACGTACTGGCCCGGCAGGAAGTGCAGGCCATCGCGGTGCTCGACTCGGATGGCGAGTTCGTAGGTGGTCGGGTTGATGGGCCCGACCCGGGTGATCGTCCCGGTATAGCGGGCGGTTTCGGTTTTCGCCATCGTGGACGTGCCCGCGATCCGCAGCACCAAATCGGATCGCGGCTTCATGCTGCATGGCAGAGCAAACCCCTGCGCGGCCTCGTCGGCCGTCAGCGCATCATCGATGTACGTCCCGCCGTCGTACTCGCCGGATTCGCAGAATGCCTTGCAGGTCCCGCATGCTCCGTCTCGACAGTCCAAGGGGATGTTGATGCGGGCGCGATAGGAGGCGTCCGCGACGGTCTGATCGCTCTCGCAGCGGATGAATCGAGTGACGCCGTCTTCGAAGGTCAGCGCGACCTGGTGCGACATGGCGCGCTTTCAGAAGTGGTAGACGTCAACGACGTGATGGATGAAGTCGTTCTTGAGGATCACGGTCTTCCGGCGGATGAGCGGACTCGGTCCTGAGAAGTCGATCGTGTAGAACGACGTGCCGTAGTAGGGATCGATCGTCTTGTAGCGGAAGTACATGGTGTGCCAGTTGAAGCGCACGTCGATGAGGCTACCGTTCTGCTCGATGATCTCGACGTTCGAGATGTTGTGGCTGGTGCGCGGCTCGGGAACCGAGGTCGCGCTCGACCGCTCCGTGCGGATACGGAACACGCGGTCCTCGAGGCCGCCCTTGTTCGGGTAGTAGATCAGGGAGATCTCCGACTGCGGGTCAGCGCTGAGAAGGTCGTCGTCGCGCCACGAGGGCATCCAGTACTCGACGTCGTCCGCATAGCACTCGAGCCAGTTCTCGAACTCGCGATCGTCGAGGTAGCGGGCTTCCCGGTAGAGGAAGTCCTCGATCTGCTGTCGCGTGATCGTGGCAGTGCCGAGTGCCGCTGCGCTCACTCTCCGAACCCCTCTTCCGCGTGCGTCTCCTGCCGCGCGAGCCCGCGACGGATGGCTGAGAGCCAGTAGCCGTGCTGGATGGGGAACAGCCCTTCGTCCTCGTTCTTCATCCCGGAGGAGATGACCCCCGGCATATCGAGTGACGTCGCCACTTCATCCGGACCGTTGAGCCAATGCTCGGCTCCCCGGCTCATGTCGTTCCATGGCGAGTTCGTCGCCTGGAAGGCGAGCTGGCAGGAGCGGAACTCCTCGAGGTCGTCGGGCGTGGCCATGCCGGACGCGTTGAAGAAGTCCTCGTACTGGCGGATGCGATGCGCTCGCGCCGCCGCGCTCTCGCCCTTCGGGGCGATGCAGTAGATCGTGACCTCGGTCTTGTTCGGGGCGATGGGCCGGAACTGACGGATCTGGGTGCTGAACTGGTCCATCACGTAGACGTTCGGGTAGAGGCAGAGGTTGCGAGAGCCCTTGACCATGAACTCGCCCTTCGCCTCGCCGAACTGCGCCTTGAGCTCATCCATCCGGTCCCACAGCGGCCGATCCTGCGGGTTCGCGGCCCAGGTCCACAGGCACAGGTGCCCGTTCGGGTAGGACCAGTAGCCGCCACCGGCCTTGCCCCAGCTGCCCGCGTCGAGCGTCTTGGTGGTGTTCGTCGATGCGCCGGTGTTGCGGCGTGCGGTCGTGGCGGCATAGTTCCAGTGCGTGGCGGTGACGTGGTAGCCGTCAGCGCCGTTCTCAGCCTGCACCTTCCAGTTGCCATCGAAGGTGTACGTGGAGGAGCCCTTGAGCACCTCGAGCCCCTCCGGCGACTGGTCGACGAGCATGTCGATGACCTTGGTCGTGTCGCCGAGGTGCTCATCGAGCGAGAGCACGTCGTCGTTGAGGCTTCCGAACATGAAGCCGCGATAGCTTTCGAACCGGGCCACCTTCGTCAGGTCGTGCGAGCCCGCCGTGTTGAAGCTCTCTGGATAACCGGCGTCGTCCGGGTCCTTGACCTTGAGCAGCGTCCCGTCGTTGCGGAATGTCCAGCCGTGGAACGGGCAGGTCAGCGTCATGCGGTTGTCGGTCTTGCGGCGGCAGATCATCGCGCCCCGGTGGGCGCAGGCGTTGATCAGGCAGTGCAGATCTCCCGCCTGGTCGCGGGTGATCATGATCGGCTGGCGGCCGATGTAGGTGGTGATGTAGTCCCCGGGGTTCGGCACTTGGGACTCGTGGGCGAGGTAGATCCAGTTGCCCTCGAAGATGTGCTTCATCTCGAGTTCGAAGATCTCCTCGTCGGTGAAGATCCGGCGGTTCGCACGAATGACGCCGCGGTCGCGGTCGTCCACGACGGCATCCGCCAGGACGGTCTTCACGTGGCCGAGCACATCAGTCATGACTTCGTCCCTCCATTGGGTCAGCTGCCCCGCCACGCGGGTTGGGTCAGAGACTCCCATGCCCGCCGTGAGCACGACATCAGCACAATCACCAGTGCTGAGCCAGGGGGGGCTCCGGTCACGTCGATCGTCTCGGGGCCCGGACCCCAGCGCTTGCAGTTCCGGCGGGGCCGCGCAGTACTCGTACTCGACATTGAGATGCGCTACATATTAATGAAGAGGATTTGCGTCATTAATTCCAACGAGTGCGCCGCTTAGCCTGCCTCTGGGCCAGAGGGCGCGAGGAGGCACGATGTCGATCGAGACACGTCAACTGCGCTATTTCGTCGCTGTCGCCGAAGAACACCACTTTGGACGCGCGGCCCAACGGCTGCTGATGGCCCAGCCCCCGCTGTCGCAGCAGATCCGAGTGCTGGAGAGGTCATTGGGTACCGAGCTGCTGACGCGCACGACGCGGAAGGTCGCGCTGAAGCCGGCGGGCGAGCTGCTCCTCGAACGGGGTCGTCGCATCCTCGCCGAGCTCGACGTGCTCGAGGACGAGGTCAAGCGGGTCGGCGAAGGCCTGCAGGGCGCGTTGCGCATCGGGTTCACGGGCTCGACGACCTACGGGTTGATGCCACGGGTCGTCCGGGAGGCGAGGCACGCGTTCGATGGCGTGAGCCTGGCCGTCAACGGCGAGATGCTCACCCCCCAGCTGGTCCGAGAGCTGGAGGACCAGCGACTCGACGTCGTGGTCCTGCGCACGCCCGCGCCATCGGCGGCGATCAACCATGTCACGGTCGCGCGCGAGCAGATCGTGGCCGCTATCCCGACGAACTCGCGACTCGCCGATGGGGGAACGCTGACATTCGCCGACTTCGCCGACCAGACCATGGTCGGCTACTCGGAGGACTCGTCGATGTCGCAGACGATCTCGGCCCGCTTCCTCGACCACGGACTCACACCACGCTACGAGTACCGGGTGCGCGAGACGTCTGCGCTGCTCTCGCTCGTGGCAGCCGGCATCGGCCCGGCACTGGTTCCGCAATCGGCGACCTCATTGAACCTCGGCGGCACGGTGTTCCGCGAGATCGAGGACGCGCCCACCTCTGAACTGGCCGTCGCCTGGAGGGCGAACGACAGCTCCCGTCTCGTCCAGCGCTTCGCCGCCTTCATCACCGATGTGATCCGCGACGCAGGAGAGGAGCTCGAACGGTGATCATCGATGAGGTCGAGGCCATCCCGTACCGCATCCCGATGACCAAACCGCTGCACTTCGCCAGTGGCGCCGTACACGAGATCGAGCACGTGTTGCTGCGGATCACGACGTCCGACGGCATCGTCGGGGTCGCGGACGTGCCGCCTCGACCGTACACCTACGGCGAGACGGTCGCGTCGACCGTGGGCGTCCTCACGGGCCTGTTCCAGAGCATCTTGGTCGGCTCCGATCCGCTCGACCGCGCGCGGATCCACGCGATGCTCGCGAAGACGGTCGGCAATCCCACGGCGAAGGGTGCCGTGGACATCGCATTGTGGGACATCGTGGGCAAGGCCCTCGGGCTGCCCGTGCATCGCCTCCTCGGCGGCTACGCTCCGAAGCTCGCGGTCTCGCACATGCTCGGATTCGACTCGGTCGCAGCCCTCGTGGATGAAGCCCGATCGTACATCGAGCGGTTCGGCATCCGCACGTTCAAGGTTAAGGTCGGCAGGCGGCCGATCGCGGTGGACATCGAGCTCACCCTTGCCCTTCGCGAGGCGCTGGGTCCGGATATCGAGCTGTACCTCGATGCGAATCGCGGATGGACGGCCACCGAGGCGCTTCAGGTGCTCGACGCGACGGCCGATGTGGGTCTGACCTACTTCGAGGAGCCGGACGACGCTCGTGAGATCCTCGGTCGGCGTCGTCTCGTGCGGCTCTCGCGCATTCCCGTCGTCGCCGACGAGTCCGCGCCATCGCTCGGCGACGCCGCCCGGGAGATCCAGACCGGCGGTGCGACGGCGCTGTCGATTAAGACCGCACGGACCGGATTCACGGAGTCGCAGAAGATCCTCTCCTACGCCGAGGCCCTCGGCGTGGACGTCCTGATGGGCAACCAGATCGACTCCCAGCTCGGCAGCCTCGCCACCGTCACGTTCGGGGCCGCGTTCGAGTACTCGTCGCGCCGCGCGGCCGAACTGTCGAACTTCCTCGACATGGCGGACGACCTCATCGCCGAACCGATCCGCATCGAAGACGGCTTCGTCGCTGCTCCTGCCGTTCCAGGCGTGGGGATCGCGATCGATGAGGACAAGCTCGCCGCCTACCGGATCGACAGGGGATGACCCAGGTGCTCTATCTGGTCCGTATGGACGTGCACCTCCCGGCAGACCTGTCCGCGGCCGAAGCCGAGGACGTGAAGCAGCGCGAGAAGTCGTACTCGCAGGCGCTCCAGCGCGACGGGCGATGGCGCGAGCTGTGGCGGGTCGTCGGAGAGTACGCGAACTACTCGGTCTTCGACGTCGCGGGGAACGACGAGCTGCACGAGATCCTCAGCGGCCTCCCGCTCTTCCCCTACATGGCGATCACGGTCATCCCGCTCGCCGCTCACCCGTCCCGAATCGACGTGCCCGGCTCGGGCCACGTTCACATTGAATGAAGCGTAAAGGAGCACTAATCATGACTGACGCCAGTTTTCAGGCCGAGACGACCGCAAAGGCGGCCGAGTCTGGCGCGAACGCGACGGAGTACTTCCTCGAGCGGTCGCGTACTGCGTCTCGCGGTGCGGCGGTCGACCATGCGCGCGTGAGCCGCCTCGCCGGACGCGCGATCCAGGCGCTCAACGACGTCATCGTCGAGGAGAAGCTCACATATCCGGAATACAATGCACTCAAGGCGTGGCTCATCAAGGTCGGTGAGGACGGTGAGTGGCCACTGTTCCTCGACGTGTGGCTGGAGCACTCCGTCGAAGAAGTCGCGAGTGAGCACCGCAAGGGCAGCAAAGGGACGATCGAGGGGCCGTACTACGTCCCCGAGGCTCCGCTGCACGCGTGGGACGGCACGATCTCGATGCGCGAGAACGAACCCGGTGAGCCTCTGCTCTTCTCGGGACAGGTCCGCGCCGTCGACGGCACGCCGCTCCCGGGCGCTCGCATCGAACTGTGGCATGCCGACGATCTCGGCTTCTACTCGCAGTTCGCCCCGGGGCTTCCCGAATGGAACCTTCGGGGCGTGTTCATCGCGAACGACACGGGCAAGTACGCATTCAACACGGTCAGGCCCGCGCCGTACCAGATCCCGACCGAGGGCGCCTGCGGAGTACTGATCGAGGCTGCCGGATGGCACGCCTGGCGCCCCGCGCACCTGCACCTTAAGGTCTCCGCACCGGGGTACGAACTCATCACGACCCAGCTCTACTTCCCCGGCGACCCGCACAACGGCGATGACATCGCATCCGCCGTCAAGCCCGAGCTCATGCTCGACCCGCAACCCCGCGCCGACGGCGAGGGAGAAGTCGTCGTCTACGACTTCGTCTTGGACCCCGAGTAGCCGCAGCTGCCCGGTAGGCGGGGTGCCGTCACCTCCGCCTACCGGGTTCCGTTCGGCCCAGAGCGGGACCTGCCTGCGCTGCTCCTCGCCCTAGTCGACGACGCGCCCGGCGAGACGAGTCGGAAGGATACGGTGATCCAGTGATCCGCGTCGCGGTGCTCGACGATTACCAGAAGGCGGCACTGACCTGCGCCGACTGGTCAGCGCTCGGCGAGGATACCGAGGTGGTCGTCTTCGACGACCACCTCGCGGACGCGGACTCGCTCATCGCGCGGCTTGAGGACTTCGACGTGCTCGTGCTCATGCGCGAGCGCACTCCGATGACGGTCGAGCTGCTCATGCGACTCCCCCGCCTCCGGCTGATCGTGACCTCGGGCCTGCGCAACGCGGCGATCGATCTTGCGGCGGCGGCGGAGCTCGGCATCGTCGTCAGTGGCACTGAACTCGACTCGGTCCCGACTGCGGAGCTCGCCTGGGGGCTCGTCATGGCGGTCCGCCGGAACCTCCTCGGCGAGGATGCGGCGGTCCGCGCCGGACGGTGGCAGGTCGGCGTGCCGCTCGAGCTGGATGGCAGCATCCTCGGAGTCCTGGGTCTCGGCAATCTCGGTGCGCGGATCGCCCGGTTCGCGAACGCCTTCGGCATGCACGTCCTCGCCTGGAGCCCCAGCCTCGATGCGGCCCGAGCCGTTGCGGTCGGCGCCGAGGCGGTTGGGTTCGACGAGCTTTTCGAACGCAGCGATGTCGTGTCCGTGCATGTGCGCTTCTCACCCGCCACGCGAGGCCTGGTAGGAGCGCGCGAGCTCGCGCTGCTCGGCTCGCATGGGTATCTCGTCAACACCTCGCGGGGACCGATCGTCGATGAGCCCGCGCTCATCGACGCGTTGAGTGCGGGCACGATCGCGGGAGCTGGCCTCGACGTCTACGATACGGAGCCGCTGCCGGCGGATCATCCCCTGAGACGCACCCCGAACACTCTGCTCAGCCCGCACATGGGCTATGTCGGCGCACGCAACTATCGTGTGGTCTATCGCCAGGCCGTCGAGGACATCCTCGCCTGGCGTGCAGGCGAGCCGATCCGCATTCTGTCGTGATGTACGGCGGGGTTTAGAGTGTGTCTCCTAATCGTTGTGTCCATGCGATGACGGCGTTGAGGACGGCGGCGGCTCAGTAGACGATCACGAGTTTGTCGTAGCGAGTGGCCAGGCCCCGCCATTGCTTGAGGTGGCAGAAGCCTCGCTCGATGACGTTGCGACCTCGGTAGTCGTTCCGGTCGTAAGCCACGGGACTGCCCGGGCGCGACCGCGATCACCAACGGCAGGCCGTGACCGTCCACGAGGTGATGGATCTTCGTCGACAAGCCGCCCCTGGAGCGGCCGAACGCGTGATCAGGCGGCTCGGTCAGCGGATTCTTGTAGTTCGATGAAGCCCCCTGTGAGGCGCGTGACGTTCGTGGCGTGCTGGTGCGCGCGAGCGATCGTCGAGTCCACCGAGACCGACCAATCCAGCCGGCCCGACGCGTCCGCTTGCGCTGTCAACGTCGACAACACCCGATCCCAGGTGCCGTCACCGGCCAGGCGCCGATGCCACTTCCAGACCGTCTGCCACCGGCCAAACACGCCAGGCAGGTCACGCCAGGCGATCCCTGTTCGATACCGATAGACGATCCCCTCGACCCTCGTGCGCGCGTCAGAGAACGGACGTCCCGACTTGCCCGCACTCGACGGCAACGACGGCCCGATCAGCGACAACTGAGCATCCGACAGCAACTGGAACCGAGACATACGATCACGATCCAGCCAACCTGACCAACAGTTAGGAGACACACCCTAGGTCGCCGGGAGCATCGCGTTTCCCGCCATCTGTGTCACGATGCCCGCGATATCGCTCGTGCTCAGATGCCCTTCAGGCTTCGCCCAGAGTGCGATCGAGGTCGCCATGCCGAAGATCGCCCGGGTTGCGACCATCGGGTCGAGGTCCGGGTTCATCGAGCCCTCCTGCTGACCCTGCTTGATGAGGTTCAGGACGATGTCGATGTAGGAGCGTTGCTTGCGCACGATCGCCTCCCTGCGATCGGTCGAGAGGTTGTCGACCTCATTCGTCAGGAGGATGATCGTGCGCCGGTTCTGGATGGCGTGCTGCACATAGCTGCCGATGAAGTCGCGCAGCGCGTCGAGCGCCGGACCGCTGTGGCTGCGCCACTCCTCGATCTGCGGCAGCATCGCGTCGAGCATGCTCTCGATGACCTCGTAGAGCAGATCGTCCTTGCCCTTGATGTAGTAGTACAGGCTCCCCTTGAGCATGCCGAGCTCGTCGGCGATGTCCTGCAGCGTTGCGGATTGGAACCCTTTGGCCGCGAAGATCCCGCCGGCGACGTCGAGCAGCTCCGCATAGCGCTCCTTCGGTTTCCGCGTCTGCGCCATTCGCTCTCCAAGTCCGTCCTCCGGCGATCGCAGCTTCGATCGGCCGTGCAGCCGTTGGAACTCTACTGTGGCCGCCGGGCGGAAGGGCAAGAGCGCGAGCTAGGCGAGTGCGGCCTCGGGGCCGAGGCGCTGGAACCGGCCCTGGTAGAAGACGAGCGGTTCGCCGGGCTCATCCGCGGTCTCGAGGTCGAGCACCTCGCCGATGACGATCAGATGATCGCCCGCCTCGTGCTCGGCGTGGAGGACGCAGTCGAGGTGCAGCAACGATCCGCTGATCCGGGGGTTGCCGAACCGAGAGGGCGACCAGGTCACCCCCGCCCATTTGTCGGCCCCGGATCGCGCGAACTGCGTCGCGAGCTCGGCCTGATCGTGCGCGAGCACGTCGATGCCGAACGACTTGCGCCGGCGCAGCCGGGGATAGCTCGTGGACGTGCGCATCACGCTGAGCGAGACGAGCGGAGGGTCGAGCGAGACGCTGTAGAACGACTGGCAGGTGAAGCCGACGGGCTCGTCGGCCGCGTCGATGCCCGTGACGATCGTGAGCCCCGAGGCGTAGAGGCCGAGTGCGTCTCGGAAGGCTCGGGGGGCATCAGGTTGATCGACGAATGCCATGCCGCACAGTATCCCTCCGGTTTGCGCATTTGTCAAACTACCGTTAGGTTGATAACGCTCAGGCAAACAAACGTTTGACTGTCAATTCAGATTGTGCCACCCTTCACGAACGAGAACGGCACGGGTAAGGAGTTCGGCAGCATGAAGTTCACATTGCTCATCGAGGGGACCGCCCGCCGTGGCGTCAGCGTGCACCAGCTCTACAACGAGGCCGTCGAGCTCATCGACGCGGCCGAGGAGCTCGGCTTCGACGCCTTCGGGTGCTCCGAGCAGCACTTCTGGCCCCAGGTCGGCGACATCCCGCCGATCGCCACGATCCCCACCCCCGAGCTCCTCTACGCCTACGCCGCCCGGAACACGAAGCGGCTGACGATCCGCACCGCCGTCTCGGTCCTGCCGCTGCGGCCGCCGCTGCTCGTCGCCGAGCAGGTCGCCTCGCTCGACATCCTCAGCGGCGGGCGCATGCAGTTCGGCACTGGCCGCGGCAACTCCACGACCGCGTCCGATGCCTACGGGATCCCGACCGACGAGACCTACGAGCGCTGGGAGGAGAGCATCAAGCTGATCCTCGAGGCCTGGACGACCGAGGGCGAGTTCTCCTGGGAGGGCAAGTACTACTCGGTGCCGCCGCTCCACTTCCAGCCGAAGCCGCTGCAGAAGCCGCACCCGAAGCTGTTCTACGCGGCGCTCAGCCCGCAGTCGCACCAGCTCGCCGGCGATCTCGGGATGAGCCTGCTCACCGGGACCGCGGGCGTCACGCTCGAGAAGCTGAGTCGCCGGATCGAGATGTACCGCCAGGCGTTCCGCAACCGCAGCAACACCATCGGCTACACCCCCGAGGAGTCCGTGTCCCTCACGGTGCTCGCCAACTGCACCGAGGACGAGGCGACGGCCAAGGCGCAGTCCGAGCAGGCGTTCATCGACTACTTCACCTCGGCCACGAGCGTCTACTCGACGACCGTCCACCGCTTGGACAGCCACGTCGACTTCTCGAAGATCCGCGAGCAGTACACCTACGATCGGATGCGCGAGACGGTCATGGTCATCGCCGGCACGCCCGACACCTGGACGCAGCAGCTCGGCCGTCTCGTGGACGTGGGCGTCGACGAGGTCACCGTGAACTTCGGGGCCATGGAGCACCAGGACACGCTGTCCGCGATGGCGCTGCTGTCCTCGGAAGTGATGCCGAAGTTCCGGTGATCTCGAAAGATCGCCGTCAGTCGAAGCGCAACGCGAAGGGAGCCGAAGTGACCACGTATATTCTGCCAGAGGGCTGGAAGCGCCCGCCGGGATGGTCGCACGGGGCGCTGGCCGAATCAGGTCGGACGCTCGCTGTGGCCGGGCAGTTCGGCTGGGATCCGCAGACCTTCGAGTTCGTCGACGGCTTCGTCGCCCAGTGGGACGCCGCGCTGCGGAACGTCGTCGCCGTCGTCGAGGCGGCGGGCGGCAAGGCGACCGACGTGATCTCGCTCCAGGTCCTCGTGACCGACCTCGCGAACTACAACGAGTCGCGGCGGGAGCTCGGACCCGGCTGGGGGGCCGCGTTCGGCTCCCACTTCCCGGCGATCACCCTCTACCAGGTCGGCGGCCTGGTGGAGTCGAAGGCGCTCATCGAGATCGAGGCCCTCGCGGTGATCGCGCAATGATGACGCTGTCCGACGGCCGCCGTCTCGGCTACGAGATGGTCGGTGAGGGCACCCCGATCGTGCTCGTCGCAGGCACGGGCTGCGACCGGCGGTTCTGGCGGCTCCAGGTCGAGGAGTACGCCAAGCGGCACCGCGTCATCACGGTGGACATGCGCGGCGCCGGTCAGTCGACCGTCGCCCTCGACGTCGAGTCGTACACGAGCGAGTCGATGGCCGACGATGTCGCCGAGCTCGTGGAGGCCCTCGATCTCGGGCCCGTGCACCTCGCGGGCCACTCGCTCGGCTCGTGCATCGTGCAGCAGTTCGGGATCCGGCACGGGAGACTTGCCCGCAGCCTGCAGCTCCATGCGACCTGGGCATATGCCGACGAGTGGCTGCGTCGGGCCTTCATCGGCACGACCCGATTCGCCATGGAGCATGGCGACCTGCGCCAGACGCTGCGGACCGTGCTCATGTGGATGCTGAGTCCGGAGTATCTCGAGAGCCGGCCCCCGGGGACGGTGAGCGACATGGTCGCGCACTGCTTCATCGACAACCCGCACCTGCAGGCGAACGCGGGCATGCTCGGGCACCTCAGGGCGGATGAGAAGCACGACACGCGCGCGCTGCTCGGTGGCCTCGAGATGCCGGTGCTCGTCACCGCGGGCGAGCAAGACCTGCTCATCCCCGCTCGCTACGGACAGGTGGTCGCAGAGCTGATCCCGTCGAGCCGGTACCACGAGTTCCGCGGCCCCGGGTCGACGCACGGCGCCAACTGGGAGATGGTCGAGGAGTTCAACGAGGTGACCTCGCGATTCCTCGACGAGGCCGACAGGGAGGTGGCGGTGGGATGAGCGACAGCGCAGTGCAGGACCGGTCGTCCGTCTTCATCGACGGCGCCTGGGTCGAGCCGCATGGCACGGAGACCGTCGTGCTCACCGACCCCGCCACGGGCGAGCGCCTCGCGAGCATCGCCCTCGGGGACGAGGTCGACGCGCAGCTCGCGGTCGCTGCGGCCTCGCGGGCGCAGCCGGCATGGGCCGCCCGCGGCGCGCAGGAGCGGATCGAGCTGATCCAGCGGATCCGCGAGCTGCTCGAGGCGGATCGTGACGACCTCGCCGAGACGATCACGCGCGAGGTCGGGACGCCCCCGGCGATCTCGAAGGCGGTCCAGGTGGGCCTGCCGATCAACGTCACCCGCTCCTTCGAGCAGATCGCGGCGGAGACCGCGTCGGCCGAGCCCGCACGGATCGGCAGCTCCCTCGTGCGGCGCGCGCCCGTCGGGGTCGTCGCCGCCATCACGCCGTGGAACTACCCCCTCCATCAGGTGATCGCGAAGATCGTGCCGGCGCTCCTCGCCGGGTGCACGGTCGTGCTCAAACCGAGCGAGCTCGCGCCACTGACCTCCCTGCGCCTCGCGGACTATGCGGAGCGCGTCGGCTTGCCGGCTGGCGTTCTCAACGTCGTGCCGGGGCGCGGCACGACGGTCGGTCGCGCGCTGACCGCGCACCCCGACGTCGACATGGTCTCGTTCACGGGATCGACCGCCGCCGGCCGGGACGTCGCCGCGGCCGCGGCGGCGACGATCAAGCGCGTGTCGCTCGAGCTCGGTGGCAAGTCCGCGAGCGTGCTCCTGCCCGACGCGGATCTCCCAGTCGCCGTGCGCAAGAGCCTCCAGCAGGGCTTCCTCAACTCCGGCCAGACCTGCACGGCCTGGACGAGGATGATCGTGCCGCGCGAACTCCAGGCCGACGTCGAGGCGCTATGCCGCGAGTTCGTCCCCGCGATCGAGACACGACTCGGACCGCTCATCTCGGAGACCCAGTGGCAGCGGGTCCAGGACTACATCGACCTCGGCGAGTCCGAGGGCGCCCGCCTCGTCGTCGGCGGACCCGGCAAGCCCGAGGGCCGCGAGACGGGACTCTACACCCGCGCGACGGTCTTCGCCGACGTGGCGCCGACCATGCGGATCGCGACGGAGGAAATCTTCGGGCCGGTCGTCGTGATCCAGGCCTACGACTCCGTCGACGAGGCGGTCGCGCTCGCGAACTCAACCGTGTACGGTCTCGCGGGCGGCGTGTGGGGCTCGGACCTCGAGCAGGCGGTCGACGTCGCGAGCCGGCTGCAGACCGGTCAGGTGGACGTGAACGGCGCAGGCTTCAACCATCTCGCGCCGATGGGCGGCTTCAAGCAGTCCGGCGTCGGTCGCGAGCTCGGCGAGCACGGCTACGCCGAGTACTTCGAGCTGTCGTCCATCCAGCTCCCGGAGACCGGGCAATGACCGGGGCCGGGCTCGCGGCGATCGACGTGCACGTCCACGCCGAGGCGAAGCCGATCCTCGACGACGCGCTCGACGACGACCGACTCGTCGACGCGATCGCCGATCATTACCGGACGCGCCGCATGCGATGCGTGCTGTTCGTCGTCGGCCCCACGCGCCATCCGCTGCATCGCCAGGCGTCGAACGAGGCCGTGCTGAACGGTGCGAAGCGCCATCCGGACGTCATCACCCCGTTGGTCGGGATCGACCCGCACGGCGGGCCCGCCGAGCAGGCACGCCTCGAGGCCTGGTACGAGCAGGGCGCCGCGGGGGTCAAGCTGCACCCGATCCTCCAGGAGTTCCGGCCGGACGACGAGGCGCACTCCTGGATCTGGGACACGACGCAGCGCCGCGGCGGCGTCGCGCTGCTGCACACGGGTCAGACGAGCCCCAAGTTCACGCGGTCCCGGCTGCGCTTCGGCGACCCGCTGCCGATCGACGACGTCGCGGCCGAGTACCCCGACCTCAAGATCGTCATGGCGCATCCGTCGTTCCCGTGGCAAGACATCGCACTCTCGATCGCGGTCGGCAAGCCGAACGTGTACATCGACCTCTCGGGATGGTCGCCGAAGTACTTCCCCGAGCAGCTCATCCGCTATGCGGGCTCGCTGCTGCAGGACAAGGTCCTGTTCGGATCCGACTTCCCGCACATCTCACCCGACCGCTGGATCACCGACTTCCAACAGGCGCCGTTCAAGGACGAGGCCCGCGAGAAGATCCTGGTCGGCAACGCGGCGAGACTGTTCGGCCTCGCCGAATAGCCGACCCGGCTGAGACCGTGTGACCCAAGCCCTGAAACAACGACGAGCAGCGAAAGCGAGCGAGATGGACGAGTACCCGTGGCGGAAGCGGGATGTCTACGACTACTTCTCCCGGCCGGCAGAGGACCTCGACGCGGATCTTCAGCGCCGGTTCATGGCGACGATCGATCTCGCCTGGGAGCGGATCCCGTTCTTCCGGAAGAAGTGGACCGAGGCCGGTCTCACCCCGGCTGACATCCGCAGCACCGCGGATCTGCACAAGCTGCCGACGACGACGATCCACGACATGCGCGCCTCGATCGAGAGCGCCCCGCCGTACGGCGAGCACTGGGCCGTCGGCCCCGAGGACTGCGACTCGGTGATGACCACGGGCGGCACGACCGGCTTCCCCCGACCGGTGCTCGTCACGCGCGAGGACATCGGGAGGATCACCGACATCGGCGCCCGGATCTGGTCGATGGCGGGGGTCGGTCGCGGTGACGTCGCACAGGTCATGGCCACGTACAGCACCCATGGCGCCGCATGGATCGCGCACTGGGGCCTCCAGCGCGTCGGGGCGCTCATCGTCCCGGCGAGCTCGGGCGTCGCTACCCCGACCGTCCGGCAGCTCGACTTCATCGAGCGGTTCGGCGTCACGACCGCCTACTGCACCGCGACCTACGCCCGCATCCTTGCGGAGGCGTCGGAGGCTCGCGGCATCGACCCGCGGGACCTCGGCATCCGCAAGTTCGTGGGCCTCGGCGAGATCCTGTCCCCGTCGAAGCGCGAGGCGCTCGAGACGACCTGGAACGCGAAGGCCTACGACCTCTACGGCACCATGGAGACGCTCGCGTGGAGCTCGGTCGACTGCGAGGCGTCGCGGGAGAGCCACGGCGCGCTCGGCATGCACATCTGGTCGGACTCGCAGATCATCGAGATCCTCGACGAGAACGGCGAGCCCTGCGCACCGGGCGAGTACGGCGACCTGACGTTCACCTCGTGGGTCAGTCTCGCCGGCCCCAAGGTCCGCTATCGGATGGGCGATCGCGCCGCACTGGTCACCGATCCGTGCCCGTGCGGTCTCAACACCCCTCGCCTGCTCCCGCTCGCGGGCCGGGTCGACGACATGCTCCGCATCCGCAGCCAGAACATCTGGCCCGCGGCGATCGAGGACACGCTGCGCCGTGCGGCGCCCGAGGTCGGCGACTGGATCGCGGTCGCCGAGCGGCGAGGGCCGCGCGAGGTGCTGACGCTGCACGTCGAGACGACAGCGCTCGAACTGAGCGAGGACATCTCCGAGCGGGTCGTCCGGGAGTTCAAGGCCGCCACCGGCGTCAAGCCCGAGGTCAGCGTCGTGCCGATCGGCGGCACGGCGGAGCGCTCGGGCGCGGGGAAGGTGCTCAAGGCTCGGCGGATCTTCGACGACCGGTGAGCAGCGGGTCCGCCGGCTCCGAGGCCGCGCCGGGACCGAGCCGCGACCGCGTACTCCCTGCGGCCGGGGCACAATGGAGTAGATGGCCGGATCCACGAACGTCGAGGCGACCGCGGTCGGGACCCTGTCCTGGCTCGCGGCGGCGAGCGGACGGATCGCCGTCCCCGTCTACCAGCGGCAGTACCGGTGGGAGACGAGCGCCTGCGCGCAGCTGCTCGCCGACGTGCGGGCCGCCGCCGACGGCGGCGAAGGCCAGCGCCACTTCCTCGGGTCAATCCTGTCGGCCGCGAGCGACGAGGGCCTCATCCTCATCGACGGCCAGCAGCGCGTCACGACGCTCATGCTGCTCGTCGCGGCCCTCCGGCACGCAGCATCCGGCATGGCGTTCTCCGGCGAGCTCGACCGTGTCCTGCTCGACCCCGCGGATCCCGGCCGCACGCGGCTGCACCCCCACCGCGCCTGGGCGGGCCTCTACGAGGCGGTCGTGCTCGACCGGGCGCATGACGCCGTCGCCGGAAGCCGCTTCGAGGAGAACTACACGTACTTCCGCAGCCAGGTCGCGGCCGACGATCCCGACCGGATCTGGCGCGGACTGTCGCGGCTCGAGCACGTCGCGATCACCCTGCTGCCCGAGGCGAACGCGCAGCAGATCTTCGAGAGCCTCAACTCGACCGGCGCACCGCTGCGCGATCACGAGCTCATCCACAACTACGTGCTCATGGGGCTCGCCCACGAGGAGCAGACCGAAGTCGAGGACGAGTACTGGGCGCCCATCGAGCGGGCGACGGGGGAGCGAATCGGCGCGTTCTTCCACGACCTCGTCGTCCTCACGACCGGCATCGAGCCGCCGGCGCAGGAGCGCGCCGTCTACGACGCCTTCCGACGCGAGTTCCCGCGGCTCGGCCTCAGCGCGCTGCGCTCCCACGCGGCCGAATGGCGCGAGCTCGCCGAGGTCTACGCGCTGCTGCTCGACCCGAGCGGTGCCGACGACCTCGCGGTGGAGCGCGCACTCGGTCACCTCGTCGGCTTCGGCTCCTCGATGCACCCGCTGACGATGCTCGCCGTGCGCGACTGGCGCCGGGGCGCGCTCTCGGCCGACGCCCTCATCGAGACGCTCACGCTCATCGAATCCCTGCTGCTGCGCCGCATGGTCGTCGGCACGAACCGCGAGCGGCTCGTGGCCCGGCTCTGCCGCAAGTGGGCGGAGGGCCCCGGCGAGCTCGCGCGCGCGATGGCGCGTATCACCCCTTCCGACGAGCGGATCCGTCTCGCCCTGCGCTACCGCGACCTGCCCGTCGCCGGCTATGTGCTCAGCCGGCTCGAGTCGGTCGTCGAGCACGGACTCGACCCCGCAGGGCTCCTCGTCGACCACGTCTTCCCGATCGCGCCCGGGGAGGCGTGGAGCGGTGACGGCGTGCGCGCGTGGCGGGACCTCAGCGACGACGAGCAGAACTCGCTGCGTGCGTTGCAGCAGACCGCGGGCAACCTCGCGCTCGTCGAGGAGCCGCTCGCCGACGCGCTGATCGGCCGCTCCTTCGCCGACAAGGCAGCGTTCTATGCCCGCAGCGACGTGCCCGGCACCCGCGCGCTCGCGGAGCTGCCGGCGTGGGGCTCGGGCCCCATCGGCGACCGCTCGGGGCGCCTCGCCGCCGAGTTCGTGCGCACCTGGCCGCGGGCCGCGACCGGCGCGATCGACGACGACGGTCTCACGCCGATCCTCGACGCGGCCAGGCGGCCCGGCTGGTACCGCGGCTGGGAGCACGAGTTCGACTACGTCGAGTATCGCGGCGAGCACTGGGAGGTGCACGACCTGCCGGCACTGTTCGCGCGCATCTACCGCCGGCTGTGGACGGACCACGCCGAGGCCGTGCTCGCCTTCAGCGCCGCGAACGGCGGACCCGTCTTCGACTCGCAGGCCTGGGCGTCCACGTGGATCCCGCTCGGCGACACGCACTGGCTCACGACCGCCGCCGCGCCGCAGTACCTGCTGCGCGACCTGCAGGGCGTGCTCTCGTCGCTCGGCCTCGCGGACGAGGTGTTCGTCTGCTACGAGTGGGGGATGGCGTAGCCCGTCGCGTCGCAGTCGACCCAGCGGCGAAGCGCGGGTCACAATGGCAGACATGACCGTCGGCACCCCGGACCGCAACTCCAGTTGGCTCTCCGACGAGGAGCTCGCCGAGACCCGTCGACGCATCCCGCTGCTGTACGTCGAGGCCGTGCCCGTGCGCGTCGACGGCCTCGGCCGCGTCATCGAGGTGGGTCTGCTGCTGCGGGCGAACGAGGGGGAGCTGACCCGCACGATCGTCTCCGGGCGCGTGCTACACGGGGAGTCGATCCGCGACGCGCTCTACCGTCACCTCGAGAAGGATCTCGGGCCCATGGCGTTCCCGCAGCTGCCGGCGAGCCCCATCCCGTTCCACGTCGCCGAGTACTTCCCGTGGCCCACGGAGGGAGGCTTCCTCGATGCCCGCCAGCACGCGGTCGCCCTCGCCTACGTCGTGCCGGTGACCGGGACCTGCGAGCCGCGCCAGGACGCGCTCGAGCTGACCTGGCTGCGTCCCGCCGAGGCGGCGTCCGACGAGGTCACCTCCGACATGGAGGGCGGCCGCGGCGCACTGCTCAAGGCGGCGCTCGCCTCCGTCGGCGTCCTCTTCTGACCCCGCCGCGTCGCACCCCCGCGCGCGGGTCGAGCAGGCGCGCAGCGCCGGCTCGAGACTCCGCCTACGCCGCCCGATCGCGCCACACGATCGCGTTCGCCGGGTCGTAGCGCCGACTGCACCGCCCGCACGAGACCGGTCGGCTGGGTCTTCGGAACCGAACGTGCTCGTGGCCGCCCGGGCACGTCCCGATCCAGCGCGCGTGCTCGATCGCGACCGGGCCGTCGTGCGTGCGCCCGCCCGTGTATCCGAGCTCGCGCGCGGTGAGCAGCCAGCGCCGCCCGTGCCCCGCGCGCGGACCCGCGACGGCGTGCGCGACCTCGTGCAGCAACACCTGGTGGATCGCGTCGTCGTCGAACCTCGCGGCGAGGTAGCGAGAGACGGAGATCCGCCGGCGAGCGTGATCGCAGAGGCCCGCTCGCGTCTTCGCCGTGTCGAAGGCGAACGTCCACGACGCGTCGAGGTGCAGCGCGATGAGGGCCTCCGCCCAGACGCGCACTCGTGCGAGCTCCGTCATGCCTTGACGCTATCCGGGACGTCCGACGTCGGGCTCAGCCGTTCGCGCGGTCGAGCAGCGCGCCGATCGCGTACATCGTGACGTCGATCTCGCGCGGCGGCGCGTTGTCCCGCACGAGCACGGCGAGCGCCTCGCTGAGGTCCTCGCGCGCCGCCTCGGTCTCGCCGAGCGCGACGCGCACGAGCGCCCGCTGCCGCCGCGCGTCGGCGACGACGCCGTACCACCCGCTCGCGGTCGCCTCGACGATCGAGTCGGTCAGCTCGTGGATCGCCTGCTCGTGCTTGCCCTCTTCGCGCAGGAGCTGCGCCCGCGCGACCTTGACGCGGCACAGCGGCTCGCGATCGCCCGCGAGGCGCGCCTGCCGCAGCGCCTCGGTCGCGACGTCGTGCGCCTCCTCGAGTCGCCCAGTGACGCGCAGCAGCCCGATCTTCTCCGTCAGCGCGGCGATCGAGCGCTCGTCCGCGAGCTCGTCGAGCCGGCGCTGCGCGCTCGCGACGTCGAAGCGCTCGGCGAGGCTCGCCTGGTCGAATCCCAGGAAGTACGACTCCACCGCCGTCCCCTCCATGCGCTCCATGCGCCGCTGCGCATGCGGCAGCGCATTCGCCGCAAGGATACGGTGCCGCGGGGCTCAGAGCCGGAAGACACCCCGCCCGGGCGCGGGCGACCCGGTCGCGGTCGCGTCGGTCGTGATCGGTGCGCCGGCGCAGAACGCCATGAGCTCGCCCCCCGAAAGCACCGCGCCCGGGTGCGGCCCGTCTCCGAACAGGGGCCCCGCCCATTCGGCCGGCAGCCCCCCGCGCGATGCGGCGAGGACGACGTTGCCGAACCGCCGGCCTTTGACGATCGACGCCTCGGCGAGCAGGGTCACGGGGCCGATGGCGGCCTCGAGCGTGACTGCTTGCGAGCGCGCGTAGCGCATGGGCGGGCCGTCGGCGATGTTGACGAGGGCGATCCCGTCGGGGGCGAGGAGCTCGGCCGCCGCGCGGTAGAACTCGACGCTCGTGACGTGGGCGGGCGTCTGCGCGCCGGCGAAGATGTCGACGACGAGCACGTCCGCGCTGCCGGCGAGCCCGGGCGGCAGCGTGCGCAGCGCGTCGCGCGCGTCGCCGTAGCGCACGCGGATGGAGGCCTGGGGGTCCCACGGCAGTTCGGCGCGGACGAAGTCGACGAGCTCCCGGTCGAGCTCGATGACCTGCTGACGGGAGCGCGGTCTCGTGGCATCGATGTAGCGGGGAAGGGTCAGGGCGCCCGCGCCGAGGTGGATCGCGGTGATCGGTGCGCCGGGATCGCCGACCCGGTCGATGACGTTGCCCATCCGGCGCACGTATTCGAAGGCGAGCTCCCGCGGGTCGCCGAGGTCGACATGCGATTGGGGGGTGCCGTCGACGACGAGTTCGTAGGCGCCGCGTCGCCAGCGGTCTTCGCGGATCTCGGCGAGCGCGCCGCCGCCGACCCGCCGCGTCCGTACCTCGCCCACCCGCCCATCCTCTCCCATCGCGTTCTCCCGCCCCCTCGCGTCACCTCCATCGACTGTGCACTCTTGCGCGCGATTCCGGCCCGCACAGCCCCGAAAGTGCACAGTCGATGGAGGGGTAAGCAGCTCGTCAGCGGCGCAGCGCTCGCATGAAGCGCGCGACCGTCTCGTCGCGGCCCGTCCCGCGCAGTCCGGCGGCCCGCACCCGGATGACCCGCCAGTCGTCGTCCGCGGCGTGGTCGAAACGTCGAATGTCCTTGTCGTACTGCTCTGCCGAGGTCCGGTGCTGGTCGCCGTCGTACTCGCCGAGCACGCGGTGTCGGGGCCAGGCGAGATCGAACCATCCGATCGTGCGACCGTCGGATCCGTCGACTCGATACCCGCATTCCGGGGCGGGCAGTCCCGCCCGACCGAGGAGGAGGCGCAGCCTGGTCTCCTGCGGCGATTCGACGCCGTGGCGCACGAGCTCGAGCGCCAGGCGCGCCAGACGCACGCGGCGGTGCGGGCCGACCGTCGCGGCCCGGAGCGCCCCGAGTGTCGTCCACGGTCGATGCGCGACCGCGAACCGCGGCACGTGGATGAGGTGGTCGCCCACCGCGACGAGGTCATCGAGGCGCAGCTCTCGAGCGAGCTCCAGGAAGAGGTGTTCGGGCGCGGATACCCGCATGCCGTCCACGACGAGTGTTTCGCCATCGTCGCGATGCCCGACGATGCCGTGCCCTCGCGAGTGGCTGGCCCCGGTCGGCGCGGAGATATGCGTTCGCGTGTCGGCGTCGCGCGGCAGCGGCACCCCGAGGATCCGTGCGGCGGTGACGTGGCTGAGTCGTTCGGTCGGCCGCAGCCGCGCAATTCTTGTCGAGAGCTTCACACCCCTTGAGTCCATGAGTGTGCAAAACGGGGGCTGATTCGGGGAGAAACCTCGCGAAAGTGCACAGTCGAGGGAGGGACAGCAGGGGAGGCAGAACGCGGTCGTCCCGGCTTATACGCCGCGTCCCGAAGGATGTCAAGGAACGGGCTTGCGCGGCGCGGCGAAACCGCACTATGATGATTCCTTGCGCTTCGCCCCATGCGCGTGCAAACAGGCAGTCATATCGCGGTCAGCCTGCGTCTCCCGAGAATAGCGGCGGGAGCCAGTCCGCATGGGAGCGCTCGGCGCGTCACCGCTCATTCGCTATACGCCCTTGCCAGGGCGGGAGGTCAATCCCTTGGCTGCTTCGCGCACCGCGTCCACCGCATCGAACTCCCCGAAGAATGGACGCGCCGCATCGCGGCTGTCCTTCGCCAAGATCACGGACACCCTGACGGTCCCGGATCTGCTCGCCCTCCAGACCGAGTCCTTCGAGTGGCTCGTCGGCTCGGAGATCTGGCAGCAGCGGGTCGCCGAGGCCGAGGCCGCGGGTCGCACCGACCTGCCGGGCCGCAGCGGCCTCGAGGAGATCTTCGAGGAGATCTCGCCGATCGAGGACGCCAACGGCACGATGCAGCTGTCGTTCTCCTCGCCGGAGCTCGACGAGCCGAAGTACTCGATCGACGAGTGCAAGGAGCGCGGCAAGACGTACGCGGCCCCGCTGTACGTCGAGGCCGAGTTCATGAACCACACGACGGGTGAGATCAAGACCCAGACGGTGTTCATGGGCGACTTCCCGCTGCAGACCGATAAGGGCACGTTCATCGTCAACGGCACGGAGCGCGTCGTCGTCTCGCAGCTCGTGCGCAGCCCCGGCGTCTACTTCGACCGCACCGCCGAGAAGACCTCGGACAAGGACGTCTTCTCCGCGCGCATCATCCCGAGCCGCGGCGCGTGGCTCGAGTTCGAGATCGACAAGCGCGACCAGGTCGGTGTGCGCATCGACCGCAAGCGCAAGCAGTCCGTCACCGTCTTCCTCAAGGCGCTCGGCCTGACCTCGGAGGAGATCCTCGAGGAGTTCAAGGGCTTCGGCTCGATCGAGGCGACCCTCGAGAAGGACACGATCCTCACGAAGGACGAGGCGCTCAAGGACATCTACCGCAAGCTGCGCCCCGGCGACCAGGTCGCCGCGGAGGCCGCGCGGGCGCTGCTTGAGAACTTCTACTTCAACCCGAAGCGCTACGACCTCGCGAAGGTCGGCCGGTACAAGATCAACCGCAAGCTGGGCATCGACCGGCCGATCACCGACTCGGTGCTCACGGTCGAGGACATCATCGCGACGATCCGCTACCTCGTCGCGCTCCACGACACGAGCGCGCCGGGCGTCACCGTCGCGGAGGACCGCTCCGTGTCGATCAAGGGCGTGCGCGACGGCAAGAGCGTCGACGTGCGCGTCGAGACCGACGACATCGACCACTTCGGCAACCGCCGCATCCGCGCGGTGGGCGAGCTCATCCAGAACCAGGTCCGCACGGGTCTGTCCCGGATGGAGCGCGTCGTGCGCGAGCGCATGACGACGCAGGACATCGAGGCGATCACGCCGCAGACCCTGATCAACGTGCGCCCGGTCGTCGCGGCGATCAAGGAGTTCTTCGGGACGTCGCAGCTTTCGCAGTTCATGGACCAGAACAACCCGCTCGCGGGGCTCACCCACAAGCGCCGCCTCTCGGCGCTCGGCCCGGGTGGTCTCAGCCGTGAGCGCGCGGGCGTCGAGGTCCGTGACGTCCACCCCTCGCACTACGGCCGCATGTGTCCGATCGAGACCCCGGAAGGCCCGAACATCGGCCTCATCGGCTCGCTCGCGACGTTCGCCCGCATCAACGCCTTCGGCTTCATCGAGACGCCGTACCGCCGCGTGGAGAAGGGGAAGGTCACCGAGAAGATCGACTACCTGACGGCCTCCGAGGAGGACGACTTCGTCGTCGCCCAGGCCGGCGCGCCGCTCAACAAGGACGGCTCGTTCGCCGAGGAGCGCGTGCTCGCCCGCAAGAAGGGCGACGAGGTCGACCTCGTCCCGGTCGCCGAGGTCGGCTACATGGACGTCTCCCCGCGCCAGATGGTGTCGGTCGCGACGAGCCTCATCCCGTTCCTCGAGCACGACGACGCCAACCGCGCGCTCATGGGTGCCAACATGCAGCGCCAGGCCGTGCCACTGCTGCGCTCGGAGTCGCCGCTCGTCGGCACCGGCATGGAGGCCTACGCGGCCGTCGACGCCGGTGATGTCATCGTCGCCGAGAAGGCGGGCGTCGTGGCCGAGGTGAGCGCCGACGTCGTCAGCGTGCAGCTCGACGAGGGCGGCACGCAGGAGTACTACCTGCGCAAGTTCGACCGCTCCAACCAGGGCACGAGCTACAACCACCGCGTCGTCGTCGCCGCCGGCGATCGCGTCGAGGTGGGCGAGGTGCTCGCCGACGGTCCCGCGACGGAGAACGGCGAGCTCGCGCTCGGCAAGAACCTCCTCGTCGCGTTCATGCCGTGGGAGGGCCACAACTTCGAGGACGCGATCATCCTCAGCCAGAACCTGGTGAAGGACGACATCCTCTCCTCGATCCACATCGAGGAGTACGAGGTCGACGCGCGCGACACCAAGCTCGGCAAGGAGGAGATCACTCGTGATCTCCCCAACGTCAGCATGGACCTGCTCGCCGACCTGGACGAGCGCGGCATCATCCGCATCGGCGCCGAGGTCAGCCCCGGCGACATCCTCGTCGGCAAGGTCACGCCGAAGGGCGAGACCGAGCTGTCGGCCGAGGAGCGCCTGCTCCGCGCGATCTTCAACGAGAAGAGCCGCGAGGTCCGCGACACCTCCCTCAAGGTGCCGCACGGCCAGGAGGGCACGATCATCGCCGTCAAGGAGTTCTCCGCGGAGAACGACGACGAGCTCGGCAACGGCGTGAACCACCGCGTCGTCGTGTACATCGCCCAGAAGCGCAAGATCACCGAGGGCGACAAGCTCGCCGGTCGTCACGGCAACAAGGGCGTCATCGCGAAGATCCTGCCCGTGGAGGACATGCCGTTCCTCGCGGACGGCACGCCGGTCGACGTCGTGCTCAACCCGCTCGGCATCCCCGGTCGCATGAACTTCGGCCAGGTCCTCGAGACCCACCTCGGCTGGGTCGCGAAGCAGGGCTGGAAGGTCGAGGGCAAGCCCGAGTGGACCCACTCGCTGCCCAAGGACGCCTTCGAGGCGGCCCCCGGCACGAAGGTCGCGACGCCCGTCTTCGACGGCGCGCTCGAGGAGGAGATCGCGGGTCTGCTCGACTCGACGCTGCTCACCCGCGACGGGGAGCGCCTGATCGACTCCTCCGGCAAGGCGCAGCTGCTCGACGGCCGCTCCGGCGAGCCGTTCCCGTACCCGGTCTCGGTCGGCTACATGTACATCCTCAAGCTGCACCACCTCGTGGACGACAAGATCCACGCGCGCAGCACGGGCCCGTACTCGATGATCACCCAGCAGCCGCTCGGCGGTAAGGCCCAGTTCGGCGGCCAGCGCTTCGGTGAGATGGAGGTCTGGGCCCTCGAGGCGTACGGCGCGGCCTACGCGCTCCAGGAGCTGCTCACGATCAAGTCCGACGACATCCTCGGCCGCGTCAAGGTGTACGAGGCGATCGTCAAGGGCGAGAACATCCAGGAGCCCGGCATCCCGGAGTCGTTCAAGGTCCTCATGAAGGAGATGCAGTCGCTCTGCCTGAACGTCGAGGTCCTCTCGGCCGACGGCTCCGTCGTGAACCTGCGCGACACCGATGACGAGGTGTACCGGGCGAATGAAGAGCTCGGCATCAACATCTCCGCCCGGTTCGAGACCTCGTCGATCGACGAGATCTGATCCCGGCTTCCCACACTTACGCAACGCCAACAGAGCGAAGAAGAGAGAACACAGTGCTCGACGTCCACGCGTTCGACGAGATCCGCATCGGCCTGGCCACGGCCGACGACATCCGCAAGTGGTCCTTCGGTGAGGTCAAGAAGCCGGAGACGATCAACTACCGCACCCTGAAGCCGGAGAAGGACGGTCTCTTCGGCGAGCAGATCTTCGGCCCGTCCCGCGACTGGGAGTGCGCCTGCGGCAAGTACAAGCGCGTGCGATTCAAGGGCATCGTCTGCGAGCGCTGCGGCGTCGAGGTCACGAAGTCCTCGGTCCGCCGCGAGCGGATGGGCCACATCGAGCTCGCCGCGCCGGTGACGCACATCTGGTACTTCAAGGGCGTGCCGAGCCGTCTCGGCTACCTCCTAGACATGGCGCCGAAGGACCTCGAGAAGGTCATCTACTTCGCCGCGTACATGGTGATCTCGGTCGACGAGCAGGCTCGTCACGAGGACATGCCGGGTCTGGAGAACGAGCTGCGCCTGGAGATCAAGACGCTGCAGGACCAGCGCGACGTCGCGGTCAACACCCGCCTGTCGAAGCTCGAGGGGGACCTCGCGGCGCTCGAGGAGGAGGGCGCCAAGGCCGACCAGAAGAAGCGCACGCGTGACGTCGCGGAGAAGGAGGCGGGCCAGATCCGCAAGTCCTTCGACGACGAGATCGCGCAGCTCGAGAAGGTCTGGGACGACTTCCGCAACCTGAAGGTCGGCGACCTCAAGCCCGAGGACGCGATCTTCCAGGAGCTGCAGTACCGCTACGGCCTGTACTTCGAGGCGCACATGGGCGCCGAGGCGATCAAGCGCCGGCTCGAGTCGTTCGACCTCGCGGCCGAGGCGGAGCGCCTCCACGAGGAGATCGCGACGGGCAAGGGCCAGCGCAAGATCCGCGCGATCAAGCGACTCAAGGTCGTCAACTCGTTCCTCACGACCGGCCACTCGCCGGCCGCGATGGTGCTCGACGTCGTCCCGGTCATCCCGCCGGAGCTGCGTCCCATGGTCCAGCTCGACGGCGGCCGCTTCGCGACCTCCGACCTCAACGACCTCTACCGTCGCGTGATCAACCGCAACAACCGTCTGCGTCGCCTGCTCGACCTCGGTGCGCCGGAGATCATCGTCAACAACGAGAAGCGGATGCTCCAGGAGGCCGTCGACGCGCTGTTCGACAACGGCCGCCGCGGGCGCCCCGTGACCGGCACGGGCAACCGCGCGCTCAAGTCGCTCTCCGACATGCTCAAGGGCAAGCAGGGCCGGTTCCGCCAGAATCTGCTCGGCAAGCGCGTGGACTACTCGGGTCGCTCGGTCATCATCTCGGGCCCGCAGCTCAAGCTGCACCAGTGCGGTCTGCCGAAGCAGATGGCGCTCGAGCTGTTCAAGCCGTTCGTCATCAAGCGGCTCATCGACCTCGGCTACGCGCAGAACATCAAGTCCGCGAAGCGCAAGGTCGAGCGCAGCGACCCGCAGGTGTGGGACGTGCTCGAGGAGATCATCCGTGAGCGCCCCGTCCTGCTGAACCGCGCGCCCACGCTGCACCGCCTCGGCATCCAGGCGTTCGAACCGCAGCTCGTCGAGGGCAAGGCGATCCAGCTCCACCCGCTCGTGTGCACGGCGTTCAACGCCGACTTCGACGGCGACCAGATGGCGGTGCACCTGCCGCTGTCGGTCGAGGCGCAGGCGGAGGCGCGCATCCTCATGCTCGCGAGCAACAACATCCGCAAGCCGTCCGACGGCCGACCGGTGGCGCTGCCGAGCCAGGACATGATCATCGGCCTCCACCACCTCACGACGGTCAAGGAGGGCGCGACCGGCGAGGGCCGGGCGTTCACCTCGGTCGCCGAGGCGATTCTCGCGAAGGACCAGGGCACGCTCGATCTGAACGCGGTCGTCAAGCTGCGCCTGGACGGCGAGCTGCGCGACACGACGCTCGGCCGCGCGATCTTCAACGAGACGCTGCCGGCGGACTACCCGTACTTCGAGGGTGTCGCCGACAAGTCGTCGATCGGCCGGATCGTCAACGACCTGGCGGAGCGCTACCCGCAGGTCGAGGTCGCCGCGACGCTCGATCGGATCAAGGACGCCGGCTTCCAGTGGGCGACGCGCTCGGGCGTGACGGTCGCGCTCTCGGACATCGTCACCCCGCCGAACAAGGCGCAGATCATCGCGGGCTACGAGAAGCAGGCCGCGAAGGTCCAGGACCAGTTCGACAAGGGTCTGACGACCGATGCCGAGCGGCGCCAGGAGCTCATCGAGATCTGGAACAAGGCGACCGCCGAGGTCGCCGACGCGATGCAGGCGAACTTCGCGATCGACAACAACATCAATCGCATGGTGTCGTCGGGTGCGCGAGGCAACTGGATGCAGGTGCGTCAGATCGCCGGTATGCGTGGCCTCGTGTCCAACCCGAAGGGCGAGATCATCCCGCGCCCGATCGTGCACTCCTACAAGGAGGGCCTGACGGTCGCGGAGTACTTCATCTCGACCCACGGCGCCCGAAAGGGCCTCGCGGACACCGCGCTGCGCACGGCGGACTCCGGGTACCTGACCCGTCGTCTCGTCGACGTCTCGCAGGATGTCATCATTCGCGAGCCGGACTGCGGCACGACGAAGGGCCTCGAGGTCACGATCGCGCGCCCGGGCGTCGAGGGCGGGCTCATCCGCGATGAGAACGTCGAGAACTCCGTGTACTCGCGCATCCTCGCGGAGGCCGTGACCGACGCGAATGGCAAGGTCGTCGCGGAGGCCGGCAGCGATGTCGGCGACGTGCTCATCGATGCGCTCATCGAGCTCGGCATCGAGTCCGTCAAGGTCCGCTCGGTCCTGACCTGCGAGTCCGCGGTCGGTGTCTGCGCGCAGTGCTACGGCCGTTCGCTCGCGACGGGTCACCTCGTCAACATCGGCGAGGCGGTCGGCATCATCGCGGCGCAGTCCATCGGCGAGCCGGGCACCCAGCTCACCATGCGCACCTTCCACACGGGTGGTGTCGCGTCGGCGGACGACATCACGCAGGGTCTTCCCCGCGTGACGGAGCTCTTCGAGGCGCGCACGCCGAAGTCGGTCTCACCCATCGCCGAGGCGGCGGGCACGATCAAGATCGATGACACGGACGCGCGCGGCCGCAAGATCGTGCTCACGCCGGACAACGGCGACGAGCCGGTCGTCTACACCGTCCTGCGCCGTGCGACGCTCCTCGTCGAGGACGGCCAGCACGTCGAGCTCGGCGAGCAGTTCCACGTCGGCAACCTCGACCCGAAGGAGGTCCTCCGGGTCCGTGGCGTCCGCGCGGTGCAGCAGCATCTCGTCGACGGCGTCCAGGGTGTCTACCGCTCGCAGGGCGTGCCGATCCACGACAAGCACATCGAGGTCATCGTGCGGCAGATGCTGCGCAAGGTCACGGTCGTCGACCACGGCGACACGGGCCTGCTCCCCGGCGAGCTCGTCGACCGCCAGCGCTACACGGAGCTGAACCGCTCGGCGATCACGGAGGGGCGCAAGCCGGCGTCCGCCCGCCAGGAGGTCATGGGCATCACGAAGGCGTCGCTCGCGACGGAGTCGTGGCTCTCGGCCGCGTCCTTCCAGGAGACGACGCGCGTCCTCACGCAGGCCGCGATGGAGGGTCGTTCGGACCCGCTGGTCGGCCTCAAGGAGAACGTCATCATCGGCAAGCTCATCCCCGCCGGCACGGGCCTCCCGCTCTACCGGCAGGTGGAGGTGCGGGCGACCGACGAGGCGCGCGCCGAACGGTACCCGAACCGGCTCTTCGCCGACGACGGCGCCTTCGGCGAGTCCGACTACTCCTACGTGGAGTTCGACGACTTCGCCGCGGATGACTTCGGCTCCGGCAGCACCTACAACTGACCCCCGCGGATCGAGTGGATCCGACGATGCCCCGGTCCGTGAGGACCGGGGCATCGTCGTCTCATATATTCGTGGGGCGGACTGGAGGAGGCACGCGCAGATGACGGATACCGGTGGCGGGCGGCGCGACGGCGGCTTCTCGCTCGTCGAGGTGCTCATCGTCGTGCTCATCGTCGTCGTCCTCGCCGCGATCGGCTTCGCTGTGACGCTCTCGGCCCAGCAGGGCGTCGCGGATGCGCGGGCGAAGGCGAATGTCACCGCCGCGGTCGACGCGATCGGCCGGTTCGCCTTCGCGAACGACGGCGCGCTGCCGACGACCGAGCAGTTCCTCGACGGGACGGTCGAGTTCGTCAATGTGGCCTCGAGCGAGCCGGGGCACGTGCGCTACTCGCTCGATGAGGACTCCGCGCGCTTCTGCGTCGCCGCCGCGGGCGATGGCGGCGTCGTGTTCGTCGCCGACAATCGGCTCGCGGCGACGCCCGGATCCTGCGTCGACGGCATCGCGAGGGCGGCGACCGCGACGCCGGCGCCGTCCCCGCCCGGCGATCTGATCGACGACCTCTGAGCAGCGCCGCGGGCGCATGACGATCGCATTCGGGCTCGCACCCGCGCTGGTGCTCGTCGCCTACGTCGGCCTGGCGGTCGCGAGCGTGGTCCTCGTCGTGATCGATCTGCGGTCGCGGCGGCTGCCGGACATGATCGTGCTCCCGACGTTTGCACTGCTGCTCGTGCTGTTCACGGCGGCGGCGCTGCTGACGGGGGACGGCGGCCCGGTCCTCCGCGCGGTGATCGGGGCGGCGGGCCTGTGCGCCTGCTACCTCGTGGTCGCGCTGCTCTCGCGCGGCGGCATGGGCTTCGGGGACGTCAAGCTGGCGGCGCTCCTCGGGCTCGCGACCGCGTGGGCGGGCTGGCCGGCCTTCGTCGTCGGTGCGGCGAGCGGCTTCCTCCTCGGCGGCGTCTATGGCCTCGTCCTCCTCGCACTTCGGCGTGCCCGGCGTGACAGTGCCGTGCCGTTCGGGCCGTGGATGCTCGCGGGCGCGTGGATCGGCATCCTCGCGGGAGGCCCGGTCTGGTCCTGGTATGCGGCGCTCGCGGGCCTGCAGGTCGTCGCCTGAGCCCGAGAGCCGTCCCTGAACCGGGGCCGCGAATGCAGACCTGTGAGGAGAGGCAGGCCTAGACTGTGGGCGCGATCCCGCCCCTGGAGGTGCACATGGCCGACGACGCCAAGCCCGAGACGCCCGACACGCCCGATGCGCCGTCGGCGCCCGCCGACGAGGTCATCGTCGACGAGGTGGTCGAGGTGACCGAGGTCGAGGTCGTGGAGGACGCCGCGGCGACGCCGCCCCCGCCCCCTGCACCTATGGCGCCGCCCGTCGTGGCGGAGCCCGTCGTCGCCGACGACGCCCCCGTCGAACCGCTCTACACGGCGGCGACGCCGCCGCAGCAGGTCGTCTACGTGCAGGCGCCGGTCCCGCCCCGCGCGGCCGGCAACCGCGGCATCGGCTCGATCTTCGCCGTCGTCGCCGCGGTGGTCTACGGACTGCTGCTCGCGGGGGCCGCCTGGGTCATCCAGTACGCGACCACCGGCGCGACCGGCATCGCGTTCCTCGCGACCTGGGACTTCTACATCCCGATCATCGTCTTCGCGATCGCGCTCATCATGCTCGTCGTCATCGTCAATCGCGCGGGCTGGGGCGCCTACGTCCTCGGTTCGTTGTTCGTCGGCGCAGCCGTGTACTTCGGCACGATCGGCATCGACATCCTCGTGAACTGGCTCGTCTGGCAGGTGCAGGACAGCTTCGCGGTGTTCCTCGCGAGCGCCTTCCACATCGTCGCCGCGATCCTCGCCCGCGAGGTCGCGGTGTGGTTCGGGTGGATCATCGCTCGCCGTGGCAAGAAGGTCGCCGCGCGCAACGCGGTCGCCCGTGCCGAGTTCGACGCGAAGCTCGCGGAGTTCCGCGCCGGAGCCTACTGACCGTCCGTCTTGTCCCGGGCGCCAGAGCCCGGTAAGCTATCCCACTGGTGTGCTGATGGTGCCCCCGTTTCCGGACGGACGGTGCTGACAGCGACCAGGGACCGGCGCCCCATGGCCCGTCACCCCCACGGCATATCCGCCAGCACGACACGCCCCTCGGGCGCGTCGGCGGATCGCGGGCGAAGCCCGGCTGTCACCGTGCAGCACTAGGAACACGAAGCATTCCGCAGAAAGAAGCACACTGTGCCCACCATTCAGCAGTTGGTCCGCAAGGGCCGCTCGCCGAAGGTCTCCAAGACCAAGGCGCCCGCGCTGCAGTCCAACCCGCAGCAGCGGGGCACCTGCACCCGCGTGTACACGACGACCCCGAAGAAGCCGAACTCGGCGCTTCGCAAGGTCGCCCGCGTCAAGCTCTCCAACGGGACCGAGGTCACGGCCTACATCCCCGGCGAGGGCCACAACCTCCAGGAGCACTCGATGGTGCTCGTGCGCGGCGGTCGTGTGAAGGACCTCCCCGGCGTGCGCTACAAGATCGTGCGCGGCGCGCTCGACACCCAGGCCGTCAAGAATCGCAAGCAGGCTCGCAGCCGCTACGGCGCCAAGCTCGACAAGAAGAAGTGATCGAAGATGCCTCGTAAGGGACCGGCGCCCAAGCGCCCCGTCATCGCGGACCCGGTGTACAGCTCGCCGGTCGTCTCGCAGCTCGTCAACAAGATCCTCCTCGACGGCAAGAAGGACCTCGCTCAGCGCATCGTCTACGGCGCGCTCGCGACGGTCGAGGCCAAGACCGCCGGCGACCCCGTCGCCGTGCTGAAGAAGGCGCTCGACAACATCCGTCCGACGCTCGAGGTCAAGTCGCGCCGCGTCGGCGGCTCGACCTACCAGGTGCCCGTCGAGGTCAAGCCGCACCGTGCGAACACGCTCGCGCTGCGCTGGCTCGTCTCCTACGCGAAGGGTCGTCGTGAGAAGACGATGACCGAGCGTCTGACGAACGAGATCCTCGACGCCTCCAACGGCCTCGGTGCCGCGGTCAAGCGCCGCGAGGACACGCACAAGATGGCCGAGAGCAACCGCGCGTTCGCTCACTACCGCTGGTAAATCAACGCTCGCGAGTCGAGTAGGCCCAGGCCGCATCGAGACCCGCACCACGAAAAGGAACTCACTTGGCACAGGAAGTGCTCACCGACCTCAAGAAGGTCCGCAACATCGGCATCATGGCGCACATCGACGCCGGCAAGACGACGACGACCGAGCGGATCCTCTTCTACACGGGCGTCAATCACAAGATCGGCGAGACCCACGACGGCGCTGCGACCACCGACTGGATGGCGCAGGAGCAGGAGCGCGGCATCACGATCACGTCGGCGGCGGTGACGTGCTTCTGGGGCAACACCCAGATCAACATCATCGACACCCCCGGCCACGTCGACTTCACGGTCGAGGTCGAGCGGTCCCTGCGCGTCCTCGACGGCGCCGTCGCGGTGTTCGACGGCAAGGAGGGCGTGGAGCCGCAGTCCGAGACGGTGTGGCGCCAGGCGGACAAGTACGACGTCCCGCGCATCTGCTTCGTCAACAAGATGGACAAGCTCGGCGCGGACTTCTACTTCACCGTCGACACGATCATCAAGCGCCTCGGTGCGAAGCCGCTCGTGATCCAGCTGCCCATCGGCTCCGAGAGCTCGTTCGTCGGGGTCGTCGACCTCGTCGAGATGCGCGCGCTCGTGTGGCCGGGCGACGCCAAGGGCGACGTGACGATGGGCGCCAAGTACGAGGTCGAGGCGATCCCCGCGGACCTCGCGGACAAGGCCGCCGAGTACCGGGCCCAGCTGCTGGAGACGGTCGCGGAGACCGATGAGGCGCTCCTCGAGAAGTACCTCGAGGACCCCGAGTCGCTCACCGTCGCCGAGATCAAGGCGGCGATCCGCAAGCTCACCGTGGCGAGCGAGGTCTACCCCGTGCTGTGCGGTTCCGCGTTCAAGAACCGCGGTGTCCAGCCCATGCTCGACGCGGTCGTCGACTACCTCCCGACGCCGCTCGACGTGCCGTCGATCGAGGCGCACGACCCGCGTGACGAGGAGGTCGTCATCGAGCGGCACGCCGACGCGAAGGAGCCGTTCTCGGCGCTCGCCTTCAAGGTCGTCTCGCACCCGTTCTTCGGTCGCCTCACCTACATCCGGGTCTACTCGGGTGCGCTCGAGTCCGGCGCGCAGGTCGTCAACTCGACGAAGGGCAAGAAGGAGCGCGTCGGGAAGATCTTCCAGATGCACGCCAACAAGGAGAACCCGGTCGACTCCGTGACCGCGGGCCACATCTACGCGGTCATCGGCCTCAAGGACACCACGACCGGTGACACGCTGTCGGACCCGGACGCGCAGGTCGTCCTGGAGTCGATGACCTTCCCCGAGCCCGTCATCGAGGTCGCCATCGAACCCAAGACGAAGGCGGACCAGGAGAAGCTCGGCGTCGCGATCCAGAAGCTCGCGGAGGAGGACCCCACCTTCCGCACCGAGCAGAACCCGGAGACCGGTCAGACGGTCATCAAGGGCATGGGCGAGCTGCACCTCGACATCCTGGTCGACCGCATGAAGCGGGAGTTCAACGTCGAGGCCAACGTCGGCAAGCCGCAGGTCGCGTACCGCGAGACCATCCGCAAGACGGTCGCCAAGTACGACTACACGCACAAGAAGCAGACCGGTGGGTCGGGCCAGTTCGCGAAGGTCCAGATCTCGATCGAGCCGCTGGAGGTGCAGGGCGAGACGGTCTACGAGTTCGTCAACGCCGTCACCGGTGGTCGCGTCCCGCGCGAGTACATCCCGTCGGTCGACCAGGGCATCCAGTCGGCCATGCAGGTCGGCGTGCTCGCGGGCTACCCGACCGTCGGGATCAAGGCGAGCCTGCTCGACGGGCAGGCGCACGACGTCGACTCCTCCGAGATGGCATTCAAGATCGCCGGCTCGATGGCATACAAGGAGGCGGCGCGCCAGGCGAACCCCGTCCTGCTCGAGCCCGTGATGGCCGTCGAGGTCCGCACGCCCGAGGAGTACATGGGCGACGTGATCGGCGACCTCAACTCCCGCCGCGGCCAGATCCAGTCGATGGAGGACGCCACCGGCGTCAAGGTCGTCCGGGCGCTCGTGCCGCTGTCGGAGATGTTCGGCTACGTCGGTGACCTGCGGTCGAAGACCTCGGGACGTGCGGTGTACTCGATGCAGTTCGACTCCTACGCCGAGGTCCCGAAGAATGTCGCGGAAGAGATCGTCCAGAAGTCGAAGGGCGAGTGACCGGACACCGGCACTCGGCAAAGTCCAGTAACATAATCCAGTCCAAAATCGCTCGGACAAATCAGAGCCCGAGCACGACGTCCTGAGGAGGACACCAAGTGGCCAAGGCCAAGTTCGAGCGGACCAAGCCGCACGTCAACATCGGAACGATCGGTCACGTCGACCACGGCAAGACCACGCTCAGCGCAGCGATCTCCAAGGTCCTCGCCGACAAGTTCCCGTCCGCGACCAACGTTCAGCGCGACTTCGCGTCGATCGACTCGGCTCCCGAGGAGCGCCAGCGCGGCATCACGATCAACATTTCCCACATCGAGTACGAGACGCCGAAGCGCCACTACGCGCACGTCGACGCCCCGGGTCACGCCGACTACATCAAGAACATGATCACCGGCGCGGCGCAGATGGACGGCGCGATCCTCGTGGTCGCGGCGACCGACGGCCCGATGGCGCAGACCCGCGAGCACGTGCTGCTCGCGAAGCAGGTCGGCGTCCCCTACCTCCTCGTCGCGCTCAACAAGTCGGACGCGGTCGAGGACGAGGAGATCCTGGAGCTCGTCGAGCTCGAGGTCCGCGAGCTGCTCGCCAGCCAGGACTTCGACGAGAACGCGCCGGTCGTGCGCGTCTCGGCGCTCAAGGCGCTCGAGGGCGACGAGAAGTGGACGCAGTCCATCCTCGACCTCATGGAGGCCGTGGACAACTCGGTGCCGGACCCGGAGCGTGACCGTGACAAGCCGTTCCTCATGCCGATCGAGGACGTCTTCACGATCACCGGTCGTGGCACCGTCGTCACCGGCCGCGCCGAGCGCGGCACCCTCGCCATCAACTCCGAGGTCGAGATCGTGGGTCTGCGCCCGACGCAGAAGACGACCGTCACC
This sequence comes from Microbacteriaceae bacterium, assembly GCA_035555435.1. GTDB lineage: Bacteria > Actinomycetota > Actinomycetes > Actinomycetales > Microbacteriaceae > 73-13. The sequence goes on along the minus strand of DATMGN010000056.1, from coordinate 91,240 downwards.
GGTATCGAGATGTTCCACAAGCAGCTCGACGAGGCGTGGGCCGGCGAGAACTGTGGTCTGCTCCTGCGCGGCACCAAGCGCGAGGACGTCGAGCGCGGCCAGGTCGTCGTCAAGCCGGGTTCGGTCACGCCGCACACCGTCTTCGAGGGCACCGCGTACATCCTCTCCAAGGAGGAGGGCGGCCGTCACAACCCGTTCTACGGGAACTACCGCCCGCAGTTCTACTTCCGCACCACGGACGTGACCGGCGTCATCACCCTCCCGGACGGCAAGGAGCTCGTCCTCCCGGGTGACACCACCGACATGACGGTCGAGCTGATCCAGCCGATCGCGATGGAGGAGGGCCTCGGCTTCGCGATCCGCGAGGGCGGCCGCACCGTCGGCGCCGGCAAGGTGACGAAGATCATCAAGTAGCACCCGCTATGACGCGAGGGCCCGGTCCGCTGGACCGGGCCCTTTGCGTTGCCATCGGGTGCCGCAACGGGCCCGCACGCGGCGCGACACGCCCGGGTTGCACGCAATGCCGGGATGTGGCAGACTTCTGTGGTTCCAAATTTCGTTCAACGCGTTCGCGCGGGGGACGGACACTCTCAGGCAGTGCATAACTCGTGAGTGGGGCCCCGGTCATCCGGTGGCAGCCCCAGACCGCAGTTAGGCCGCAGGGAGCGGACGCCGGATCCGCATCGCACGACCGCGGAGCCAGGGGTCATGCCGTGCGTGACGCGCGCGCAACGCCTCACATCTGCTTGACATCAAAACAGTGCGCTTGAAGTGTGCCGTCCGGGGCGACCCGGGCGGAGCAGCTATCAGTACGAAAGAGAAAGGCGAGAGCCATGGCGGGACAGAAGATCCGCATCCGGCTGAAGTCGTATGACCACGAGGTCATCGATTCCTCCGCCCGCAAGATCGTCGACACGGTGACCCGTGCCGGCGCGAGCGTGGTGGGCCCGGTGCCGCTCCCGACGGAGAAGAACGTGGTCGCGGTCATCCGCTCGCCCCACAAGTACAAGGACAGCCGCGAGCACTTCGAGAAGCGCACGCACAAGCGGCTGATCGACATCATCGACCCGACGCCCAAGGCCGTCGACTCGCTCATGCGACTCGACCTGCCGGCCGACGTCAACATCGAGATCAAGCTCTGACGGCCAAGAGGATTCAGAACGCCATGACTGCCACCAAGACGCAGAAGGGACTGCTGGGCACCAAGCTCGGCATGACCCAGGTCTGGGACGCCGCCGGCAAGCTCGTCCCGGTCACCGTCATCAAGGTCGACGCCAACGTCGTCACCCAGATCCGCACGCCCGAGGTCGACGGCTACAGCGCCGTCCAGCTCGCCGCGGGCGCCATCGACCCCCGCAAGGTCACCAAGCCCCTCACCGGCCACTTCGAGAAGGCCGGCGTCACGCCCCGCCGTCACCTCACCGAGGTCCGCACCTCGGACGCCGGTGAGTACACGCTCGGCCAGGAGCTCGACGTCACGACGTTCGAGGACGGCCAGATCGTCGACGTCGTCGGCACGAGCAAGGGCAAGGGCACCGCGGGTGTCATGAAGCGCCACAACTTCAAGGGCGTGTCCGCCTCGCACGGCTCGCACCGCAACCACCGCAAGCCCGGCTCGATCGGCGCCTCCTCGACGCCCTCGCGCGTCTTCAAGGGCCAGCGCATGGCCGGCCGGATGGGCAACGACCGCGTCACCGTGCTCGGCCTGCAGGTCGTCCGCGTCGACGCCGAGCGCGGCGTGCTGCTGGTCAAGGGCGCCGTCCCCGGTGCCAAGGGCCGCCTGGTGTTCGTCCGCAACTCCGTGAAGGGGGCCTGACCATGACCGCCATCGACGTCGTCGACGCCAAGGGCAAGAAGGTCGCGTCCGTCGACCTTCCCGCCGAGGTGTTCGACGTCCAGACGAACGTGCCGCTCATCCACCAGGTCGTCACCGCGCAGCTCGCGGCGGCGCGCCAGGGCACGCACAAGACCAAGAACCGCGGCGAGGTCTCCGGGACCGGCGCCAAGCCGTTCAAGCAGAAGGGCACGGGCCGCTCCCGTCAGGGCTCCGTCCGCGCCCCCGAGCACCGAGGCGGCGGCACGGTCCACGGACCCCAGCCGCGCGACTACTCGCAGCGCACCCCCAAGAAGATGATCTCGGCGGCGCTCAAGGGCTCGCTCTCCGACCGCGCCCGCGCCGGGCGGCTCCACGTCGTGGACTCGTTCGGCATCGACGGCACCCCGTCGTCGAAGGCCGCGGCCGGCGTGCTCGCCGCGCTCACCTCTGGCAAGAAGAACCTCGTCGTCCTCACGCGCGATGACGAGATCAGCTACAAGTCGGTGCGCAACCTCCCGGGACTCCACGTCCTGACTTGGGACCAGCTCAATGCCTACGACGTGCTCGTCGCTGACGAGATCGTCTTCACCCGCTCCGCCTATGACGCGTTCGTCGCGGCACAGGCTGGCACCACTCAGGAGGTGACCGCGTGAGCACGCTCACCTACAAGGACCCGCGCGACATCATCATCGCCCCGGTTGTCTCGGAGAAGAGCTACGCGCTCATCGACGAGGGGAAGTACTCGTTCATCGTCGCCAACGACGCGAACAAGACGGAGATCAAGCTCGCGATCGAGAAGATCTTCAACGTCAAGGTCGCGGCGGTCAACACGCTGAATCGTCAGGGCAAGACCCGCCGCACCCGCGTCGGCGTCGGCAAGCGCAAGGACACCAAGCGCGCCATCGTCACGCTCAAGTCCGGCTCGATCGACATCTTCACGGCTGTCGGCTGAGGACGGGGGATAAGAGAACCATGGCTATCCGCAAGTACAAGCCGACCACGCCGGGCCGTCGCGGCTCGTCCGTCGCCGACTTCGCCGAGATCACCCGGAGCACTCCGGAGAAGTCCCTGCTGCGCCCGCTGCCGAAGACCGGTGGCCGCAACAGCTCGGGCCGGATCACGACCCGTCACATCGGTGGCGGCCACAAGCGCCAGTACCGCGTCATCGACTTCCGTCGCAACGACAAGGACGGCGTCAACGCGAAGGTCGCGCACATCGAGTACGACCCCAACCGCACCGCGCGCATCGCGCTCCTGCACTACCTGGACGGCACGAAGCGATACATCCTCGCGCCGAACAAGCTGCAGCAGGGCGACGTCGTCGAGTCGGGCGCTTCGGCTGACATCAAGCCGGGCAACAACCTCCCGCTGAAGAACATCCCGGTCGGCACGGTCATCCACGCGATCGAGCTCAAGCCGGGCGGGGGCGCGAAGCTCGCCCGCTCCGCGGGCGCCTCGGTGCGACTCGTCGCCAAGGACGGCCCCTACGCGCAGCTGCGGCTGCCCTCGGGCGAGATCCGCAACGTCGACCTGCGCTGCCGTGCGACGATCGGCGAGGTCGGCAACGCCGAGCAGTCGAACATCAACTGGGGCAAGGCGGGCCGCATGCGGTGGAAGGGCGTGCGCCCGACCGTCCGCGGTGTCGCCATGAACCCGGTCGACCACCCCCACGGTGGTGGTGAGGGCAAGACGTCCGGTGGTCGTCACCCCGTGACCCCCTGGGGCCAGGCCGAGGGCCGCACGCGCAAGCGCGGCCTGCCGTCCGACCAGCTCATCGTCCGTCGCCGCAATGTCGGCAAGAAGCGCAAGTAGTAGGGGAGCGACAGACACATGCCTCGCAGCCTCAAGAAGGGCCCCTTCGTCGATGAGCACCTGCTCACGAAGGTGGTCAAGGCCAACGAGTCCGGCTCGAAGAACGTCATCAAGACGTGGTCGCGCCGTTCGATGATCATCCCCGCGATGCTCGGACACACGATCGCGGTGCACGACGGCCGGAAGCACATCCCGGTCTTCGTGACCGAGACGATGGTCGGTCACAAGCTCGGCGAGTTCTCGCCGACGCGCACCTTCCGTGGACACGTGAAGGACGACAAGAAGGGACGGCGCCGCTGATGGTCACCTCGATCGCCAAGCTCCGCCACATCCGGATCACGCCGATGAAGGCCCGTCGCGTCGTCGACCTCATCCGCGGCCGCCAGGCCGTCGAGGCGCTCGCGATCCTCAAGTTCTCGCCCCAGGCGGCGAGCGACCCGATCTACAAGCTCGTGGAGTCGGCCATCGCCAACGCCCGCGTCAAGGCGGACAACTCGAACGAGTTCCTCGACGAGCAGGACCTGGTCATCGCCAAGGCCTACGTCGACGAGGGCACGACGCTCAAGCGGTTCCAGCCGCGTGCGCAGGGCCGGGCCTTCCGGATCCGCAAGCGCACGAGCCACATCACCGTCGAGCTCGCGACCCCCGACGTCGCGAAGACCACGAAGGCAGGGAAGTAATGGGACAGAAGGTCTCTCCGTACGGGTTCCGTCTCGGGACCACGACGGACCACATCTCCCGCTGGTTCTCGGACTCGACGAAGGCCGGTCAGCGGTACAAGGACTACGTGGCCGAGGACGTCAAGATCCGCAAGCTGCTGCAGTCGAAGCTCGACCGCGCCGGCGTCGCGAAGATCGAGATCGAGCGCACGAAGGACCGTGTCCGCGTCGACATCCACACGGCCCGCCCGGGCATCGTGATCGGTCGCCGCGGTGCGGAGGCGGAGAACATCCGCGCGCTCCTCGAGAAGCTCACCGGCAAGCAGATCCAGCTCAACATCCTCGAGGTCAAGAACCCCGAGGCGGTCGCGCAGCTCGTCGCCCAGGGCGTCGCCGAGCAGCTCTCCGCCCGCGTGGCGTTCCGCCGTGCGATGCGCAAGGGCCTGCAGGGCGCGCAGCGCGCCGGCGCGAAGGGCGTCAAGATCCAGGTCTCGGGCCGTCTCGGCGGCGCGGAGATGTCGCGCTCCGAGTTCTACCGGGAGGGTCGCGTTCCGCTCCACACCCTCCGCTCGAACATCGACTACGGCTTCTACGAGGCCAAGACGACGTTCGGCCGGATCGGCGTGAAGGTCTGGATCTACAACGGCGACATGACCAACAAGGAGCTCGCTCGCGAGCAGGCCTCCCAGAAGTCCACGCGCCCCGAGCGCGGCGACCGCGGCCCGCGCCGCGGCCCGCGCTCCGAGGCGCCCGTCGCAGCAGGTGCGGAGGCCTGATCATGCTGATTCCACGTAAGGTCAAGCACCGCAAGCAGCACCACCCCGGCCGTGACGGCCAGGCGACCGGTGGCACGAAGGTCCACTTCGGCGAGTTCGGCATCCAGGCGCTCACGCCCGCGTATGTCACGAACCGTCAGATCGAGTCCGCTCGTATCGCCATGACCCGCCACATCAAGCGTGGCGGCAAGGTGTGGATCAACGTCTTCCCCGACCGTCCGCTCACCAAGAAGCCCGCTGAGACCCGCATGGGTTCCGGTAAGGGATCGCCCGAGTGGTGGATCGCGAACATCAAGCCGGGTCGCGTGCTCTTCGAGGTCGCCGGCGTCGACGAGACGCTCGCCCGCGAAGCCCTGACCCGGGCCATCCACAAGCTGCCGCTCAAGGCGCGCATCATCAAGCGTGAGGAGGCTGACGCATAATGGCCGTCGGTTCCAAGCAGCTCCGCCCGACGGAGCTCGACACCTTCGAGGACGCTCGTCTCGTCGACGAGCTCAAGAAGGCCAAGGAGGAGCTCTTCAACCTCCGCTTCCAGTCCGCGACGGGGCAGCTCGACGCGCACGGGCGGATCCGCGCCGTCAAGCGCGACATCGCCCGCATCTACACCGTGATCCGCGAGCGCGAGCTCGGGATCCGCGCCACCCCCGCCGTGCTCGAGGCGCCTGCCAAGAAGAGCGCGACGAAGAAGAAGGCGGCGGCCGAGTCGGCCGAGACCGTCGATGAGAAGGCTGAGTGAGCGACATGGCTGACACGAAGAAGGCCGCAGCCTCGGGCACCACGGGTCACGAGCACGCTGCGCACGACGTGCGCGACGTCGCCGCGCGCGGGTACCGCAAGGCCCGCCGCGGCTATGTCGTGAGCGACAAGATGGACAAGACGATCGTCGTCGAGGTCGAGGACCGGGTGAAGCACCCGCTCTACGGCAAGGTCCTGCGCCGCAGCTCCAAGGTCCACGTCCACGACGAGCAGAACGCCGCCGGCATCGGCGACCTCGTGCTCATCAACGAGACGCGTCCCGTTTCGGCGACGAAGCGCTGGCGTCTCGTCGAGATCCTCGAGAAGGCGAAGTAGGCGATGATCCAGCAGGAATCCCGCATCAAGGTCGCCGACAACACCGGCGCCAAGGAGCTGCTCACCATTCGCGTGCTGGGCGGCTCGGGCCGTCGCTACGCCGGCCTGGGCGACATCATCGTCGCGACCGTCAAGGACGCGATCCCCGGCGGCAACGTGAAGAAGGGCGATGTCGTCAAGGCGGTCGTCGTGCGCACCGCCAAGTCGACGCGCCGTCCCGACGGCTCGTACATCAAGTTCGATGAGAACGCCGCCGTGATCCTGAAGAGCGACGGGGACCCCCGCGGTACCCGCATCTTCGGACCGGTCGGCCGTGAGCTTCGCGACAAGAAGTTCATGAAGATCATCTCGCTCGCACCGGAGGTGCTCTGAACATGGCGAAGATCAAGACCGGTGACCTCGTGCAGGTCATCAGCGGCGCGCGGCCCGACCGCGGCGGCGATCGCGGCAAGCAGGGCAAGGTCCTTGCGGTCCTCGGCGACCGCGTGCTGATCGAGGGGATCAACCTCGCGACGAAGCACGTCAAGGTCGGCCAGACGCAGCGCGGTACCAAGACCGGTGGCATCGAGCACGTCGAGGCGTCGATCCACATCTCGAACGTCGCCCTCGTCAACCCCGACACGAAGGCGCCCGCTCGCGTGGGCACCGAGGTCGGCAAGGACGGCAAGAAGACCCGCGTCTTCAAGGCCTCGCGCTACAGCGCGAAGGCGGAGAAGCCGGCGGCGAAGAAGACCGCGGCCAAGAAGGCCACGACGAAGGCCGCCGACGAGACGGCTGAGACCGTCGAAGCGGCTGAGGAGAGCTGAGACATATGAGCACCGCTACTGCCGCGCCGGCTGGCAAGATCCAGCCGCGCCTCAAGCAGAAGTACCGCAACGAGATCGTCCCGGCCCTGACCGAGGAGTTCGGCTTCACGAACCCGCACCAGGTGCCCGGTCTCGTCAAGGTCGTCGTGAACACGGGTGTCGGCGAGGCCGCGCGCGACTCGAAGGTCATCGAGGGCGCGATCAAGGACCTCCAGCTCATCACGGGCCAGAAGCCGCAGGTCACCAACGCCCGCAAGTCGATCGCGCAGTTCAAGCTGCGCGAGGGCATGCCGATCGGTGCGCACGTCACGCTGCGTGGCGACCGCGCCTGGGAGTTCGTCGACCGGCTCGTGTCGCTCGCGCTGCCGCGCATCCGCGACTTCCGCGGCCTGTCGCCGAAGCAGTTCGATGGCCACGGCAACTACACGTTCGGCGTCACCGAGCAGTCGATCTTCCACGAGATCGACCAGGACCGGATCGACCGCGTCCGCGGCTTCGACATCACGGTCGTCACGACGGCCAAGAACGACGACGAGGGTCGTGCGCTCCTGAAGGCGCTCGGCTTCCCCTTCAAGGCCGCGGACTCGCAGGCCTAGTTCCCGAGTAGGCCGGCCGGGCTGCACCCCGAGCCGGAACCAACGAGAAAGTAGAACAGTCAGATGACGATGACCGATCCGGTCGCGGACCTCCTCACGAGGATCCGCAACGCCAACTCGGCGCACCACGACAACGTGTCGATGCCCGCCTCGAAGCTCAAGGCGCACATCGCCGAGATCCTCAAGCGCGAGGGCTACATCGCGGACTACGCCGTAGCCGACGCCCGCGTGGGCCAGACCCTCACGATCACCCTCAAGTACGGTCCGAACCGCGAGCGCTCGATCGCGGGCGTCAAGCGGGTCTCGAAGCCGGGCCTTCGTGTCTACGCGCGCTCGACCGAGATCCCGAAGGTCCTCGGTGGCCTCGGCGTCGCCATTCTGTCCACCTCTTCCGGCCTCCTCACGGACAAGGAAGCGACTTCGAAGGGCGTCGGCGGGGAAGTCCTCGCCTACGTGTGGTGAGCTGAAATGTCACGTATCGGTCGTCTCCCCATCAGCATCCCGTCCGGCGTCGAGGTCAACATCGACGGCCAGGACGTCACCGTCAAGGGCCCGAAGGGTCAGCTCGCGCTGACCGTCGCGGAGCCCATCCAGGCGAAGGTCGAAGACGGGCAGGTCCTCGTGACCCGTCCCGATGACGAGCGCGACTCGCGTTCGCTCCACGGCCTGACCCGCACGCTCATCGCGAACAACATCGTCGGTGTGACCGAGGGCTACAAGAAGGGCCTCGAGGTCGTCGGCACCGGCTACCGCGTCACCGCGAAGGGCGCCGGAGTCGAGTTCGCGCTCGGCTACTCCCACCCCATCACGGTCGAGCCCCCCGCGGGCATCGAGTTCACTGTGGAGGGCAACACGAAGCTCACCGTGAGCGGCATCTCCAAGCAGGCGGTCGGCGAGGTCGCCGCGCAGATCCGCAAGCTGCGCAAGCCCGAGCCGTACAAGGGCAAGGGTGTGCGCTACGAGGGCGAGAACGTCCGCCGCAAGGCCGGCAAGAGCGGGAAGAAGTAAGCCATGACCGTCAAGACCAAGTCCGAGGCCAAGGCGCGCCGTCACGCGCGCCTCCGCAAGAAGATCGTCGGCTCCGCCGAGCGCCCGCGTCTCGTCGTCACCCGCAGTGCACGGCACGTCTTCGTCCAGGTCGTCGACGACGCGCAGGGCCGCACCCTTGCGTACGCGTCGACCCTCGAGGACGACCTGCGCAGCTTCGACGGCGACAAGACCGCGAAGGCCAAGAAGGTCGGCGAGCTCGTGGCCGAGCGTGCCAAGAAGGCGGGCATCGAGTCCGTCGTGTTCGACCGCGGCGGCAACCGCTACGCGGGTCGCGTCGCGGCGATCGCCGACGGCGCCCGAGAGGCGGGGCTGTCGCTGTGAGCGAAGAGACTGTGAACACCGAGAAGGAAGACACCGCTGTGGAGCAGAGCGTGACCGCTGAGGTCGTCGAGACCCCGGCCGCGACGGCGGCCGAAGCGCCGGTCGACAACGCGAACGAGCCGCGCGAGGCACGTCGTGGCAGCCGGGAGCGCAACCCCCGCCAGGAGCGCGGCTCGCGCGCCGGGCAGGACGAGAAGGGCAACCAGTTCCTCGAGCGGGTCGTCACGATCAACCGCGTCTCCAAGGTCGTCAAGGGCGGCCGCCGGTTCAGCTTCACGGCGCTCGTCGTCGTCGGCGACGGCAACGGACTCGTCGGCGTCGGCTACGGCAAGGCCCGCGAAGTCCCGCTTGCGATCTCCAAGGGCGTCGAGGAGGCGAAGAAGCACTTCTTCCGCGTCCCGCGCGTCGGCCAGACGATCCCGCACCCGGTCCAGGGCGAGGCCGCGGCCGGCGTCGTGCTGCTGCGTCCGGCTTCTGCCGGTACCGGTGTCATCGCCGGCGGTCCCGTGCGCGCCGTCCTCGAGTGCGCGGGCATCCACGACGTGCTGAGCAAGTCGCTCGGCTCGTCGAACACGATCAACATCGTCCACGCGACCGTCGCCGCGCTCCAGCAGCTCGAAGAGCCGCGCGCCGTCGCCGCCCGTCGTGGGCTCGACGCCGACCAGGTCATCCCCGCGCGTCTGCTCAAGGCGGAGGCGGAGGCCCAGGCGGCTGCGAACACGAAGGCAGGTGTCTGATGGCCGCGCGCCTGAAGGTGACCCAGATCAAGTCCAAGGTGAGCGAGAAGCAGAACCAGCGCGACACGCTGCGTTCGCTCGGGCTCAAGCGCATCGGTGATGTCGTCGTCCGCGAGGACAACGCGCAGAACCGTGGCTACGTCCGCACCGTCGCCCACCTCGTCAAGGTTGAGGAGATCGACTGATGGCTGACGAGAACGTCGAGAAGAAGGCGCCCGCCGCCAAGAAGCCGGCTGCGTCGAAGGCGGCCGCCAAGGCCGAGCCGAAGGCGGAGAAGGTGCAGGTCCTCAAGGTCCACCACCTTCGCCCCGCTCCGGGCGCGAAGAAGGACCGCACTCGCGTGGGCCGCGGTGAGGCATCGAAGGGCAAGACCGCGGGTCGCGGCACCAAGGGGACGAAGGCGCGCTACCAGGTGCGCGTCGGCCTCGAGGGCGGCAACCTGAACTCGATCATGCGCACGCCGAAGCTCCGTGGCTTCAAGAACCCGTTCCGCACCGAGTACCAGGTCGTGAACGTCGCGAAGCTCGCCGAGCTGTACCCGAAGGGCGGCGACGTCACCGTCGCCGACCTCGTCGCCAAGGGAGCGGTCCGCAAGGGCGAGCTCGTCAAGGTGCTCGGGAATGGCGATCTGGCCGTGAAGCTCTCCGTGTCGGTCGACAAGGTCTCGGCTTCGGCTGAGCAGAAGATCGTCGCGGCGGGCGGCTCGGTCAGCTGAGCGCGGCCCGGCTGAGTAGCGACTAGCGTAGACAGGGTGTTCTCCGCGATCGCACGTATCTTCCGCACGCCGGATCTGCGTCGGAAGATCGGCTTCACGCTGCTCATCGTGGCGCTGTTCCGCCTGGGATCCCAGATCCCGGCGCCGTTCGTCGACTTCCCGAACGTGCAGCTGTGCCTCGCGAGCACGTCGGCGACCGGCGGTCTCTACGACCTGATCAACCTGTTCAGCGGTGGCGCGCTACTCCAGCTGTCGGTCTTCGCGCTCGGCATCATGCCGTACATCACCGCGTCGATCATCGTCCAGCTGCTGCGCGTCGTCATCCCGCACTTCGAGACGCTGCACAAGGAGGGCCAGGCCGGCCAGTCGCGCCTGACCCAGTACACCCGCTACCTCACGATCGGTCTCGGCCTGATCCAGTCCACGACGCTCATCACGGTCGCGCGCAACGGTCAGCTGTTCCCCTCGACCGTCGTCGGCGACCCGTGCTCGGAGCTCGTGACGGACAAGTCCTGGTACGCGATGATCCTCATGATCATCACCATGACCGCGGGCACGGGCCTCATCATGTGGCTCGGCGAGCTCATCACCGAGCGCGGCATCGGCAACGGCATGTCGCTGCTGATCTTCACCTCGATCTGCGCGACCTTCCCGGCGTCGCTCTGGGCGATCCAGGTCGCCGAGGGCTGGGAGATCTTCCTCATCGTCCTTGCCGTCGGCATCGTGATCATGGGCGCCGTCGTGTTCGTCGAGCAATCGCAACGCCGGATACCTGTGCAGTATGCGAAGCGGATGGTCGGCCGGCGCACCTACGGCGGGAACAACACCTACATCCCGATCAAGGTCAACATGGCCGGCGTCGTGCCCGTCATCTTCGCCTCGTCGCTCCTGTATCTGCCGGCGCTCATCGCGCAGTTCAACCAGCCGCAGGCGAATCCGGACGGCTCGCTGCAGCCGAAGGCCGAGTGGGTCGCCTGGATCGAGAACAACCTGACCTCGGGCAACAGCTGGGTCTACATCCTCGTCTTCTTCCTGCTGTGTGTCGGCTTCACGTACTTCTACGTCGCGATCACCTTCAACCCGGAGGAGGTCGCGGACAACATGAAGAAGTACGGCGGCTTCATCCCGGGCATCCGCGCCGGCCGCCCGACGGCGGAGTACCTGGACTACGTGCTCACCCGCATCACGTTCCCCGGCTCGCTCTATCTCGGCGTCGTCGCGATCATCCCGCTGTTCGCCCTCGCGCTCGTCCAGGCGAACCAGAACTTCCCGTTCGGTGGGGCGAGCCTGCTCATCATCGTCGGCGTCGGCCTCGAGACGGTGAAGCAGATCGACGCCCAGCTGCAGCAGCGCCACTACGAGGGGCTGCTGCGGTGACCGCGACGGAGGACCGCGGCGTCCACACCGCGCTCGGCACGCTCGCGGCACGGCTGCTCATCGTCGGGCCGCCCGGGGCCGGCAAGGGGACCCAGGCGGGCCGGATCGCGGAAGCCTACGGCGTCCCGGCGATCTCGACGGGCGACATCTTCCGCGCGAACATCTCGCAGGGCACGCCGCTCGGCGTCCGGGTCAAGGCGATCCTCGACTCCGGCGGCCTCGTCTCCGACGCGATGACCAACGAGATCGTCGCGGACCGCCTCGCCCAGGAGGACGCCGCCCGCGGTTTCCTCCTCGACGGCTATCCGCGCACGGAGGAGCAGGTGCGCTTCCTCGACGAGCACCTCGCGGCGGACGGTCAGCGTCTCGACGCCGTCATCCGACTGGTCGCGGACGAGGACGAGGTCGTGCGTCGACTCCGGCTGCGCGCGATCGAGCTCGGACGCTCGGATGACACGGAGGAGGTCATCCGTCACCGGCAGGACCTCTACGCGCGCGAGACGGCGCCGCTCCTCGCGGCGTTCGCCAAGCGCGGTCTCCTCATCGAGGTCGACGGCCTCGGCGAGGTCGACGAGGTCACGGCGCGCATCCTCGGGGCACTCGCGGAGCGCGGCCTGGTCGCGCCGGCGGCGTAGCGGCCTGAAAGAAAATCGGGTAAAGTAGACCCTTGGTGTTTTCTGCGTGCGTCAGTGCGCAGCGGCACCGAACCCCGCAGACCGCGGGTGAGCCTGCAGCGGCAGAAGGATACTGATCTAACACAATGGCCAAGAAAGACGGCGTCATCGAGATCGAGGGATCGGTCATCGAAGCCTTGCCGAACGCGATGTTTCGAGTAGAGCTCGCGAACGGACACAAGGTGCTGGCGCACATCTCGGGCAAGATGCGGCAGAACTACATCCGCATCCTCCCCGAGGACCGGGTCGTCGTGGAGCTTTCGCCCTACGACCTGACCCGAGGCCGGATCACCTACCGCTACAAGTAAGCCCGCTGGACAAGTAACGGCGGCCCGCAAGGGTGCAGTCGAGGACGGCGAGAGAGAGAACGTCATGAAGGTCAACCCCAGCGTCAAGAAGATCTGCGACAAGTGCAAGGTGATCCGTCGCCACGGCCGCGTCATGGTCATCTGCGAGAACCCGCGCCACAAGCAGCGTCAGGGCTAGCACTACCGAACACCCCAAGCGGCTCCAAGAAGCCAAGCCGACACCTCGGGCGCGAAGGCCCGAGTACCGGAGCCGCCCCACACCTTCGCAAGTCCACTTAAGGAAACCGCAATGGCACGTCTTGCCGGCGTCGACATCCCGCGCGAGAAGCGCGTGGAGATCGCGCTCACCTACATCTTCGGGGTCGGGCGCACGCGCTCCCTGCAGACCCTCACCGCGACCGGGATCGACAAGGACACCCGCGTCAAGGACCTCACCGACGACCAGCTCCTCGCGCTGCGCGACTACATCGAGGGCAACTACAAGGTCGAGGGCGACCTGCGCCGCGAGGTCCAGGCCGACATCCGCCGCAAGGTCGAGATCGGATCGTACGAGGGCCTGCGGCACCGCCGCGGCCTGCCGGTCCACGGCCAGCGCACCAAGACCAACGCGCGCACCCGCAAGGGCCCGAAGCGCACCGTCGCCGGCAAGAAGAAGCCGGGCCGGAAGTAGATCTCGATACGCCGCTGACGCGGCTACTCGATCCAAGAGCGATTAGAGGACTCAATGGCAGCACCGAAGGCGTCCACCGCGCGCAAGCCGCGGAAGAAGGACAAGAAGAACATCGCCGTGGGCCAGGCCCACATCAAGAGCACGTTCAACAACACGATCGTGTCGATCACGGACCCGCAGGGCGCGGTCATCTCCTGGGCATCCTCGGGTGCCGTGGGCTTCAAGGGCTCGCGCAAGTCGACGCCGTTCGCGGCGCAGCTCGCCGCCGAGTCGGCCGCGCGCCAGGCGCAGGAGCACGGGATGAAGAAGGTCGACGTGTTCGTCAAGGGCCCGGGCTCGGGTCGCGAGACCGCGATCCGCTCGCTCCAGGCCGCTGGCCTCGAGGTCGGCTCGATCAACGACGTCACGCCCCAGGCGCACAACGGCTGCCGGCCGCCCAAGCGCCGCCGCGTCTGACGCGTCCTTCTTCACCACTCCAACTCAATACTCATCCGCCGAGCGTCATATAGCGGGCGCTCCGCCGAAAGGAACCATCCGTGCTCATCGCACAGCGTCCCACCCTCTCCGAGGAGTCCATCTCCGAGTTCCGGTCGCGGTTCATCATCGAGCCGCTCGAGCCGGGCTTCGGCTACACCCTCGGCAACTCGCTCCGTCGTACGCTGCTGTCCTCGATCCCCGGATCGGCCGTCACGAGCATCCGCATCGATGGCGTTCAGCACCAGTTCTCGACCGTCCCCGGTGTCAAGGAAGACGTCATCGAGATCATCCTCAACCTGAAGAACCTCGTCGTCTCCTCGGAGCACGACGAGCCCGTCGCGGCGTACCTGCGCAAGCAGGGTGCGGGCGAGGTCACGGCTGCGGACATCTCGGTGCCGGCGGGTGTGGAGATCCACAACCCCGAGCTCGTCATCGCGACGCTCAACGAGAAGGCGAAGTTCGAGCTCGAGCTCACGATCGAGCGCGGCCGCGGCTACGTCTCGGCGACGCAGAACCGCAGCGACTTCGCGGACCTCGGCCAGATCCCGATCGACTCGATCTACTCGCCGGTCCTCAAGGTCACCTACCGCGTCGAGGCGACGCGTGCGGGTGAGCGCACCGACTTCGACCGCCTCGTCGTCGACGTGGAGACGAAGCCGGCGATCTCGCCGCGCGACGCCGTCGCGTCGGCCGGTCGCACGCTCGTCGAGCTCTTCGGCCTCGCCCGCGAGCTCAACTCGGCGGCCGAGGGCATCGAGATCGGCCCCGCCCCGGTCGACGCCGTGCTGTCGTCCGAGCTGTCGATGCCGATCGAGGACCTGGACCTTTCCGTGCGCTCGTACAACTGCCTCAAGCGCGAGGGGATCAACACGGTCAGCGAGCTCGTCGCCCTCTCGGAGATGCAGCTCATGAACATCCGCAACTTCGGTCAGAAGTCGGTCGACGAGGTCAAGGACAAGCTCGTCGAGCTCGGTCTGTCCCTCAAGGACGCGGTCCCCGGCTTCGACGGCGCGCACCTCTACACGGGGTACGACGACGAGCCGATCGCCTGAACGACGACTGAGATAGAGAGCTAAGAAGACATGCCTACGCCCACGAAGGGTCCGCGCCTCGGCGGCGGTCCGGCGCACGAGCGCCTCCTGCTCGCGAACCTCGCCGCGGCCCTGTTCACGCACAAGTCGATCAAGACGACGGAGACGAAGGCCAAGCGCCTGCGTCCCCTCGCCGAGCGGCTCATCACGTTCGCCAAGCGCGGCGACCTGCACGCGCGCCGTCGGGTCCTCGCGACCATCGGTGACAAGGAAGTCGTGCACATCCTGTTCACCGAGATCGCGCCGCTCGTCGCGGAGCGCGAGGGCGGCTACACCCGCATCACGAAGCTCGGCTTCCGCAAGGGCGACAACGCCCCCATGGCGCAGATCGAGCTCGTCCTCGAGCCGGTCGTGAAGAAGCCGTCCGCGAAGAAGGCGGCCGCTGCCGCCGCGTCGGACAAGCAGTCGAAGCAGGCGGACGAGGCCAAGGCCGAGGCTGCCGCCGAGACGACCGAGGCCGCGGAGGCCGTCGACGAGACCGCCGCCGAGGCGGTCGAGTCGGACGCCGCGCTCGAGGCTGAGGCGGTCGAGGTCGAGGCCGAGGTCAACGAGGCCGCTGAGGTCGCCGAGGCGACCGAGGAGTAGAACGCGATCGTCTCGCTTCCGCGGGTCGAGTCGTCACTCCGTGGGTCGAACACGACTTCCGCGGGTCGAGTAGCCGCCGTTGGTCGAGTAGCGCCACCGTGGGTCGAGTAGCCGCCGTTGGCGGCGTATCGAGACCTCGATACCGTTAAGCCATGACGCACGAACCGTCGTACCGGGTCCGTTTGGACCTCGGTTACGACGGTTCGTCGTTTTCCGGCTGGGCGCGTCAGGCGGAGGGCCGAACCGTCCAGGGCGAGCTCGAGTCGGCGCTCGCGACGCTCTTCCGCGGGCGCGGGGAGGCGCCGCGGCTCGTCGTCGCGGGGCGCACCGACGCGGGGGTGCATGCGCGCGGCCAGGTCGCGCACGTCGACCTCGACGCCGCCCAGTGGCAGCACCTGCAGCGACTCGCGCGGCGCCCTGAGCGAGCGTCATCTTCCCCGGCCCCTGAGCGAGCGGAGTCATCTTCCCCGCTCCCTGAGCGAGCGGAGCGAGTCGAAGGGTGCCCCGAGTCACTCGCCCGCAAGCTCAACGGCCTCGCGGGGCGTGCCGGCGATGTCCGGATCCACCGCGCGAGCCTCGCACCGTCGGGCTTCGACGCCCGCTTCTCCGCGGTCTGGCGGCGCTACGAGTATCGGATCGCGGATGCGGCCGCGCTCCAGGACCCGCTCGCCCGCGACTTCACGGTGTGGCATCCGCGGGTGCTCGACGCGGCGGCGATGGACGCGGCGGCACGCTCACTCGCGGGCCCCGGACTCGCCGACTGGGCGGCGTTCTGCCGGCCGCGACCGAACTCGACGACGATCCGCGACCTCCAGTCGTTCTCGTGGGCGCGGGAGGCCGACGGCGTGCTCGTCGCGCGCGTGCAGGCGGATGCCTTCTGCCACTCGATGGTCCGCGCGCTCGTCGGCGCCTGTGTCGCGGTGGGTGAGGGGGCGCTCGGGCTCGAGGATCCCGTGGCCCTCCGGGAGGCGGGCGAGCGCACGAGCGCGTTCAAGGTCATGCCGGCCAAGGGCCTCGTCCTGACCGAGGTCGGCTACCCGCCCGACGACGAGCTCGCGGCTCGCTCCGCGCAGACGAGGGGGCTTCGTTCCCTCGCGGTTTCCGTCCGCGTCCCGGACGGGGCGGTTAGCATCGACGAGGAGTAACCGAGGAGTACGCATGCCGCACATCCAGATCGCCCTCGCCGAGGGGCGCAGCCCCGAGCAGCTCAACCGGATGATCAAGGAGGTCGCCGAGGCGGTCGAGCGGACTGCCGGCGCATCGCGTGCGGCCATCACCGTGCACGTCACCGAGGTGCCGCTCACGCATTGGGGCAACGCCGACTCGACGCTGCAGGAGCGCCGGGACGCCGGGGCGTTCTGATCCCGGTCGCCGGTCAGGCGCGTATCCGCTACACTTGAACGTCGGTCCGCACCCGCGGACCGTGATCGCGGTGCCCTCCACCGGGTTGTTCCGAGGCAGAAGCCGGGGAACCCCCACCGGAGCGGGATTCACGAACCTCAACCGATCGAAAGCAGAACTCCTGTGACTCGTACGTTCACGCCCAAGGCGGACTCCGTCTCGCGCGAGTGGCTCGTCATCGACGCCACCGACGTCGTGCTCGGCCGCCTCGCCTCGCAGGCGGCGGCGCTCCTGCGCGGCAAGCACAAGCCCGTCTTCGCCAACCACGTCGACACCGGCGACTTCGTCATCATCGTCAATGCGGACAAGGTCGCCCTGACCGGTCAGAAGCTCGCGCAGAAGAACGCCTACCGCCACTCCGGCTACCCGGGCGGCCTCACCGCGACCTCCTACGCGGAGCTCCTCGAGACGAAGCCCGAGCGCGTCGTCGAGAAGGCGATCCGCGGCATGCTGCCGAAGAACTCGATCGGCCGCTCGCAGTTCACCAAGCTCAAGGTCTACGCCGGCCCGGAGCACCCCCACGCTGCGCAGCAGCCGAAGCCGTACACCATCTCCCAGGTCTCCCAGCAGGCCTGAGCCGGATAACTCAGAAGGAAACCGAAGTGGCTGACAACGAGACCACCGCCGACGAGATCACCGGCGACTACACGACCGAGACGCCGAGCGCGCTCGCGACCGAGACGAAGGCGCCCCGCGCGCCGCTGACCGTATCCGGCGCGGCCGTCGGCCGCCGCAAGGAGGCCATCGCGCGCGTCCGCCTCACCCCGGGTGCCGGCGGCGCGACCATCAACGGCCGCCCCCTCGAGGCGTACTTCCCCAACAAGCTGCACCAGCAGCTCATCAACTCGCCCTTCGCGGTCCTCGAGCTCCAGGGCTCGTACGACCTCGTCGCGCGCATCACCGGCGGCGGCCCCTCGGGTCAGGCGGGCGCGCTGCGCCTCGCGATCGCCCGTGCCCTCAACGAGATCGACCGCGAGAACAACCGGCCGACCCTCAAGAAGGCCGGCTTCCTGACCCGCGATGCCCGCGTCATCGAGCGCAAGAAGGCCGGTCTCAAGAAGGCCCGCAAGGCGTCGCAGTACTCCAAGCGCTGATCGTCCGGCTCGCTGGGTTCGCTCAGGGAACGACGAGCGGAGACGCCTGAATGGGACGACTCTTCGGCACGGACGGGGTCCGGGGCCTCGCGAACGGTGACATCACCGCACAGCTCGCCCTCGACCTCGCGCAGGCTGCGGCCTTCGTGCTCACCAAGGGCCGGCACGCCGACGAGAACCGCGCTGCCGGGCGGCGCCCGACCGCGGTGCTCGCCCGCGATCCCCGGATCAGCGGCGAGTTCCTCGCGGCGGCGGTCGCGTCGGGCCTTGCGAGCAGCGGCATCGACGTGCTCGACGCCGGCGTCATCCCGACCCCGGCCTGCGCGTACCTCGTGCAGTCCGCGGAGGCGGACTTCGGCGTGATGATCTCCGCGTCCCACAACGCGGCGCCGGACAACGGCATCAAGTTCTTCAGCTACGGCGGGCGCAAGCTGCCGGACGAAGTCGAGGATCGCATCGAGGACGCGCTCGGCCACCAGGAGCTGACGCCGATCGGCGGCGACGTCGGGCGGATCCAGCGCTTCGCTGACGCGGAGGACCGCTACGTGCTGCACCTGCTCGCGAGCCTCCCGCACCGGCTCGACGGGCTGCACGTCGTCGTCGACGCGGCGAACGGCGCCGCGGCCGGCATCTCGCCGCAGGTGTTCACGGACGCCGGTGCGCGGGTCACCGTGATCGGCGCGGAGCCGGACGGTCTCAACATCAATGAGGGCTCCGGCTCGACGCACCTCGAAGTGCTCCAGGCGAAGGTCGTCGAGGTGGGTGCCGATCTCGGCATCGCCCACGACGGCGACGCCGACCGCTGCCTCGCCGTCGACGCCGATGGGCAGATCGTGGACGGCGACCGGATCATGGCGATCCTCGCGATCGCGATGAAGGAACGCGGTGCGCTCAAGGACGACACGCTCGTCGCGACCGTCATGAGCAACCTGGGGCTGCGCCGCGCCATGGCCGAGCACGGCATCGAGGTCGCGCTGACCGGGGTCGGCGACCGCTACGTGCTGGAGGCGCTCAACGCGAACGGCTGGTCGCTCGGCGGCGAGCAGTCGGGCCACCTCATCGTCACGGAGCACGCGACGACCGGCGACGGCGTGCTCACGGGGCTCCACCTCGCCGGCGAGATGGCTCGCACGGGCAAGACGCTCGCGGAGCTCGCGTCGTGCATGACCGTCTATCCGCAGGTGCTCATCAACGTGCGGGGTGTGGAGCGCAGCCGGCTCGACGCCGACGCGGAGATCGCCGCGGCGGTGCGGCGCGAGCAGGAGGCGCTCGCCGATGCCGGCCGAGTGCTGCTGAGGCCCTCCGGCACCGAGCCGATGGTGCGGGTCATGGTCGAGGCCGAGGACCAGGAGACCGCGCAGTCGGTCGCGCAGCGACTCGCGGACCTCGTCGCCGAGCGGCTCGCCACGCGGGTCGAGTAGCCGACGCAGTCGGCGTATCGAGATCTCAGATCTTCCTGACGAGCACCCGGTCGACGACGTGGTTCGCGCCTTTGCGGAGCACGAGGGTGGCCCGGTCGCGGGTCGGCAGCACGTTCTCGGCGAGGTTGCGGCCGTTGATGCGCACCCAGATGTCGCGCGCGGTCGCGACCGCCTCCTCGTCGGACAGGCTCGCGTAGCGGTGGAAGTACGAGTCGGGGTTCGCGAACGAGCTCGCCCGTAGCCGCAGGAAGCGCTGGATGTACCACTCCTCGACGTCGTGTGGCGCGGCGTCGACGTACACGGTGAAGTCGAACAGGTCGGACACGGCGAGGGCGTGGCCCTGCGGTGCCGGCTGGAGGACGTTGAGGCCCTCGACGATGAGCACGTCGGGCCGCTGCACGACCACCTCGGCGCCCGGGACGATGTCGTACACGAGGTGCGAGTACAGGGGCGCGCTCACGCGCGGCTCGCCAGACTTGATCGCCGAGACGAACTCGAGCAGCGCGCGCCGGTCGTACGACTCGGGGAAGCCCTTGCGCTCCATGAGGCCGCGGCGCTGGAGTTCTGCGTTCGGATACAGGAACCCGTCGGTCGTGATGAGGTCGACGCGCGGCGTGCCGGGCCAGCGCGACAGCAGCTCGCGCAGCACGCGGGAGATCGTCGACTTGCCGACGGCGACGGAGCCCGCGACGCCGATGATGAACGGCGTCACCCCGGGGACGGAGACGGCGCCGTCGAGGAAATCGCGCGTGTCCGAGTAGAGGCGCTGCGCCCCCGCCGCGTAGAGCGACAGCAGCCGGCTGAGCGGCAGGTAGACGTCCTGCACTTCGTGGAGGTCGAGCGGATCCCCTGTGCCGCGCAGCGCCGTGATCTCGGCCCGCGTCAGCGGCGCTTGCATCCCGGCGGCGAGGGCCGCCCACTCCGCCCGAGCGATCTCGTGGAAGACGGAGGCGGTCCCACTCACCACACCAGCCTAGTTCGGCTCATCGACGGGCCACTCCCCGGGTCCAGAACGCGGTGAGCGGCGCCGCGAGCGCACCGTCGCCGCCACCCAGGCTGGAGGAGGCCCGAAGCCTAGAATGGAGCGCATGTGCGGGATCATCGGGTACGTCGGCGCACGTGATTCCACGGTCCTGCTGATGTCGGGGCTGAAGCGCCTGGAGTACCGCGGCTATGACTCCGCCGGGGTCGCGGTCCTCGACCGCGGGGGGCACCTCGACATGCGCAAGCGCGCCGGCAAGCTGCAGGTGCTCGCCGCCGATCTCGCCGAGGCCCCGCTCGGCGACGGCGCGACGGGCATCGGGCACACGCGCTGGGCGACGCACGGCGGCCCGACCGACCGTAACGCGCACCCGCACCTCGCTGACGGCGGCAAGCTCGCCGTCATCCACAACGGCATCATCGAGAACTTCGCGGAGCTCAAGGCCGAGCTCCTGGGCGAGGGCGTCGAGTTCCTCTCGGAGACGGACACGGAGGTCGCGACGCAGCTGCTCGCGCGCGAGTACGCGCAGGTGCACGACCTGGGGGAGGCCTTCCGCCGGACCGTGGGTCGTCTCGCCGGCGCGTTCACGCTGCTCGCGATGCATGAGGACGAGCCGGGCGTCGTCGTCGGGGCCCGCCGCAACTCCCCGCTCGTCGTCGGGCTCGGGGAGGACGAGAACTTCCTCGCGAGCGACGTCGCCGCGTTCGTCGAGCACACGAAGCGCGCCGTCGCGCTCGGGCAGGACCAGATCGTCACGATCCGCCCCGGCTCGGTCGAGATCACCGACTTCGCCGGCTCCGTGGTCGAGGGCGAGGAGTACGAGATCGCGTGGGACGCGGCCGCCGCCGAGAAGGGCGGCTGGCCGTGGTTCATGTCGAAGGAGATCCACGAGGAGCCCGAGGCGATCGAGAGGACGCTGCTGGGGCGCAGCCGCGATGGGCTCGTCGAGCTGACCGGCCTCGGTGAGCGTCTTACCGACGAGGTCCTGGTCGGCGTCGAGCGGATCGTGTTCATCGCCGCCGGTACCGCGTCGTATGCCGCCGAGGTGGCCCGCTACGCGGTCGAGACGTGGGCGCGGATCCCCGCCCAGGTCGAGCTCGCGCACGAGTTCCAGTTCCGCGCCCCGCTGCTGGATGAGCGCACCCTCGTCGTGTCGATCTCCCAGTCGGGCGAGACGATGGACACGCTGCTGGCCGTCCAGCACGCCCGGGCGCACGGCGCACGCACGCTGTCGATCTGCAACACCCAGGGCGCGACGATCCCGCGCGAGTCCGACGGCGTCATCTACACGCACGCGGGCCCGGAGGTCGCGGTCGCCTCGACGAAGGCGTTCGTCGCCCAGATCGCGGCGCTCTACGTGCTGGGCCTCCACCTCGGCCGCATCCGCGGCACGCTGCCGGACGCGGAGCACCGCGAGATCCTCGCCGACCTGCAGGCGACGCCGGAGCGGCTCGCCGAGGTCATCGCCGAGTCCGCGCCCCACATCGAGACGCTCGCGCACTGGATGGCCGACACCCACTCGGTGCTCTTCCTCGGCCGCAACGTCGGCTATCCGATCGCGCTCGAGGGCGCGCTCAAGCTCAAGGAGCTCGCCTACATCCACGCGGAGGGCTTCGCGGCGGGCGAGCTCAAGCACGGCCCCATCGCGCTCATCGACCACGGCCAGGTCGTCTTCGTCGTCGTGCCCTCGCCCCGGCACTCCGCGGCACTGCACGCGAAGGTCGTGTCGAACATCCAGGAGATCCGCGCCCGCGGCGCGCGCGTCATCGCGGTCGCGGAGCTCGGCGACGCGGCCGTGCTGCCGTACGCGGATGAGCTCATCCCAATCCCGCTGTCGGGGCCGTGGTCGGCGCCGATCCTCGCGGTCGCACCGCTCCAGCTCTTCGCGCTCGAGCTCGCTCACGCGAAGGGGCTCGACGTCGACCAGCCGAGGAACCTCGCGAAGTCGGTGACGGTCGAGTGACGGAGCGCGCATGGCCGTGACCGGCGTCGGCGTCGACCTCGTCGACATCGCGCGCTTCGAGCGGGCCATGACGCGCACCCCGCGGCTGCGCGATCGCCTCTTCGCGGCGGACGAGACGGTCCGGGGCGGCAAGCCGCTCGAGCTCCGCTCCCTCGCGAGCCGGTTCGCGGCCAAGGAGGCGCTCATCAAGGCGCTCGGCTGGTCGTGGGACATCGGCTGGCACGACATGCCGGTCGTCTCCGACGAGTACGGCAACCCGGGCTTCGAACTGCGGGGCCAGGCGGCGTCGGCGGTCCGCAAGCTCGGCATCTCCCGCGTCCACCTGACGATGAGCCATGACGCCGGGATGGCGATCGCGTTCGTCGTCGCGGAGTCGTGAGTCCCGTGCGCGAGCTCGTCGTCGACCTCGCGGCGATCCGGGAGAACGTCAGGTCCGCGGCCACGCGGATCGCCCCGGCCCGCCTCATGGCGGTCGTCAAGGCCGATGGCTACGGCCACGGCATGGAGCAGGTGGCCCGCGCGATGGCGGACGCGGGCGTCGACGCGTTCGGCGTCGTCGACCTCGATGAGGCGCGGCGGCTGCGCGACGCGGGCATCGAGCAGCCGATCCTCGCCTGGATCCACGGCGCCGACGCCGATTTCGCGTGGGCCGTGTCGGCGGACGTGGAGCTCGGCATCGGGTCGGTGCGCGACCTGGAGCGGGCGGCGACCGCGGCGGGGGAACGACCCGCGGTGGTGCATCTCAAGGCGGACACCGGCCTCGGCCGCGGCGGTGCGATCGGCGACCAGTGGGCGGCGCTCGTCGCCCGCGCGGCACAGCTCGAGGCGGCGGGCAGGGTCCGCGTGCGCGGGGTCTGGACGCATCTCGCAAACACCTCGCCGGAGGCTGACGCGGATCAGTTCCTCGCGTTCGACGCGGCGCTCGCGCTCGCGCGCGAGGTGGGGCTCGACCCGGAGCTCGAGCACGCGTCCGCGTCGGCGGCGATGTTCGACCACCCGGCGCAGGCCCGCGACATGGTCCGCGCCGGGCTGGCCCTCTACGGGCTCTCGACGTTCCCGGAGCGCACCTCCGCCGAGTTGGGGCTGCGTCCCGCGATGGAGCTCGCCGCCGAGGTCGTCGCCGTCAAGCGGGTGCCGGCGGGACTCGGCGTCTCCTACGGGCATCGGTACGTGACGGCGCGCGAGACGACGCTCGCGCTCATCCCGCTCGGCTACGCCGACGGGCTGCCCCGGGCCGCATCGGGTCGAGGGCCCGTCGCGATCAACGGCCGGCGCCACACGATCGCGGGCGCGATCGCGATGGACCAGGTCGTCGTCGACGTCGGCGACGGCGCGGTCGACGTCGGCGACCGGGCCGTCTTCTGGGGCGACCCCGAGCGCGGGGTGCCGTCGGCGTCCGAGTGGGCGGACGCCGCCGACTCCATCCCGTACGAGATCGTGACCCGCGTCGGAGCGCGCGTGCGTCGCCGGTACCTCTCGTGAGCGCGCGCACGGTGTCGGTCGCGACGGCCGAGGCGATGGAGGCGCTCGGCGCCCGGATCGGCGCCCAGCTGCGGGCGGGCGATCTCGTGGTCCTGCGCGGTGAGCTCGGCGCGGGCAAGACGACGCTGACGCGCGGCATCGGCGGAGGGATGGGCGTGCGGGGGCCGGTCACGTCGCCGACGTTCGTGCTGGCCCGCAACCACCCGCCCGTCACTGGACTCGTCCCACTCGTGCACGTCGACGCCTACCGACTCGCGGACGCTCGCGAGCTCGACGACCTCGACCTCGACTTCGCGGGGGCGGCGACCGTCGTCGAGTGGGGCGACGGCCTGCTCGACGGTGTCACCGAGTCCTGGCTGCACATCTCCATCGACCGGCCCCACGGTGCCGTCGCGGAGGAGTCCGCGCTCGACGCCGACGCCCCGCGCGCACTCACGATTACGGGCTTCGGCCCGGCGTGGTCGGCCGAGCGCATCGCGGCGATCCTTGAGGCGGCACCATGATCCTCGCGATCGACACCTCGATCGGCACCTGCGTCGCCCTCGTCGCCACGGACGGCACGACGATCGCCGAGCACGCGTCCGCCGACACCCGCGGCCACGCCGAGTCCATCGACCTGCTCCTCCACGCGCTGTTCACGGGTACCGCGCAGGTCGAGGACGTGTGGCACGCGAACTCCGCCGCACGCCAGAAAACGGGAGCGGTCGAGGCGGTCGTCGTGGGGATGGGGCCCGGGCCCTTCACGGGGCTGCGAGTCGGGATCGCCGCGGCGCGCGCGTTCGCGCTCGGCATCGGCGTCCCCATCTGGCCCGTGCTGAGCCACGACGCCGTCGCCTCGGCCGACGGCTCGGCCAGCACTCCCTTCGTCGTCATGACCGATGCGAAGCGCCGCGAGCACTACCTCACCCGATACTCCGGGGTCGCCGACGGCGTCCCCGAGCGCGCGGGCGGCTCGGAGCTCGTGCGGCTCGACGGCGAGGAGCCCGACGTCCGCACGGTTCGGCCCGCGGCGGTCAGCGCCGCCCACCTCGCCCGCGTCGCGATCGCACGCCGGGCGCGCGGGCTCGCGACGGGACCGGATCAGCCCCAGTATCTGCGCGAGCCGGACGCGGTGCCGCCGGCTGGGCCGAAGCGGGTGTCGTGATGGCGTTCTCCCTCCGCGACGCGACCCTCGACGACCTTGACGCGATCCTGGCGATCGAGCACGCCGTCTTTCCGGCCGACGCCTGGCCGGCCGCGACGATGCGCGGCGAGCTCGAGAGCACGCACGGCCGCTACCTCGTCGCGACCGACGACGCGGGCGCCATCCTCGGATATGCGGGCCTGCGCGTTGCCGGCGATCAGGGCGACATCCAGACCATCGCGGTGAGGCCCGCGGCCCGCCGGCTCGGGATCGGTCGAGCGCTGCTCGTGGAGCTGCTCGCCGAGGCACGGCGGCGGCGGGCGGCCGAGGTGTTCCTGGAGGTGCGCGCGGACAACCCTGGCGCGATCGCCCTCTACGCGTCGCTCGGCTTCGCGGAGCTCGCGGTGCGGCCGCGCTACTACCCGGCCGAGACGCCGGGCGAGCGCCCTGTCGACGCCGTCGTCATGCGCCTGGATCGCCGCGCCCTGCGCACCGCGGTGCGCGCGGAGGCCGCCGGGCACGACGGAGGGAGAACGCGATGACGGGCCTACCGAGCGCCCCGCTCGTCCTCGGCATCGAGACCTCCTGCGATGAGACGGGGATCGGCGTCGTGCGCGGCACGACACTCCTCGCCAACGCGATCGCGAGCTCGATGGATGCGCACGCGCGCTATGGCGGCGTGGTCCCTGAGGTCGCGGCGCGCGCGCACCTCGAGGCGCTGCTGCCGACGCTCGAGTCGGCGCTCGCGACGGCGGGCGTGGCACTCGAGGAGCTCGACGCGATCGCCGTGACGAACGGTCCGGGTCTCTCCGGCGCCCTCATGGTCGGGGTCGCGGCCGCGAAGGCGCTCGGCGTCGCGACGGGCCTGCCGGTCTATGCCGTGAACCACCTCGTGGGCCATGTCGGCGTCGACGTGCTCGACGCCGAGCCCCTGACGATGCCGACGGTCGCGCTGCTCGTGTCCGGCGGCCACACCTCGCTGCTGCTCGTGCGCGACCTCGTCGACGACGTCGAGCTGCTCGGCGAGACGATCGACGATGCGGCGGGGGAGGCGTTCGACAAGGTCGCACGCCTGCTCGGCCTCCCGTATCCGGGTGGGCCGCAGATCGACCGTGCCGCGAAGGACGGCGATCCCCGGGCGATCGCGTTCCCCCGCGGGCTCACTCGGCCGAAGGACCTCGAGCGCCACCGCTACGACTTCTCGTTCTCCGGACTCAAGACCGCGGTCGCGCGCTACGTCGAGGCGCGGCAGGACGCGGGCGAGCCGGTCCCCGTCGCGGATGTCGCGGCGAGCTTCCGGGAGGCGGTCGCCGATGTGCTCGTGTCGAAGGCGATCGCGGCCTGCACCGATCTCGGCATCCCGCGTCTACTGCTCGGCGGCGGCGTCGTCGCGAACGCCCGCATCCGCGCGCTCGCGGAGGAGCGCTGCGCCGCCGCGGGCATCGCGCTGCGCGTCCCGCCGCTGTCGCTGTGCACCGACAACGGCGCGATGATCGCCGCGCTCGGCGCGCAGCTCGTGATGGCGGGCCGGGCGCCGAGCGACCCCGGGTTCGGCGCCGACTCGACACTGCCGGCGACGGTCGTCCAGTCCTGAGCGCGCGAGCGGAGGGTATTCGCGCGAGACGAGGGCGCTCGCGGCGATCCGGCCCTCGTGCCGCACCTGAGCCCTCGCCTCGCTAGCAGCGCTCGGCGAGGATCGCCCGTCGCCGATCGCCGACCCGGGTGAGGATCACGGTCGCGGCTCGCGCAGGATCGCCATCGAGCTTCAGCTGGCGCCGGAACGCCTCGGGCTCGATGTCGACGCCGCGCTTCTTGATCTCGACCGTGCCCGCGCCGAGCGCAGCGAGTGCCCGGCGCACCGCCTTCGCGTCGAGCGGGAGCACGTCGAGCACGCGGAATGATCGACCGAACGCCGTGTCGGGCAGCTCGTCGAGGGTCACGTAGGCGATGGTCGGGTGGAGCATCCGTGCGCCCGCGGAGAGGCCCCGCGCGAGGTCGCCGATGAGCCGCGCGCGGATGACCGCGCCATCGGGCTCGACGAGGTACTCGCCGAGCGGGCCCGCGGGGACGTCCTCGGAGTCGGTCGCGGCGGTGAGCTCGTGCGCGGCGTCGGGCGTGATGATGAGCGCCGCCCGGCCGATTCCCGGCCGGGCGAGCGGGCCCGACCACACCGCGACCTCGACGACCTCACCCCCGTCGGAGACCCATTGCGCCTCCCAACCGGCGGGCAGCAGTCCCCGGTCGATGCCGGGGCCGAGCTTGACCCCGGTCGGCAGCCCGAGGCCGAATGCGAGGTCGAGCGGCGGCGACCAGTCGGCCGGATCGGCGAGCCGCCGGGCCCCGTCGCGTCGCGCGGGGTCGAGCCAGATCCCGTCGACGCCCGTCAGGTCGACGTCTTCGGCGGCGGCGACCTCGACCGTGACGTCGGGGAACGCGGCGAGGTTGTAGGCGGCGATCGCGGCGGTGGCGGGATCGCGTTCGACCGCGCGGACGGCGAGGCCGAGGCCGGCGAGCGCGAGCGCGTCGCCGCCGATCCCGGAGCCGAGGTCGGCGACGTGGCGGAGGCCGGCGTCCCGGTAGCGGGCGGCGTGCCGCGCCGCGACTCCGAGCCGGGTCGCCTGCTGGAGCCCGGCCTCCGTGTAGAGCATCCGGTCCGCGAACTCGCCGAACTTGGCCGCCGCCTTCGCGCGCAGCCGCGCCTGCGTGAGCGCGGTCGCGGCTCGCTCGGCGGCGACGCCACTGCGGCGCAGTCGAGTGAGCGCCGTGGCGGCGTCGGCGGCCGACGCGATCGGGCCGACCTCGTCGATGAGCCGGAGCGTCTCGGCGTCGAGGAGGACGTCGAGGTCGGGTGCGGTCATCTCGTCGTCGGCCCGTGTCTCATTCGGTTCGGCGCAGTCGGTCGCAGAGCTCGACGAGCTGCGCGAGCTCGGCGTCGTCGAGCCGGTCGCCGAAGCGCTTCGCGATCGCTTCGGAGTGCTGGGCGGCGACGCGCCGGAAGAGGTCGTAGCCGGCCTGGGTCAGCGTCACGACGGTGCCGCGGCCGTCGACGGGGTCGCGGGACTTGGTGACGAGGGCGCGTTCGACCAGCCGGTCGATCATCCGCGAGACGCTCGGCTGGCTCACGAGCAGCAGCGGGGTGAGGTCGCGCGGGCGCGCCGACCAGTCGGGGAGCTTGGACAGGTTGAAGAGCACGTCGTACTCGACGATGGTGAGCTGGTCGGTCGGGAAGCCGACGCTGATGTCGCGCAGCACCGCGACCTGGGCGCGGAAGAGCGCCTCCCAGGCGTCGACGGCGGCGCGCTTGGTCGGCATGGCACCAGCCTAGGTCGCGATCATGCGCGTGAATAGAACGCCATGTGGGCCGGGCGCGCAGCCGCCTGGCATGATCGAGCGGTGGGCGCATTGCGGAGGGCGCTGCGCCGGTCGTTCTCCCGGCTGATGCGGTTGCGGGCGGCGAAGGCGCTCGCCCGGGCGACGCTGCCGCCGCTCGAGCGCGTTGCGACGGCGCTCTCGCGGGGTCGAGTGCAGTTCAGCTCGGTGCTCGTCCCGTCGCTCACGCTGCGCACGACGGGCGCGCGTTCGGGCCTGCCGCGCGAGACGGCGCTCATGTGCCTGCCGGACGGCGAGGATCTCGTCGTCGTCGGGAGCAACTTCGGCGATGCGCGTCATCCGGCGTGGACGGCGAACCTGCTCGCGCATCCCGAGCCGCTCGTGCGCTTCCGCGGGCGGGTGCGCCGCATGTCGGCGCGGCTCGTGACGGGGGACGAGCGCGAGGAGCTGTGGACGCGGCTCGAGGAGCTGTGGCCGGGGTATCGCGCCTACGAGCGCGACTCGGGTCGCGAGCTGCGGATCTTCCGGCTCAGTCCGGCGAAACGTGCGGGGAATTGAGTCGAGGGCCGGTATCCTCCACTGGATACCGACCCTCGTCCCGTTGCACCAAGAGTGTCCTGCAATCACATTCCGCTTCAGCCGCCACAGCGAACGGCTTCTGCTGATCACAAAAGTATAACGGAACGGTAACGGTGTCAAGTCGATTCGTCGTGACCGGCGGAAGTGCCGGCCTCGGCTATTTCACCGCCGAGCAGTTGGCCCGCACCGGGGCGCGGGTCACGATCGCCGCACGCAGCCCCGAGCGCGCGAGCCGCGCCGCCGAATCGATCCGGGAGCAGGTCCCCGGCGCCGAGGTCGACCTCGTCCGGCTCGACCTCGCCGATCTCGGGAGCGTGCGCGACGCCGCCGCGGAGCTCGCCTCAGCACCGATCGACGGCATCGTGCTCAACGCCGGCGTGCTGCCCTGGGATCGTCCGGCGGCAAGCGCCGACGGCATGGCGCCGACGTTCGCCATCAACCAGCTCGGACATTTCGCACTGCTCGCTCAGGTGTTCGGCGCGCTCACCGAGCGGGCCGGGGTCGTCGCGCTCGGCAGCCTCTCGCATCACGGCCAGCGGCTGCGGCTCGGCCCGGCGCGGTCAGAACGCGATCGCCGCATCCCCGGCGGCTACGCCCACTCGAAGCTCGCCGTCATGACGACCGCGATCGAGTTGGATCGTCGCGTTCGCGCCGCCGGGCTCGGCATCCGGTCGGTGATCGCCCATCCGGGATACGCCTCCGACGCGAACAGTCCGGTGCGGCCCGGCATCACGGAGCGCTCGACCCGCGCGTACGCGCTCGCGGTCCGACGGATCGCGAACACGAAGGAGGAGGGCGCGGCGATCAGCGTGCACGCGCTCCTGCGCGGGGTGGGCGGCGGCTGCTACGGTCCCGACGGCTGGTTCTTCGCGCTGCGGGGCGCCGCGAAGCCGGATCGGCTCCGCGGCCCCGTCCTCGACCCGGCCGCGGCTCGCCGACTGTGGTCGATGTCGGAGGAGCTCACGGGCGTTGAGTTCCGCGTCGCCTAGAAGAGGTCGGGCGACGGCGTCGCCGCGAGCCGAATCGACACGTCTGCGTGACGGTCGAAGCGGTAGCCAGCTCCGCGGACCGTGCGCACGATGTCCTCGTAGTCGCCGAGCTTCGCGCGCAGGCGGCGGATGTGCACGTCGATCGTCCGAGCATTCGGGATCTCCTCGGCCGGCGCGTCACGCCACACGCCGCTGATGATCTCCTGCCGCTCGACCGCGCGCCCCTCGCGCAGCACGAGGAACTGCAGCAGCTCGAACTCGGTGAAGGTCAGCGGGGCGGTGTCGCCGTCGAGCACGACGCGCTTGCGCGAGATGTCGATCACGACGCCCGTGCGGCGGCGCGGCGCCGGCTCGGCCTCGGCGCGCTGGCGGGCGAGTCCGGGCTCGTGGAGCGCGGCGCGCACCACGTCGATGTCCCGCCCGCCCGCGCCGGCCGGCGCGATCGCGACGGTCGCGTGGGTCTGGGCGCCGGGGACGAGCTCGCCGACGACGGCGCGGAGCCGCTCGACGAGCTCGGGGAGGCTGATGCCGGCCTCGGCGGCCTTCGCCTCGTCGATGCCGACGTAGAGGGCGAAGCCGCGCGCCTGCGCGGTGGCCGGCTCGGCCGTGGTCTGGGTCGTGGTGCTGGTGGACATGTTCGTCGGAATCCTTTGGTGCCGGTGCACTGGTGTGCGAGTGAGCGTGGGTGGGGGAGCTCCCTGATCACTCGTGGCTGGGATCAGCCGAGGCGAGTGCGGGCCTCCGGGGGCGGCGTCGGCTCAAGCACACATTCGACACTGAGCCGACGCCTGCGACATGCAGACGGCACCCATCATCGACATGGTCGACGTAGTGCGGCTCGAAGTCATGAAGCCAAGTGTGGGGCTGTCGGGCCCCCCGCGTCAACTCGGCGGGTCGAGCCGCTCAGTCGACGGTGCCGTAGAGACGGTCGCCAGCGTCGCCGAGGCCGGGCACGATGTAGCCCTTCTCGTTGAGCCGGTCGTCGAGCGCGCCGAGCACGACGGTCACGTCGTGGCCGCGCAGCTGCTCCTGCAGGAGGGCGACGCCCTCGGGTGCGCCGAGCAGGCAGACCGCGGTGACGTCGCGCGCGCCACGGTCGAGGAGATAGTGGATCGCGGCGAGCATCGACCCGCCCGTCGCGAGCATCGGGTCGAGCACGAAGACCTGCCGACCGGAGAGGTCGTCGGGCAGCCGGTTCGCATACGTGGTGGGCTGCAGCGTCTCCTCGTTGCGCACCATCCCGAGGAAGCCGACCTCGGCCGTCGGCACGAGCGCGGTCATGCCGTCGAGCATGCCGAGGCCGGCACGCAGGATGGGGACGACGAGCGGGCGGGGCGAGGCGATCTGCACGCCGCGGGTCGGGGCGACGGGCGTCACGATGTCGACCGGCTCGACGCGCACCTCGCGCGTCGCCTCGTAGGCGAGCAGCGTCACGAGTTCGCTGACGAGCGAGCGGAAGACAGGCGAGGGCGTGGCGGCGTCGCGCAGGACCGTGAGCTTGTGCGTCACGAGCGGGTGATCGACGACGTGCAGGCGCATACGCACAGCATAGGCTCAGCGTGATGGACCGCTATCGGGCGTGGATGGCCGAGGCGCTCGAGCTCGCGCGGGGGGCCGAGGCCGCCGGCGACGTGCCCGTCGGCGCGGTCGTCGTCGACCGCGAAGGCCGGGTCGTCGGCCGCGGCCGCAACGCCCGCGAGGCCAGGTACGATCCGACGGCGCACGCCGAGATCGTCGCGATCCGCGAGGCGGGCGACGAGCTCGGATCGTGGCGGCTCGACGGCTGCACGCTCGTCGTCACGCTCGAGCCGTGCGTCATGTGCGCGGGCGCCGTCCTGCAGTCGCGGATCAGGCGTCTCGTCTTCGGCGCCTGGGACGAGAAGGCGGGCGCCGTCGGCGGCCGGATCGACGTCGTGCGCGAGGCCGGGCTCCCGCACTCGATCGAGGTCGTCCCGGGTATCGCCCAGGCGGAGTCCTCTGCCATGCTGAGGCGTTTCTTCGAGCGGAGGCGTTGATGCCGAGCAGGCCCGTCAGTAGTGCGGTCAATGGGCGGGTGGTGGGGCTCGCGATCGCGGGCGCCGTCGGTGGCTTCCTCTTCGGCTTCGACTCCTCGGTCGTCAACGGCGCGGTCGACGCGATCCAGGAGGACTTCGGGCTCGACCCGACCGTCACGGGCATCGCGATCGCGAGTGCGCTCGTCGGCTGTGCGATCGGCGCCGAGCTCGCCGGCCGGCTCGCCGATCGGCTTGGCCGCGTGCCGGTCATGCTCATCGGCGCGATCCTCTTCCTCGTCTCCTCGATCGGCTCGGGCCTCGCATTCGGCGTCTGGGATCTCATGGCCTGGCGCCTCGTCGGTGGACTCGGCATCGGCATCGCCTCCGTCGTCGCCCCCGCGTACATCGCGGAGATCTCCCCGAGCCGAGTGCGCGGCCGGTTCGCCTCGCTGCAGCAGCTCGCGATCGTGCTCGGCATCTTCGCCGCGCTGCTGTCGGACGCGCTGTTCGCGAATGCCGCCGGCGGGGCGCAGGGCATCCTGTGGTTCGGCCTCGACGCCTGGCGCTGGATGTTCCTCGCCTGCGTCGTGCCCGCCGTCGTCTACGGCGTCATCGCGCTCAGCCTGCCCGAGTCCCCGCGCTACCTCATCGGCGTCGGTAAGGAGGAGCGCGCCCGCGCCGTCCTCGCCTCGATCATCCCCGCGGCGGACGTCGACGCCGCGATCGCCGACGTGCACGCCTCGATCGAACGCGATGCAGGCCGGCTGGGCTCGCTGCGCGGCAAGGCGCTCGGACTCAAGCCCATCGTCTGGGTCGGCATCCTGCTGTCGGTCTTCCAGCAGTTCGTCGGGATCAACGTCATCTTCTACTATTCGACGACGCTGTGGCGGGCCGTCGGGTTCACGGAGCAGGACTCGCTGACGATCAGCGTCATCACCTCCGTGACCAACATCGTCGTCACGATCATCGCGATCATGCTCGTCGACAAGGTCGGTCGCCGGCCGCTGCTCATCTGGGGGTCCGCGGGCATGACGATCGCGCTCGCGACGATGGCGATCGCGTTCTCCCAGTCCGTGCCGGGCGAGGGCGGGCCATCACTGCCGGGTGCCTGGGGTCCGGTCGCGCTCGTCGCGGCGAACCTCTTCGTCGTCGCGTTCGGCATGTCGTGGGGACCGATCGTCTGGGTGCTGCTCGGCGAGATCTTCCCGAACCGCATCCGCGCGCGGGCGCTCGGGCTCGCCGCGGCCGCGCAGTGGATCGCGAACTTCCTCATCACGGTGACGTTTCCCGCGCTCGCAGCGTTCTCGCTGACGTTCGCCTACGGGATGTACGCCGCCTTCGCGGTGCTGTCGCTCGCGTTCGTCATCCTGCGCATCCCGGAGACGAAGGGCATGAAGCTCGACGAGGCCGACCAGCTGACCGCCCCGGCGCGCCGGCGGCGCTAGGCGTACTGGCGCCAGAAGACCGCGATCAGCAGGTTGATGAGGGCGAGGCCGCCGGCAGTGTGGAACCAGGGGCGGATGCGCCCGTGCTTCTTCTTCTGCACCTGCGCCATGATGGCGGCCACGAGCACGACGATCGCGATGACGCCCTTGAAGGCGAGCTTCACGTGGTCCGGGCTGCCGCCGGCCGCCAGTGCGAGCCAGACGAGCAGGCCGCCCGAGACGACCTGGATGATCGCGCCGACGAGCATGACTTCTGTCGCGAATCGATCCTTGGAGCGCATCTGGGCGAAGAAGGTGCCCACGATGAGCGCCATGCCGATGAGGTGGAAGGCGATCATGATCGCGAAGAGCGGGGTCATGGCTGCTCCTTGACTCGGCCCGGGTACGGGCGGCGGCGAGGTGCCGTCGCCCGATTATCTCAGTCGACGGAGCGGATCACGATCGCGTCGGTCGGCGGCGCGGGGTCGGTGCCCGCGTCGGGCCGCCAGATGTCGGGCTCGAGGTAGATGATCCTGGCCGCGGGGACGGCCTCGCGGATGGCGCGCTCGATGTCGTCGACCTCGGGTGAGAGCTGGGCGAGCGTGCGGTCGGCGGGGAACGCGAGCTTCGCGCCGACCATGAGCTCCTCCGGTCCCACATAGAGCGTCTTCAGGTGGATGATCCGGTCGATCGACGGGTGCGTCTCGATCGCGCGGCGAATCGCGATGAGGTCGCGGTTTGTCGCGCCCTCGCCGACGAGGAGGCTCCCCATCTCCAGGCCGAGGATCGCCGCGACGACGACGAGCAGCGCGCCGATCGCGAACGTGCCGATCGCGTCGTAGAGCCCGTCGCCCGTGATGATGGTGAGCCCGACGCCGATGAGCGCGAAGACGAGGCCCGCGAGGGCGGCGATGTCCTCGAGCAGGACGACGGGGATCTCGGGCGCCTTCGCGTGGCGCACGTACCCGACCCAGCTCTCCTGGCCCTTGTGCTTGCGGGCCTCGCGGACGGCCGTCGCGAGCGAGAACGACTCGAGCACGATCGCGACGACGAGCACGACGAGCGGCAGCCACCACCAGGCGGGGTCGAGCGCGGGCTCGTCGGGGTGCTCCTGGATGTGGCGGACCTTCTCGTAGCCCTCGTAGATCGCGAAGACGCCGCCGACGGAGAACAGGATGATCGCGACGACGAAGGCGTACACGTAGCGGGAGCGGCCGTAGCCGAACGGGTGCTCGGCGTCGGCCTGGCGCTTCGCGCGCTGCTTGCCGACGAGCAGCAGGACCTGGTTGGAGGTGTCGGCGACGGAGTGGATCGCCTCGGCGAGCATCGAGGAGGCCCCGGAGAGGAAGAACGCGATGAACTTGGTGATCGCGATCCCCGAGTTCGCGAGCAGCGCCGCGACGATCGCCTTGGTGCCGCCCTCCGCGCTCATGGCAGCGATTCTAGGATGGGCGCATGGCCGAACCCGGTGATGGACTGCCCGCCGTCGCGTTCATCGGTGCCGGCTCGATGGGCGGCGCGATCCTGCAGGGCCTCGTCGCCTCCGGCATCGCGGTCGACGGCGGCATCCGCGCGGTCAACCGCAGCGAGGAAAAGGCCGCGGCGCTGCGCGCGCCGGGCGTGCGGTCGCTCGCCTACGAGACGCAGGACGACGCGACGGAGCGCGCGCTCGAGGGCGCGCGGCTCGTGGTGCTCGGCGTCAAGCCCGCGGGGATCCCCGAGCTGCTCGAGGAGATCCGGCCGATGCTCGCACCGGACGCCGTCGTCGTGTCGATCGCGGCGGGGGTCACGACGGCGCGCATGGAGGCGCTCGTGCCGAACGTCGTCGTGCGCACGATGCCGAACACGCCCTCGACGGTCGGCCGCGGCGTGACCGGCATCGCGGGCGGCTCGCGTGCGACCGCGTCGGCGATCGCGCTCGTGTCGCGCCTCTTCGAGACGGTCGGCCGTGTGCTCGTCGTCCCCGAGTCGCAGATCGACGCGCTCTCGGCGATCAGCGGCTCCGGACCCGCCTACGTCTACCTCCTCATCGAGCAGCTCGCCGAGGCCGCGCGCCGCCTCGGCTTCGCCGACGCGGACGCTCGCACGCTCGCCGAGGGCACCTTCGTCGGTGCCGGCGCGCTGCTGGAGGCCTCCGGGGAGGACCCCGCGGAGCTGCGGCGCCGGGTGACGAGCCCCAAGGGTACGACCGAGCGGGCGATTGCGGTGCTCTCGGACGCCGATCTCGCTGGCCTCTTCGAGCGTGCCGCGGAGGCGGCGATCGCGCGTGCGCGGGAGCTCTCGGCGGGCTGAGGCGTCCGGCATATTCCGATGGAGGTATCGAGGCCCCGCGGCTAAGGTGACTCCATGGCGGACATCTTCGACGTGCTCTCGGATCCGACCCGGCGCGACCTGCTCGGTCGGCTGCTGACCGCCGGCGTCCAGGCGGACGGCGAGCTGTCGGTCGGCGCCCTCGTCGAGCAGACCGGGCTGAGCCAGCCGACCGTCTCCAAGCACCTCAAGGTGCTGCGCGACCACGGCCTCGTCCAGGTCCGCGAGGAGGCCCAGCACCGCTTCTACCGGATCGATCCGGCACCGCTGCGCGAGGCCGCCGACTGGATCGCCGACTTCGTCCCCGGACGCGACGCGGCCGGCGAGGCCCGCGCCGACCTCACGCCGCTCATCGCCTGGTCGGGTGCGGGCGCGGGCGAGCAGATCGGGCGGGCCGCCGCGACGACGCTCCACCAGGCGCGCAGCGTGCTCCACACGCTGCAGGAGGCGACCGAGCAGGCGAAGGACCGCCTCGCCGGTGTGAGCGAACGCCTGCGCTAGTCATTGCCTGTGAATGCTGGCCAGTAGTACCCTGTATTCACAAGGATCACATCTGCACCAGAAGGGGGCGATGATGCGCGGAGATCTGTCGAACGTGCGCTTCCTCACGGTCGCGGAGGTCGCCGAGCTCATGCGGGTCTCGGTCATGACCGTGTACCGCATGGTGCAGTCGGGCGAGCTGCCCGCCGTGCGCTTCGGCCGCTCGTACCGGATCCCCGAGGCGGCCGTCGTCGACCTCGTCACGATCCCGACGGCGACGTCCAGAGGCGTGGGCTAGAATCCTCTACGTTCTTTCCCCCGAGGGTCGGTGAATCCGTCGGGTTCACGAGATCGACCGGGAGGCTCCCATGGGCTCTGTCATCAAGAAGCGTCGCAAGCGCATGGCGAAGAAGAAGCACCGCAAGCTGCTGCGCAAGACGCGCCACCAGCGTCGCAACAAGAAGTAGCCGGCCGCCCTCGCGGGCAGCAAGGCGATGCGGGCATGATCGTCACCCTCATCGGCAAGCCGGGGTGTCATCTGTGCGATGACGCGCGGGCGACCATCCATGGCGTTCTGACCGAGTTCGACGACGTCGAGCTGGTCGAGCGCTCGATCCTCGACGACACCGCGCTGCGCGACGAGTACGCCGAAGAGATCCCCGTCGTGCTCATCGACGGCGTCCAGCACACCTACTGGCGCGTCGACGCCGAGCGGCTCCGGGCCGCGCTACGGGCCGTGCGGCGCTAGGACGCCTCGGCGCTCGGGCCCTTGGGCGCGGCTGGCGTCGTGACGATCGGGATCGTCGCGGTCTTGAGCTTCGTCTGCTCGGCGCGCAGCGAATCCATCGTCGCGCCGTCGAGCATGCCGTTGCCGGGCATGAAGGGATTCTCCAGACCCGCCTTCGCCTGCACGGCGTCGGCGTATGCGGCCGCGGCCGCCGCGACCTTGGCGCCCGCGCGCTGCGCCTTCTTGATCGAGATGCCGCCGCCCGTGACGATCTTCATGTGCGACTCGAGCGCCTTCACGAGCGACTTGTGCGCCCGCTTGACGAGCTTCGACTTCGACGGCGGCTTCGCGGCGGCTGGGTCGCCCTGCGCGGGCTCAGCGGACTTCGACGACATGCTGCGCATCATGCCGCATCAAAGTGAACGGCGGCAGACGGCTACGGCGTCAACCGCGTGGGGCCGCGGAAGAGGTACGTCGTCTCGCGGATCGAGGGCAGACCGAAGAACAGCATGAGCACGCGCGCGAGGCCCATGCCGAAGCCGCCGTGCGGCGGGATGCCGTGCTGGAAGAACGACAGGTAGTCGCCGAGGCCGGCCGGGTCGAGCCCCTTGTCCCGGGCCTGCGCGATGAGCACGTCGAGCCGGTGCTCGCGCTGCGCGCCCGTCGTGATCTCGGTGCCGCGGTAGATGAGGTCGTACGACTTCGTGAGCCCCGTCGCCTCGTCGCGCATGTGGTAGAACGGCCGGATTCCGGCGGGGTAGTCCGTCACGAAGACGAAGTCGGACCCGAGTTCCTCGCGCGCGTAGGCCGCGATCTGGCGTTCGCCCTCGGGATCGAGGTCGCCATCGGTGCGCGGGACCTGGTACCCGCGGGACTCGATGATCGCGTGCGCCTCGGCGAGCGGAATGCGGGGGAACGGCAGCGTCGGCACCTCGACCGTGAAGCCGAAGAGCCGCTCGATCTCCTCCCCGTGGCGCTCCGCGACCGCGGCGAGCCCTGCGACGAGGAGCTGCTCCTGCATCGCCATGACGTCCTCGTGCGACTCGACCCAGGAGATCTCGGCGTCGACCGACGTGAACTCGGTCGCGTGCCGCGCGGTGAAGGACGGGTCGGCGCGGAAGACCGGGGTGATCGCGAAGACCTTGCCGAGGCCGGCCGCCTGCGCCATCTGCTTGTAGTTCTGCGGCGACTGCGCGAGATAGGCGTGGCCCAGCTCGAAGTAGTCGAGCTCGAAGAGCTCGGCCCGCGACTCCGATGGCGAGGACATGAAGGACGGGGTGTGGATCTCGACGTAGCCGCGCTCGATCCACCAGGTGCGCCAGGCGTGCTCGAGCGTGGTCTGCACCCGGAAGACGAGCGCGTTGCGCGGCACTCGCAGGTCGAGGAACCGCCAGTCGAGGCGCTTGTCGATCGAGGAGTCGTCGGCGATCGGCGGCTCGGGCTCGGCCGCGCCGGTGACCTCGATCGACTCGATGAGCACCTCGACGCCGCCGAGCTTGACCCGCTCGTCGTGCTTGAGCACCCCGGTCACGACGAGGAACGTGCCCTGCGCGAGCCCCGTGACCCGCTCCGCGATCGGGTCCGGCTCGCCCTCGCCGGCGCGCGGGTGCACGAGCTGCACCGCGCCCGACTCGTCGCGCAGCACGACGAACTGGACCTTCTTCTGGTCGCGGACCGTGTCGACCCAGCCGGCGACCGTCACCGGCCCGTCGTCGGTGGCGGCGAGGTCGGCGGTCAGAATGCGCTGGATCACGGTCCTGGAGTCTACTTGCGCGGGCCGGACAGGGGCCGGCGGGGGCCCGGTCCCGCGGGCGTGCGGATGCGCCACATTTATGACGTAATCTTTCCTGGACCTGACAGCCGGTCCGACAATCGGGGCGGGCTGCCAGCACGACTACAACGATGTAGAGGAGAACCGTGGACATCACGACGCGCGATATGGTCGCCGAGGCCAAGAAGCTCCAGCCGCTGCTCATGGAGCACTCGGAGCGCCACGAGGAGCTCAACGCCCTCTCGCCCGAGGTCGTCGAGGCGATCAACAAGTCGGGCCTCGTCGGCATGTGGGTGCCGAAGGCGCTCGGCGGCGCCGAGCTTTCGCCGCGCGAGTCGATCGAGGCCGTCGCGGCGCTCGCCTACGCCGACCCGGCCACCTCCTGGGTGACCATGGCCGCGGCGTTGTCGACCGGCACCGGCGGGGCGTACCTGCACGAGGATGCGCTCGAGACCGTCTTCGGCGGCGTCGGCGACCGCTTCCCCGTCATCGCGGGCCAGGGCACCCGTGCCGGCACCGTGCGCGAGGTCGAGGGCGGCTACTCGCTGACCGGCGACTGGTCGTTCGGCTCCGGCATCAAGCATGCCGACTTCATCCACACGGCCGCGGCGGACCCCGACACCGGCAAGGCGTACATCTTCGTCCTCCCGGTCAAGGAGGAGTACCTCGACGACAGCTCGTGGGACGTCATGGGCCTCATCGGCACCGGCTCGATCGACTACAAGCTCCGCGACGTCTTCGTGCCGAAGGCCTTCGGCTACGACATGTTCACCGAGGACGCGCTGCGCGGCGGCGGCATCTTCGCGATCGGCACGATCCAGTTCGCGATCCTCGGCCACACCGGCTTCGCGATCGGCGTCGGCCGGCGGCTCCTCGACGAGCTCGCGAAGCTCGCGCAGAACGGCAAGGGCCGCCTCGGCCAGATCGGCAAGGACGGCGCCTTCCTGGAGGAGTACGCCCGCATGGAGGCGCGACTGCGCTCGGCCCAGGCGTGGTGCATGGAGGTCTGGAGCGACATCGAAGCGAGCCTCGACGCGGGAGCCAAGGAGGTCACCACGCGGCAGAAGACGCTCGCGCGCCTCTCGCTCAACAACATGACGTTCGCCGCGTACGACGTCATGAACTTCGTCATCAAGACCGCGGCGACGCAGACCATCCGCCCCGGAGTGCTCAACCATTTCATCCGCGACATGATGGTCGGCTCGACGCACGTCACGTCCTCGCAGCCGGTGCTGCGCGACACCGGGCGCGAGCTCGCTGGACTCGCGCCGAACGAGCACTGGGTCTTCCTCGGACTCGTCCCGGACGAGGCCTGAACGCCCGGGCGAACGCCCGCCGAAGCCCGGCTGCAATGGATTGTTCGACCACGACATTGCAGCTACAGTCGGGGTACCAACGATCCGGTTCGCGCATAACGACGTGCGCTCCACGGCCGGATCGCCCGGGCACGGGGTCGCCTCCGTGCGGACAGAGTGGTCCAAGAGAAAGGCAATCATGAAGATTCGCAATCGCGTCTCGCTCGTCGGAGCGGGACTGATCAGCGCGACGGCGCTGGTGCTGACCGGCTGCTCCACGCCGGCACCCGCACCGACGTCGACCGACGGCGGCGAGGCGCCCGCAGCAGGCGCCGACCTCGCGGCGGCGCAGGAGCTGCTCGCCACCTACCAGTCGGACGACAAGTCGCTTGTCATCGACGAGCCCCTGGCGGCCCCGCTGCCCGCGGGCCTCAAGATCGCGTTCCTCGACGTCGGCACCCCGGTCGCCGGCATCATGTGGGACCTGATCCAGCCCGTCGTCGGGATCACCGGCATCGAGCTCACGCGTGAGCCGATCGGCGCGACCCCCGAGGCGCAGGACGCCGCCATGGCGACGGTCTTCGAGAAGGGCTACGACGGCATCATCAACGTGACGGCCGAGCCGCAGTTCTTCCCGAACCAGGCCGCGAAGTTCGTCGAGGCGGGCATCCCGATCGCGTCCGCGTCGGTCATGCACACCGAGGAGTACGGCCTGCCCGCCGGCTTCAACGGCCCCGCGTTCATGGAGGCCGTCGGCCACGCCATGGCGGCAGCGGCGATCGTGCAGACCAACGGCGAGGCGACCGAGTTCGTGATCTACCCGGTCAACGAGTTCGAGTTCACCAACATCCAGCGCGACGGCTACATGGACAAGATGGCGGAGCTGTGCGCCACGTGCAACACGCGTGACATCGGCATCCCGATCGACGAGGTCATCGCGATCGACAGCTCGCGCATCGTGAGCGACCTCGAGGCGAACCCGCAGACGCAGTACTACATCGCGACCGCGGACGAGATGACGGTCGGCATGCCCGAGCGCTTCGCGCTCGCGGGCGTGGAGACCCCTGGCTTCGGCACCTGGTCGATCCCGCCGAACCTCACGCAGGTGGCCGAGGGCCTCTCGAACGCGACGTTCGCTGAGGACTTCTCGCTCTTCATGTGGACGGTCGTCGACCAGCTCTTCCGTGAGATCACGGGCACGCCGTACGAGTGGCCGGAGCCCTCGTGGAGCAGCGCGCAGATGATGAAGCTCCTCACGATCGACAACGTGGCGGAGGCGGAGGCGGCCCACGGCTACGTGGCCATCCCCGACTACCAGGAGCAGTTCGCGGCCAACTGGGGCTTCTGATCCCCACTGAGTGAAATGGCCTGGCCGGCGCCGCCCATCGCGGCGCCGGCCAGGCCGACACCTTGTCCAGCCATCGCAGCAACACCAGTAAAGGACCGATAGTGATCCCGACGACCTCCGTTCCGACGCAGGACAAGACGCAGGCCGGCTATCAGCACTCCCGCGGACGGGACGTCGCGCGTTTCTTCGCGTTCGGCAACATGAGCGCGATCTATCTGTTCATCGTGCTGTTCGTGATCTTCGCCCTCTGGATCCCGGACAAGTTCCTACGGCCCCAGATGTGGCTCGCCCTCATCGACCAGCAGGCGATCGGCGGTCTCGCCGTCATCGCCGTCGTCATCCCCATGGTCACGGGGGCCATCAACCTCGCGATCGGCGCGCAGGTCAGCTTCGCGGCGATGCTCACCGCCGTCTTCCTCGGTCCGCTCGGGCTGCCCATCGGCATCCAGTTCCCGCTCGTCATCGTCATCGGCCTTGCCGTCGGTGCCATCACGGGCATCCTCGTCGTCTACGCGAGGATCGATTCGATCATCGCGACCCTCGGCGTCAACTCGCTCCTGCTCGGTGCGATCCAGTGGATCTCCAACGGCGGCCTGCGGGTGCGCTACGCGGACAACGCGCCCGACTACAAGCTGCTGTCGACGACGCAGTGGTTCGGCGTGACGCTGCCCGTCTACGTCCTCGTCGTCGTCGCGCTCATCGTCTGGTACGTGCTCGAGCGCACCCCCGTCGGCCGCCGCATGTACGCGGTCGGCTTCAACCCCGACGGCGCACGTCTAGCCGGCATCAACACGAAGAGCATGATCATCTGGTCGCTCGTCGCGGGTGGCGCGATCGCCGCGCTCGCCGGCGCGCTGCTCCAGGCGCGCTACGTCGACGGCGACCCAACCATCGGCATCTCCTATCTGCTCCCCGCCCTGACCGCCGTCTTCCTCGGATCGACGCAGTTCCGGGGCGGCCGCTTCAACGTCTGGGGCGCGGTCGTCGCCCTCTACGTCCTCGCGGTCGGCATCAAGGGCCTCCAGCTTGCCGGTGCGCCGTCGTTCGTCGACGACTTCTTCTACGGCGCGGCGCTACTGCTCGCGGTCGGCATCGCGCAGATCCCGGCCTCGGGCAGGAACTTCGCCGGCATCCGTCGGGCCACGCGGTTCCTGCGCCCCAAGGAGCGCCGGGCCGAGGCGGCGGCGAGCACGACCACAGAAAAGAAGTAAGCCGTCGATCCGAGAGGAGTCCGGCATGACCATGGAAGCCACCTCGCTGTGGGAGGGCAAGCTCTATTCGG
Organism: Microbacteriaceae bacterium; assembly: GCA_035555435.1. Classification (GTDB taxonomy): domain Bacteria; phylum Actinomycetota; class Actinomycetes; order Actinomycetales; family Microbacteriaceae; genus 73-13. The sequence continues at coordinate 48,704 of DATMGN010000056.1, read as the reverse complement.
ATGGTTGGTCGGACGGCTCGGGCGGGCCGCTCGTCGTGCACGCGCCGGCCACCGGACGCACCCTCGCGACGGTCGCGACGGCGACGAAGGCCGACCTCGACCGCGCCGTCGCGAGCGCCAGTCAGGCGCAGCGAGCGTGGGCGGCAATGCCGTACCTCGCGCGGGCAGGCGTGCTGCTCAAGGCCGCGGCGCTGCTGGAGGCCGACCCCGGACGCCTCGCGCCGATCATCGTCGAGGAGACGGGTGCGACGCAGGGCAAGGCCGGCTTCGAGGTGTTCCTCGTGACGACCGAGCTCCAGGAGTCCGCGGCGCTCGCCTCGCACCCCAACGGTGAGATCCTGCGCTCGATGAAGCCGCGGCTCTCGCTGTCGCGCCGCGTGCCGATCGGCGTCGTCGGCGTCATCTCGCCCTTCAACTTCCCCGGCATCCTCTCGATGCGATCGGTCGCTCCCGCGCTCGCGCTCGGCAACGCGGTCGTCCTCAAGCCGGACCCGCGCACGCCGATCAGCGGCGGCCTCGCGCTCGCGGCGCTGCTCGAGGAGGCCGGGCTCCCGGCCGGCGTGCTCCACGTCCTGCCCGGCGGGGGCGAGCTCGGCGAAGCGCTCGTGACGCACCCGGACGTCCCGTGCATCACGTTCACCGGTTCGACGGCCGCGGGCCGACGGGTCGGGGCGGCCGCGGCGCCGCTGCTCAAGCGCGTGCACCTCGAGCTCGGCGGCAACAACGCGATGCTCGTCCTGCCCGACGCGGATGTCCAGGCCGCGGCAGCCGTCGCCGCCTGGGGCTCGTACCTGCACCAGGGCCAGATCTGCATGACGACGGGGCGTCACCTCGTCCACCGCTCGATCGCCGACGAGTACATCGCGGCGCTCGCCGCGAAGGCCGACGCGCTGCCGGTCGGCGACGGCGCGGACGCGCAGAACGCGATCGGCCCGATCATCGACGCCCGCCAGCTCGAGCACGTGGCCTCGATCGTGTCCGATGCGGTCGCGGCCGGCGCGACGCTCGCCGCGGGCGGGACCCATGAGGGCCTGTTCTACCGGCCGACCGTCCTCGCGGGCGTCGCCGCCGACAACCGCGCGTGGACCGAGGAGATCTTCGGCCCGGTCGCACCCGTCATGGTCTACGACGACATCGACGAGGCGATCGACATCATCAACGCCTCGGAGTACGGGCTCTCGGTCTCGATCCTCACCTCGAACGCCTACGCGGCGTTCGAGCTGTGCGACCGGATCGAGTCGGGCGCCGTGCACATCAATGACGCGACCGTCGACGACGAGGCGCCGATCCCGTTCGGCGGGACGAAGGCCTCGGGCGTCGGCGGGCGCTTCGGCGGTCCGCATGCGAACATCGACACGTTCACCGAGACGCAGTGGGTCACGATTCAGGGCGAGATCGAGCGCTACCCGTTCTGAGGACGTGCGGCGGCGTGCCGTAACATTTCGTCATCTTCGGGGCGCAGCGCCCCGCCGATCAGGGAGATGACGATGGACACGATGGAGATGATGAAGTCCATGTCCACGGACTCCATGCCGATGGGCATGGCCATGGACATGGATCTGATGCAGGAGTGCATGATGAGCATGAACTCCTGCCAGGTGGCCTGCATGATGTGCGCCGGCCAGGACATAGCGATGTCGGACATGGGCCGCTGCGCCGCGATGTGCATGAGCATGGCGGAGATGTGCCAGGCCGGCGTGGGCATGATGATGCGGCCCATGGCCTACGACATGGACGCGATGAAGGCGATGCTCATGGCGTGCATGGCGATGGGCAAGGCCTGCATGGCCGAGTGCGAGATGCACGCGGAGATGGCCGAGTGCTGCCGCTACGCCGCGATGGCGTGCCGGGACATGATGGCCAAGTGCGAGGCCATGATGGCCTCGAAGTCGATGGCCTGACCCGCTGGACGCGCCTAGATCCGCGCGGTGACCCAACGGTCGCCGGCGCTCAGGATCTCGGCGACCGGGTGGTAGGCCACCGGCTCTCCCACTGCAAGGTCCACCTGAGGACCTACCACCCGGAGCACCGCCGACGTGCCGTCGAGGAACGCGAGTCCGAACCGCGTCTCGTCGAACGCCGTGCCGGAGACCTCGGCGACGATCGCGTCGCACCAGGCGAGCGGGTTCGCCACGGCCATGCAGCGCTGGATCGCCGATACCTCGAACGTCGTCTGACGGTTCATGGGGATCACCTCTTCCAGCTGCGCGGACCGTTGCGGTCGGTGCACCGAATGTACGTGCGCCGGTCGCGCCGAGCCATGGCGGCCTGTCACAGACCGTCACAGTCCCGGCCTGGGACAATGGTCGGGTGCCCGCCGACCTCCTCCACCTCGTGCGCCACGGCGAGGTCGACAATCCGACCGGCATCCTCTACGGCCGCCTGCCGGGATACTCGCTCTCCGACCGCGGCCACCGCATGGCCGCCCTCGCGGCCGGCGCGCTCGCGGGCCGGGATGTGGCGGCGCTCGTCGCGAGCCCGCTGCAGCGCACGCGCGAGTCGGCGGCGCCGTGGGCGAGCGCGTTCGAGCTTCCCATCACGATCGACGAGCGCATCATCGAGCCGTGGAACGTCTTCGAGGGCGCCCGCATGCGCGAGGCCGTCCGCAAACCGCGCAACTGGAAGCACCTCCTGCGCCCGCGCGTCCCGAGCTGGGGCGAGCCGTACACTGAGGTGCGCGACCGCATGCTCGCGGCGATGGGCGAGGCGTGGGATGAGGCGGATGGCGGCGACGTCGTGCTCGTCAGCCACCAGATGCCGATCTGGACCACGACCCTGAGCATCGCCGGTCGCCCGCTCCACCACGACCCGCGCAAGCGCCGCACCTCGCTGTCCTCCATCACGACGTTCCGTCGCGATGACGCGTCCGCGAGCGGCTGGACCGAGGTCGACTATCAGGAACCCGCGGCAGGATTGCTCGCAGAGGCGATCGACACGGGAGCGGTGTGAGGACGAGCAGGGGACGCCGCGGGATCGCGTTGCTCGCGCCGTTGGCGCTGGCCGCGGTCACGCTCGCGGGCTGCGCGGCGAGCGACGGGCTCGCGGAGCGCTACGGCAATGGGCAGGGTTACATCTCCGGCGACGGCGCCTATCTCGAGATCCCCGCCGCCGAGCGGGGCGCGCCCGTCGAGTTCTCCGGACCGACCGTCGACGGCGGCACGACCGGCAGCGCGGACCTCGCGGGCAGCGTCGCGGTCATCAACTTCTGGTACGCGGGCTGTCCGCCGTGCCGGCTCGAGGCACCGGACCTTGCGGCGCTGTCCGCGGAGCTCGACGATGTGCCGTTCCTCGGCGTCAACGTCTACGACGGTCCCGACGTCGCGCGGACCTTCGACGAGGAGTTCGGGATCGGATACCCGTCGATCCTCGACGTCACCTCGGGGATGGTGCAGTACGCGTTCGCGGCGACCGTCGCGCCGAACGCCGTGCCCACGACGATCGTCCTCGACCGCGAGGGCCGCGTCGCGGCGCGCGTCTCCGGGCTGCTGCGGGATCCGGCGATCCTGCGGACGATGGTCGAGACGGTGCAGGCCGAGACGTGAGCCTTCGTCTCGCGCTGCTCGCTCAGGCCGGTGTCGACCCGGTCGGCGAGAGCATCCTGAGCGGCGGGCTGCTCGTCGCGATCCCGCTCGCGCTGCTCGCCGGCCTCGTGTCCTTCGCCTCGCCGTGCGTGCTCCCGCTCGTGCCGGGCTACCTCGGTTACGTCTCGGGCTTCGCCTCGGGAGAGCGCGCCGGCCGGGGGCGGCTCGTGCTCGGCGTGCTGCTCTTCATACTCGGCTTCGCCGTCGTCTTCGTCACCTTCGGGGTGCTGTTCGGCACCGCGGGCCTGCTGCTGCGCCCGTGGCTCGACCTCATCACGCGCATCGCGGGCGCCGTCATCATCGTCATGGGGCTCGTCTTCATCGGCCTGTTCGGCGTGATGCAGCGCACGGTCAAGCCGCGGTGGAAGGTCACGACGGGTCTCGTCGGCGCGCCGCTGCTCGGCGTCGTCTTCGCGCTCGGCTGGACCCCCTGCCTCGGGCCGACGCTCGTCGCCGTCAACGCGATCGTCCTCGACCAGGGCGACCCGTGGCGCGGCGGCCTGCTCGCGGCCGTCTACGCGATCGGCCTCGGGGTCCCGTTCCTGTTGATCGCGCTCGGCCTCGGCTGGGCGTCGACGTCGGTCGGCTGGATCAAGCGGCACATCCGCGCGATCAACATCGTCGGCGGCGTGCTTCTCATCCTCATCGGCGTCGCCATGGTCTCCGGGCTGTGGCAGACGTTGATGTCCCAGCTCACGGCGGTGATCAATGGCTTCGTCCCCGCGCTCTGACGTCGAGCCGGCGGAGTACCGGCCCGACGGACACATCGACGAGCAGTCGGCCGACGGCGCGCGCGCCGCAGCGGACCGCATCGAGCAGCCGAAGCTCGGCCCCCTCGGCTGGCTGCGCTTCGTGTGGCGGCAGCTCACCTCGATGCGCACCGCACTCATCCTGCTGCTGCTGCTCGCCGTCGCGGCGATCCCCGGCAGCCTCGTCCCCCAGACCTCCAGTGACCCCAACGGCGTCGCCCAATGGCGGGCGCAGGATCCGGACGGGGCTCGCGTTCTGGACTTCTTCGGGCTCTTCTCCACCTTCTCCTCGCCGTGGTTCTCGGCGATCTATCTGCTGCTCTTCGTGTCGCTCATCGGCTGCGTGCTGCCTCGCGCCTGGCATCACGCGAAGGCGATCGTGGCGGCGCCGCCACGGACGCCCGCTCGGCTCTCGCGCCTCGAGGGGCACACGGTCCGGACGTTCGGGGGCGACCGGGGCAGCGCGCTCGCGGCCGCGCGGGCACTGCTCAAGCGCCGCGGCTACCGCGTCGCCGACTACGCGCCGGCGCGGGCGGGCGAGGGCGCGACGCCCGACTCGGTTTCGGCAGAACGCGGGTACCTCCGGGAGACCGGAAACCTCGTCTTCCACGTCGCCCTCATCGGCGTCCTCGCGGCGGTCGGCTTCGGCAGCGGTTTCGGCTACACGGGGCAGCGGGTCGTCGCGGAGGGCTACGCGTTCACGAACGTGCTCTCGGGCTACGACTCGTTCAACCCGGGACGGTTCTTCACCGACGACGCGCTTGCGCCGTACTCGGTGCGCCTTGACTCCTTCGAGGTGACGTACGAGGAGTTCGACATGCGCTCCTACGGCGCGCCGCTCGACTACCACGCGACGGTCACGGTCACGGAGCTCGACCAGGCGCCGCGCACCGAGATCCTCAAGGTCAACGCCCCGCTGACAGTCTCGGGCACGCAGGTCTATCTGCTCGGCAACGGCTACGCGCCCGTGCTCACGGTCCGCGACCCCGACGGGCGCGTCGTCTTCTCGCAGCCCACGTTGTTCCGGCCGATGGATGCGCAGCTCGGCTCGATCGGCGTCGTGAAGATCCCCGACGGGCTCGCGGAGCAGGTCGGCATGGAGGGCTTCCTGTATCCGACGGCGATCCAGCTCGAGTCGGGCGCGTTCGCGTCCTCGCACCCGGACCTGCGCGGCCCGCTCGTCACGCTCGAGGTGTACACGGGCGATCTCGGCCTCGACTCGGGCCAGGCGACGAACGCGTACGTGCTCGACACGGAGTCGCTGACCCAGGTCGCGGGGCGGGATTCGGTGCAGAACGCGATCGCGCTGCGGCTCGGGGACCGGGTCGAGCTGCCGGACGGGCTCGGCTCGGTCGAGCTGACGGCGATTCCGCGCTTCGCGGCGCTCGACATCCATTCGGATCCGGCGCAGGGCTGGGTGCTCGCGTTCACGATCCTTGCGGTCGGGGGGCTGCTGCTGTCGCTCTTCATCCCGCGGCGCCGGGTGTGGGCGCGCGTGAGTGAGGACGCGGATGGCGTGACGCGACTCGAGTGGGCGGGTCTCGCCCGGGGTGAGGATCCGCGCCTCGCGGAGGCCGTCGGAGCCCTCGCGGAGGCCGTCGGAGCGCCTGCGGACGGCACCCGGGCTGAGGAATCACGCCCGGGCTGAGGAATCGGGCGGGATAGTTCAGCCGGCAGGCGGTTTCTCAGCCCGCACGTGGAGTGCCGGTGCGTGGGTCGGCGCCGCTGGGGCGCCGCGGGCTAGGGGAGTGCGGCCGGCGCGGGGGTCAGCTCGGCGACGACCTGGCGGATCGCGGCGAGCGCCGCGGCGACCGCGGGGACGCGCTCCGCGTCCGGGCCCGTGACGGCGTGCACCGTGCGGGGCGAAGCGGGGGAGGTCGGGCGCAGCGCTACGCCCGCGGGCACGCCGATGCCCTCCACGGCGAGCGCCGGGAGCAGCCCGACGCCGAGACCGGCGCGGACCATGCCGAGGACGGCGATGACGTTGTCCGTCTCCCGGCGGATGCGCGGCGCGAAGCCCGCGCTCCGGCACACCTCGAGCAGGTGGCCCCGGCAGCGGGGGCAGCCCGCGATCCAGTCCTCCTCGGCGAGCGCGGCGAGGTCCGCGCTCGGCGACGCGGCGGCGGGGTGCTCCGACGGCAGCACCGCGTAGACGGGCTCGGTGAAGAGCTCCCGGTCGAGCAGCGCTCGCACGGAGGCGCGGTGCGGGTCGCCGGGATCGTCCTCGTAGGAGAACGTGATGGCGAGGTCGACCGCGCCGTCGGCGAGCATGCCGAGCGCGGCAGGCGGCTCCTCCTCGACGAAGGACACGTCGATGCGGGGGTGGCGCTCGCGCATGTGCGCGAGGATCTGCGGCACGAGCGCAGACGAGGCGGAGGGGAACGCGGCGACCCGCACGTGACCCGTGATGCCCTCCGCGAGGTCGGCGAGCGAGGCGAACGCGTCGGCGAGCTCGGCGTGCACGAGCCGCGCGCGCGACGCGAGCAGTTTGCCGGCCTCCGTCAGGCGCACGCCGCGGCCGGCGCGCGTGACGATCGCGACGCTGAGACCCGCCTCGGCGCGGCGCAACTGCTGGCTCACCGCGGGCTGCGAGAACCCGAGCCGCCGCGCAGCGCCGGAGATCGAGCCCGTCTCCTGGATCGCGAGCGCGAGGCGCAGCGCCTGCATCTCGAGCTCCCAGTCGAGCCCGGGCGGCAGTTCGGGACCCGGCGTACCCATAACCGCAGCTTATCGGTCAGATAAGACACGTGTCCTTGTGCGATAGAACGCGAGCGCCGACCCTGGACTGCATGCAGGGATTCGACGGTGTCATCGACCTCGGCGAGGCGGTGTGGTCGCAGCCGTGGGGCGGCGTGCGCCCCGGGTATCTCGACGCCGCGACGATGGGCGTGCCGACGCGCGCGACCCGCGCGGCGATGCAGCGCGCGCTCGACACCTGGGCCGACGGCGAGGCCAACGCGGTCGACTACGGCGCCGCCGTCGAGCGTGCTCGCGCCGCCTACTCGCGGCTCGTGGGCGTGCCGCGTAGCGAGATCGCGATCGGCGCGACCACCTCGGAGCTCGTGGGCCTCGTCGCCGCGAGCCTCCCCGACGACAGCGAGGTCGTCTGCGTCGACGGCGACTTCTCCTCCGTCGTCTACCCCTTCCTCCAGCACGAGCATCGCGGCGTGCGCGTGCGCCACGTCCCGCTCGAGGCGCTCGCGACCTCGATCACGCGCGGGACCGCGCTCGTCGCGTTCTCCCTCATCCAGTCCGCCGACGGACGCGTCGCCGACGCCGCCGCGATCGCGGACGCGGCCCACGCGGCCGGGGCGCTCACGCTCTGCGACACGACGCAGGCCGTCGGCATCCACCCCGTCGATGCCGCCGAGTGGGACCTCACGGTTTGCCACTCGTACAAGTGGCTCTGCGCGCCACGGGGCGCCGCCTTCCTCACCGTCTCCCCGGAGGCGGCGGAGCGCATCCTGCCGCTCAACGCCGGCTGGTGCGCGGGCGAGGACGTCTGGTCCTCGACCTACGGGCCCGAGATGACGCTCGCCGACAGCGCCCGCCGCTTCGACACCTCGCCGGCGTGGCTGTCCTGGGTCGGCGCGGCCGAGGCGCTCGAGCACTTCGAGACGATCGACACCGCGGCCGCGTGGCGCCGCGCCTGCGGCCTCGCCGACGGCCTGCTCTTCCGCCTCGGCCTGCCGCCGCGCGGCCAGGCGATCATCGCGCTCGACGACCCGCACGGCGCGCGGACCCGGGCGCTCGATGCGGCCGGCATCCGCTTCGCGCGCCGCGCCGGCCGGGTGCGGCTCTCGCTCCACGTGTGGAACACCGCGTGTGACCTCGATCTGGTCAGCGCGGCCTTCGAGACGGCGGGCTGTCGGCAGGTCGCCTGACGCCCGGGCCGCGCAGGCCGCTCGTCTAGACTCCACGCTGTGACGGACACGCTCTCGGACTACTCGGATCTCGCCGCGTGGTCGGCGATCGCGGTCTACGCGCTCGCGTTCCTGCTCTTCACGATCGACCTCGCGCGCCGCTCGGTGCTCGTCACGCGCGCCCAGGACGAGCGTGCCGTCCGCGAGGCGGCGACGCGGGCTCAGGCCGCCGCGCAGACCGGCGCGACGGCGACCCTCGTCGACACCGCGGCACCCGGCGCGACCCCGCTCGACGCCGGCCCGCGCTACCTGCGCGCCGCGATGGCGCTCACCTGGGTGGGCTGGATCATCCACCTCGCCGCGGCGCTCCTGCGCGGCATCGCGGCCGGCCGGGTGCCGTGGGCGAACATGTACGAGTTCGCGCTCACCGCGACCGCGATCATGATCGGCGTCTTCCTCATCGCGCAGTTCTGGCAGGACCTGCGCTACCTCGGCTCCTTCATCACGGGCTTCGTCACGCTCGCGCTCGGGCTCGCGGCGCTCAACGTCTACGTCCCGATCAGCCCGCTGCCCGCCGCCCTCGCGTCCGGCGTCGCGCCCATCTGGCTCGTCATCCACATCGTCGTCGCGACGCTCGGCACCGGCTTCTTCGCCCTCGGCGCCGCCCTGTCGATCCTGCAGCTGCTGCGGTCCCGCCGCGACAACGGCGGGCTGCGGCGCGCGGGCTACCTCGACAGCATCCCGGCGCCCGGGCGGCTGGAGGACTTCGCCTACCGGCTCATCGTCGTCGGCTTCGTGTTGTGGACCTTCACGCTCATCGCCGGCGCGATCTGGGCGAACGCGGCCTGGGGCCGCTACTGGGGCTGGGACACAAAGGAGGTCTGGACCTTCGTCGTCTGGGTGCTCTACGCGGGCTACATCCACGCGCGCGCGACGCGCGGCTGGCGCGGCACCCGCTCCGCGTGGCTCGCGATCATCGGCTTCGCGGCGGTCGTCTTCAACTTCTCGATCGTCAACATCTTCTTCAAGGGCCTGCACGCGTACAGCGGGCTCTGAGACGCTTCGAGGTCTCGATACGCCGCTGCGCGGCTACTCGACCCGCGGGTGCTGCGCGGGTCGAGTGCGCCGCAGGCGCGTATCGAGACCCCTGTCGCGTCAGTCGACGAGCCCGAGACAGCGGCTGAGTCGTTCGTGCCAGAACGCGATCCGCTCGGGCGGTGCGGCGTGCCGCTCCAGCAGGCCCGGGTCGGCGACGACCGGGCGGACGCGAGTGCGCCCGTCGACGGGCAGCAGCGGCTCGGCCGTGACATCGGCGGCGAGGAGCGCCGCGGTCCCGAGGCCGTGATCGAGGTCCGAGGAGAATGCGATGTCGACGTCGTGCGCGAACCGCGCGGCCGCCGCGAGCCCGACACTCGTCTCGAGCGCGCTCGACGTGACGAACGCGACGTCGGCCTCGGCCGCGGCCGCCCGCGCGATCTCGAGCGCGCGGGCGCGACCGCCGAGGGGCTGCAGCTTGAGCACGATGACGTCGGCGGCACCCGCCCGCACGACGTCGAGCGGGTCGGCGGGCTTGCGGACCGACTCGTCGGCGGCGATCCGGACTGCGCCCGCGAGCCGGGCGCGGAGCGTCGCGAGGTCGGCGACGCTCGCGACCGGCTGCTCCGCGTACTCGAGGTCGAGCGGCGCGAGCGCCTCGAGCGCGAGCGTCGCCTCGTCCAGGGACCAGGCGGCGTTCGCGTCGACGCGGATCCGGCCGGCGGGCCCCAGCACGTCGCGCACGGCGCGGACGCGGGCGAGGTCGTCGGCGAGGCGCTGGCCTCGCTCGGCGACCTTGACCTTCGCGGTCCGCGCGCCGGGGAAGCGCGCGAGGATGTCGGGGACCGCGTCGGGGGCGACGGCGGGGACGGTCGCGTTGACGCGGACGGTGGGGGCGGGGAGGTCTCGATACGCCGCTTCGCGGCTACTCGACCCGCGGGGCGATGCCGCTGCGCGGCTACTCGACCCGCGGTCGAGGCCGCCCGCGGGTCGAGTAGCCGACGCAGTCGGCGTATCGAGACCCGAGCCCCCCAGATCGTCGAGACCCCCCGCCGCGAACACCTCGAGCGCCGAGCCGAGCCACCTCGCCGCCTCCGCATCCGCATACTCGATGAACGGCGACCACTCCGCCCACACCGCGTTCTGCCCCTCGATGAGCAGGGCCTCCCGCGTCACGATCCCGCGGAAGCGCTCCCGCAGCGGCAGCGCGACGACGTGCGCGCGCGCGACGAGCTCGCGGGGGTCCACGGCTCCAGGTTAGGCCCGCCGTTAGGGTGGTGCCGTGGAGAGTGAGGAGCCCGCCGGCCAGCGGACCGACACCGCGATCAACCCCGTCATCCAGGGCGAGCCGGTCGACATCCCCACGCCCGTGTGGGGTGCGCTCGTCCAGGAGGACCTGCGGCGCATCGAGGAATCCGAGGTCCCCGAGCCGCTGCCCACGGGCGTGCTCCACGCCCGGCCGCGGCGACTCCTCGGCTGGCTCTCGCTCCTCATGTTCGTCGTCACCGCGCTCCTGCACGGCTTCGCCGTCGCCGCTGCCGGCTACACGGACGTCGACCTCGGCGTCGCGCTCGCCTGGTGCTCCATCAGCGCCTCCGTCGCGGCGATCGTGCTCGGCGTCGTCGCCGCGGTCCTCGGCCGCGGTCGCTGGCTCGGCGTGCTCGGCGCCGTCGGCGGGCTGCTCGCGAACCCCTGGATCGTGCTCCAGGTGCTCCGGTGGTTCGGCGGCTGAACGGGTGGCTACGCTGGGGACGTGGTCTCTGAGCTGTTCGATTCGGCGCTCTGGCGCGAGGTGGCGGGCTTCGACGACCTCGTCGATGTGACGTATCACCGGTCCGTCGAGCCGGGCATCGCGCGCGTCGCGTTCGACCGGCCCGAAGTGCGCAACGCCTTCCGCCCCGAGACCGTCGACGAGCTGCTGCGGGTGCTGACGCATGTCGCGGAGGACTCGACGATCGGCGTCGTTCTCCTGACTGGCAACGGTCCGAGTGCGAAGGACGGCGGCTGGTCATTCTGCTCCGGCGGCGACCAGCGGGTGCGCGGCCGGCACGGCTATCAGGCCGACGCCGGTATCGAGTCGGCGGCGGGGCTGCCCCCGCGCCCGGCGGGCTCGCCCGCGGGACGCCTGCACATCCTCGAGGTGCAGCGGCTCATCCGCTTCATGCCGAAGGTCGTCGTCGCGGTCGTGCCCGGCTGGGCGGCCGGCGGCGGGCACTCGCTCCACGTCGTGTGCGATCTGACGATCGCGAGCCGCGAGCACGCGCGCTTCAAGCAGACGGATGCGACCGTCGGCTCCTTCGACGCCGGCTACGGCTCCGCGTACTTCGCGCGCCAGGTCGGCCAGAAGTTCGCGCGCGAGGTCTTCTTCCTCGCCGAGGAGTACGACGCGGAGCGCGCGCGGGAGATGGGCGCGGTCAACCGGGTCGTCCCGCACGCCGAGCTCGAGCGCGAGGCGGTCGCGATCGGGCGGCGGATCCTGCAGCAGTCGCCGACCGCGATCCGGATGCTCAAGTTCGCGATGAACGCCGTCGACGACGGGATGGTGGGCCAGCAGGTCTTCGCGGGGGAGGCGACGCGGCTCGCGTACGCGACCGATGAGGCGGCGGAAGGGCGGGATGCGTTCCTCGGCAAGCGGGAGCCCGACTGGTCGGCGTACCCCTGGCACTTCTGAGTCCCGCGTGATGGCACCCTTCGACTCGCCTGCGGCTCGCTCAGGGGGCCGCGATGGTGGGGCGGCTCGCTCAGGGGGCCGCGGGGCGCAGCTGCTGCAGGAGGGGGCCGTCGTCGAGACGAGCGGGTCGACGGGCCTGCCGAAGCGCGTCGTGCTGTCCGGCGCCGCGTTCCGCGCGAACTCCAAGGCCGCCGCCGACGAGCTCGGCGAGCCCGGCCACTGGGTCCTCGTGCTCCCCACGAACTACATCGCGGGGCTCAACGTCCTCGCCCGCGCCGCGCACTGGGGCCGCGAACCCGTCAGCGCGATCGGCGGCCCGACGTTCTCCGCACTCGGCTTCGCCGCGGTCGTCGGGACGCTCGACGGCCCGCGCTACACGAGCCTCGTCCCCGTCCAGCTCCAGCGACTCCTCGACTCCGTGCCAGGACTCGACGCGCTGCGCACCTTCGACCGCGTGCTCGTCGGCGGCCAGGCGCCCGACCCGGGACTGCTCGTGCGCGCGCGCCAGGAAGGGTTGCGCGTCACCGTCACCTACGGGGCGACGGAGACCTGCGGCGGCGTGCTCTGGGACGGACGCCCCATCGGCGACACCGAGAGCACGCTCATCGACGGGGTCGTGCACCTGCGCGGGGCCTCGCTCGCCGACGGCTACCTCGACGACGCCGAGCGCACCGCCGAGGCCTTCCCCGTCATCGACGGCACGCGCTGGCACCGCACGCGGGACCGGGGCGAGGTGCAGGGCGACCGGCTCGTCATCCTCGGCCGGACCGACGACATCATCATCTCCGGTGGCGTCAAAGTCTCGCTCGCCGCCGTCGAGGCCGTCGCCCGGCACGCGGGCGCCCGCGACGCGATCGCCGTCGCCGTCCCGCGCGAAGGCTGGGGCGAGGCGCCCGCGATCGTGACGACCGCCCCGGTCGACGAGGACGCGATCCGCGGGGCGGTCGCCGACGCGCTCGGCCCCGAAGCCCGGCCCATCGCGTTCTGCCTCGTCCCCGCCATCCCGATGCTGCCGTCCGGCAAACCCGACCGAGCGGCGACCGCGGCGCTGGCGCGCACACCGTAGGATCGTCGCTCGTGGCGAAGCAGGCGGCGAAGCGCAGATCGGGACGTCCCGGGGGCAAGAAGTCGGGACCGGTGCACGTGCGCAAGGCACGGCTCATCGACTGGTTGCGCGCGGCCCGGATCGCGACGCTGCCCGTCTCGATCGCCGCCGTCGTGCTCGGCACGGCCGTCGCGTACGTGCTCCGCGCCGACGACGACCCGGGCTGGCACTGGTGGCGGGCGGGCGCCTGCCTCGCGGTCGCCGTCTGCCTGCAGATCGGCGTCAACTTCGCCAACGACTACTCCGACGGCATCCGCGGCACCGACGCCGTGCGGTCCGGCCCCATGCGCCTCACCGCGTCGGGCGCCGCGAAGCCCCGCGCGGTGCTCACCGTCGCGCTCGTCTTCTTCGCGCTCGCGGCGGTCGCGGGACTCATCATCACCTGGCGCAGCGGTCACTGGTGGTTCATCGCGGTCGGCGTGGCCTGCATCGTCGCCGCGTGGTTCTACACGGGCGGCCGTCGCCCGTACGGCTACTACGCGCTCGGCGAGCTCGCCGTGTTCATCTTCTTCGGGCCCGTCGCGGTGCTCGGCACCCAGTTCGCGATCGCCGGCCGGATCACCGACGACGGCTGGCTCGTCGCGATCGCCTCCGGCGCGACCGCGACCGCGACGATCTTCGTCGCGAACATCCGGGACCGCGTCGGCGACAAGGCCGCCGGCAAGCGCACGCTCTCGGTCCTCATCGGCGCCTGGCCCTCGCGCGTCGTCTACATCGTGCTGCTCGCGGTCGCGTACGCGGTCGCGGCGCTCTTCGGGACCTTCTACGCGGACCGGGCCTGGTACGCGTACTTCTCGCTCCTCATCATCGGCCCGGCGATCATCATCGTGCTCACCGCGCGCACGCCGCGCGAGCTCGTCACCGCGCTCAAGCTCACGGCCCTCGGCGGTCTCGCGTTCGCGCTCCTGCTCGGCTGGGCTATCGCGTTCTGAGTGGTCAGGAGTCCTCGGCGGCTGCGTCGGGGTCGGCCGGTCGGCTCGCTCGCCGGTGCTCCGCGCGGGCGGCGAGATCGGCCGTGACGCGGTCGCGCAGCTTCGCAAGGAAGATGTAGGACAGGCTCAGCGCGATGAGCGCGGCGCACACCGCAGCGAGCCACCAGAGGTCCGGCGGCAGCAGCCAGTACAGCAGGGCGAACGTCGCGGCGAACAGCCCGACTCGCACGAGTGAGTAGATGACCCAGCTGCGCACCGGGCCAGGGTAGTACGCGAGCCTGGTGGCGGCGCTCAGACTGCCCGAGCGCACAGGGCCCGTCCGGGCCGCCCCGCCTAGAATCGTGGCCATGTGGCGCGTGATCCTGGCACTCGTCCTGACGGCGGTCATGGTGTTCTCCATCGTCGACATATCGACGATCGACCGCTCGCGGGTGCGCCACCTGCCGAAGTTCGTCTGGATCATCCTCGTGGTCATCACGTCGGTCCTCGGCTCGATCCTGTGGTTCGCGATCGGACGCGAGCGCAAGGGCCAGGGCGGCTCCGGGCCCGGACGCCGTGCCCAGCCGCGCGGTCCGGAGGACGACCCGCGCTTCATCGACCACATCGAGCAGCGTCGCCGCAACCGTGAGCAGGAGGAGCGCATCCGCGACCTCGAGCGGCAACTGCGCGACCTCGACGACGAGCCCAAGCCGGAGCCGTGAGCGGCGCCCCGGCCGCGGCACCCGGCCCGGCGACCGCCTTCGCGGCGGCGCTGCTGACGCGGTTCGCGCGCCAGGGGGTGCGCGACGTCGTCGTCGCCCCCGGGTCGCGGTCGCAGGCGCTCGCGCTCGTCGCGGCGGCGCTCGACCGTGCGGGTGAGCTGCGGCTGCGGGTGCGGATCGACGAGCGCTCGGCCGGATTCCTCGCCCTCGGCATCGCGCGCGAGACCCGCGCACCCGTCCTCGTCGTCACGACATCCGGCACGGCGGTCGCGAACCTGCACCCCGCGGTCCTCGAGGCGCACCACGCGGGTGTGCCGCTCATCTTGCTCACCGCCGACCGCCCCGAGGAGCTGCGCGGCATCGGCGCCAACCAGACGACGACGCACGTCGGCATGTTCGGCGAGGCGGTGCGGCGGACCTGGGACGTCGGCGCGCCGACGGGCGAGCCGGGGGAGACGGCGGCCGCGGAGGCGATCGCGGACGCGGTCGCGGATGCGGCGCGCGGCGCGGGTTCGCAGAACGCGACGGGCCCCGTCCACCTCAACGTCGCCTTCACCGAGCCGCTGTCGAGCGCTTGGGAGGCGCCGTCGACCCCCGCTCAGGGGTCCGCGGAGGGTGCCGGGAACAACGCGCGGGTGCCTGGGCGGGGCGCAGCCGAGTCGAAGGGCCCGCCCCCGCTCCCACTGCGCCCGGGCCCGCGCACCGCCGTCATCGCCGGCGCCGGCGCCGGCCCGCGCGCCGAGGCGGTCGCGCGCGAGCTCGGCGCGGTGCTCTTCGCCGAAGCCGTCTCGGGCGCCCGCTTCGGCCCGAACCTCGTGGTCCCCTACCGCGAGGCGATCCGCGAGGAGGCGTTCCTCGACGCGCTCGAGCGCATCGTCGTCTTCGGCCGTCCGACGCTCTCGCGCGAGGTGCCCTGGCTCATCGCGCGTGGCAGCGCGGAGACGATCGTGGTGCGCGCCCCGGGTGCCGACGACGTCAACCCGGGGCGCCGGGTCGGCGCGTTCGCGGACGCCGTCGAGGTCGTCGGCGAGCTCGACGCCGCGGCCGCCCGCGCGTGGGTCGGCCCGTGGGTCGCCGCGTCGCGAGCGTGGCTCGACGCGGGCGACGATGTCGCCCCCGACGTCTTCGCGGGCGCCCGCGAGAAGGCGAGCCACGAGCTCGACGCGGTCCGCCGGCCCGCGTCGCGGCGCGCCCTCGTCGAGGCCGTGTGGCGGGCGAGCTGGCCCCACGACCGGCTCGTCGTCGCGTCCTCGCGGCTCGTGCGCGAGCTCGACCGGTTCGCGCCCGGCAAGGCGATCCCCGTCCACGCGAACCGCGGCCTCGCCGGCATCGACGGCACCACCTCGACGGCGATCGGCATCGCGATCGCATCCCAGCGGGACGCCGACGGGACCGCCGCACGGGGTGTCACCCGGCTGCTGACCGGGGACCTCGCGTTCCTCCACGATGTCGGGTCGCTCGCGTTCTCCCCGACCGAGACGCGACCCCGGATCCTCGTCGTCGTCGGCAACGACGCCGGCGGCACGATCTTCGACGGCCTCGAGGTCGCGGGGCTGCGCGGTGGCGGGACAGCGGCGGCGGAGGACTTCGATCGGGTCATGCTGACGCCGCAGACGACGTCGATCGAGGCGCTCGCGCGTGCGTACGGGTGGGAGTATCGCCGGGTCGACACCCGCGGCGAGCTCGACCCGGCGCTGTCGGCGTGCACCGGCCCGACGATCGTCGAAGTCCCCCTCCCGCGCTGATTCCCACCACCGACTGTGCACTTCCGGCGCCGATTCAGGGTCCAGGGGCCCCGGAAGTGCACAGTCGATGAGGGGGACTAGGGTGTGGGCGTGAGCGCGCTGACGCCCGTCGGAGCCGGATTCCGGCTCGCCGACGTCGACCCCGACTCGACTCCCGGCATCGACGAGGAGGAAGCGGCACGCGAGATCGCCGACTCCGCGGAGGAGCTCGCCGACCTCCAGGAGCGGCTCTACGCCGCATCGAAGGCGGGCGGAACGCGATCGATCCTGCTCGTGCTGCAGGGCATGGACACCTCC
The DNA here is from genome assembly GCA_035555435.1 of Microbacteriaceae bacterium. Classification (GTDB taxonomy): domain Bacteria; phylum Actinomycetota; class Actinomycetes; order Actinomycetales; family Microbacteriaceae; genus 73-13. Next base: position 32,025 of record DATMGN010000056.1, on the reverse strand, counting down.
GGCAAGGGCGGCATCATCCGGCACGTCGTCGGCCTCGTCGACCCGCAGGGCGTGCGGATCACCGCCTTCAAGGCGCCGACCGAGGAGGAGCGGGCTCACGACTTCCTGTGGCGCATCCGACGCGCACTGCCGCCCGCGGGGCACATCGGTGTCTTCGACCGATCGCACTACGAGGACGTGCTCATCCACCGGGTGCGCTCGCTCACGCCGCTGCCGGAGGTCGAGGAGCGCTACGGCGTGATTCGGGACTTCGAGGCGGAGCTCACCGCGCGCGGGACCGTCGTGCGGAAGTTCATGCTGCAGATCTCGCGGGACGAGCAGCGCGAGCGACTGCAGGAGCGGCTCGAGCGGCCCGACAAGCATTGGAAGTTCAACCCCGGCGATATCGACGAGCGGCTGCTGTGGGAGGACTATCAGGACGCGTACCAGATCGCGCTCGAGCGCACGAGCACGCCCGACGCGCCCTGGTACGTCATCCCCGCCGACCACAAGTGGTACGCGCGCTGGGCGGTGCACCGAGTCCTGCTCGACACCCTGCGCGAGCTCGACCCGCAGTGGCCGGCCGCCGACTTCGACCCCGTGGAGCAGCTCGCGCGGCTCGCGGAGTCCTGAGTCAGCGCAGGGCGCCGAGCGCCTCGAGGATGGGCCGAAGCTTGAGGTCCGTCTCCGCGAGCTCGAGCTCCGGGATCGAGTCGGCCATGATGCCCGCGCCCGCGAACGCGTGAAACGACCCGTCCGGCCGCGCCTGCGCACCGCGGAGCGCGATCGCCCACTCGCCGTCGCCGTCCGCGTCGACCCAGCCGACGGGTCCCGCATAGCGGCCGCGGTCGACTAGCTCGAGCTCGCGGATCGCCTCGAGCGCCGCATCGGCCGGCGTGCCGGCGACCGCGGCGGTCGGGTGCAGCGCGGCGATGAGCGCGAGGACGTCGGAGCCGTCGGCGACCTCCGCGCGCACATCCGTCGCGAGATGCGTGAGGTGGGGGAGCTGCAGGACATACGGCTCCGTCACCGCAAGGCGCGTGACGTGCGGGCCGAGCGCCTCCGTGACGCTGCGCACCGCGAGCTCATGCTCGAGACGGTCCTTGTCGCTGCCGGCGAGCGCGTCGCCCTCCCCGGGGCCCGCCGTCCCCGCGAGCACGCGAGCCGTCGCGACCCCCTCGTGCACCGTGACGAGCGTCTCCGGGCTCGCGCCCACCAGGCCGTCGACGCAGTAGACGGCCGCGTCGGGGTGCGCCGCGTGCAGCACGTCGACGAGCGTGCCGAGGTCGACGGGTCCAGCCGGGTCGACGACGACGTCGCGCGCGAGCACCGCCTTCTGCAGGAGTCCCGCCGCGATCGCGCCGCGCACGCGCTCGACCGCGAGCTCGTATGCCACGCGGGACATGGCGCCGTCGCGCACCGCGGCGCTCGGGCGCGGTCGCGAGCCGAGTCGCGGCATCGCGCCGTCGACCCGCTCCGCGCGCTCCGGCACGAGCAGTACCGAGCCGGCCGGGGAGTCTGCATCGAAGGCGAACGAGCCGAACGCGACGAGGGGGCCCTCGTGACCGGCGGCACGGCGTTCTGCCACCGTCCGCGACCACCACGCGGCCGCATCCCGGTAGGCGTCGGCGGCGAAGTCGACCCGGACGGCGTCGCCGCGCCCGAGCCACCCGCGACCATCGCGCACGAACGCGATCGGGACCTGCTCAGGCACCGCATCAGCCTACGCCGCCCTCGCTTTTCGGGAGTCGGGAGCCCCGTGCGTGCAATTCGCGCGCGCGACCCCCCAGAACTCCTGAAAATGGAGGCCGGTAGGATCGGGGCGTGTCCCGCGCCAACCTCGACAAGGAGCCCGACGAGGTCGCCGAGATGTTCGACGCCGTGGCCAAGCGTTACGACGTGACGAACGCGATCCTGTCCGGCGGCAACGCGCCGCTGTGGCGCACCGCGACCGTCAAGGCGATCGCGCCCGAGCCCGGCGAGCGCGTCCTCGACATCGCCTGCGGCACCGGCACGAGCACCGCCGCGATCGCCAAGCGCGGCGCGCGGGTGACGGGGATCGACTTCTCCGAGGGCATGATCCTTCAGGCCCGGCGCCGCCACCCGGACCTCGAGTTCGTCGCGGGCGACGCGCAGGCGCTGCCGTTCGGCGACGACGAGTTCGACGCCGTGACGGTGAGCTTCGGGCTGCGCAACTTCTCCGACCCGCACGCGGCGCTCGCCGAGATGTATCGGGTGCTGGCGCCCGGCGGCCGCGTCGTCATCACCGAGTTCTCGACGCCGCCCGTCGGGATCGTCCGGGCCACCTACTCCGGCTACCTGCGCCGGGTGCTCCCCGCGATCGCGAAGCGCACGAGCTCGAACCCCGAGGCCTACGCCTACCTCGGCGAGTCGATCGAGGCGTGGCCGGACCAGGTGGCACTGTCGCGCTGGTTGCGCGCGGCCGGCTTCACCCGCGTCGCCTATCGCAACCTCACCGCCGGCATCGTCGCGATGCACCGGGGCCGCAAGCCGGCCGACGAGGCGATCCTCGCGGCGCGCCGGCGCCGGAAGCCGAGCGCGTCGTGACGTTCCGCGAGACGCAGGGCCGGGTCGGGCGCCGCGCGGGCGTCCTCGGCGCCGCCCTCGGCATCGACGACCGCATCTTCGTCGCGCCCGCAGAACGCCGGATGGTGCGCGCGATCGAGGCGGGACTCGCGGAGGTGGAGGTCGGGCTCGCGGCGGAGCTGCGCTTCGGCGACCAGCTCGCCGACACGACCGCGCGGTACCTCTTCGATGCGGGCGGCAAGCGCGTCCGACCAGCGCTGACGCTGCTGACGGCGCAGCTCGGCGAGGGCGTCAACGCGGCGGTCATCCGCTCGGCGCAGGCCGTCGAACTCACCCACCTCGCCTCGCTGTACCACGACGACGTGATGGACGAGGCGGACCTGCGCCGCGGCGTCCCGACGGCCCACCGGGTGTGGAGCAACTCGGTCGCGATCCTCACCGGCGATCTGCTCTTCGCCCGCGCCTCGTCGATCATCTCCAGCCTCGGCGACCGGGCGCTCGAGCTGCAGGCGCGCACCTTCGAGCGCCTCGTCCTCGGTCAGCTGCACGAGACGGTGGGCCCGGCCGACGGCGAAGACCCGGTCGACCACTACTTGTCGGTGCTCGCTGACAAGACGGGATCGCTCATCACGCTCGCGGGCCTCGTCGGCCTCATCTTCTCGGAGGCGCCCGAGCCGCTGTATCCCGCGATCTCTGCGTTCGGCGAGCGCATCGGCGTCGCGTTCCAGCTCGTCGACGACGTCATCGACATCACCGATGCGGCGGCGACGACGGGCAAGGCGCCGGGCACGGATCTGCGCGCCGACGTGCCGACGCTGCCGATGCTGCTGCTGCGCCGCGCGGCGCCGTCGGACGCCTCGGCGCGGGAGCTGCTGGCGCGTATCGAGTCGACGGCGGCGGCGGAGGACGACGGAGCCTTCCTCGCGGCGGTCGCGGCGCTGCGCGCCCACGAGGTCTCGGCGGCGACGATCGCGGAGGCGCGCCGCTGGGCGGATGAGGCCGTCGCGGCGCTTGAACCACTGCCGGCCGGGCCGGTCAAGCGCGCGCTCGCGGAGTTCGCGGCGCGCGTCGTCGAACGGGAGGCATGAGAACGTCATGGGCAAGCTTCGTCTCGCGATCGTCGGCGCGGGTCCCGCGGGGATCTACGCGGCCGACATCCTGCTCAAGCACGAGCAGGCGTTCGACGTCTCGATCGATCTCTTCGATCGGCTGCCAGCGCCCTATGGCCTCGTGCGCTACGGCGTCGCGCCGGACCACCCGCGTATCAAGGGCATCATCACGGCGCTCCGCGAGGTGCTCGACCGCGGTGACATCCGCGTCTTCGGCAACGTGCGCTTCGGCGAGGATCTGAGCCTGGATGACCTCAAGCGCCACTACCACGCGGTCATCTTCGCGACGGGGGCGGTCCAGGACGCGGCGCTCGACATCCCCGGCATCGACCTGCCCGGCTCCTACGGCGCCGCCGACTTCGTGAGCTGGTACGACGGTCATCCGGACGTCCCGCGCGACTGGCCGCTCGACGCGGAGTCGGTCGCCGTCGTCGGCAACGGCAACGTCGCGCTCGACGTCGCACGGATCCTCGCGAAGCATCCCGAGGACCTCATGCCGACGGAGATCTCGGCGAACGTCGAGGCGGGCCTGCGCGCCTCGCGGGTCACCGACGTCCACGTCTTCGGTCGCCGCGGTCCCATGCAGGTGAAGTTCACGCCGCTGGAGCTGCGCGAGCTCGGCGAGATCCCTGACGTCGACCTCGTCGTCGACGAGGCCGACTTCGTGTACGACGAGGCGGCGCGCCAGGCCATCGAGTCGAACAAGCAGATCCTCGTGATCGACCGCATCTTCCGCAAGTGGCGCGAGGAGCCGCAGACGGGCTCGTCGCGACGCCTGCACCTGCACTTCTGGTCGCGCCCCGCCGAGGTCGTCGCGGGTCCCGATGGCAGGGTCGCGGCGATCCGCATCGAGCGCACCGAGACCGATGGTGCCGGCGGCGCCCGCGGTACCGGCGTCTACCGGGACGTGCCGGTCCAGCAGGTCTACCGCGCGGTCGGCTACTTCGGCTCGCCGCTGCCCGGCGTCCCGTACGACGAGCGTCGCGGCGTCATCCCGAACCACGAGGGCCGCGTGCTCGACGACGACGGCAAGGTCGTCCCGGGCGTCTATGCGACGGGCTGGATCAAGCGCGGCCCCGTCGGCCTCATCGGCCACACGAAGTCGGACGCGATGGAGACGATCTCGCACCTCATCCGCGACCAGGCCGGCTGGTGGAGCCCCGTCGCGCCGGAGGAGTCGGCGGTCGTGGACCTGCTGCGCGAGCGCGGGATCGAGTGGACGGATCTCGACGGCTGGCACCGGCTCGACGCCCACGAGATCGGGCTCGGGGAGGGCGCGGGTCGCGCCCGCGTCAAGGTCGTCCCGCGCGACGAGATGGTGCGGATCTCGCGCGCCTGAGCGCTACTGCAGACCGGCGGTGAGTCGGGCGACGGTGTCGAGCGCCTTCGAGCGCGCGGGCCGCTTGACCCACTCGGACATCGTGAGCTCCCGCGATTCCGCGCGATACGCGTCCTCGATCGCGCGCAGCTGCCGCACGAACTTCCGCGAGCGCACCATGACGGAGATCTCGTAGTTGAGCGAGAAGGAGCGCATGTCCATGTTGCTCGAGCCGACGACGGCGACGTCGTCGTCGACCGTGAAGTGCTTCGCGTGCAGGATCGTCGGGGCCGAGTAGAGCCAGATCCGCACGCCGGCCTCGAGCAGCATCTCGTAGTAGCTGCGCTGGGCGTGGAAGACCATCGCCTGGTCGCCGATCTCGGAGACGAAGAGCTGGACGTCGAGCCCCTTCTGGGCGGCCGTCGTGATCGCGTAGAGCATCGAGTCGTCGGGCACGAAATACGGCGAGGTGATGATGAGCCGCTTCTTCGCCGCGTAGACGAGCGCGTTGAACAGTCGAAGATTGTTCTCGCCCTCGAAGCCGGGCCCGCTCGGCACGACCTGCGAGTCGATGACGTCGTCGTGGTGCTGCGGCGGTGCCTCGCCGACCTCGTCGAGGAGGACCTCGCCCGTCTCGCTGTACCAGTCGGTGACGAAGAGCGCGTCGATGCCGCCGACGATGGGCCCCTCGAAGCGGACCATGAGGTCCTTCCAGTGCAGGCCGCGCTTGATGTTGGATTTCTTGTCGTAGGTCGAGTCGATGAGGTTCTGCGATCCGGTGAACGCGACCTGGCCGTCGACCACGAGCAGCTTGCGGTGGTTGCGCAGGTCCGGGCGCTGCCACTTCCCCCTGAGGGGCTGCAGCGGCAGCATGAGCTGCCACTTGATGCCGTGCCGACGCAGGAACCGCTTCGTCGCCCGGAAGATGGGCAGCCGCAGGTTCGCCACGTGGTCGAGCAGCACGCGCACGACGACGCCGCGCTGCACGGCCTCCGCCATCGCGTCGAAGAAGTCCTGCGTCGCCGCGTCGAGGCCGAAGATGTAGAACTCGGCGTGGACGGTGCGCTTCGCGTCGCGCACCGCCTGCGTCATCGCGGCGATCGACTCGTCGTAGTCGGGGTAGAAGCCGGTCGCCGTCGAGCCGCCGACGAGCGGCATCGAGCCGAGGCGGCGGTTCAGGTCACCGATCGACTCGAGCCAGTCGGGCCACTTGTCCCGGTCGACGACGAACTCCATGCCGTGCGTGGTCGCCGCGATGAATCGGCTGACCTCGGCCTGGCGTGCTCGCCGCCGTCGCCCGACCTGCCGCGAGCCGAAGAGGAGGAAGAAGATCCAGCCGATCTCCGGGATGAACATGATCGCGAGCAGCCACGCGGTCGCGGTCTGCGGGCGGCGATTGCGCGGGACGATGAAGACGGCGAGGATCCGCAGCGAGATCGTGAACGCCAGGTAGGTCCAATAGATCCAGTCGGGCAGGTCGAAGCCGAACGTGATCCCGTCGACCGTCTCGACGACGTCCTCGTCCGCCGGACCGGGGGTGATCATGCGCTGTACTGCTTGCTATCGGAAGTTCACGAACTGGAGCGCGACGTCGAGGTCCTTGCCCTTGAGCAGCGCCATCGTCGCCTGCAGGTCGTCGCGCGACTTGCTCGTGACCCGCAGCTCGTCGCCCTGGATCTGCGACTTGACGGACTTCGGCCCCTCCTCGCGGATGACCTTCGCGACCTTCTTCGCGTCGTCGGAGGAGATGCCGTTCTTCAGCCCGATCTCGACGCGGAACTCCTTGCCGCTCGCGTAGGGCTTGCCGACATCGAGCGACTTCAGTGAGATGCCGCGCTTGATGAACTTCGACTCGACGACGTCGAGGACCGCCTTGACGCGCTCCTCCGAGCTGGCCTTCAGGAGGAGCTTCTCCGTCCCAGACCAGTCCGCCTCGGCGCCGACGCCCTTGAAGTCGTAGCGCTGCGCGATCTCCTTCTGCGCCTGATCGACGGCGTTCCGCGCCTCCATGGGGTCGATCTTGGAGACGATGTCGAAACTGGAGTCGGCCATGAGGACGATGCTATCGAGGACCCGGGGTCAGCGGGGGCGGCGAGGACCCCGTATAATTGATGGGCACTCGGCAGATTTCCCAAGCGGCCAAAGGGATCTGACTGTAAATCAGACGCGAAAGCTTCGGGGGTTCGAATCCCTCATCTGCCACCGAATGAGCACCTGCATGGCGTGAGCTTGCGGTCGCCCCTGCGCCGCTCGATAGCTTGGAGGCATGTCAGAGTCGACGAGCAGCGGTGCGAAGGTGTGGAAGTGGATCGGCACGGGGGCCGCGATCGTGGTCGTCGGGCTCCTCGCATACTGGTTGACCTACACGCTGCTCAGGTAGGCGGCAAGGGCGCTGCGCCGTGGTGCTAGCAAAGCCCGCGCGCCCGGTCAACCCGCTCCCGCTGCCGCGTCGACCCCGAGATATTGATCGTGCGGGATGACGAGAGGAGCAGACGATGAGCAGCATCACGCAGCTGGACGAGCAGGCCGAGTCGGTCCAGGTCGACGAGTCGGCGCTCGAGGCGACCCAGCCGATCCGGATGCCCGGCTACATGTTCGAGGGCTACTTCTACAAGGACTGACGAGCGAGTCCCGTCCGTGTCAGGCGGCCGGGACCTCCTCGAGCACCCATGGTGCGGCCGACGACGAGTGCACGATCACGGTGCCACCGGATACCAGACGGAAGCGCTGGTCGAGCCGCGCCGCGTCGGTGAGACGGCGCTGGATCTCGGAAGCGGCGCCCTCGTCTGCGGCGAGCTCGAATCGGCCGCCGGCGATGTGTAGGAAGAATGCCATGGACGCACTCTAAGTGCCCCCCCGAACGGGGGACAACGTGAGCCGTCGCGGCTCAAGCGGCGTCGCTGGCGCGGCGTGCTTCTCCTTCTGGTGGTGGGGTCCCGATCCTGGGGCCCCACCGCCAGAAGGTTCGCGCTCCACCGGACGTGATTCGTCTCGGATCCGCGCGACCGAAGCGTCCGTGGACGGCGCCTCGTGGCCTGTACGAGGTGGTGATCATCTCGTGATCAGGACCGTAATCGAGGTGCTTTCACCTTCGATGGGGCTTGACGCCGGGGCATCGACGAGTTACGCGCCGGGGTCCGAAACCGGGTCGAAGCGGCCCCGTAGGCTCACCGTGTGATCAAGTACCTCGGCTCCAAGCGCACGCTCGTCGGCGCCATCGCCCGGGTCGCGAGCGCGGTCGAGGCACGTAGCGCCGTCGACCTGTTCACGGGCACGACGCGGGTCGCGCAAGAGCTCAAGCGCCGCGGCATGCACGTGACCGCGGTCGACACCGCGACCTATAGCGAAGTGCTCGCCGACTGCTACATCGCGACCGACGCCGACGCCGTCGACGAGGCCGAGCTCGCCGAGGCGCTCGAGGACCTGCGCCGAGTGGCGCCGCGCCCCGGCTACTTCACCGAGACGTTCTGCGAGCGGGCGCGATACTTCCAGCCGAAGAACGGCGCCCGCATTGACGCGATGCGGGACCGGATCGAGGCGCGGTACGCGGACTCGCCGCTGCGTGGCGTTCTGCTCACCGCCCTCATCGAGGCCGCCGACCGGGTCGACTCGACGACCGGCCTCCAGATGGCGTACCTGAAGGATTGGGCGCCCCGCGCGCACAACGACCTCGAGCTGCGCCGCCCCGAGCTCATCCCCGGCGCGGGGCGGGCGCTGCGCGGCGACGCGACGATCGTCGTCGACGAGCTGCCCCGCACCGACTTCCTCTACGTCGACCCGCCGTACAACCAGCACCGCTACTTCACGAATTACCACGTGTGGGAGACGCTCGTGCGCTGGGACGCCCCCGAGCACTACGGCATCGCGTGCAAGCGGATCGACGCGCGCGACGAGGCGACGAAGAGCGTCTTCAACCGGCGCCACGAGATGCCGGTCGCGCTCGCCGGCCTGCTGCGTCGTGCCCGCGCCGACGTCGTCGCCGTGTCCTGCAACGACGAGGCCTGGATCACCCCCGGCGCGATGCTGCGCGCGCTGCGGGACGCGGGCCACGAGGACGCCCGGCTCGTCGCGTTCGACCGACGTCGCTACGTCGGCGCACAGATCGGCATCCACAATCGCCAGGGCGAGCGCGTCGGCACCGTCTCGCACCTGCGCAACACCGAGTACCTCTACATCGCGGGACCGGCGGAGCGGGTGGAGAACGCCATCGCCGCGGCCGGCGAGGAACGGGCGCTCGCGCGCGCCTAGGCTGGCCGGGTGGCCGACGACCCGACCGAGCTCCTGAGCATCGCGCTCGACATCGCGACCTCGGCGGGGGAGCTCGCCCTCACGCGGCGACGCGCGGGCGTCGAGGTCGCGGCGACGAAGTCCTCGATCGTCGACGTCGTGACGGCGGCCGACCGCGAGGTCGAGGCGTTTGTCCGCGCGCGGGTCGCGGCGGTGCGGCCCGGGGACGCGTTCGTCGGGGAGGAGTCCGACGCCTCGGCCGGCTCCTCGGGGCTCACCTGGGTCGTGGACCCGATCGACGGCACCGTCAACTACCTCTACGACATCCCGCGCTGGGCGGTCAGTGTCGCGGTCGTGCGCGGCGAGGACCCCGCGACGTGGACGGCGCTCGCGGGCTGCGTCGTGAACCCGTCGAACGGCGAAGTGTTCGCCGCGAGTGCCGGCGGCGGCGCGACGCTGAACGGGCGGCCGATCTCCGTCGGAGAGCCGGCATCGCTCGGCACCGCGCTCGTCGCGACCGGCTTCGGCTACGACGCGGCGATCCGCACGGCGCAGGCGGAGGCGGCGGCGCGGATCATCGGTGCTGTGCGCGACCTGCGGCGCGCGGGCGCCGCGGCGCTCGACATCTGCGACGTCGGCGCGGGGCGCCTCGACGCGTATTGGGAGCGCGGGCTTGCGCCGTGGGACTTCGCGGCAGGGGCGCTCATCGCTGCCGAGGCCGGTGCCGTCGTCTCGGCGGCCGACGTCAAGAGCGGCCGGCGGCTCGTCTCGGCGGCGGCCCCCGGGATCGCGCGGGAGTTCGCCGAGCTGCTCACCCGCGCCGACGCCTGAGCGCCGGGGCGCGAAGGCCGAGCCGTGGTGGGCGCGAATGGTCGCCTCTGCCACCGACGCACGACCATCTGCGTCCACCAAGCACAACCAATGCCACTGAGGCTCCGCCCGGTGGGCGCAAATGGTCGCCGCCACGGCCGGGCGACGACCAATCGCGTCCACGACGGCCCGACGAAGCCCTGGCCGCGGCGCCCCTCCGCCGGTATAGTTTCGTCCTGCTGGGGGCGCGGCCGTATACGCATATCGGCCATCTGGATCGCGAGTTGCGGTCGGGTACCTGAGGGAGTGCGTGTTGAGCGAGAACGTGGCCGACGATGATGTCGTGCCGTTCACGACCCGACGCGCGCGTCGTGCCGCCGAGCGGGCCGCGCTCGCTCAGCCCGAGCTAGCAGCGCCGGCCGCGTTCGACGTCCCGCCCATCTACGAGACCGCACCGGTCCAGGAACCCGAACCCACGGCCGCGCCTGCTCACCACGTCGCCCCGGCGCGCCCCCGCGCGACCCGCCGCCGCGCCGTCTCGCGCCGCCTCTTCTCGGTCGGGGCGATGGCGTTCGCCGCCGCACTCGCTGTCGGCATGACGCTCCCGGCCAACGTCCTCGGCGGTGCCGCCCCCGTCGTCGCGAGCGAGCTCCCGGCCAACATGAACGCCCCCGTCGAGTCGAAGCAGGCGCTCGACGTCGCCGACACGATCATCGCGGCCGAAGCGGTCGGCGCACGGGACGACTATGCGAGCCAGTCCTTCGCGGATGCGGAGCGAGCGCGCTACCAGGCCTCCGGCCAGGGCTTCGCGCCGGGCTTCGTGCCGACCGCGGGCGCGATCCGCTGGCCGTTCGCGCACTCGGTGCCGATCACAAGTGGTTTCGGCTACTCGGTCGAGTACGGCGGCAACCACTCCGGCATCGACTTCATCCCCGGTGCCGGCGCACCGGTGAACGCGATCGCCGACGGCGTCGTCCTCTGGGTCGGCTGGGACGGCACCGGTTACGGCTACTACGTCAAGATCCAGTCGCAGGTCGGCGAGCACACGATCACGGCGATCTACGCGCACTTCATCGACGGTTCGTCGCCGATGTATCCCGGCCAGCTCATCAAGGTGGGCGACCTCGTGGGGCTGACGGGCGACACGGGCATCTCCTACGGGGCGCATCTGCATCTCGGGATCGAGCAGGACGGGGTGCTCATCGACCCGTTCCCCTGGCTCACCGAGCACGCGACCGACACACCCGCGCCGTAGCGGGCTGGTCGGCGAGGCTCAGCGCGCGAGCCACACCGTCGCGTCGGCCGGCAGCATCAGCTTGCCGTTGGCGCCGATGTACGTCGGTGCGGACTCGAGCAGCACGCGGCCCTCGGGCAGCGTCACGGGTCGCACCCCGAGGTTCGCGACGACGGTGACGTCGCGGTTGGAGAACGCGATGATGGTGCTGCTGCGCGCGAACTCCGGCACCCAGCGCAGCTCGCCCGCGCCGAGCCGATGCGCGCGGCGCAGGCGCAGCGCGTCCTCGTAGAGCGTGAGGGTCGAGCCTTCGACGCCCTCCTGCCGGTCGCGTGCGTAGTCGGCCCACTCGTCCGGCTGGGGGAGCCATGCCTCGCCGGTCCGGTTGAAGCCGTAGGCGGGGGCGCCGGCCTCCCACGGGATCGGCACGCGGCAGCCGTCGCGACCATACTTCTTGCCCTTGGTGCGGAACCAGGTCGGGTCCTGACGCGCCGAGTCCGGCAGCTCGATGACCTCCGGCAGGCCGAGCTCCTCGCCCTGGTAGAGGTAGGCGCCGCCCGGCAGCGCGAGCATGAGGGCGCTCGCGGCGCGGCCTCGACGCAGGCCCACGACCAGGTCCGGCTTGCCCTTGGACTTCGGCCCGATGCCGTCGCCCTGTGGCGAGTCGGCGCCGAGGGCGAGGCGCGAGGCGTGCCGGATGACGTCGTGATTGCTTAAGACCCACGTCGGCGGAGCGCCGACGTCGCCGAACGCGGCGATCGACTCGTCGATGACCCGGCGCTGATCCTTCGCCGACCACTGCGCGAACATGTAGTCGAAGTTGAACGCCTGGTGCATCTCGTCGGGGCGCACCCACAGTGCCATCTTCGTCAGCGGCCCGACCCACGCCTCCGCGCACAGGACGCGGTCGCCGGGGTACTCCGCGAGCACGTCGTGCCACTCGCGCCAGATCTCGTGCACCCCATCCTGACCCCAGTAGGGCGGGTCATCGGCCTCACCGCCCATCGAGGCGCCCGCCTTCGGCGGCGTGTAGTCGGGGAGCCCGGCGCGCTTGATCATCCCGTGCGCGACATCGACCCGGAAGCCGTCGACGCCGCGGTCGAGCCAGAACCGCAGGATGTCGCGGAAACGCTCGCGCACCCACGGGTGCTCCCAGTTCAGGTCCGGCTGCGAGGAGTCGAAGATGTGCAGGTACCACTGCTCCGGCCGACCGTCGGGCCCCGTCAATCGGTCCCACATGGAGCCGCCGAAGACGGACTGCCAGTTGTTCGGCGCCCGGCTGCCGTCCGGTCCCTTGCCGTCCCGGAAGATGTAGCGATCGCGTTCTGCACTCCCCGGCCCCGCCGCGACCGCCTCCTGGAACCACGCGTGGTCCGAGGAGGTGTGGTTCGGGACCATGTCGACGATGACGCGCAGGCCCAATGCGTGCGCGGCCTCGATGAGCCGGTCGAAGTCGGCCATCGTGCCGAACCGCGGGTCGACGGCGGTGTAGTCGGCGACGTCGTAGCCGGCGTCGCGCTGCGGGCTGAGGAAGAAGGGGGAGAGCCACACCGCGTCGACGCCGAGTCGCGCGATCGCCGGCAGGCGGCTCGTGATGCCCTGGAGGTCGCCGATCCCGTCGCCGTCCGCGTCCGCGAACGAGCGGGGATAGATCTGGTAGATGACGGCGGTGCGCCACCACTCATCGGCTCGAGTCATGCCGAGAGGCTAGCTGCGCCGGGTTACGACCGCGTATCGAGACCTCCGCGCGGGACGGTACACTCTCCTGGTGCCTTTCGCGGCCGGCGGTCGCGATTGCGCCCCCTTAGCTCATTGGTAGAGCACTTCCTTGGTAAGGAAGAGGTAGTGGGTCCGATTCCCACAGGGGGCTCGGCTCGGTAGCTCAGATGGTTAGAGCGCACGACTCATAATCGTGAGGTCGGGAGATCGATGCTCCCCCGAGCTACTGGTTGGTTTTCAGCCCGATACGGGCGCCTTAGCAGCACGGCGCTGGCCTGCGCAATCCCCTCCGATCCGCCGGGCGGCGCGCGTAGCGTGCCCTCATGGTCAAGATCGCAGTCGGGTTGTTCATCCTGTGCACGCTGCTGTCGATGGTGGCGTTCGTCCTCGCCGAGCTCGCATGGCTCGGCCTCGTCGTGCTCATCCTCGCATCGGGGGCGCTGTTGTCGGGCTTCGTCTTCGACCGGCTCGAGGGCAAGGTCGGCCCGGTGCGCTCGACGCGGCAGGCGAGCTGACCTTCCGCGCTCGCGGCGGGCCGGTCTAGGGTGAGGGCATGTCGTTCAGCGTGGGTCGCTTCTCGGAGGACCCGCTCTCTGCGGCGATCGAGCGGGCGCTCGAGGACGCGGACCTGCGCGGGGGCGACTCGCTCGGCGGCACGAGCGGTATCGTCGTCATCGACGTCGACCCCGCCGCGGTCGAGACGGGTGACGTCGGCGCGGCTATCGCGAGCGACGGGGACGGCGACGGCGACTGAGCCGCGCCGAGCGTCGAGCCGTACGAGCCCCTGACGCACAGGGCCCGAGCTACGACGACTTCGCCCGCTTCGTCGACTTCGCCGGCGCCTTGCGCTTGGGCGCGGACCGCTTGCGGTCGACGCTGCGCTTGAGCGCCTCCATGAGGTCGATCACTTCGCCGCCTTCGGGGCGCGCCGGCGCGTCGATGACGTCCTCGACGTCGACCGCATCGCCGCGCTCGAGCTTGGCCTCGATGAGCTCGCGCAGTTGCTCCTGGTACTCGTCCCGGTAGTCGGCGGGGCGGAAGTCGCTTTCGAGGCTCTTGACGAGCGCGTCGGCGAGCTCCTGCTCCTTCGCGCTGATCCGCGCCTTGCTGTCGAGCACGGGGAACTTCGCCTCGCGCAGCTCGTCGCCCCACAGCAGCGACTGGAGGACGAGGGCGTCCTCGTAGACGCGCAGCGCGCCGAGGTGCGTCTTGTTGCGCAGCGCGAACTGCACGATCGCGGTGCGCTCGGTGCGCAGCAGGGTCTTGCGCAGCAGTACGTACGCCTTGACCGCGCCCTTCTCGGGCTCCAAATAGTAGCTGCGCTCGAATGTGATGGGGTCGACCTGCTCGCTCGGCACGAACTCGACGACCTCGATCTCGTCGCGGCTCGCCTCGGGCAGCGCCTCGAGGTCCTCCTCGTCGAGGACGACCCGGCGATCGCCCGCGTCGTAGGCGCGGTCGATGTGCTCGTAGGGGATGACCTTGCCGCAGATCTCGCACCGTCGCTGGTAGCGGATGCGCCCGCCGTCCTTGTCGTGGACCTGGTGGAGGGCGATGTCGTGGTCCTGCGTCGCCGTGTAGATCTTCACGGGGACGTTGACCAGACCGAACGCGATGGACCGCTTCCCGATTGCTCGCATGCCATCTGTTCTGGACCGCACGCGTCCGAGTGTCAACCCTGTGGACCGCGGCGCCGGGTCGGCGTAGCGTGCGCGCATGGCCCCGAGCAGTGAGCAGCAGGTGGAGGTCGCGGGCCGTCGCCTGCGCGTGACGAACCTCGACAAGGTCCTGTACCCGGAGACGGGCACGACGAAGCGGGACGTCATGCGCTACTACGCGGAGGTCGCGGAGGTACTGCTGCCGTACGCGGCCGGTCGGGCGGTGACGCGCAAGCGCTGGGTCGACGGCGTGGACGGTCCCGTCTTCTTCCAGAAGGATCTCGAGTCCTCGGCGCCTCATTGGGTGCCGCGCCGCGTCATCCACCACAAGGATCACGACAACGACTATCCGGTCCTCGATGCGCGGACCGGTCCGGCGACGCTCGCGTGGTTCGCGCAGGTCGCGGCGCTCGAGCTGCACGTGCCGCAGTGGCGGTTCGCAGATGACGGGACGCCCGGCAACCCCGACCGCATGGTCTTCGATCTCGACCCGGGCGAGGGCGTGGGTCTCCCCGAGTGCGTCGAGGTCGCGAAGCTCGTCCGGGCGATCCTCGACGACATGCAGCTCGTCAGCGTGCCGGTGACGAGCGGCAGCAAGGGCATCCACGTCTACGGCGTGCTCGACGGCACGCACACGTCGGACGAGATCAATGCGCTCGCCAGGGAGCTCGCGCGAGCACTGGAGGCCGATCACCCGGACCTCGTCGTGTCGACGCTGCGCAAGGCCGACCGTCGCGGGAAGGTCCTCGTCGACTGGAGTCAGAACAACGCGTCGAAGACGACCGTCGCACCGTACTCGCTGCGCGGCCGCAGCCGCCCGACGGTCGCGATGCCGCGCACCTGGCGCGAGATCACCTCGGGGCGGCTGCGCCAGATCGAGTACCGCGAGGTGGCCGGGATCCTGCGCCGCCGCGGGGATGCGGCCGCCCCGCTTCGGCCGCAGGGAGCCGACCGGCTCGCCGAGTATCGCAGCACGCGGGATGCGTCGAAGACGCCCGAGCCGGTACCCGAGGAGCCTCCGCGCGCGCGCGATGGTGCCGAACTGGCGTTCGTCATCCAACGGCACCAGGCCAGCCGCCTGCACTACGACTTCCGACTCGAGCACGACGGCGTACTCGTCAGCTGGGCGATCCCGAAAGGGGTGCCGGGTCTCGGCGAGCGCAATCGACTCGCGGTCCACGTCGAGGACCATCCGCTCGCATACGCGACGTTCGAGGGCGATATCCCGAAGGGCGAGTACGGCGCCGGCCACGTCGACATCTGGGATCACGGCACCTATGTCGCGCACAAGTGGCGCGACGACGAGGTCATCGCGACACTGCGCGGCCAGCCGGACGGCGGCCTCGGTGGCGCACCCGCGAAGGTCGCGCTCATCCGCACCGACCGCGACGCGGACAAGGACTGGATCATCCACCGGATGGCGCTCGAGCCGGCCGCAGCGCTCGAGCCGAAGCTCAAGTCGACGCCCAAGTCCGAGGCCAAGCCCCCGTCGAAGCCCCAGTCCAAGACCCGGCGACGCACCCGCGCCGACCACCGCCCAATGCTCGCGGTCCTCGGCTCGACACAGACACCGCCCACCGGCGACGACCTCGCGGTCGAGATGAAGTGGGACGGCGTGCGGGCGCTCGCGACGGTCGCGGGCGGGACCACTCGACTCACGAGCCGCAACGGGCTCGACATCACGCCGACCTACCCCGAGTTCGCGGACCTCGCCGACCGTCTCGGCGGGCGCGACGCCGTCCTCGACGGGGAGATCGTCGCGCTCGACCCGAGCGGCTACCCGAGCTTCGGACTCCTGCAGCAGCGGATGCGCCTCACCGACCCGCGCCGGGTACGCGTCGCGATGCGGGAGGTCCCGGTGCGGTTCATGCTCTTCGACGTCCTCGCGATCGACGGTGAGAACGTCATGGACGCGCCATACCGCGAGCGGCGACGCCTCCTGGACGCGCTCGTGCGCCAGGACGACGCCGTCCTCGTGCCACCCGAGTTCGACGGCACGATCGCGGAGGGCCTCGAGCGGGCGGCGGAGCTGCGACTGGAGGGCGTCGTCGTCAAGGACCGCGACGCGATCTACGCCCCGGGGCGACGCTCGGCCGCCTGGACGAAGCTCAAGCTGCACCGCACGCAGGAGGTCGTCGTGGCGGGTTGGCGCCCCGGCAAGGGCGCCCGTGCGGGCGGGATCGGCTCGCTGCTCCTCGGGGTGCCCGAGGATGGTCGGCTCCGCTACGCCGGTCGGGTCGGGACCGGGTTCGATGCGGCGGCCCTCGCCGAGCTCGCCCGGCTCGCGAGGCCGCTCGCGCGCAAGACGAGCCCCCTCGTCGACGTGCCGAGCGCGGACGCCCGGGACGCGCACTGGCTGCGCCCCCAGATCGTCGGCGAGGTGGAGTTCTCCGAGCGCACCCGCGACGGGCGACTGCGCCATCCGAGCTGGCGGGGCCTGCGCCCGGACAAGGCCGTCGCCGACGTCCGCGCGGAATGACTTCCTGACGCAACTGGGCTATGGTCGCTCGGATACCCGCCAGCTGTCATAAGGGAAGCGAGTACCACCATGGCGAAAGAACAGTCGAAGAAGGTCGCGAAGCAGACCCTCAAGGAGAAGCGCGAGCAGAAGCGGTCGAAGACCGAGGTCACGCCTCGCCGCAAGGGCGGCTAAGCCCATAGCGCGTCGGGGTGGACCCAGTCAAGCCCCGCGCGCGTGCTTCCGGGCTCGCCTAGCCTCGTCGTATCAAGCCACGGGACCACCCCCCCCTCAGGGTCCCGAGCGCGAGAGGCCGGACCACACCCGGTGAGCGCAGACGGCCTGAGTGCCCTTCCGGTCTGGCGGCGCGAGACGGGCACTCAGGCCGTATTCTCTTGCCCGCGGCGAGTGACATCGGCCTGCGCCTGCTCTACCCTGGCGTTCTATATCGGGCGCATCATGCGCGAGGGGGCCGGAGATGAATCTCGACGTCGGCGATGCCGCCCAGATCGCGAGCACCGACGCGACGCCGCGCGCCGACCGGATCGTCGTCGCCTCCGCGGTCATCACGATGGACGAGGCGCGCCCGCGCGCCGAGGCGGTCGCGATCGACACCGCGACGGGGACGATCGCGCGCGTCGGCGACCGGGCCGAGCTCATCGCGTTCTATCCGGACGCGGAGCTCGTCGACCTCGGCGCCGCGACACTCATGCCCGGCTTCATCGACTCGCACAGTCACCCGATCGTCAGCGGCATGACCTGCCGCGAGCCGGCGCACTGGATCGCGCCGTACGTCGGATACCCGACCTACGCGGACGTGACGGCGCTGTTCGCGCGGCTCGAGGCGCAGACGCCGGCGGGCGACGGTCTCATCTTCAACGGCCTGGATCGCACCCTGCAGTCGGCGCCGGAGCTGACGAACGTCGAGCTCGACGGTTTCTTCCCCGACCGTCCGGTCGCTGTCGTCGACAACTCGGGCCACGAGGTCTACTTCAACACGGCGCTCATGCACCTCCTCGGCTGGGCCGACGGGACGCCGCCGGCGGATCCGGTCGGCGCGCGGTTCGGCCGCAACGCCGACGGCACGTCGAACGGACGCGCCTACGAGCTGCCCGCCGTCATGGCGGTCGCGACCCCGCTCATGGCCCAGGTCATCACCGACCCGCTGCTGTCGGCGGCGCGGTGGTACCGCTATATGGCGGAGAACGGCGTGACGGCGACGACGGAGCACACGTACAACTCGAGCCTGCTGCCCGCGATCACGGCGCTCGCCTCGCTGCCGGACAGCCCGCTGCGACTGTCGCTGTACCACATGTCCACGGAGGCGGACGCGGCCGCACCGCTGACGACGACGGCTCCCGCGGACATGGTCCGCAAGGTCGGCATCAAGCTCTGGGCGGACGGCTCGCCCTGGGTCGGCAACGTCGCGAACTCGTTCCCGTATCTGGACAACGCGACCGTCCGGGACGCCGGCATCCCGATCGGTCCCAGCGGCGAGTCGATGATGAACTACTCCCGCACGGAACTCGACGCCCTGCTCGACTCGTTCGCGGGCTCGGACTACCAGATGGCGTTCCACGTCAACGGCGATGTCGGTCTCGACGTCGTCCTCGACGCGTTCGAGCGGGCGCTCGGACTCCAGGGCCTGCGCGGCACCGACCACGGCTGGCGGGTCGAGCATGTCGGCGGCGCGCGCGGCGACCAGTTCGAGCGGGCCGCGGCGCTCGGCGTCGGCATCTCGATGGCCCCCTTCCAGTTCATCTACTGGGGCGACCTCCTCGACGGCACGCTCTTCGCGCCGGAGATCGGCTCGCAGTGGCAGCGCTTCGGCGATGCCGTCCGCAGCGGCGCGACGGTGAGCTTCCACAACGACGGCACCGTCAGCCCGCCGATCCCGCTGCGCAACGTGCAAGCCGCCGTCACACGCCGCACCGGCTCTGGTCAGGTCCATGGGCCGGAGCAGGCGATCGGGCTCGATGACGCGTTCCGCGCGCACACGGTTCAGGCGGCGCGCCACATCGGACGCGGCGACGATCTCGGGGTCATCGCGGCGGGGCGCCTCGCCGACTTCGTCGTGCTGTCGGCGGACCCGTGGACCGTGGATCCGGCGCACCTCGTGGACGAGGTCAAGGTGCTCGCGACCTGGCGTTCTGGCCGGCCGATCGACCTCGACGCGTTCCTCGCGGAGCTGTCGGCGATCGACCCGGCGCAGCACGCGGGACTGCACGAGCACGCGCAGCACCACTGCTGACCGGCGCTGCGCGAGCCCCTCACAGGCGCGCTTTCGGCGGAGTTGCTCAAGATCAGAACGCGATGAACGCCGGCGCCCGCGCCGCGTCCCTAGCGTCGCGGCATGCCTCCCGAGCCGAGCCGTCCCACCTCCCGTCGCACCGAGTCCCCGTCCGATCCCGGTGCGACCCTCCGCCGCCTCGTCGCCGCCGTGCCGTCGGACCCGCGCGAGTACGGCGCGTGGTGGGGCGGTGCGTCGGGCCGCGCGCTCGCGGCCCGCATCGAGGCGGAGGTCGCGGCTCCGGTCGCCCGCGGCGTGCGGGCGCGCACCGGCCGATTCGTCGACCCGGGCGTCGTCCTCGGGCTCGTCGTGGAGTCCTTCGCGCCGCCGTCGCAGCTCGTCCGCGCCGTGCGCTCGCCGTCCACCCAGGACCCCGGCGCCTACCTCGGGCGCAGCCTCGTCAACGCGCTGTCGCGGGAGATCGGCACCGAGTCCGAGGTCGAGCTCGACGCGGTCTCGCGGAGGCCCGCGCCCCGGCGACGCATCGCGCCCGTCGAGCTCGCGACGGCCGTCGGCGCCGTGCACCGGGCGCTGAGGCCCGGGACCCCGGCGCGGCTGCACGGCAGTCTCGCCCGGGTCCTCGAGCGCGTCGTCGACCGGGCGCAGGACGGCTCGCTCAGCCGGCTGCACACCCGGACGGCGCTCGACGAGGGACTGCTCGGCCTCGGCTGGTCGCGCGAGCAGCTACGCGCCCTCGTCAACGTCGTGATCGGCGCCCGGCCGGATCACGCCCGCGCCTCGCTCCTCGTCGGGTTCCTCATCCATGAGGAGTGGCTGCCTCGCGCGAGCCCTGTGCACCGGGCGGCGCTCGACGCCTACGCCCGGCGCATGGCGCGCGCCGAGGCGGCCACGGCCGGCATCCGGCTCGCCGGATGACGCTGAGTAGGCTGGGCGTCATGCCGGTGAACCCCGATCTGCAGGGCCGCACATACCCGCCGACCGCACCGATCCGCGTCAGCGCCGAGCACATCGCCCAGTTCGCGGCGGCCGTCGGCGCGAGCGATGCGAGCAGCGCGCCGCCGACCTACGCGATCGTCGTCCAGCAGGCCGCACTCGACGCGCTGCTCGCGGACCCGACCACGGGCTTCGAGATCCGCAACGTCGTGCACGGCGAGCAGCGCTTCGCCTATGCGCGGCCCATCGTCGCGGGCGACGAGCTGACCGGCACGATGACCATCAGCTCGATCCGCACCCTCGGTGCGAACGCGATGCTCACGGCCGAGACCCTGATCGTCGACGGCTCGGGGGAGACCGTCGCGACTGCGACCTCGATGCTGCTCGTCGGAGCCGGCGCATGATCGCCGTCGGCGACGTCATCGCAGAACGCGATGTCCACCTCACCCGGGACGCCCTCCGCGCGTACGCCGAGGCCTCCGGCGACCACAACCCCATCCACCAGGACGACGAGGTCGCCGCCTCGGTCGGGCTCCCCGGCGTCATCGCCCACGGGATGCTCACGATGGGCCTCGCCGCGCAGCCCGTCGTCGACTGGGTCGCCGCCCTTCGGCCCGCCCCAAGCGGATCCCTGAGCGAGCGCAGCGAGTCGGAGGGTCCCCGGATCACCGGCTACGGCGTCCGGTTCACCCGCATGGTCGTCGTCGACGCCGAGACCGGCGCCGACGTGCACATCACCGCGACGGTCGGGGCGCTCGACGCCGAGGCCGGCACCGCGCGGATCGACCTCACCGTCACTGCGGCAGGCGAGACCGTGCTCGGCAAGGCACAGGTGACCGTGAGCGGACTCGCGCTCGACACCCCGGAGGCCGGGTGACCGACCTCGCGGAGCTGACCACGATGCGGGTCGGCGGTCCCGCGCGACGCATCGAGCGCCCGGCCGACCGCCGCGAGCTCGTCGAAGCGGTCGCGGCGCAGGATGCCGACGACTGGCTCGTGCTCGGCGGCGGGTCCAATGTCGTCGCCCCCGACGAAGGACTCGATCAGACCGTCATCCTCACCGAGGGCGTGCGCGGCATCGAGTCGATTGCCGCCGACGACGGGCGCATCCACCTGCGCGTCGCGGCGGGGGAGCGCTGGGACCGCGTCGTCGCGTTCTGCGTGGACCGCGGCCTCGCCGGCATCGAGGCGCTCTCGGGCATCCCGGGCTCCGCGGGTGCGGCGCCCGTGCAGAACATCGGCGCCTACGGCCAGGAGCTCTCATCCGTGCTGCACGCGATCGACTTCTATGACGCGGAGCTCGGCGAGCTCCAGCGCATCGCCGCGGCGGACCTCGGGCTCGGCTACCGGACGAGCGAGCTCAAGCGCGGCCGCGCGGGCGTCGTCGTGTCCGTCGAGCTCGCGATGACGCCGGCGCGGGTCGGCGCCGTCGGCTACGACCAGCTCGCCGCCGCGCTCGGCGTCAGCGTCGGCCACCCCGTGCCGCTCGAGCGCATCCGCGAGGCCGTGCTCGACCTGCGTCGCGGCAAGGGCATGCTCGACCCCGCCGACCTGCCGCACGGCGAACCGCACGCCGACCTGCTGCCGAGCTGCGGCTCGTTCTTCGTCAACCCCATCGTCGACGAGAACTGGGCGCGCTCGCTCCCCGCCGACGCGCCGCGCTGGCCGGTCGGCCCCGACGCCGCCGCGATCGCGGCCCCGCTCGATGCGGGTCCCGTCATCCGCGACTATCCGGACCGCCGCGACGTGAAGCTCTCGGCCGCGTGGCTCATCGAGCGAGCCGGTATCGCGCGCGGGTTCGCGATCCCCGGATCGCGGGCGGCCATTTCCCCGCGGCACACGCTCTCGATCGTCAACACGGGCGGGGCGACGGCGCGCGAGATCGTGCAGCTCGCCGAGTTCGTGCAGCTGCGCGTCTCGCAGGAGTTCGGCGTCGTCCTGCGCCCTGAGCCCGTCATCCTCTTCGACGACGCCGGCGCCTGAGGTCTGTTCCCCTCCCGTGGGCCCGCCGCTAGGCTTCGGGCCATGGCGGACCGCAGCGACGACTGGAATGCGCTCTTCGACCCGGCGACGGAGGTGCTCGAGCTGCGTCGGATCGCCGCGGAACACCCCGAGTTCGCGGAGCAGGCCACCCAGCACCTCAACTGGGTGCCGACTGAGGAGGCGCCACCGCCGCCCGCCGCCACCGCGGCTCCCGCCCCCGTTTATCTCGTGCCGACGCCCGCGGTGCGCAGCTATGCGCTGAGCCCGGCCGGCCGCGTGCTCTGGCTCACGACCGGTGTGGTGTGGATCGTCGTCTACGGTGTCGTCGGCGTGCTCCCGATCTTCGGCATCAGCCTCGTCGACACGCTCTTCGCGGGGGCCCAGGAGATCGCGAGCGGGGTGTCGGCGGCGTACGCCGCGACGCTGGGGCTCGAGGCGATCGCGTTCATCCTCGCCTTCGTCGCCGCGATCGTCGCCGGTCAGACGATCGGTCGACGGATCGGCGGCGCGGCCACCGTCGTCATCGGGTTCCTCGCGCTGGGGCTCCTGCTGCTCTTCATCCCGCAGCTCGTCATCGGGGCGATCACGCTCGCGTTCAGCGGCTTCGAGGGCGCCGGATTCCTGCTGGCCCTGTACACGGCGCTGCCCGTCGCGCTCGAGGTGCTCATCGGCGTGATCGCGTACGCGATCTCCGGCGACCGCAAGTGGCATGTGCTGTGGACGGTGCCGATCGCGCTCGCGCTCGTCTTCGGCGCCTACCTGCTCGGAGAGCCACTCGCGAGCGCGCTCGGCGAGGTCGCGGCCCTCGTCGTGCTGATCGTCATCGGCGTCGTGATCCGGCTCATCGTCGTGCTGCTCGCGGCCGCCTTCGGGCGCCGGGTCGAGTCGGAGATCCTGTACGACGCCCCGGCGTTCGCCCCGCCCCGCTACTAACCACCCGCGCAGCGGCCTACCCGGGGATCGAGTAGCCGCGCAGTGCCCTAACCGGGGATCGAGTAGCCTCGCAGCGGCGTATCGACATCCCCCCCCGCCGTCAGCCGAAGAGCCGCGCCAGCCGCGCGATGCCCTCCGCGAGGTCGTCGTCGCCGAGCGCGTACGACAGCCGCAGATAGCCGGACGGTCCGAACGCCTCACCCGGGACCACCGCGACCTCGGCCTTGTCGAGGATGAGGTCGGCGAGCTCGAGCGTCGTCGTCGGCGTCACGCCCTCCCACGTGCCGCCGAGGAGCGCCGACACGTCCGGGTAGACGTAGAACGCGCCCTTGGGTACGGGCACCTGGAATCCGGGGATCGAAGCGAGCCCGGCGACGATCGTGCCGCGGCGGCGGTCGAAGGCCTGTCGCATCGCCTCAACCGTGTCCTGCGAGCCGGTCAGCGCCTCGAGCGCGGCGCGCTGCGCGATGTTGTTGACGTTGGACGTCAGATGCGATTGCAGGTTCGCCGCTGCCTTGATCGCGTCCGCGGGGCCGACCATCCAGCCGAGCCGCCAGCCGGTCATCGAGTACGACTTCGCGACGCCGTTGACGAGGATGGTACGCTCCGCGAGCGACGGCACCCCGCCGACGATCGACGGCGCCGACCGGCCCGCGAACTCGTCGTAGGTGAGGTTCTGGTAGATCTCGTCCGAGATGACCCAGAGCCCCCGCTCGTCGGCCCACTCGCCGATCGCGCGGGTCTCCTCCGCGGTGTAGACGGCGCCGGTCGGGTTCGATGGGGAGACGAAGAGCAGCACCTTGGTGCGCGGTGTCGCAGCCGCCTCGAGCTGCTCGACCGTGACCTTGTAGCCCTGGTCGGCGCCCGCGAAGACGTCGACGGGCACGCCACCCGCGAGGCGGATGGCCTCGGGATACGTGGTCCAATACGGCCCGGGCACGAGCACCTCGTCGCCCTCGCCGACGATCGTCGCGAAGGCCTGGTAGACGGCCTGCTTCCCGCCGTTGGTGACGATGACCTGCCCCGCCTCGGCTGCCCAACCGGAGTCGCGTGCCGTCTTCGCCGCGATCGCCTCGCGGAGCTCGGGGAGGCCCGACGCGGGCGTGTACTTGTGGTTCTTGGGGTCGCGGACGGCGCGCGCGGCCGCCTCGACGACGTTCTCGGGCGTGGGGAAGTCCGGCTCGCCCGCGGCGTAGGAGATGACGGGGCGGCCGGCCGCCTTCAGCCCCTTCGCCTTGGCGTCGACCTTGAGCGTCGCGGACTCGGCGATGGCGGCGATGCGGGGCGAGATGCGGGGCACGGCGTCAATCCTAGGGATCGCCACCCAGAACGCGACGTGCGTGCGCCCGAGAGAATCCCGGGTTTCGCACGCGGTGGGACCGGGTACACTTTCAGACCGGAGTTGAAAAACCCAATGCTTTTGTGTGCCCGCGAGCGGGTCTCGAGAGCCCTAGGGCGGTGGCGCAATTGGTAGCGCAGCGGTCTCCAAAACCGCAGGTTGCAGGTTCGAGTCCTGTCCGCCCTGCCAGCCGTAAGGCGTGAGGAAGGTGAGATCTTGGCTTCAGGTGATGTGGTCGACGAGCCCGGTGAGGACGTCGTCGCGACCGCTCGCAAGGAGCGCGCGGAGAAGAAGGGCATCTTCGCCCGGATCGCCCTGTTCCTGCGACAGGTGATCAGCGAGCTCAAGAAGGTCGTCACCCCGACGCGCAAGGAGCTGGTCTCCTACACGCTCGTCGTGCTCGTGTTCGTCATCATCATGATGGCGCTCGTCACGGGCTTCGATTTCGGGTTCGGCTGGCTCGTCGCCGCGGTATTCGGCGACATCAACAACTACCGGTTCTGAGCCGGCAATAGGTAGCACGAGGAAACGACATCCATGACTGACAACGACGACATCCAGCACCTCGTCGAGGCGCTCGACGCGGCGGCCGCGCCGCTTGAGAACGTCGAGGACCCGGAGGCCGACGCGGAGGTCGACGACGCGCTCGAGATCGACTCGCAGGATGAGGCGGACGCTGCGGTCGAGGCGCTGCTCGACGAGGTCGAGGCGGCGGACGAGGATGAGGCGGCCGCCGTCGAGGTCGACCCGTACGAGGACTTCAAGCTCGAGCTGCGGGCGAAGCCGGGTCGCTGGTACGTCGTCCACTCGTACGCGGGCTTCGAGAAGTCGGTCAAGCAGAACATCGAGAACCGGCGCATCTCCCTCGGCATGGAGGACTCGATCTTCGAGGTCCAGGTCCCCATGGAGGACGTCGTCGAGATCAAGAACGGGCAGCGCAAGCTCGTCAACCGCGTGCGGATCCCCTCGTACGTGCTCGTGCGCATGGACCTCAACGAGGACTCCTGGTCGGCGGTACGCCACACGCCCGGTGTGACCGGCTTCGTCGGCAACGCGCACAACCCGGTCCCGCTGCGTTTCGACGAGGCCTTCGGCATGCTCAAGTCGCTCGTCCAGGTCGCCGAGGCCCCGGCCGCGGCCGGCGGCAAGGCCGCCGCGGGCAAGGGCGGCAAGGTCGCCGCGCGGGTCATCCCCGCGGAGATCGACTACGAGGTCGGCGAGACGATCACGATCAAGGAGGGCTCGTTCGCGGGCCTGCCCGGCACGATCGACGCGATCGACGCGGCGTCCGGCAAGCTCACGGTGCTCGTCTCGCTCTTCGAGCGCGAGACCCCCGTCACCCTCGGTTTCGAGCAGGTCACGAAGCTCTGAGGACGTTGACGGCGCGTCCGTCGGACGCGTTGACGAATCGATCGTCATTCGTCCACAGTGCCTCGCACCCGGCGAATTGCGCCGTCGCCAGATGCAAGGCGTCGACGGTATTGAGGCCGAGTCGATGTAGATCACTCGCCCATCTCCCGGTTCTCGCGAATGATGGCTTCGATCTCCGCGCCGCGTAGATGCTGATCGGCTCCATGACGTCCTGGCTAGATGAACTGGCTAGATCAGGGCGAGCGTGCGCCGGCGCATCGGCGGAGACAAGCAGGCTCATGCGGACTCCCTTCGGATCGGGAGGCTCGGCACGAGCACGCTCAGTCAACCCGACACGTCCGATATCGGCATGATGGAGGCATGTCCGTCGACACCGTCCGATCCCACCTCGCCGCGTTCGGGCTCGCGGACGCGATCCGCGAGTTCGAGGACTCCTCCGCGACCGTCGAGCTCGCGGCCGCGCGCCTCGGGACCGACCCGGCGCACATCGCCAAGACGCTCGCGTTCTACGACCCGACGGGACCGCAGGACGCGTCCGGCTCGGCGATCCTCATCGTCACCGCGGGGGACGCCAAGGTGAACTCGGGCGCCTTCAAGCGGGCATTCGGCGCGAAGCCGCGGATGCTCGCCGCCGACGACCTCGTCGCCCTCACGGGACACCCCATGGGCGGGGTGTGCCCGTTCGCCGTCACCCCCGGCGCGCAGGTGTGGCTCGACGCGTCGCTGCGCCGCTTCGAGACCGTCTACCCGGCTGCCGGATCGCACGACTCCGCGGTGCCGGTCCCCGTCGCACGGCTCGAGGAGCTGAGCGGGGCCCGTGGGTGGGTCGAGGTCGCAGTCATCCCGGGCGCGGACCCGGCGAGCTGAGTCGGCTCACTCCGCGTCGAGGTAGACCCAGCGCCCCTGTTCGCGGACGAAGCGCGAGCGCTCCTGCATGACGCGGGCCTCGCCGCCCTCGAGATAGGTCGCACGGAACTCCACCACGCCCGTGTCGTCGTCCGGTCCTCCCGCGCCGGTGTCGACGATCTGCAGGCCTCGCCAGACCGGGTTGTCGGCGAGGTCGAGCTCGCGCGGCCGAGTCGACGAATGCCAGCTGCGCAGCAGCCAGGCCGCGTCGCCGTCGCGGAACGCCGCGAAACGCGAGCGCATGAGCCCCTCGGCCGTCTCGATGCCGTCGCGAGGATCCATGACGACAATGATGACGCGCCCGTCCGCCTCCCCGTACGCTCGGCGCATGAACGCTGCCGACGCCCCGCCGGAGATCACCCCGGAGCAGATCGCGGCGCACTTCGCCGCCCGGCTCGCCGCCGAGACCGACCCGACCGACGTGCGTGCGGCGCAGCGCGCGGGCGAGCGCTTCGTGCTCGTCGACGTCCGCGGGGACGAGGCGTGGGCGCAGGGCCGGGTGCGGGGCGCCATCCACATGCACTACTCGCGAATCGAGGAGCGGGCGCCGCGCGAGATCCCGCTCGACATGCCCGTCGTCGTGTACTGCTGGAGCCCGGGCTGCAACGCGGCGCAGCGGGCCGGCCTGATCTTCGCGCGGCTCGGCTACCGCGTCCGGGAGATGATCGGGGGCTTCGAGTACTGGGCCCGCGAAGGCTACCCGGTCGAGGACGACGCGGGGCGCGTGGCGTTCCCCGCGGACCCGACCGTCGGCCTCGTGAGGTAGCGCATGGCTCGCAAGATCCTCTACATCGACCTCGACAACACGCTCGCCGACTTCGACGGCCGCCTCGCAGACCTCAGCCCCGAGATCCGGGCGCACTACGAGGGCCGCTTCGACCACATACCCGGCGTCTACTCGCTCCTGAAGCCGATGCCCGGTGCCGTCGCCGCCTACCGGGAGCTCGCGCGGCTGTACGACACCTACATCCTCTCGACCGCGCCGTGGGCGAATCCGACCGCCTGGACCGACAAGCTGCAGTGGGTGCAGCTCGTCTTCGGCGCCGAGGAGGCGGACCCCGTCTACAAGCGACTCATCATCACCCACCACAAGGACCTCAACGTCGGCGACTACCTCGTCGACGATCAGCCCGCGCACGGCGCGGCCGAGTTCACCGGGGAGTGGCTGCACTTCGGCGAGGGCCGCCCGTACCCCGACTGGTCGAGCGTCGTCGGGTACCTGCGCGAGCGCGCGTAGGCTCGCTGGCATGAGCGAGCCCGGCAACCCCGCCGACCTCCCCGGCTACGACGCCGCGGGGGAGGAGTGGTACGCCTCGGGCGCGCCGGAGCCGGTGCGCTTCGAGACCGCGGCGAGCCCCCGCCCGGCCTCGACCGGGATCCGCGTCTTCGTCGGAGTCGTGCTCGGCATCATCGCCCTCGGGGTCATCGCCCTCATCGTGGCGATGGTCGCGACCGTGGGGACCTGATCGCCCTCCCGCCGCACGACGTTCTCCGCTACACTTGTTCGGTCGAACTTTCCGACGCCAGGGTTTCGTCCCAGCTGTCGACGGGCTCGGCCGGTAACCGTGGGCGACCGCCCAGCGGGAGAGCATCACCTCAGGTGATGCTCGACGCACAACACGAAAAGAGAAACCAGTGGCACCCAAGAAGAAGGTCACGGGTCTGATCAAGCTGCAGATCCAGGCCGGCGCCGCCAACCCCGCCCCGCCCATCGGCCCGGCGCTCGGTCAGCACGGCGTGAACATCATGGAGTTCTGCAAGGCGTACAACGACGCCACGCAGGACAAGCGCGGCAACGTCATCCCCGTCGAGATCACCGTCTACGAGGACCGTTCCTTCACCTTCATCCTGAAGACCCCGCCGGCGGCGGAGCTCATCAAGAAGGCGGCGGGCGTCGGCAAGGGCTCGGCGACCCCGCACACCGTCAAGGTCGCGAAGCTCACCAAGGAGCAGGTCACGGCCATCGCGCAGGAGAAGCTCGTCGACCTCAACGCGGTCGACCTCGCCGGCGCGGAGAAGATCATCGCGGGCACTGCCCGCTCCATGGGCATCACGGTGGAGGCGTAATCATGGCAAGAAAGTCGAAGGCCTACCGCGCCGCCGCCGCCCTGCTCGAAGAGGGCAAGTACTACGCCGCTTCGGAGGCGCTCGCCGTCGCGAAGCAGACCGGGTCGAAGAAGTTCGACTCGACCGTCGAGGTCGCGCTCAAGCTCGGCGTCGACCCGCGCAAGGCGGACCAGATGGTCCGCAGCACCGTCATCCTCCCGCACGGCACCGGCAAGACCGCACGCGTCATCGTCTTTGCGACGGGCGCCGCGGCCGAGGCCGCGATCGCCGCGGGCGCGGACGAGGTCGGTGGCGCGGAGCTCATCGAGAAGGTCGCTGGCGGGTACACCGACTTCGACGCGGCCGTCTCGACGCCCGAGCTCATGGGCCAGGTCGGCCGGCTCGGCAAGGTGCTCGGCCCTCGCGGCCTCATGCCGAACCCGAAGACCGGTACCGTCACGCCGAACACCGGCAAGGCGGTCGAGGACATCAAGGGCGGCAAGATCGAGTTCCGCGTTGACAAGCACGCGAACGTGCACTTCGTCGTCGGCAAGGCGGGCTTCACCGCCGAGCAGCTCGAGGAGAACTTCAAGGCGGCGATCGACGAGGTCGTCCGCGCGAAGCCCGCGTCGTCCAAGGGTCGGTACATCCAGAAGGCGTCGATCTCGACGACCTTCGGCCCCGGCATCCCGCTGGATGTCGCGCTCCTCGCGTAGCGCCTGCGCTGTGTGTGAGGCCCGGCTGCCATCTGGCGGCCGGGCCTCACGCATTCCTGCCGACACGATTGAGGTGACAGCAACTGGCGTTCTGACGTGCGCAGAACGCCAGTTGCTGTCACCTGAGCGCGAGGTGATCAGGAGTCGAAGCCGAGGCCGACCGAGTCGAGGGTGCGGAGGAAGAGGTTGCGGCGGCCGCCGTGGTGGTCGGCCCGATCGAGCGCCCAGCGCGAGAGGTTGATGCCGATCGCGGCGGCGGGCTCCGGTGGGAACGGCACCCCGCGCTTGCGCACCATCTCGAGCACCGTCCGCTGCGTCTCCTCGCCCGAGAGCAGGTCGAGCATGACCTCCGCGGCGAACCGCGAAGTCCCGACCCCGAGCCCCGTGAACCCCGCGGCGTAGGCGATGCGCCCCCGCCCTGCCGTGCCGTAGAACGCGGCGAAGCGGGTCGACGTGTCGATGACGCCCGCCCAGCGGTGCGAGAAGCGCACCCCCTGCTCGGCGAGCTGCGGGAAGAGCGCGAAGAAGTTCGAGGCCAGCTTTCGGTGCACCGCGGGATCGTCCTCGTAGCGCGGCCGGATCCGTCCGCCCGGGAAGTAGACGGCGTCGTAGCCGCCCCAGAGGATCCGCCCCTCGGGCGTGATCTGCGCGTAGTGGAACTGGTTCGACAGGTCGCCGAGTCCTTCGCGCCCCTGCCAGCCGATCGACTCGCGCTGGGCCGTGGTGAGCGGCTCGGTCATCAGCACGTAGTCGTAGACGGGGACGGTCATCAGCCGGTTGCGCTTCAGCAACGACGGATACGCGTTCGTCGCGAGCACGACCCGGTCGGCCCGGACCGAGCCGCGATCGGTGACGAGCAGAACGCCATGCTCGTCGTCTTCGAGGCGCCGCACCTTAGACCGTTCGTGGATCACGACACCGAGCCGCTCGGCGGCCGCCGCGAGCCCGAGCACGAGCCGCGCGGGGTCGAGGGTCGCCACCATCCGGCCCGACTCGGCGATGCCGCCGAGGAGTCCTGGGGCGCGCAGTCTCGCCTGGATGGCGTTCTGGTCGAGCGTCGTCTGCTCGGGCGAGGCGAGCTCGCGCGTCCACCCGACCTGGTGCGGCTCGACGGCCATCATGAGCGCGCCGACCCGTTCGAAGCCGCAGTCGATGCCGAGCTCCTCGAGGTCGCGCCCGAAGGCGTCGAGGTTGTCGAAGCCGAGCCGCTGAAGCGTCTCGAACTCGTCGGGCCAGCGCGAGAGCCCGTTCGCCTCGCCGTGGGTCAGGGAGTAGTCGACCCAGCCGCCGTTGCGGCCGCTCGCCGCCCAGCCGACCCGGCTCGCCTCGAGCACGACGATCCGCCGGCCCGGGTCGCGGCGCGCGGCGAGGACGGCGGTCCACAGTCCCGTGAACCCGCCGCCGACGATCACGAGGTCGGCGTCGCGGCGGTCGCGCAGCTGCGAGCGCTCGCCGCGCAGACCGGCTCGCGCCGCCGCGTCGAGCCAGTAGACGCCGAATGCGGTGTCGGCGAGCGCGGCGTCGACGACCTCGCCCGGGGGAGCGTCGCGTTCGTAGAGGGTCGAGTTGCGCATGGCGTCCAATGCGGTGGTCCGCGGGAAGGCGCCGCCTAGTCGGACACCTTCAGCACCAGCTTCCCACGCGTGTGGCCGAGCGCAAGGGCCTCGTGCGCCGCCGCGGCGTCGGCGAGGTCGTAGACCTCATCGACGTGGACCCGCACGTCCCCCGAGTCGATGAGCCGGCTGATGACGGCGAGCGTCGTCGCATCGGGGGAGACACGGTACTCGGTCGCGCGCACCCCCGCGGCGGCGGCCTCCTCGGCGAGGGTCGGCCAGGACCCGCTCGGCACGTTGACGAGCAGGCCGCCTGGCTTGAGCACCCGGAGCGAACGCGATCCGGTGCGATCCGCGACGTTCCCGATGAGGTCGATGACGATGTCGACGGGCGCGATCCGCTCCTCGAACGGCGCCGCGGTGTAGTCGACGACCTCGTGCGCGCCGAGGTCCCGCAGCCAGCCCTGGCTGCGGGGGCCGCCGGTCGCGACGACATGCGCGCCGAAGAACGCGGCGAACTGGATCGCGAAGTGGCCGACGCCTCCCGCGCCCGCGTGGATCAGGATGCGCTGGCCCTCGTGCGCCTTCGCGACGTCGACGACGGCGCCCCAGGCGGTCAGCGCCGCGAGGGGCGCCGCCGCCGCCTCGACGTGGGAGAGGCTGCGCGGCTTCTTCGCGACGAAGAGCGCCGGGACCGGCGCGTACTCGGCGTAGGTGCCGGCGAGCCGGGGCACGAACGTCATGCCGTAGACGGCGTCGCCGGCCTTGATCGGGTGGGCGTCGTAGGGCGACTCGACGACGGTGCCGCTGAAGTCGTTGCCGAGCACGAGCGGCCACTCGGCGAGCGCGGCCGGGCCCTGGCCGGCGCGCGTCTTGACGTCGATGGGGTTGACCCCCGCGGCGTGGATGCGGATGAGGAACTCCGAGCCGGTCTT
>DATMGN010000055.1:0-30510 GCA_035555435.1 Microbacteriaceae bacterium | reverse complement strand
CCGCCGCTTCATGCGCCTCGGCGAGTCCGACATGAAGGCGCTGCGCTACGCCATCATCATGGCCGACCAGGGCCGCCACGTGACCGCGCGCGACCTCGCCGAGCACCTGTCCATTTCCAGCGCCTCCGTCACCAAGCTCCTCGACCGCCTCGAAGCCGGCGGCCACATCCGCCGCACGCCCCACCCGACGGACCGGCGCGCGCTCGCGATCGTCGTCGCAGAGGAGACCCGTGAGGCCGCCGAAGCCACGGTCGGCCGCGAGCACGCCCGCCGCTTCCGGGCCGCGGCCGCGCTGACGCCCGAGGAGCGCGAGATCGTCATCCGCTTCCTCGGCGCCCTCAGCGACACGAGCGAAGAGGCTTGGGCCGAGCCGGCGTCCTGAGCGTGTTGGATGGCCGCATGGAAGCATCGGCCGCCCGCCTCGCCGAGTGGGAGCGCCTCGTGCGCATCCCGCTGCTCGTCCTCGGCATCCTGTTCATCGTCGCGGCATCGGTCTTCGCGCTCATGCCCGACCTGCACCCGCTGCCCCTCCTCGCCGCCGTCGTCGCGATGCTCGTCGCGTGGCTCGCGTTCGGCGCCGACTACATCGTGCGCGTCGCGCTCACGCCCCGCGGCAAGCGGATGTCGTGGGTGCTCCACCACCCGCTGCTGCTCGCCGCCGTCGTGCTCCCCGTCTTCCGCGCCGTGCGGGTCGTCGACCTGCTGCGCGAGATCCCCGCGTTCCGCAGCGACTCGCGCTCGGTGCTGCGCGCCCAGATCGTCATCTCGGCGCTCGCATACTCGCTCGTCTTCGTCTACTTCGTCGCGCTGTCGACGCTCGTCGCAGAACGCGATGCACCCGGCGCCACGATCACCAACTTCCCCGACGCACTCTGGTGGGCGGCGGTGACGCTCACGACCGTCGGCTATGGGGACGTCGTGCCGATCACCGTCCTCGGGCGCCTCTATGCGGTGCTGCTCATGCTCGGCGGCATCGTCATCATCGGTGTCGCCTCCGGGACGGCGGTGTCCTACATCTCCGAGCGGGTGCGAGGGCACGACCGTGATGTGGAGCGCCACCAGGGGTCCGACGGCCAGGCCGGAGTTCTGCGGGGAACCGCTGATACTGCGGGCGCTTCCGCCACAGATCCCCGCACTCCGCCGAACTCCCCGCAGAATCCGCCGCCGTCGGACTCACCGGCCGACGCACACTAGCGGCCGAGGGCTCGGCGGCGGGAGGGCCATTCCTCCCCGGAGGTGAGCACGAGCACCTCGGCGCCCCAGGCGCGGATCGGCGCGACGTTGTCGGCGGGGCTCGGGCCGTCGCGGAGGTTGAGGTCGAGCACGACGAGGTCGGCGGGGCGCGAGTGCCGCAGCAGTCGTTCGACGGTCTCGGCGTGCCCGACGAACTCGAGACCGGCGCGCGTCCCGATCCGATCGCCGATCGCGAGCGCGAGCAGCTCGTGATCGTCGACGACCGCGATCCTGGCGGTTTCCACGAGGCCACGGTATCGCGCGCCGCGCGCCCGCGGCCCGCCGAGCGCCCTGCCGGGGGTAGGCTCGGACTCGGGCAACGGCGCCCCGTGAGGAGACGCAGCGCGATGACGCTTGAGGTCGGCATCTTCGATCAGATCTATCTCGGCGGCCTCTCCCAGGAGGAGACGGTCGCCGGCCACATCGCGTTCGTGGAGGCCGCGGAGCGCCTCGGCGTTGCTCGCTACCACGTGACCGAGCACCACGGCGCGCCGCTCACGATCGTGCAGCCGAACGTCATCCTCGCGGCCCTCACGCAGCGTACGAGCCGGATGCGCCTCGGCGTCCTCGTCAACATCCTGCCGGCCCACCACCCGCTCGCCCTCGCCGAGGAGATCGCCTCGCTCGATCTGCTGAGCGGTGGACGCATCGACGTCGGCGTCGGCTCGGGCGTCGTGCCGTACGAGCTCGCGAACGTCGGCGTCGACCCCGCGCAGTCGCGGGCGATCTTCGCGCAGCGGCTCCCGCTGCTGCGCGCCGCGCTCGAGACGGGGCGCCTCGGCGAGCTCGAGCTCATCCCCGCGATGACCCAGTCCGAGATCTCGTACTGGTATGCCTCGGCGAACACCCCGACGGCCGACTGGGCGGCGCGCAACGGCATCAACCTCGTCGGCTGGTGGACGGGCGGACAGATGGCCGAGGCCGCGGCGGCCTACCACGCGGCGAAGGCCGAGTCAGGGGCGACGTCGCTCGGGCCCGGCGTGGGGCTCGCGGGCTGGATCATCGTCGGCGAGTCGGACGCCGAAGCGACGGACCGGTTCCACCGCGCCTGGGCGACGCACGGGGAGCGAATGCTGCGCCTCTGGCACGCCAACGGCGACCACAACCTCGACGTCTTCGGCGACTCGCAGGCGATGCTCGACGCGGGCATCGGCATCGCCGGGAGCGCCTCGACCGTCCGCGACCTGCTCGCGGACCGCCTCGTCGGCCAGATGCACTCGAACTACTTCGAGGGCCATTTCTTCTTCGGCGACCTCGTCGCCGAGGAGGCGACCGCGAGCCTCACGCGGTTCATGACCGAGGTCGCGCCGCGGCTCTGACCGCGGCCCGCGGGGGCAGGGCGCCCGTGACGCGCCGCCGGTCGCGGTAGGCGCCGATGAGCATCCAACCGCCGTAGGCCCCGAGGGCGACGACGATCGCGGGCACGAGCCAGGCGCGCATCTGACCGGTCAGCGCGTAGTTGATCCAGCCGACGAGCGGGACGGAGTACCACAGCCGGCCGCGCACCTGCTCGGCGAGCACCGTCTCGGCGTCGGCGGCGGCGTTCGCGTCGCCTCGCGTGACGTAGGCGGTCCGATCGCCCGTGAAGGTGACGCCGACGATGCGGTGGGTCGCGACCTCGGGCTCCCCCGAGACGAGCTGGAACGTCACGATGTCGCCGATCGCGAGGTCGTCGGCGGGTCGGGTCACAATGAGGGTGCCGAGCGGCAGCGCCGGCTCCATCGAGCGCCCCGTGATCGTGAAGGTGCTCGCGCCGGCCGCGGCGGGCACGATGACGACGAGCGTCGCCACGACGGCGACGAGCGCGAGGAGCCCGGCCGAGACGCCGCGCCACAGGACCCGGCGCAGGGGACGCTCGGTCATCGCGTTCTGCCCCGGCTGCTCCCGGAGCGCGCGGCGAGGACGCCGGCGAGCCCGCCGATGAGCACGGCTGCCGCCGCGAGCAGCAGCTCCCACGGGAGGGTCTGGCCCGTCGTCGTCAGCCGCTCGGCGGACGGGGCGGGGAAGGCGGCGATGATCTCGGGGTCGACCGGGCAGCCGCCCGGCAGCACCGGCACCCCCGTGTCGCTGAGGTCGACGAGCAGGTCGAGCGCGAGGCTCGCGCCCCGGCCGTCGGTCAGGGCGGGGGAGAACGCGATCGTGATGGGCACCGCGAGCACCTCCCCCTGGGCGAGCACGGCCTGGGCGGCGACCGCGGAGCAGGCGCCGAGCCCGTCGAGCGCCGTCGCCGGCCCGGTCGCGCCGGCGAGCGTCGTGGCGGCGAGCAGCTGCGGGTCGGACGAGGCGGGCGCTCCCGCGTAGACGCCGACGACGGTCGTGCCGGGCCGCGCGGCGCGGACATACAGCGTCGCGGTCGTCGTCGAGCCCGGCACCGGCTGCCAGGAGGCGGGGAAGACCGCAGGCGGCGGGCTCGCGCCCCACACCACGCCGTCGGTCGAGTACTCGACCTCCGAGCCTGCGGCGGCCGCGGGCAGCGGGACGAGGGCGAGCGATGTCCCGATCGCGAGCGCCGACACGATCCGGCGGATCATCCGGCACCTCCGCAGGTGACATCCGGTTCCCACGGATCGCCGGAGACCGTCGCGACGAACCGGGCGATCGGATAGGGCCCGCCCGCCGGGGCGATCGTGAAGGTGTGCGGGCCGTCGGGCAGGCCGAGGCCGCCCAGCTCGTTCGCCCCGAGCGTGGGCCTGCCGTCGTTGCCCGCCAGGTCGTGGCCCCAGAACTCCTTGACGGGTATCCCGCCGACGAGGGCATCCGTGGTGACGACGTAGTGGATCGGTGCGTAGGGCTCCCCATCGGGGAGCACGAAGTCGACCGCGTCGTGCCAGCCCACGTACCAGCCGTCCGTCGTCGGGGTGCACACGGCCTCCAGGACCACCGGCGGTGCGACGTCGACGATCGTGAGCGTGCCCGCGATCACGGGGGCCGTCGCCGACCAGCCGCCGAGCGCCGCCGCGCCCGAGACCGTGACGACCACCGTCTGGCCCGCATCGGCCGGGCCGAGTCCCGTCAGCGACACCCGCACGCAGAGCAGCACCTGCCCGCCGTCGCCCGCCGAGCCGAGCGGGACCGCGGTCGTCGGCGAACCGGGGGTGTACGACATCGGCGCTCCGCACGTCGCGACCGACGTCGACTGCGCGGTCGACACGGCGAGGCCCGCGCTCGGTGCGCCCGAGGTCACCTGTACCGACGCGACGGCATCCGTCCAGGCGGGAGCGCCGGAGAGCGATCCGAGCAGGAAGCCGATCTCGGCCTGTGCGCTCGTCCCTCCCGCAGCGTCGAGCAGGACCGAGCCGCCGGTGGGCCCGGCCGCCGAGGTCATGCCGAACGGCGCCCCCTCGACGCCCAAGGCGGCCGTCGCGGTCGAGCTCCACACGGCGTTCGCGGCGACGGGCGTGAGGACGGCGAGTGCGGCGGCGAGGCCGAGGCCGGCGACGACGGCCCGCGGCGTCCGGCGCCTCACGACTGGACCCCCGTGAAGTCGAGCGTGACCGAGGTCGTCGCCCCGGGGCCGACGACGGCGGTCGACCCGAGCGAGACCGAGGCGCACATGACGTAGTCGGCGCCAGGCACGTGCCGGCCGAGGCTCGCGGTCCCGCCCGGCGGGACGGTCTCGGTCGGGGAGCAGGGCCTCGTCGACGGTGCGGCACCGATCTTGACGACGAGCGCCGCGGCGAACGCGTCCGCGTCGGTGCGCAGGACGGTGACCGTGAGCGGCACGTCGCCGGTGTTCGCGAAGCCTCCGCCGCCGTAGGACACGGTCTTGCCCGGGAACACGAGGCTGCCCGGCGCGGCCGAGGGGGCGACGACCGTGAGCGCCGCCGTGCCCGAGACGATCGAGAGCGTCTCGGTCGGCTCGGCCGCGTTCCAGTAGGCGAGGCTCGACTGGCTCGCCGCGACGGCGGCGACCACCGCGGCCGCCGCGAGGACGGCCGCCGGCCAGCGACGCGACGGGCGCACGAGCGGGTCGCTGAGGAGCGGCTCCCGCGGCATCACGACACCGCCTGCACGACGAGCAGCCTGGAGGCGGCGATCTCGATGCCGGCCCCCTGCGCCGCGTCGTCGATGTCGACGCCACGCGGCCAGGTGAAGACGAGGCTCAGCGTGAGCTCGCCGGACTCGGTCGCGGTCCAGGCATCCGCGTCGGCGTCCCAGACGACCGGGCCGGCGAGGCTCGCGCCTGACAGTGCGAAGCTGCTGCCCGCCGAGGTCGTCACCGCCCCCGGGTCGAGCGCGATCCGCGCGGTGAGATCGTCGCCGGTGAGCGTCAGCGCGAACTGCTGCGTGTACGTCAGCACCGTGCCGGGGACCGCGCGGAAGCCTCCCGGGATCGCGGCGCCGTCCGCGCGCCACGTCGCGGCGCCCGCCTCGAGCCGGAGCTCGCCGAGCTGGAAGGTCGTCGCCCCCACGGATGTCGTTTCCTGCCAGAACGCGGTCGAGCCCGCTCCCCCGAGGCACAGGGCCGTCGCCGCGGCGAGGGCGGCGGCGCCCAGGGCGAGACGGTTCACTGCGACTCCTTCGACCGGATCGTCAGCAGGCGCAGGGGATCGTGTCCTCGGGCAGCACCGAGACCTGGGTCAGCGCGATGGTCGTCGCCGCGAGATCGAGGCCGAGGCCCTGTCCCTCGGTCATGCCGCTCGGCACCATGAGCGTGAAGCTCACGGTGATGGTGCCCGAGGACTCGACCTCCCAGGTCGTGCTGTCGAGGCGGTTGAGGCTGCTCCCCGAGAGGATGATCGACGACATGCTCGGGCCGTCGGCGACCGGCTCGCTCGCGGTGAGCGCGCCGACCGTCGCGTCCGCCGTCACGACGATGCCGTCGCCGGTGACGGTCGCCTCGAACGACTCGGTGTACGTCACGTAGTCGCCGGGGATCAGGACGGCGGTCGCGGGGTCGAGCGCGCTGCCGCCCTTCGTCCATCCGCCGTCGCCGAGCGAGGCGAGCTCGAGCGTGCCGAGCGTGAACTCGGCCGCCGCGACCGACTGCGACGCCTGCCAGTAGGCGAGCGAGCCGGTGCCGCCCACCGTGAGGGCGACCGCCGCCGCGATGGCGAGCAGCCCCTTCATCGACTTGTCCATGGTCTCCTCGTTCGTCCGGTGCGCCGCCGGAGGCGATCCGGGGCACGACTCGTTGGGGTCGTCCCGAAGCTATCGAGATCGCGTCCGGCGGCGATCGCGTTCTGACCCCTGGAATCGGTGGTTCTGAGCTCGGCGGCTGCGGGGTCGGCCGCGAGATCGCGCGCGGCCCTGCGGACGAGCGCGACCGCCGCGACGACCAGGAAGCCGGCGAGGACGCTCGCGACGACCACGACGACGATCACCCACGTCTCTCCCACCGCACCTCCCCGGTCGCGCGGCTCAGGCTATGCGGGTCGGGCGCGGGCGCTACGGGCGTTCAGCCATGGAAACCGATGGTTGCGCCATCGACGGTGACGGTCGCGACGGCGTCCCGGTCCGCGGGCTGTAGCCGGCCGACGACGCGGCTGCGCGCCGACTCGATCGCCGCGGCCATCCAGGCGGCGACGGCGTCGAGCGTCGGCTCGTCCGGCGGCATCGTCGCATCGTCGAGCAGGACGACGTCGACGCCTCTGGCGCGGGCGCGGCTCACCGCTGTCGCGAGCGGCTCGCGGACGAGCCCGCCGGCGCGGTACTCGTCGCGCAGCTCGCCCTCGAGCACCGAGCACGCCCGCCGCTCCGAGTCCGTCAGCTCGGCGCCGGCGGCGATCCTGGCGAGGAGCGGCACGACCCGGCGGTCGAGCTCCGTGGCGCGCGCGGCGAGCTCGGCGCGACTCGCCGCATCCCATGCCGCACGCCGCGCCGTCTCGGCGCTCTGGCGATGCAGCTCCCGCGTGCGCCGCTCCATCCGGGTGACCGCGACGAGCAGCGCGACGGCGAGCAGGACGAGCACGATCGGCCTCCCCGCGACGAGGGCGATCGTCGCCGGTCCCGCGCCGGACCCGAGCCCGACGCCGACCACGACCGCGACGATCGCCGCGAGGCCCGCGAGCGCGGACCCCGGGCGCTCGCGGAGCGCGAGCGCGACGAGGAGGAAGGCGGCGGCGGCCGTGAACCACGCGGTGCCGAAGGCGAACGGTACGGCGAGCAGCCCGCCGGTGACGACCCCGACGACGAGCACGAGGAAGACCGCCGTGCGGGGGAGGCTCGCAACCGGCGTCGGCGCGAGTCGCAGTACCTCCGCGGCGGCGAGCAGCACGAGCAGGGCCCCCATCGGCGCCCACCACGACCCGGTCGCGAGCGCCGCCGCGACGGCGCTGAGCGTCTGCCCGGCGACGAACACGATCGCGATGACGAGGAGGCCCGCCCGGAGCGACCGCGGTGACGCGGCGGGCGGCTCGGTCTCGGCAGCGGGCGGCACCCAGGAGAGCCGCACGCGCGTGCCCCGCCCGGGCGCCGACTCGACCGAGGCGCCGCCGCCGGGCACCTCCCGCACTCGCGCGAGGATGCTCGAGCGCACCCCCAGCCGATCGGCGCCCACCGCCTCGGGCTCGAATCCGATGCCGTCGTCGACCACCTCGACCACCACGCGCGACGCGTCGCCTTCGACCTCGACGCGGCGCCGCGCGCCGGGGCCGGCGTGACGCGAGCTGTTCTCGAGCGCCTGCCGGACCGCCGCGAGGATCGCCTGCGCGGCTGCCGGGTCGACCGCGAGCTCCCCGGCCGTCCGGTCGACGAGGGGGGCGCCCGAGCGCTGCGCCTCGGCTCGGAGCGCGTCGACGAGTCGAGGGACGGCGGGATCGTCCTCGACGAGCGAGATCACCATGCCCGAGGCCTGCGCCGCCTGCGCGGCGAGCCGCTCGGCGGGCAGCGGTAGGTCGGAGGCGGCGAGGTTCAGCGTCGCGAGCACCTCGTCGTGCACGAGGGCAGCCGCGCGGGTGCGCGCGGCGAGCCGCCCGCGCTCCCCCGACGCACGCGCGGTCTCCGCGGTGACGAGCGCCGCCGCGCGGTCGAGCCCCCGGCTGCTGACGAGCACCTGCCCGCAGATGACGCAGACGACCGCGCCGGACAGCGTCGCCTGGGCGTCGTTGACGATCCCGTCGAGGTCGAGGCCTCCGACGAGCAGGCGGTAGCCGAGGCCCGCGCCGGCGGCGAGCGCGAGCATCGACCAGGCTCCCGCTTGGCCGAAGGCGAGCAGCGCCGCGGCGACCGCGGCCGCGCTCGCCGAGAGCATCCAGGGGAACCGATCGATGTCCGTCAGCACGGACTGGGCGGGGAGGAAGGCGGCGAGCAGCAGCGCGTATGCGACGCTCACGACACCGGCGCACGCGCGCAGGCTGCGCGGACCCAGCCAAGGCGCGAGCATCCCGAGGGCGACGAACGCGACGGTGACGCCCGCAGCGATCGCGAGGAACCAGTGCGGCAGACCCCGGGCGTCGTCACGGAGCAGGAGGAGCACGGCGACGACGGCGACCAGGAGCGCGACGATCGCCGTGCCGACCGCGATCAGCCGCCGGGCGGCGAGCTCGGCGCGCCCGACGATCGGCTCAGCCACGGTGGGGAGCGGGCATGAAGCCGTCCTCGATGCCGCGCTGGTACAGCTCGACTTTCGTCGCCGCAGGCCGGCCGAGCTGCTGGTAGACCGACCGGATGCGCCGGAGGTGGTCGTTGACCGTGTTCTCGCTCACGAACAGCGCTGCACCGACCTCCTTGGCCCCCATGCCGGACGCGTACAGCGCGAGCACCTCGCGTTCTCTCGCCGTCAGGGGTGCGCCGCGGAGCAGGGGGTCGGTGTCGAGCGCGGACGCCCACTCGGTGCTCGACACGTGCTCGCCGCGCGCGGCGGCGGCGACCGCGGCGAGCAGCTCGGCCCGCGGAGCGGACTTCCGCACGATGCCGAGGGCGTCGGTCCGCGAGGCCTCGCGCACCAGGTACGGGTTCTCCGCCGAGGTGAGGACGAGCACCTCGGCACCCCAGTCGCGGATCGCGGCGATGTTCGCCGCGGGGGCCGAGTCGTCCCTCAGGCTCAGATCGAGCAGCACGAGGTCGGCATCGCGCATGCGGCGCACGAGCTCCGCGACGGTCGTCGTGTGGCGCACGAGCTCGAGATCCGCGCTGCCGTCCAGCAGTCCCTGCACGGCGATCGCGACGAGCTCGTGATCATCGACGATCGCGATCCGCTTCGCATTCCGCATCTCGATCTCCCCCGCGATCGAGTGTCGCACGCACGAGTCCGCGCCGGAGAGATTCATCGTCTCCGCGTCGTTAGTCTTGACGGAGACACGGGAGTCTCAGTCGTACCCCGAGGCACGAGGGGACGGTATGGGATGACGTCGCGCCTCAGCGAAACTCGCCAGCAAGATCGAGGGTGGAATCACCGCTCTCTTCGTGGATTGGTTCTCATAAGGCAACGTTGGTGCCCCTGGAGGGACTCGAACCCCCAACCCTTTCCTTAGGACGGAGGCGAATCCAAGTTCCTCCGACAGTCTACTCCCCTTTGTTTTCAAGGGACACAGCAGGTCCCGGCGGGAAACGTAGCCACAAACGTAGCCACTATCGGCATGAGACACAGACAGTGCCCCAGGAGGGATTCGAACCCCCGACGCCCGCCTTAGGACGGCGGCGCTCTATCCACTGAGCTACTGAGGCGCGACCCGTCCATTGTAGTAGCCGGGGCGATGACGCCATCTGCCGCCGCATCTGAGAAACATCTCCCACGATCGGCAGCGCGTAGTTGTGCCCTCTCGCACCCCGATCCTCACGCGATGTGGTTCCTCGGCTCGGGTGATTCACCCGGGCCGGGTCCCTCGCGCGGACAGGGGCCTAGTCGACAGCGAAGACGGGTCATGCACCTCCTCCTTCGGCGGCGCTTGCCGCTAGCTCGAGCACGGAAGAAGGAGAGTCCATGTCGTCTGCAATCTTGCCCGGCCCGGCCGGGGTCGGGGATCCGCCGAGGAGGACCCGCGTGCGCGCGGTGCTGTCGGTGGTCGTCGCGCTGCTGCTGGCATTCAGCGGCCTGTTCATCACCGCGCAGCCGGCCCACGCCGGCACCCACGGTGTCGGCTACGACATCGGTCAGGGCTGGCTCGGCGCCTACCAGGCCGACGACGGCCGCCAGGTGTACTGCATCGACCTCGGCCTGAACGTCCCGTTCTCCCCGACCTCGGGTCCGCACACCGTCACCTCGCTGGACTCGCTGTCGAGCCAGCAGCTCGCGGAGCTGAACTACGTGCTCGCTCGCTGGGGCCAGTCCGGCGATCCGAACGTGACGGCCGCGGTCGCAATGTACGTCTGGGGGGTCGCCGATCCCGGCGTCTACAACAGCCACGGGATGTCCGGGGACGCCTACTACATCGCCCGCGCTCCAAGCGGGGCGCGGCCGACGATCCAGGCGCTGCTGGCGCAGATGCGCGCGGAGGCCCCTGCCTACGCGGTGACGAACCCGTCGCTGTCGCTGTCGATCGAGATGGCCGACCAGTACACGGGTACCCTGACGGTGGCCGCGCACCCCTCGCATCTGCAGGGCACGGCGAACCTGTCCGGTGCGGCGTTCGGCGACGGCTCGACTTCCAAGACCCTCGGCGCGGGCCAGTTCGGCATCACCGGCACCCCGGCCGACGGGGCGCCGTGGTATCAGATCGGCGCGTCCATGTCGGTCGACCTCGACACCGTCGGGGACACCGGCACCGCCCTGCACGCGCTCGGCACGTCTCTGCTCGCCAACGCCGAGACCAGGGTGATCTTCCGCCAGGAGACCGACCAGCTCGGCCCGACGGCCAAGGCGCTCGGGCTCACCAGCACCGAGCAGTCGATGCTCCCCACGCTCGGGCTCGGGCAGGCGCTCTGGAGGATCAAGGACCATTCCATGCTCTTGCAGACGCAGCTGCATCCCGAGGAGACCGTCCTCTTCGATACGACCTCAGCGATGTCTCGCGAAACCCGCGAGTTCAAGAATCCTGAAGCCCCGCAGACGGTTCGGCGCCTGAACAAGAAGTAGGGGACGAGCTGACGGATGCGCTCCCGCGGTCCCCGCTCTCGTCATTCGCCCCTGCGCGGGACGTCGGTCAGAACTCGAATGTGGCAGCCAGCTCATCGGACAGCAGCACCATGTGGGGCAGGTCGCGCAGCGCCTCGGCGTCAACCGAGATCCCGCGCAACCTCGCGGCCTCCGCATACTCCGGCCAGGGAAACGATCCTGGATCCGGCTCATCACCCAGGATCAGCGTCAGCACTTCCGCGACGACCTCTGCCGCAGTCCGCTTCCATGAAGGCGGTTCGGTGTGTCCGAACTTGAACGTATCCACGCCTCGATCCATGTCGAGGCGAATCATCGAATGATCCGACAGCCGTAGGTACTGGGTCATCGTCATGCTCATGCTCGGGCGGGGGTTGCCCGGTGGCGGGGGAGCGA
Source organism: Microbacteriaceae bacterium (assembly GCA_035555435.1). Taxonomy (GTDB): domain Bacteria; phylum Actinomycetota; class Actinomycetes; order Actinomycetales; family Microbacteriaceae; genus 73-13. The sequence continues at coordinate 18,908 of DATMGN010000055.1, read as the reverse complement.
GTTCGCAGACGATGACCAGACCCGTCACCGACAGTTTGGAGAGGTCGAAGGGCAGACGCTTGGCGGGGTCGGTTCGTGCCGCCTCGGGATCACCGAGCGGCACGAACCGGCCCCGCCTCACGTCGTCAGGCATCAGCTCGGATCCGGTGGGGAGCAGGAGAGGTTCTGCGGCGTGCCGTCCGTCCAGCCGTAGGGGTGCCAGAAGTCCGTCGGCTCGACAAAGACCGAGCCCCGCCAGCCGACCACGGACGTGGTCGCACAGGGGGAATGGGGCGTGGCCCAGTGACCCGTGCCCGAGCCCGGGTAGACGCCAATCGCGACGTCGGTCGCCAGCGTGTACCAGCTGCAGCCCCACATCCCGCTGCACCAAAGCGCCTGGAGGTTGACGGTTACAGTGGCCGTAGCCGGGCAGTCGCCGCTGTTGTAGACCCAGTACCCGTGAACCGATGCCTGGCCCGAGCTCACGTGCGGATAGTCCGAGACGGCGTCCCAGTCACATCCCCACCATGCGTAGAACGGCGTGACGACGGGGACGGTGCTCTCCGTCGTATCGGCGGCGTAGGGGTCGAACCCGTACTGCTTCTCTGCGACCTCGAGCGAGACGAACTCCGCGTTCGGATCGCTCGCGATCAGGCTGTTCAGGTCAGAGCTGTCTGACGCAGTCGCCGGCGGTGGCGAGTCTGCCGTCGCAGCCTGAGCTGCGGCGGGAGCGATGAAGACCATCGCGAGGGCTGCTGCGAACAGCAGCCCGAGCTTCTTCGTGGATCCCATGATTGTCCATCCTTGCCGATTGTCCCCGTCAGGGGGCGGCCGCGGTATCTCCGCTTACCTAGACGGTTTGTTGGGACGCCGATTCCTTACACGACACGCCGCTCCCTCGTGCCGCGCTCCACCGCGCTCTCGCAGACCGCCGATATCGGCGGCGGTCTGCCGACCTCAGCAGGAGAGGTCAGTGATGCCGCCGGGCGCAATAGGCAGGGAGCCGTTCGCGCCGATGGTCGCCAGGATGCCGCCGCCCGAGTTGAGGGCGTAGACGGAGCCGCTAGTGCGGGCGTTGGCGACCGACCGCACCGTGCCGATGATGCCGGTGGGCTGCGGGGTGGCGCACGAGCTGAAGCTCAGCTTGCTTCCGCTGAGGCTGTAGCCGTTGTAGGCGCAGTAGTGGCCAGTCGCGCACGAGCCGACGTCCAGCACGCCGAACGCGGAGCCGGGAGCATCGAGCGTGAGCACCACGGCACCTTCGTCCCAGGCGATCTCGTTGGCGGCGATCTGCACGCCGCCGGGGTACTCGGCGAGCACGGCGTCGATGCGCGCCTGGAGCACGTCGGAGTCCTTGTCCGCCGCTGATGCGGCGAGCGGTGTGCCGAGAACCAGGGCGATGGCCCCGATGACGGCGAGGGCAGCCATACGGCCGCGACCTATCGTGGTGTTGCGCATTGCTATCTCCAGAGGGTGTAGTCGGTTACCGAATCAGGGGCAATGTGGAAGTCTGGGTCGCCGGCGATGCTGATTCGCTCGACGGCCAGCAGTCGCCAGGATTGGATGTCGATGACGAGTTGCGTCCGATAGCCGGGCTCGAGCTCGGTCGGCGCGATGTCCAGGACGACCCCGGCACGGCCGGCCCGGTCGATCGTTTCACCCGCCACCTGGATGCCAGGAGCGGAGACGATCACTTCGATAGCGGCGCGCTGGGCCGCGTCGCCGAGAGTCCAGAACTGCATGAGCGAGCTGAGGGCATAGAGGTACTCGCCGGCAGAGCGAGGCCCCGTCTCGGTGACGCCGAGCGAGGCGAGGAAGGCGTCGAGGTAGCCGCGCATCCCGGCAGCGTCCTCGGGCGGAGCCTCTGGGAAGGGCACCGGGTACTCGCCAGGCCCCCAGGTCTCCTCGTAGAGCGTGGTACCCGGCACGGCCGCACCCGCGGGGACCGGCTCGATCACGGAGCCATCGGCGGCCATCGGCGTCCCGGCGACGATGCGGCTGCTGCCCGAGAAGTCCTCGCCCCAGGCGATCTGGACTCGCTGCGGCTGGATGAAGGTCGCCACCGGTCGGTCGGCGTCGAGCTGAATGAACCAGCCTTCCCACTGGGCGCCACGGCTAGTCGCCGTCGGCCGCGGGTTCAAGGGTGACTTCACGAGATCCTCGCGCAAGGTGTCGATGGTGGTCACGGTCGGGCGAAGCTCGAGCAGGTTCGGAGTCACAGCCATCGCAACCTGCGGGCGCACGGACACCAGGACCAGCGCGACGACCACCAGCGTCACGACGAAGGCCACCCCCGCCAGCAGCGCGGGCGTCCGGTGACTTCGAAACGGTGGGAGGGCGACATCGTGGCGAGTCTCCCGCCGGCCCGAGATGATGTCGTCAAGCCGTCGCGTCGCGCGTTCGGGCAACGGCGCGTCCCGGAAGGGATTGTTCTCGCGCAGCAGCCGGGTCAGGTCATCCACGAGCCTCACCGCCTCGATCTCGTCGACGCGAAGGCATGACGTTGGCATCGTCCAGGAGCGTGCGCAACGCCGCGCGAGCCCGAGTCAGCCGAACCCACACCGCGGCGACCGTGCAGTCCAGGAACTCAGCGGTCTCGGCAGCGGACAACGCGTGCCAGTAGGTCAGCTGGAGCAGGAGCGAATCATCCGGGCGCAGCTCGGCCATCGCCAGGCGAAGCCCGATGTGCTCGATGTGCAATCCCCACGCCTCCACGCTCGCCGCTTCCTCCATTCCCGCTTGCTGAACCCTGATGCGCTCTCGATCGCGTCGTTGGTATTCGTTGCCGATCAGATTCCTCACGGTGGCGAATAGCCAGCGCGGGGTGAGCGCTTCTTGGCTCGGCGCTTTCTCCCAGGCGAGCAGGAATGCATCTTCGGCAAGGTCCTCCGCCAAGGCTCGGTCGTTGACACGTAGGTAGGTGTAGCGGACCAGCGTCCGGTAGTTGCTGAGGTAGAGCTTGGTGAAAGCCTCGGGATCCGGCTCCACTAACCCTCCCCCTGGCTGTAGGCACAATCTGCTTCTCGTATATAAGTTTGCCGAGCCGCCGAATCCTTACACATAGATTTCAGGACCGGGCGGCAAATCACGCACCTCCCGCCCGGTCCTGCCAGCTTCGGCGAAGCGGGAAGCGGTACCGGCGATCATCGCCGGGTCGAGGACGTCGCAGTAGATGCGATGTAAGGATTCGGCATCTCGGCAAACAACTATCAGCAAGGAGCAGATTTCGGCTCCCGTCCTCGCTAGACGAAGACGAGCGAGATATGAGGTGGCTGAGGTGAGAAAGAACGAAGACAGTGCTGTCGCTCGCACTCTGGAGAAGCCGAAAGCGCGACGCCGGGGACTGATGGCGATGCTTGGCATCGCATCCGTCGCGGGGATGACGTTCGTCGCGGCGGCCCCGGCGCACGCAGGCAACGACTACTACGGGTACGGATCCTGCGCCGGCTACGGGCTGACCGTGGTGTCGGTTTCCACGTCGACCATCAATGCTGATCACTACAACATCCAGAACTACGTGACGCGGTACGAAGGCTGGGGCGACCTGTTCCTGGTCCTTCCCGAGACCCGCAGGGCCTACCCGAACTTCGCCTGGGTCGACCAGTCGATAATAGGCTCCGGCGGCTGGCTAGTGAGCACCGGGCGTGAGTGCGGCTAGACGGGGGACCACTCGAGCCCGCCCACAGCATGGAGCGGGCCTGCTTGCGCCCCGCTGGCTCCTTGGCCTCGCGTCTGCTGTATTCGCGGTTGCGCTGGCGGGATGCAGCAGCCCGTCCACGGCACCAGGATCGGCTCCCGCAAATCGCGAGGATGAGGCGCGCGCTCAGGCCAGGTGCCTCAATGACAAAGGATGGGACGTAGCCGTTGGCGAGGACTTCGGTGTGAGCTGGGAAGGGCCATCAGCCCAGATCGAGCAGTTCCAGGCTGCCGTGCAGGAGTGCCGCGAACTGGTCGGCACCAGCGTGCCTCAGCGAAAGTTGTCCGACGAGATGCTTCGCACGGCGTATGGAATGCAGTTGGACACCTTGGAGTGTCTGCGCCGCGAGGGTTACCAGGGGTTCAGCGAGCCGCCAACTCTTCAGGCGTATATCGACGGTCGCGGCCAATGGACCCCTTACTCCGAGCTACCGCTCGACATCTCTGAACCTGACTGGCGCCACATCCTCGAGGTGTGCCCGCAGCCGCAGTTGTGAGTCGCAACCAATGAAGTTGAGGTTCTCCCTTCGCGGTCGGCTAGCGGGTGTTCGTAGGACCCCGCAGCAACGGTCGCGTGCCGTGCAAGGAGCGAGGAGACTCCGTTCTGCGAAGCGCGAAGCGGATCGCCAGAGACCCGTCCGGCGGCGACGGCCCCACCCAGCTATGGAAGGTGCTTGATGGCAAGTCGAGTTGTCCAACTGCGCTCTAGGTGGCGCTCCGCCTTGCGCCGAGGCCAGGCAGCGGCATGCGCCGGGGCGGCAGCAGCGTTCCTCCTGACGGCGTGCAGCGCGCCGGGAAGCGAGCCACCTGCGCCTTCGACTTCGGAGTCTTCTCTGAGCGAGGTGGCGGATGCTGCGTGGGCTCAAGTCTCTGCTCGATACCCCGGGGCGGTGCGTCCCGAAGCGGACCTAGTCCGCACGGTCGCGCCGCCCGAGTGGGCGACGACTATCGCTGAATGCCTGAACGGCGAAGGGTTCGACGCCGTGGCCCAACCTGATGGGTCCGTCTTCTTCGATACAGCTGAGCAAGGCGAGGCTTACGCGGTCGCGCTCTACACGTGCAAGATCCGATACCCGATCGACCCGAAGTTCCAGGGACCGCTCAACGACGAGCAGCTGCGTCGCATCTACGACTACTCGAAGGCGGTCCTCACGCCATGTCTTGAATCCTTCGGCATCGCGGTGCCGGAACCGCCGAGTCTTGAGGTGTTCCTCGAAAAGCATGGAAGCCCGGACGCGTGGAACATCTACGGCGATGTTCAGAATCAGGTCAAGTCCAACGATCAATGGCAAGAAATCAGCGCCGCCTGCCCGCAGTACCCGACGGATCTTTACGAGTAGGCGCTGTCGGCCCATCCGCAGAATCACGAAAGGAAGGGTGGAACCATGAGAAAGAGGAATCGGCTCCTGATCGGAGCCTCACTGGGATTGGCAATCGGGCTCGGCCTGGCCGCGCCGGCCTTCGCCATGGCGAGCGGAAGCGGGCACAAGCACTGCCCGGGTGGAGCGTCTGCGGTCTCGCTCACGTCTTCCGCGACCGGCGCGGATCTGACGCACTGGATCGGCTCGCAGATCTGGAGCTGGTCCGACACCGCTGTCCACTACAGCGTCTCGAACTACACCGACGCCAACTGGACCGCGGCCACCATCTACTCCTTCAGTAGCGGCCCGACCCCCTACTGCACCTGACGGGGAGCATCACCTGGAGTCGAGGAAGGCGTCGCGCGATTCGCGACCACAGGCGGCAGGCATCACCGCGACGCACGCGGTTGCGGTGATGCCTGTGGCACCCGCGTCCGTCTTCAGCGCGCTGCAGTCCTCGGAGGACCTTTCTATTGTTTCTTGAGAGCCAACGACGCTTCGGTAGTGCCCGCTGCACCCGATCACAGGGCCGCTTCTCGAGCTCCAAGCGGAGCAGGAGTTCGGCGGAACCACGTTCGATGGAAGGATCGGTATGGCCGAGAGGGGGCGCATGAACTCGTCATCAGGTCGTTCGAAATCTCGCGCCCGCTGGTGGGTCGGTGGCGTGCTCGGCGGTGTCATTCTCTTAGCCGCTGGCGCAGCTGTCGGCTGGGCGGGCAGCACGGTCTTCGCGCCTCCGCCCGACGTACTGGATTCGACGCCGTTCACGACGGCGGAAGTCGTTCGCGGTGAGGTCGGATCGAGCATCAACCTGAACACCGTGGCCGAGTGGAAGCCGATCCCGATTGCTGCGAACCTTGCGAGCGGCACCGTCACCTCGGTCTCGGTCACGGCCGGCCAGGAGGTCGGTGTGGGCTCGGTGCTCTACGCGGTCAACCTGCGTCCCGTAGTGATCGCGCAGGGAGATGTGCCCGCGTTCCGAACCCTCTCCAGAAACACGGCCGGGGCTGATGTGGCACAACTCCAGGCGATGCTGACCCAGCTCGGCTTCTACAGGGGCGATGTCTCGGGTGATTTCGGTTGGCTGACACAGGCGGCCGTCGAGGCGTGGCAGGAGAGCCTCGGCGTCGATGACGACGGTGTTGTGCAGGCGGGCGACCTGGTATTCGTGCCGTCGCTGCCGACGCGGATCTCGCTCGATGTGGACAAGGTGGTGCGCGGCGCGTCACTCGGCGCTAGCGACCCCGTCATCTCGGGCCTTCCGCCGGCCCCGACGTTCCGGGTGCCGGTAACCGACTCCCAGTCCGCGATGATGCCCGATGGGACGCGCGTCGAGGTCACCGGACCCGACGGGCAAGCCTGGGAAGGGTTCGTCGTCGACCGGGTTGCGCAACAACAGGGCGGGACGATCGACGTGATCCTCGGCGGCGCCGACGGCGCGCCGGTATGCGGAACCGAGTGCGGCACAATCTCCGTCACCGAACAATCGCTGCTTCGCTCACAAGTCGTGACCATCGAGACGGTGACGGGACTGACCGTGCCGAGCGCCGCGCTGGTCTCCCGCGCCGACGGCACGATCGCTGTGCTCGAGGAGGACGGCACAGAGCACCGAGTCACCGTCGTGACGAGCGCCCGAGGCATGTCCGTCATCGAGGGAGTCAGCGCGGGCCTGCGCGTGCGCGTGCCGGCAAGCGGAGGCTGACCCCATGCCGGCACTCCTCGATGCACGGGATCTCACGTTCGGCTACGAGTCGACCGTACCGCTGCTGGACCAGTGGTCGGCGTCGTTCGACGCCGGGGAGGTCGTGGCGATCACCGGCCCCTCCGGTCGGGGGAAATCGACCCTTCTGTATCTGCTGGGACTGATGCTCGCACCTGCGGCGGGGCAGGTACTCCTCGACGGCGAGCCGGTGCAATCCCTCCCCGACCGGGCAAGGGCGAGGCTCCGGGCGCAGCAGTTCGGCTTCGTGTTCCAGGACGCGGCTCTCGACGCCACGCGCACGGTGCTAGATAACGTGCTGGAGACCGCGCTGTATCGGGGCGAGTCGCGCTCGGAGGCCGTGCCTGTCGCCGAGGGCCTTCTCGAACGGTTCGGCGTTCAGCTGCGGTCCGAGGCGAAGCCTGGCCAGGTATCCGGAGGGCAAGCGCAGCGCATCGCGCTGTGCCGGGCACTGCTGGGTACACCCCGGATCTTGCTCGCTGACGAACCGACGGGGAACCTGGATCCAGCATCCTCGGATGTCGTCGTCGACGCGTTCCACGAGCACGCCGACAGCGGTGCGACGGTGATCGTCGTGACGCACGACCCGGTTCTGGTCCAACGATGCGACCGGAGCATCACCCTATGAGCGCCGGATTCCGCCGACTCGGCGGCGTCATCCGCGAGGCGCTTGCTGCCGCGGCGTCGAGCCCGATCGCCTCCATCGCGACCATCATCATGGTCGCCGGGCTGTGCGCAACCGTCCTGCTGACCACCGGCCGCACCGTCGGCGCGGAGCAGGCTGTCCTCGGCTCGATCGACTCCGCCGGAACCCGGACGATCATCGTGCGCGCCGAACCCGCCGCCGGGCTGACAAGCTCGGTCGTGACGCGGCTGAGGACCGTGGACGGCATCGAATGGGTCGCCGCGTTCGGACCCGCCTTCGACGTGACCAACACGCTGATCCCGGACGGAACGAAGGTCGCGGCTCGCTTCGCCTATGGCGCGCACCTGACGTCGATCGGAATCCCCGAGTCGTCCGCGCTACCGGGTTCGACTGCCTGGGGAACCGCCCTGTCGCTCGGGCAACTCGGTCTCGTCGACCACGCCGGCTCCGTCACCAACCAGAGCGGCGCGAACTACCCCGTCGCCGGGCAAATGGACATTCCAGACTGGCTCGGGTTTCTCGAGCCCGCCCTGTTCGTGCCACGGGCACCGGTCGAGCCGGAACCCGTCGCCGTGCTCGTCGTGGTGGCCGAGCGGCCGGACCTCGTCGCTGCGGTTGCGTCAGCGGTACAGTCCTTGCTCGCCGTCGACGACCCGACCAAGATCACGATCACCACGAGCGAGGCCCTGGCACAGCTGCGGGCCCTTGTGCAGGGCCAGCTCGGCGCCTTCGGACGTGGTTTGGTGCTGCTGATCCTCGCCGTCAGCGGGCTACTCGTCGCGGCTATCCTGACCGGGCTCGTCACGCTGCGCCGCAAGGACTTCGGTCGACGCCGAGCCCTCGGCGCCACCCGCGGACTGATCGTGAGCATCCTCCTCACCCAAACTCTCGCACTCGCGATCCTCGGTGCTGTATTCGGTTCTGGCGTCGCGAGCATGGTGCTGGCGTTCAGCGGCGATCCGCTTCCCGGCTTGGCCTTCACCGCCGCAATCGGCGTTCTAGCGATCGCCGTGAGCGTCGTTGCGGCCTTAATCCCCGCCGTCATCGCGGCACGACGTGATCCGATCCGTGAGCTGCGGGTGCCCTAGAGACAGTGCACCGCGCCGGATCGCTGCATACGGATCAATCGGGATCATCTTCGGCACGCGTCTCCCTAGGTCGAGATCTTGTAAGGATTCGCCGACTCGGCAAACAGAACAGTCAAGGGCAGTCGAATGAAGGAGGACATCATGCTGAGACGAAGCCCACGATCGGCTGTCGAGCCAGGGTCGACGAAGCGCATGGGCAAGACACGGGTGATCGCGGCCGCACTCGCGGTCGGTCTGGCGGCGGCCGTCGTGCCGGCGGTCGCAGCCTCGGCTGCTTCGCAGATCGACGGCTACAACAAGGTCTGTTCCGGCTCGGTGCCACACGTGCAGGTGCAGTCGACGTCAACCGGCGGGATCAACCACGAGGCCAACTACATCGTGCTGGACCACTGGAACAACGGCAGCACCTCGCAGACGAGGTGGTCGCTCACCAGCTACTCGACCGTCTACTACTGGCGGGTGTTCCTCACCGGAATCGGTGGCGACATCACCTACGGGAACGCGGTCTGCCATTCGTGAAGGCTCTTCGAACGGCACTGGTCGCGGTGATGGTGAGCACGGCGGCGCTCACCATCACTGCGTGCGCGCCTCAGCGTGACCCTCTGGACCCACCGGACTCGAGCGAATCGAGCTCGCAGGAAGTGGATTCCGCCACACGCGCCTATCTGGATGAGACTGCGACTGCTCTCGCGGGCCAGCTCGGGATCGTTGATCCCCCCAAGGTGGAACTCGTCCGGCTCATCACCCTCAGCGAGTGGGCACCGACGCAGATCACGTGCCTCCAAGAAGCGGGATTCGATGCCACGGATACGGCCGATGGACAGGGGATCCGCTACCCGCCGATCGAAGATCCCACTCTTCGCCAGTCTTTGAACCTGGCGATCTATACGTGCGAGTTGAAGTACCCCACGCAACCCAAGTACATGACCCCGCTGTCGACCGATGCGTTGACCAGGCTCTACGAATACCGGACGGGTGAGCTCGTGACCTGTCTTGAGAGGGAGGGATACAGCGTCGAGCCCGACCCGCCCAGCTTGGCCGTGTTCATCCAGACGAACGCGGGATGGTCGCCGTTTGAGGACATCGCCATCGCAGAGGCCGACATGAAGAGAGTTTTTGCGAACTGCCCGCAGACCCCGGAGAGTATCTATGGGACATAGTGCGACCTCGGCGATGTCGCGGGCCGCGCGCCAGGACGATGGCCTCAAGCCTCCGGCTTAGCATCTTGACCATGAAGGCACCGCGACTGCTCCGTCTCGGGGTCGCGGTCGCGTTGCTGCCGGCCCTGCCGGTGGCGCTGTCCGGCTGCGCATGCACGACGGTCGGCTACATCAACACCGATCCGATCGCGGTGAAGATCGTGGGGGCGCTGCCGGATGGCGCGATCTTGTCGGCATGCCTCGATGACGGCTGCACCCCGGCCGAGGTCGCGATCGACGGTGACGGTCGACTCGAGATCCCGCAGGCGCAGCCCTACCGAAGCGCAGACTCGATCAATCCACCGACTATCGCTCGTGTCGTCGTGACTGTGAGCGACGGGACGGCGCTGGTCGACGAGCGTCTCGAGGTTCGCACGGCGCCGGACAATCCGATCAGCTCATGCCCGGGGCCCTTCCACTACGAGGACCTGACGCTCGAGATGTCCTGAACCGGCGCAGCGCGCCGGCTCCCGGCACCGCTATCCCTCGAGTTCGTGTGCGAGCGTCGTCAGGAACGCCGCCGACTGCCGGGCGATGGCGATCTGCTGCTCGCGGGAGACGCCAAGCTCGCGCAGGGGATCGTCCTCGTCCGACTCGGCCATGCGTTCGACCAGGGTCACTGCGACCCGCGCGGCACGCGTGAAGGCGCCGGGCGGGCTGCCTGCGTCCTGCCACACCATGAGCAGCGTGTCGCGGATGCTGGCCCCGGACATCGGCCCGAGCTCGATGCTCATCATGTGGTAGGCGAACGCCTTGCGGGCGAGCGAGCGGGCGACCTCGTCATCCAGGTCTGGGTCCACGGTGCAATTGTAGGAGTGGTCGCCCGGCTGCCGATCGGCGTCAGCCACCTCGCGCGCGACGGCGTCCGTCGAGGCGGAGCCGTCGCAGGAGGTCCTGCCGAGCATCCTGGCTGCGCCGCAAGGCAGCGGCGTCGACCAGAGAGTCGGCGATGGCGATCGGGATGAGGTTCGCAGCATCCGTCTGAAGTCGCCGGTAAGCGGGAGCGGTAGCGTCTCCGAGGTAACCGCGGCGGGTCGACGCGATCTCGAATGTGCCCTGGTAGCGTGTGAGCCAGTCGGCGGCCTCCGCGGGCTCGAGGCGGCGGGTCTGCTCAGCCCGCAGCACCTCCGCGGCGGCCGGTGTCTGTCGCCACGTCCCGTCCTGAGTGCGTGTGTTGTCGTAGAGGAGTCGCTCGCGTGAGTGCACCTGCACCCGCGTCACGGCCTCGGAGTTCTCGAGCGCGTCGACCACGTCGGGTGAGCGGGCCAGCGCCGACTCGTGTGCTTCCGGCGGGGTCCATCGGCCGAAGGCGCCGTCGCGGTCGCCGAGCGCGCGCTGCTCGGCCGACAGCCGCGAGACGGGTGCCGGGGTGGCGACGGCGACGACCTCGACGCGGTAGCCGGCGGCGGCGAACCGGGCCGCGGTGCCGGTGACCATGACGGGGTCTCGGAAGGTGCCCTCCAGCAGCACGGAGTAGCGGTGCTCGATCGCGTGGTCGAGGGCGAGATGGATCAAGCCTGCGGAGACCGGTGCGGTGGCGGCCGGCATCTCCAGCGGCGCCGTCGTCGCCAGCCTGGCGTAGTCCGGGTGGTACTCGCGCAGCTCGTCGCCGGTGACCGGCACGAGCTGTGCGTTCGGGTGGGCGGCGAGGATCGAGTCCTGTGCGCGGGACTTGCCGGCCGCGGGCTGTCCGCCGAGCAGGATGAGCAGCGGCGCATCCGGGGTGGGCTCGTAGTCGCCGAAGATGTCCTCGCGCGCGTCGGCGTCGAAGGCGGCCCGAAGCCATGCCTCGGATGCGACCGCGGGTTCGGTCACGCCGGCTGCGGGACGGGCTGCGCGTCGAGGGCCTGGATCTCGTGTGCCCACGCCTGCTGCTGGGCCACCAGCTCGGCGCGGTCCTCGGGGTTCAGCGCGGCCGCTTGGCGCTTGACCAGGCGTCGCCTGGCGGCCCAGTGCTCCTGCTCGAGCTCGTCGCCGGCAGCCTGCTTGCGCGCCAGCAGTATCGAGGAGAGCAGGGTCGCCGCCTGCCGGGTGATGTCGTACAGCGCGACGTCGTCGACGTGGTGCTCGTCGTACCAGGCGCGCGCCGAGGCGGCGGGAATCGTGCTGGGAACCGTCACGGTCATCGGCCACCTCCGCTTCGTCTGCTCCTGATTCTACCGCCCGTCCCGATTCGACGCTCCGGTTCGCTTCGCAGCGGACGACGGGCGCCGAGATGGTGCGGGCACCTGGCGCTCATGACGATGATCCCGCCCCCGCCGCCGTCCGATCCGACCGCGATCCCGGATCTGGGCCCGCGCTTCTACTTCCCGGACAAGGAACCCCCGGGCATGTTCGAGGTGACCGGCGAGGGCTTCGTGCCGGGCGAGGACGTGCAGGTCGCGATCATCCGCCAGGAGGTCGCAGCGCGCATGGACGGGCGGGCTCGGGCGCTCGTGAACGCCGGCGAGCTCGGGCACGCCCGGCGGGTGATCCTGATGGGTAGCATCTCGGGCACGACGGTGCTCAGCCCGGTGCTGGAATGACGAGCCCGCAGCCTCGCTACACCGGCTCGGACACCCTGACGAACCTGACCCTGGGGATCATCGCCGGCGCGTTCGCGTTCGCCCTGCTGTTGTGGGTGGCCGGATATCTCGCGGCGTGGGTCACCGGGGCGGATGCCCCGTCAGCATCCATCCCGGAAGCCTTGGTCATCCTGGCCCGTCCCGCCGACCCGGCCACGGTCCTCGGGGCGACCGGATTGCATCCGGTCGCGTACTGGACGGCCCTGGCCGTCCTGCTCGCCGCCGCCGGCGGCCTCGCGTGGGGTGCCTGGCGCCTCTTCCACCGACCCAAGGGCTTGCGCGACCCGCATGCGATCGACGGGATCGCCACCGGCGTCGAAGTCGCCCGCGCGGCCTCGACCCGCGCACTGGCGAGACGTGCCCGCACGTTGCGCCCTTCGCTCGAGCAGCCGGCCCCCGCCGAGGTCGGCTACCGAATCGGCACCGCCCGCGGCCGCGCGGTGTGGGCGACAGTGGAGGACTCGATGCTGCTGGTTGGCCCGCCGCGATCCGGCAAGGGGCACCACATCGTCATCCCCTTCATCCTCGACGCACCGGGCGCGGTCCTGACCACCTCCACCCGGCCCGACAACCTCGCGGCTACGCTGAGCGCCCGGAAGCGTCTGGGTCCGGTCGCGGTGTTCGACCCGCAGTCGCTGGCACCCGGCGTCCCGGCCGGGCTGCGCTGGTCGCCCGTCCGCGGCTGCGCGGACCCCTTGACGGCGATGATCCGCGCACGCGGCTTGGCGGCGGGTACCGGGTTCGGGTCGGTGGAGAACGGCTCGTTCTGGCAGGGCAAGACCGAGGTCGCGATCCAGTCGCTGCTGCACGCCGCCGCCCTTGATGACCGCGACACGCGCGCGCTCTACCAGTGGACCCTCTCCCCGAGCGCCGCCGCGGATGCGGTCAACATTCTGCGCTCGGCGTCGGGTGCGGCCGACGGGTGGGCGGAGGCGCTGGATGCGATGATCCAGGCCGACCCCCGCACCCGCGACAGCATCTGGCACGGGGTGTCCCTTGCCTTCGCCAGCCTCGCCGACCCGCGCGTGCTCGCCGCGGTCTCCCCGGAACCGGAGGAGCATTTCGACCCCGCGGCGTTCCTGCGCGAACGCGGAACCCTCTACCTGCTCGCGACCGGCGCCGGCTCGGGCGCGGGCGCGGCGCTGGTCGCGGCGCTCGTGGAGGACCTCGTCGAGACCGCCCGGCACATGGCCGCCGCCTCGCCCGGTGCCCGGCTGGACCCGCCGCTCCTGCTCGCCCTGGATGAGATCGCGAACCTCTCACCGCTGCCGAGCCTGCCGACGCTGATGTCCGAAGGCGGAGGGTCCGGCATCACGACCCTCCCCGTGCTGCAGTCCCTCGCCCAGGCGAGGTCGCGGTGGAACGAGCACGCCGCGACCGTGATCTGGGATGCCGCGATCGTCAAGATCATCCTCGGCGGCGGCTCCCACACCCGCGACCTCGCCGACATCTCGGCACTGCTGGGCGAGAGGGACGAGACGACGTCCTCGACCTCCACCGACCGCGGCGGCGGGAAGTCCTGGCAGCAGTCGGTACGCCGCGTCCCGGTCATCCCGCCCGATGTGCTGCGGACGCTGCCGTTCGGGACCGCGATCGTGCTGCTGCGCACCGCCCGCCCGATCGTCGCCACCCTCACCCCGTGGACGGCCCGGCCCGATGCGGCGCAGCTGCGCGAGGACCGCTCCGCCGTCGAGGCCGACCTCATCCGCGCCGCCCGGCTCTGACCCCCGTTCCGCCGAGGCGGGTCGTGCACCTGCTGACCGGAGCACGCTGAAAGGAGGCATCCGATGCCGACCAGCCCCGAGACCGGGATCCACGGCTACCTCGCCACCGAGCCCCGCCTGACCCGCACCGGCGGCCGCGCGCGCTTCCACGCGCGCCTCGGGGTGCGCCGCCGTGACCGGGGCGCCGCAGCCGGCGCCCGGGCGGAGCCCGCCTACCTCGACCTCATCGTCTTCGACCGGCCCGCCGAGCTCGCCCACGAACTCTACCGACGCGGCGACGACATCCTCGCCCTCGGCCGCCTCATCCCCGCGGTCCCCGACCCCGCTGGCGGTCCAGGCCGCGACGCCCAGTTCATCGCCGAACGCCTCGGCCCCGACACCAACCACCTCAGCGTCACCATCCGACGCGGGAAGGACGCCGCATGAGCGAGCAGGAACCCCTCTGGCAAGACCCCACCCCCGAGGGCGCCGACCCGTTCGAGGACGCCGTCCGGCAGCTGCTCGGCGAGGTCCCGCACCCGGTGAACTGGCGCACCCTGTCCGCCGAGGACGCCGAAGCCGAGTGGCTCGAGCTCAACGCCTGGGTGGACTGGCTGCGTACCGAGTACGGGCTGCCACCCACGATCATCCCGCCCTACTGGCACCGGCACCCGGAGCTCGTTTGGGAGCTCAGCGCCATTCACGTCAGCTGGCAAGGCGCATACGACCCGCAGGCCGCGGCCGGCGCCGCCGCCGCGTGGCACCTCGACTTCCGGATGGCCCGCGAGCGACTGCGGGAATGGGTCGCGCTCTCCGGCACCAAGCTCGACCAGGACCGCCCCACCCGCCGCACCGTCTGGCCCGGCGACGAGCCGGCCGAGGCCGCCGAGGAAGCACCGAACGCGAACCGGCACAAGGACTTCGTCGCCTTCGTCATGGCCGACGTCCGCAGGCGCGCCCGCGAGGAGGCCGACCAGGCTTCCGACACGGAAGGCCGCGACCTCGACCCGCAGGCGTAGACGGGCTCTGCTGAGGAGCGGCGGCCGTGGACAACAGTGCCTCGGACCCCGAGCGCGAGCGGGCGGAACACCTGCAGCGCGCCAGACGACGCGAGGTCAAGCAGCGCTGGCGCGCCGCCACCCCGGAGAAACAGCGTCAATACCGGGAGAACGCCCGGGAATGGCGCCGCGCCTACAACGCGACGCACCGGGACAAGCAGCTTCACCAGAAGCGCGAAGCGGAGCACCGCCGCCGACAACGGATCAAGACCGCGAGGGAGCGCGTGCAGAAGAACCGGGACCGGGTACGCGCCTGGGCCGCCGCCAACCCCGAGAAGGTGCGGGCACGGAAGCGAGCCTGGGACGAACGGAACGCGGAGCGGGTCCGCGAGCACAGCCGCGCCTATTACCACCGCAACATCGAGCAGCGACGGGAAGCCTCGCGGGAGCAGAACCGCCGGCGTCTCAGCGACCCTCAGCAGCGAGAGAAGCAACGTCAGTACCAGGCCGCGAATCGGGAGCGGCGAAACGAGTGGCAACGCACGCGCCGCGCAGATCCCGCCATCCGTGAGCGGGAGAACCTCGAGCAGAACGAGCGCCGGCGCATCGAACGTCGACGCCGGCGGCTCGGACTACCGCCCCGGCCCATGCGCCGCGCCACCATCAACGAGCGCGCCCGCAATGCGGAGGCCGCAGCCGCGTTCAACTCGCGTCGGTGGACCGCGCAGGAGATCCGGGCGCTGCAGGAGGAACTGCTCGAAGTGCAAGCCGAGGCAGCGCGCTCATCGGACGAACACCATCGTCTGGAGCTCGCCGCACGCATCCGCGCGGACGCGGAAAAGCCGGCGCGGATAGCCGCAGAAATCGACCGGTACTTGGGGACCCGGGCCGGGGCCATACTCCGTGAAGAGGTCCGGATGGACTCCGTCGCCCGCAGGGCCCGCGGCGCTCGCGCCTACCCGAGCACCGATGCGGAGGTGCGACGGCGTGCTTCGGCGGCGCTGGAGGCGCGCCGGGCGGCGCTGACGACCTCAGCACGCACATCCCGCCAGGCTGGACCAAACCCTGGGCTAGAGGCGCCCGCTCCCTGACGCCCGCAGACCAGCGACCCGGGATGATTTCGCCTCGGGTCCAAGAGGTCCTTTACGCGCCTCATCTCGCACTGCAGCGTGAGCGTCCCGCCGAGTCCCTCGATGCACTTACGTCACATGATCGAGACCAGAGCAACGCCCGGACGCGGGGCCAGCGCAAGGTGGCGGACCCCGCGTCAAGTGACGCCAGAGGTCCGCGCGGATCGTCGTGGCGGGTGCCGCTGATGAGGACAGAACGCGTTGACTCAACGGGGGCGGCCGAAGTCCCCGTGGGCGCCGACCAGGTCCGACTGCTGGTCCTTGACGGCGTCGTCATCGGCGCTCGCCCGCTGTTCGTCACCAAGACGGTGGCCGCCGAGTTGCTGGCCTGCAGCGAGAGCCTCGTCAACGCCTACATCCGACTCCGCTACCTACCGGCACATTTTCATGGGACCAAGCCAGTGATCGCGCTCGATGACTTGGAAGCGTTCGCGGCTCGACTGCCGACCGAGCCGCGAACGCTTGGCCTCTAGCCGAGTCCGCCGCGGACGAGTCGCTCGCCGAGTCGCCGCATCGCATCACGCTCCATCTCAGCGGTCGGGTGCTGGTAGAGCGCGGTCGTCGTCGCATCCAGGTGGCCGACGATGCGGCCGATGACCGAGTCGGGCACGCCGAGCTCCATCAGGAGTGTGACCATCGTGTGCCGGGCGAAGTGCGTCGTGGGCGTTTCGGGCGTCCCCGGCAAGCGGAACTTCGGCTCCTTCGACTGCTCGGCCGTGATAACGCCGGCCTTAAAGAGGACGTCCCTCCACTCGGCCTGATCCTGTCGGTCCGCCCATGGCGTGCCGTCCGGACGGTGCCAAAGGAGACCGTGCGGGTTCGGATCGTCCTCGGTCTGGTCGAGGTATTCGACCAGACGGTCATAGACCGGGTCGATCAGTGGGAATCGTCGCACCTTGCCCGACTTCGGCCGGACGAGGTAGAGCCGCCGGTGGATGTGGCGGTGCTCGAGGCCAGGCTGCAGGACGGGTCGTGCAGCCGGGCAGTTGCCCGCCCGCGGATGCCCGCACGATCCGCCGCAGCCGTGCTCCATCGGCACCGGCGTCATCGACCACTGGACGATGAACTCCCGACTCCTCCGGTCAACGGAGTCTCGTAGCGCGCCGATGCGCTCGCCCTGCCGGATACCTCCGAGCAGAGAGACCCACCAGCGTGTGCCGTCCTCGCGCCGGTCGGCCTCTTCCAGTACCGCCATCGCATGAGGAATCGAGAGCGCACCGCGCTTGACCGGCGCGATCTTGGGCGGGTCGACGTCCTTGATGACGTTCGGGATGCGGAACTCCCTCCGAGCGTCCTCGAAGAATCGGGACATCGCCCAGTGGAGCTTCTGCGATGTCGACGACGACCGGCCGGCGAGGTTGACCGCCTGATAGATACCCAGGATGTGCGAGGGTCGAAGGTCGGCGATCCTCTTCTTGCCGATCGCCGGGAGGATCCACTTGCGAAAATAGCCCTGGACGCCCGAGTAAGGCAGCGGCTTGTACCGTGCGAGCGCGATCGTCGCTAGCCATCGCTCGTAGTACTGCGCGACGGTGACGCTGCGATTCGACAGGCTCCCGTGCTCGCGGAGCTCAGACTTCGCCTCCTCCATCTTGTCGACGACCTCATCCACGCTGCGGCCCCAGAAGACCGCCTGCTTGCGCTTTCCCGGCTCGGTCGATTCGAGTTGAAGCCGGCCGCGGTATCGCCCGAGCTTGTCCGGTCCCGAGATGCTGCCCTCGCCCTTGCGTCGGCGGGGCCTGGTAGTGCTTCGGCGTGTTGCCATGAGCCTGTCTCCGTATCCACATTCGTAGCCACTACGCCATGCGAATCGGTGACATCGCATGACGGCACCGGAGAACGGTCAACCCCGAACTTCCCTGTATTTACAGGCGAGAAGGCCGATCTTCCGGGGAACTTGGATTCGTTCCCATCAGAAGGTGCGCACCTTAGGACGGAACTGCTCTTCCATTGAGCTACAGAGGCAGGCGTTCCAGTGTAGCCAGCGGCTACGGGGTGGGCGGCGGGTAGAGGTAGAGCGGGACCGAACCGGCCGCGAGCGTACGCGTGCCGTAGGTCAGACGGTTGAAGTTGTATTCCTCGATCAGGACGGTGCCATCCGCGTTGACCGCCTGGACGTACGCGACGTGATTCTCGCCGTAGCCGAACCACGCGACCGAGCCGGCGACCGGGATCGTGCTCGTCGCCCAGCCGTGCGCCTCCCACGCCGAGGCCCAGTTCGAGGCGTCGCCGCCGGCCGGCGTCAGGTAGCTCCACGTCATGAGCCACGGCTCGCCGAACGAGCCCGCGTCGCGGTTCAGCCGCCAGGCGACGAAGTCGGTGCAGTTGCGCGTCGCGTACATGAGCGGCGACATCGCGTCACCGGGGCCGTTCGCGTAGGGGTAGTCGTCGCCGGCGGGCCACGAGATCTTGCCGCCGGCGAGGCGATACACGTTCGCCATCTGCTCGCCGGTCGGCTGGTCGGGTAGACCCGTGTACGAATCGCGTTCTACCACTGCGGGCGCGGCGATGCCGGCCTCCGCGATGTCGAGGCTCGAGGTGTTCGCGAGCGTCGGGGTGCCCGTCACCTGCGCCGGGTCGAGGCCGTCACCGACGACCGCATAGGCGGGGATGGCCAGGGCGCCTACGAGTCCGACGGCGGCGACGAACGCGAAGGCCTGGCGGAGCATGGATTCCAGGGTAGCGCTCAAGCCGCAACGAAACCTGGGACGAGGAACTCGTCCCAGTCGGGCTGCACGCGCTCGGTCCCGCGCACCAGCCAGGTGGGACCGTGCGGCGCCCGCGGCTTGTGCCGCATGGTCCAGCCCATCTCCGCCGGCGTGCG
>DATMGN010000054.1:0-8395 GCA_035555435.1 Microbacteriaceae bacterium | reverse complement strand
CGCAGATGGTCGGCGTTCACGACGCCGCCCGGGAGGACGAGCGCGTCGAAGTCATCCGCGCGCGCGTCGCCCGCGCGTACGTCGACGGGCTGCTCGTGACCGTGCTTGCCGACGATCGACCCCTCGCTCGGCGCGACCATCGTCGTTTCCGCGCCATGCTCACGCACCCCCTGCCAGGGGTGCGTGAGCTCGGTGTCCTCGAAGCCGTCGGTCGCGAGGAACGCGACCCGCTTGCCGCTCAAATGCGTCATCGCGCGCTCCCGTCAGCGTCCGGTCGCGTCGGAGGCGCGGTCGATCTCGCCCCGCCAGGCGCCCGTCTCGAAGCCGTTGGACTCGATGAGCTCCTTGAAGCGCATGAGGTCCATCCGCACCTGGGCGTCATCCAGCTGCAGGACCGAGCCGACCTTCTCGACGAAGCCGTCCGGGTCCCACTCGAGCTGGAGTCGCACACGCGTGCTGTCGTCGTCCAGCCGGTGGAACGTCACGACGCCCGCCTGCTCCGGGCCGTCGAGGCTGCGCCAGGCGATGCGCTCGTCGGGGATCTGCTCGGTGATGCGCGCATCGAACTCGCGCTCGGCACCGGCGACCGCGACCTTCCAGTGCAGCTCCGCGTCGGTGAGCTGGTGGATCTCCTTCACGCCCGACATGAAGGCGGGGAAGTCCTCGAACTGCGTCCACTGGTTGTACACGGTGCTGACCGGGGCGTCGATGTCGATGTCGCTCGTCACGGTGGCCATGGGGTCCTCCTCGGGGTGCTCGCTGATGTTCGGACGAGCAACACTACGGACCGGGACGATCTTCGTCTTCGGGGTTGACTTCCCAGAGTCGGGGTCTAGGCGGAGCCGACTGCTACATTCCCCACGTGACGTCCTCGAGCGCCCTGGAAGAGCTTCGCGCCCTGGTGCGCGAGCGAGAATGGGAGCAGTTCCACACGGCGGAGAACCTCGCGAAGAGCATCTCCATCGAGGCAGGCGAGCTCCTCGAGTGCTTTCAGTGGGACGCACACGCTGCGCAGAGCGACGTCGAAGCGGAACTCGCGGACGTCCTGACCTACTGCATGCTGCTCGCCGACAAGTTCGGCGTCTCGCCGGACGACCTCGTGCTCAGGAAGCTGAACGAAACGCGCGCGAAGTACCCGGTCGAGAAGGCCCGCGGCCGGAGTGAGCGGTATGACCGCCTCTAGGGTCGAACGTCTCGCGTTCGACGAAGCGGCGCTGCGTGTGTTCAGCGCGATGGATGCCCGGCATCAGAACTGGCCGGTCGTCTACCTGCTCGATGGTGGTGCCGACGTCTATGTCGGAGAGACGCTCGATGCGACCGCGCGGATCCGCCAGCACCTCGCGAATCCGAGCAAGCGGAACTTCGAAGGTGTCCGGGTCGTCCTCGACGAGACGTTCAACAAGTCCGTCTGCCTCGACCTCGAGGCGTTCCTGATCAATGCGCTCAAGGGCGACGGTCGTCTGGTCGTGCGCAACCTGAACGCCGGCATCGTCGATCGCGACTACTACGAACGCGAAAGGTATCGGGCCACTTTCCTCGACGTCTTCGAGCAGCTTCGCTCCGAGGGCGTATTCGAGCGGCGCATCGAAGAGATCGAGAACAGCGACCTCTTCAAGCTCTCGCCGTTCAAGGCTCTGCAGACCGAGCAGGCCGTCGCGATCGAGGGCATCCTCGAAGGCCTCTTCGAGGATCTCGAGCGCGGAACTGGCGGCACGATCGTCGTCCAAGGCGATCCCGGCACCGGGAAGACGATCGTTGGGATCACCCTGATGAAGGTCCTGCAGGACATCCAGTCGGCTGACCGGGATGATCTGCTCGACGCGGACGCGATGTTCTCCGACTTTTTCGTACCCGGGTATGCGGAGCAGATCGAGGGCATGCGGATCGGCCTGGTGGTGCCGCAACAGTCGCTGCGCGCGTCAATCAAGAAGGCCTTTAGAACAACCCCAGGTCTGAGCGCCGACATGGTGCTCAGCCCGTTCGAGGTGGGCGCCTCCAGTGAGCCGTACGACATCCTGATTGTCGACGAGGCCCACCGGCTGTCGCGCCGCGCCAATCAGTCATCCGGGATGCGAAACCGCCAGTTCCGTGAGATCACGGAATCGCTCTTCGGCTGGGACGACATCGAACGCACGCAGCTCGACTGGATTCGCGCGAGTAGCACGCATCAAGTGCTCCTGATCGATCCGTCGCAGCGCGTGAAGCCCGCCGACCTTGACCCGGCCACGCTCGATGAGGTGCTCCGCACCGCGCGCCGCGAGGGACGCCATTACGCGCTGTGGTCGCAGATGCGCGTCTTCGGGGGCAACGACTACATCGAATACGTTCGCTCGGTGCTGGCCGGCACGCAGCGCGCACCGCTTCGCTTCCAGGGCTATGAGCTGAAGATGTTCGACGATCTCGGCGCGCTGCACGACGCGATCCGGCAGCGTGACGAAATCTACGGCCTGGCGCGCCTCGTCGCGGGGTATGCATGGCCATGGCAGAGCAAGCGAGACGCGTCGGCGTACGACATCGAGCTCGACGGGCGCCGGCTCCGGTGGAATCGGACCGAGACGGACTGGATCGG
This sequence comes from Microbacteriaceae bacterium, assembly GCA_035555435.1. Taxonomy (GTDB): domain Bacteria; phylum Actinomycetota; class Actinomycetes; order Actinomycetales; family Microbacteriaceae; genus 73-13. The sequence goes on along the minus strand of DATMGN010000054.1, from coordinate 5,826 downwards.
GTCACCGACCGCCATCGATGAGGTCGGCTCGATCCACACCGTGCAGGGCTACGACCTGAACTATGCCGGGGTGGTCATCGGGCCCGATCTTCGATTCGATCCCATCGCGCGGCGCATCTACATCGATCGAGCGTCCTACTTCGATACCAAGGGCAAAGAGAATAATCCGACGCTCGGGATCAGCTTCAGTGACGACGACCTGCTCGAGTTCATCCGCGGCGTCTACTTCGTCCTGCTGACCCGCGGGATTCGAGGCACCTACGTGTACGCCGTCGACCCCGAGCTGAGGGCTTACCTCAAGCAGTACCTTCCGAGCGCCTGATCCGAAGCAGAATGTGCTCGTGTGGTCCGCGAGAGGCGACTGGATCGCGTTCTACCGAGGCCCGTCGGAGCCCGCCGGGTACTCCTCGAGCGGGACGTCGCCGCGCGCCCACGCCTCGCGGATCGGCTGGATGATGCGCCAGCTCTCCTCCGCGGCGTCGGCGCGCACCGACAGGGTGACGTCGCCGTCGAGGATGTCGGAGAGGACCTCCGAGTAGGCGAGGAGCAGGCCGTCGCCCAGGCTGCTCGCGAGCGTGTCGCGGCGCAGCTGGAAGGGCTCGGGGCCGCCCGTCGTGTTCAGCTCGAGGCGGATCTCGTCAGGACCGAGGGCGAAGGTCAGCAGGCCGCCGTCGGGCACCTTGCCGATGAAGCCGTCGTCGAGATGGCGCACCGGGCGTAGCTTCAGCGCCACCTCGGAGCGCTTGAGCCCGAGCGCCTTGCCGGAGCGCAGGCGGAAGGGGACGCCCTGCCAGCGCTCGTTGCGCACCTCCACGACCACCTCCGCGAGCGTCTCTGTGTCGCGCGCCGCATCGACGCCCGGCTCGTCGACATACGACGGCACGTCGCGGGAGCCGATCGTGCCGGCCGTGTACCGGGCGCGGCGCGAGGCCTTGACCGGATCGTCCGCCCAGATCCGAGTCGCGCGCAGCGCCGCCGTCTTCGCCGCGCGGAAGCTCTCCGCATCCAGGCCCGCCGGCGGCTCCATCGCAACGAGCGTGAGCACCTGCAGCAGGTGGCTCTGGATCATGTCGACGAGGGCGCCCGCCTGGTCGTAGTAGCGCGCGCGATCCTCCAGCGCGAGCGTCTCGTCGAAGCGGATCTCCACCGACTCCACGTGGTCCGCGTTCCAAATGGGGGCGAAGACGCGGTTCGTCAGGCGCACGCTCAGGATGTTCAGCAGGGTCGAGCGGCCGAGGAAGTCGTCCACCCTGAAGACGTGCTCCTCCGGCACGAGGGTCAGCAGCAGTTGGTTGAGGCTCCGAGCGCTCTCGACATCGCTGCCGAACGGCTTCTCCATCGCAAGCACCGTGTGCTCGGGCAGATCCGCCGGCGCGATGACCTCGCAGCACCGACGGGTGACCGCCGGCGGCAGCGCGAAGTAGATGACGAGCGAGCCCGTGATCCCCGCCAGCAGCCGGTGCATGCTGTCCGGGTCGGTCACGTCGGCACGGAGATAGTGGGTGTCCTTGACCCGCGCGAACTCGTCGCCCGAGCCCGAGCGGGCGAACGCGTCCGAGACGCGCTCGCGCCAGCTCGCCTCGTCGAGCCGGTCCGAGCCGGCGCCGATGAGCGTGACCTCGCGATCGCGTTCTCTCCCCAGCAGCTGGCCGAGCGCGGGCAGCAGGAGCCGGGAGGTGAGGTCACCCGAGGCCCCCAGGATGAGCAGCGTCGTCACCATCTGCTCCACGCTAGCCCGCTGGCCCACGACTTTGAAGGCTCTGGCCGCATGCGCTCGAGACTGCCAGGATCGGACGGGTGGCCACGCCGATCGAGGACTACTCGCTGCTCAGCAACTGCCGCACCGCGGCGCTCGCCTCCCGAGAGGGCCGCATCGAATGGCTCTGCCTGCCACGGCTCGACTCCGCGTCCGTCTTCGCCCAGATGCTCGGCGATGCCGACGACGGCGCCTGGTCGCTGCGGCCGCGCGACGAACGGGCACGAGTGACCCGGCACTACGACGGCGACACCTTCATCCTCGTGACCCGGTGGGAGACCACGGACGGCGTCGCCGAGGTGCACGACTTCATGCCGGTCGGGCCCGACCCGCACGTCGAGATCGGCCGCACCGACCTCGTCCGGCGCATCGTTGGCATCTCCGGCCACGTCGAGTTCGAAACCGAGCTGCGGATCCGCTTCGACTACGCGCGCGCGATGCCCTGGGTGCGACAGACCGGTACCGACGAGGCGCCCGAGCTCATCGCCATGGCGGGACCCGACGCGCTCGTCCTGCGCGGGCTGCGGCTGCGCGCCGCCGACCATCGCCACGAGGCGAGCTGTCGGGTCGGCGCGGGGGAGCAGCGCGACCTCGTGCTCACCTGGTTCCCCTCCTACCGGCCGATCCCCGAGCCGCTCGACGTCGAGCACGCGCTCGCGCAGACCCGCGCGTGGTGGCAGTCCTGGGCCGACCGCATCGAGCACGCGGGGATCCACCGGGACGAGGTCGTGCGCTCGCTGCTCGTGCTGCGCGCGCTCACCAACCACGACACGGGCGGCATCGCCGCCGCCGCGACGACCTCCCTGCCGGAGGACTTCGGCGGCAGCCGCAACTGGGACTACCGCTTCGTCTGGCTGCGCGATGCGGCACTGACCCTCGAGGCGCTCCTCGCGCACGGCTTCGTCGACCTCGCCGAAGGCTGGCGCACCTGGCTGCTGCGCGCCATCGCGGGCGACCCCGCCGACCTGCAGATCATGTATGGGCTCGCGGGGGAGCGAAACCTCTACGAGATCGAGCTCACCCACCTCGACGGCTACGCCGGCTCCAAGCCGGTGCGGATCGGCAACGAGGCCGCGCTCCAGTACCAGGCCGACGTCGTCGGCGAAGTGCTCGTCACCCTCTCCGCCGCCCGCGAAGCGGGCCTCATCGAATCCGACTTCGCCTGGCGGCTCGAGCACCACCTCGTGCGCTACGCCGCCGAGCAGTTCGACCGGCCCGACCACGGCATCTGGGAGATCCGCGGCGACCTCCAGAAGTTCACCCACTCGCGCGTCATGATCTGGGCGACCTTCGACCGGGCCGTGCGCGCCGTCGAGCAGCACGGGCTCGACGGCCCCGCCGACACCTGGCGCGAGCTGCGCGAGCGCACCCGTGCCGAGATCGACGAGCACGGCGTCGTCGACGGCCACTTCACCCAGTACTACGGCACGCACGAAGTCGACGCGTCGCTCCTGCTGCTCCCGCAGGTCGGCTACTGCGCGCCCGACGACCCGCGGATGCTCGCGACCGTGGAGCAGATCGAGCGCACCCTCATGCGCGACGGCCTCGTCTTCCGATACCGCACCGACTCGGGCGTCGACGGACTACCCGGCGATGAGCACCCCTTCGTCGCCTGCTCCTTCTGGCTCGTCGAGCAGTACGCCGCCTCCGGCCGCCACGCCGACGCCGCAGCGCTCATGGACCGGCTGTGCTCCTTCACCAACGACCTCGGCCTCCTCGCCGAGGAGTACGACCCGATCGAGCGCCGCCAGGTCGGCAACTTCCCCCAGGCGCTGTCCCACCTCGCGCTCGTGCGGGCCGCCGACGCCCTCGCCGGCGTCGGCGCGCAGCCGAGATGACCGGCGACGCCGGCGCGCCCGCCCCGCGCGTCCTCACCGTCGGCCACTCGACGCACCCGATCGAGACCTTCATCGCGCTGCTCCAAAGCGCCGGCGCCACCGACGTCCTCGATGTGCGGCGGCTGCCCGGATCACGGCGCAACCCCCAGTTCGACGCCGAGCGTCTCGGACCGAGCCTCGAGGCGGCCAGCATCGGGTATTCGCGCGACGAGCGCCTCGGCGGGCGGCGCGGACCAAGCCGTGACGTCGCGCCCGAGACGAACGGGTATTGGGAGCACGCGAGCTTCCACCGCTACGCCGACTACGCGCTCGGCGCGGACTTCGCGGCAGGAATCAGCGAGCTCATCGCGGGCTGTAGCCTCAGCCGCCGCCCCGCTGTCATGTGCTCCGAGGCTGTCTGGTGGCGTTGTCATCGCCGCATCATCGCCGACCACCTGCTCGCGCGCGGCGTCCCCGTCACGCACCTCATGCCCGGTGGCCGACTCGACGCGGCGAGCCTCACCCCCGGCGCGGTGGCGGCGCCGGACGGCACCGTCACCTACCCGCGCCGGACAGCTCCGGCCGCGCCGTCGTCATGCCGCACGTCTGAGCCATCGGCCGACCTGACGTTCTCGGGCTGAGAAATCGCCCCCGGGCTGAGAAATCGGGCCTGGAAACTCAGCCCCCGCCTGATTTCTCAGCCCGGGCCCCAACGTCGTGCCTCAACGCAGGGCCTCAGCGCCGGGTCTCAACGCAGGGCCCCAGCGCAGGGCGCCCCGTCAGGGCTCCTCGGGACGGCCGCGATTGCGGCGGCGCACCGGGCGGGGGGCGCGCCCCCCGAGAAACGACCGCCGCGCGTCCACCGCGAAGCCCTGCCGCAGCACCTCGCGGCCCACGAGCATGCGGAAGCCCATCTGGTCGCGGTTGCTCAAGGTGAACTCGCCGGTGACCTCGCGGCCGAGCAGCAGCAGCCGCATCTGCACGACGTAGCGGTCCTCGACGTGCCCCGAGGAGCTGCGCACGCGGCGCCGGTCGTGCACCGGGAGCTCCGCGAGCACCTCGTCCTCGACCGAGTCCTGCCACGGGCGGATGCGGAAACGCACCCATGCCTCGCCATCGCGTTCACCCGCCTCGACGTCGTAGGCGTGGATCGCCGACGTGCGCGCACCCGTGTCGAGCTTCGCCTTGATCCACGGCACCCCGACGTCGGGGAGCGAGACCCATTCACGCCACCCCGCAAGGGTGTTTGAATGAGAGTCCTCGCCCACGCCGTCAATCCTCGCAGGTGGCCATGAAACTCGCGATCCTCTCCCGCGCGCCGCGCAGCTACTCGACGCGGCGACTGCGCCAGGCGGCCCAGGAGCGCGGCCACGACGTCAAGGCGCTCGACACGCTGCGCTTCGCGATCGACCTGTCGGGGCCTGAGCCCGACCTGTGGTTCCGCGGCCGACCCTTGAGCGACTACGACGCGATCCTGCCGCGCATCGGCCGGTCCATCACGTTCTTCGGCACCGCCGTCGTCCGCCAGTTCGAGCAGATGGACGTCTACACGCCGAACACGGCGAACGGGATCACGAACGCGAGGGACAAGCTCCGCGCGACCCAGATCCTCTCCCGGCACGCGATCGGCATGCCCGCGACCGCCTTCGTGCGCAACCGCGCGGACGTGCGCCCCGCGATCGAGCGCGTCGGCGGCGCGCCCGTCGTCATCAAGCTCCTCGACGGCACGCAGGGCATCGGCGTCATCCTCGCGCCCGAGGTGCGGATCGCCGAGACGATCATCGAGACGCTGCACTCGACGAACCAGAACGTGCTCATCCAGCACTTCGTCGCCGAGAGCCGCGGGCGCGACATCCGCGCGCTCGTCGTCGGCGACCGGGTCGTCGCGGCGATGCGGCGGGTCGCGGCGGGCGACGAGTTCCGCTCCAACGTGCACCGCGGCGGCTCCGTCGAGCGCGTCGCGCTGACCCCCGAGTTCGAGGCGGCGGCGGTGCGCTCCGCGCAGATCATGGGCTTGCGGGTCGCCGGCGTCGACATGCTCGAGAGCGACGACGGGCCGCTCGTCATGGAGGTCAACTCCTCGCCCGGCCTGCAGGGCATCGAGCACGCGACGCAGCTCGACGTCGCTGGCGCGATCATCGACTACATCGCCGGTCAGGTCGCGTTCCCCGAGATCGACGTGCGCCAGCGCCTCAGCGTCTCGACCGGCTACGGCGTCGCGGAGCTCCTCGTGCACAACAACGGCGACTTCGT
>DATMGN010000053.1:0-28167 GCA_035555435.1 Microbacteriaceae bacterium | reverse complement strand
CTCGGCGTCGATCCGGTTGATCCCGAGCATCGTCAGCGCGCCGACCCAATCGATGAGCTCCGCCACCCCCGGCGGCTTGACGAGGTCGAACTCACGCAGCCGCCCCACCGTCCGCGTGGCCTGCAGGACGAGCGGCTCGGCCGCGTGCGGGACGCGGCGTCGCACGATCGCGAGCACCTGCTCGGGCTGCGGGAAGTCGATCCAGTGGTAGATGCAGCGGCGCGTCAGCGCGTCGTGGAGGTCGCGCGTGCGATTCGAGGTGAGCACGACGACGGGCGGCACCGGCGCCGCGATCGTGCCGAGCTCCGGGATCGTGACGGCGGACTCGGCGAGCGCCTCGAACGTGAACGCTTCGAACTCCGCGTCGGCACGATCGATCTCGTCGAGCAGCAGCACGGCCGGCCGCGGGCCCGGGTGCTCGATCGCCTGCAGGATCGGTCGGCGCAGCAGGTACTCTGAGGAGAAGAGCTCCTCCTCGCCGATGCGCTCCTCGTGCACGTCGGCGAGCCGGATCGCGAGCAGCTGTCGCTGATAGTTCCACTCGTAGATCGCCTCGCCCGCGTCGATGCCCTCGTAGCACTGCAGGCGGAAGAGCGGCGTGTCCAGGATCGCCGCGAGCGCCTTCGCGGCGGAGGTCTTGCCGACCCCCGCCTCGCCCTCGAGCAGGAGCGGCCTGCGCAGCCGCACAGCGAGGAAGAGCGCCGTCGCGAGACCCGCGTCGACGAGGTAGTCGATCGAGTCGAGCGCGGCGGCGAGCGCCGCGGCATCCGGGACGAGCCGCGTGAGCTCCGCGTCCTCGCCGCTCACGCCTGCTCCGCGGCGAGCAGCGCCTGATAGTCGGCCTCGGTGTCGACGTCGGCGGGCATCGCGCTCGCGACGTCGATGCGCGCGACCGCGGTGCCGAGCCGCTCGATGAGCTTCCAGACGCCGCGGTCGCCGTGGAGCGCGGCGAGCGCGGGGAAGGTCGCGCGACTCAGCACGAAGGGATGGCCGATCCCGTCCCGGTAGCGCGCGACCGCGATCGGCGCGTCCCCCCGGCCGCGCGCGACCGCGGTGATCGCCTCGGCGCGCATCCTCGGCTGGTCGCCGAGGAGCAGCACGATGCCGTCGACGTCGGGGGCGACGGCGGCGACGGCAGCGCCGATCGACGACGAGCAGCCCGAGCGGAAGTCGTCGTTGAGCACGACGTCGAAGCCCTCGAGATCGACAGCGGCGCGGACCTCGTCCGCGGCGCCGCCGAGCGTGACGATGCGCTGGGCGAAGTCACCCGCCCGGACCAGGTCGAGGACGACGTCGAGCAGCACGCCGTCGCCGAAGGGCAGCAGCTGCTTGGGCCGGCCGAGCCGGCTCGAGCTCCCGGCGGCGAGGACGACGGCGGCGAGCCGCGGCTCAGGCGACGCCGGCATAGGCCTTCGGGTCCTTCGCGAACGCGCGACGGCAGCCCTCGCCGCAGAACCAGTACGCCCGGCCCTCGTGCTCGAGGTGCGGCGTCGGCGGTGCGGCGACGACCGTCATCCGGCAGACGGGGTCGATCGCCGTGACGTGCCCGTCGACGCGGGGGCCGGCCGGTCCGCGGTACTCGTGGGGCGCGTCGTGACCCACGTGCTCGTGGTGCCCCGCGGGCGCTGCGCTCACCGCCATGCCGCCGCCGGCGGCGCGCGCCTGGACGAGCTCGGCGAGGACCCCGAGCGCGATCTCCTCGGGCCGGTCGCCGCCGAGCTTGAGACCAGCGGGCGTGCGCACGCGCGGCTTCATCGCCTCGTCGACTTCGAGCGAGGCGACGACCGCGGGCCCCCGCTTGTCGCTCGCGACGAGGCCGACGTACGGCACGCCGGCCGTCAGGGCGCGCTCGAGCGCGGGCTCTTCGCCGCGGCCGTGCGCCGCGACGATGACGGCCGCGGTCCCCTCGACCGGCCGCCATTCGTCGCCGTCGACGAGCTCCATGCGGTACCCGAGCGCCGTGCCGAGGCGCTCGAGCGCGCGCGCGACCGGATGCTCGCCGACGACGACGACGTGCGGGGCCGGCACGACCGGCTCGAGGAAGACGTCCACGGAACCTCCCGAAAGGCATGGGTTGTGCACCTCGACCGCGCCCTCGAGGCGCTGCTCGCCCGGCTCGCCGGGACGCACCTGGAGGAGCAGCGGCTCGCCCTGGTCGAGCACGCCGAGGCTGTACTCGCGCACGGAGGACTCCACGCACGTCCCACCGACGAAGCCCGTCATGACGCCGAGCGCGTCGACGATCGCGGTGTCGCCGGCCCGGGCGCTCGTCGGACGTTCGGTGCGCACGACGGTCGCGCGCACGTACGCCTGCTGCTGGCGTTCAAGCTCCTGCTCGCGCGCCGCGACGGCCTCACTGGCGACCACGATGTCCTCCCCTGGGTCGACTCCGATCCGCTGACTGACGGGTATCGGTCCTGGCTCAGATCGGCGGCGTCGCGCGACCGTTCATCGCATCCCAGACGCGGTTCGGCGTCGCGGGCATGTCGATGGCGGTGACCCCGTGGGGGCGCAGCGCGTCGATGACCGAGTTGATGATCGCGGCGGGGGAGCCGACGGTCGCGGACTCGCCGATGCCCTTCGCCCCGATCGGGTGGTGCGGCGAGGGCGTCACCGTGAACCCCGTCTCCCAGTCCGGCACCTCCATCGCCGAGGGGATGAGGTAGTCCATGAAGGACCCGCCGAGACAGTTGCCCTGCTCGTCGAACCCGATGAACTCCATGAGCGCCATCCCGACGCCATCGGTGAGCCCGCCGTGCACCTGCCCCTCGATGACCATGGGGTTGATCCGCGTGCCGCAGTCGTCGACGGCGATGAAGCGCCGCACGGTCACCTTGCCGGTGCCCGAGTCGATGTCGGTGACGCAGAAGTAGGCGCCGTAGGGATAGGTGAGGTTCGGCGGGTCGTAGGTGACTTCGGCGTCGAGGTTGCCGTCGACGCCGTCAGGGAGCGTCATGGTGCCGTGGACGGCGAACGCGACCTCCTGGATCGTCTTGCCCGCGGTCGGGTCGCCCTTGACGTACCAGCGGCCCTTCTCCCACTCGAGGTCGTCGGGGCTCACCTCGAGCATCGCGGCCGCGACGAGCTTCGCCTTGTCGCGGATCTTGCGCGCGACGAGCGCCGTCGCGGCGCCCGAGACGGGCGTCGAGCGGCTGCCGTAGGTGCCGAGACCGTAGGGGGTGTTGCGGGTGTCGCCGTGGATCACGTCGATGTCCTCCGGCGGGATGCCGAGCTCCTCGGCGACGATCTGCGCGAACGTCGTCTCGTGGGCCTGCCCCTGGGTCTGGACCGAGATCCGCAGGATCGCCTTGCCCGTCGGGTGCACCCGCAGCTCCGCGCCGTCGGCCATGCCGAGCCCGAGGATGTCCATGTGCTTGCGGGGTCCCGCGCCGACGCCCTCCGTGAAGAACGAGATGCCGATGCCCATGAGTTCGCCCCGGGCGCGCTTCTCCTCCTGCTCCTTGCGCAGCTCCTCGTAGCCGGCGAGCTGCATCGCGTGGCGCATCGTCTCCTCGTAGCGACCGGAGTCGTACTCGAAGCCCGCCTTGTTGTCGTACGGGAACTGCTCCGCCTTGATGAAGTTCTTCAGACGCAGCTCCGCGGGGTCCATGCCGAGCTCGATCGCGGCGCGATCGACCATCCGCTCGACGAAGTACGCCGCCTCCGTCACCCGGAAGGAGCAGGCGTAGGCGACGCCGCCCGGGGCCTTGTTCGTGTAGACCGAGGTGACCTTGCCGTAGACCGCCTCCCACGTGTAGCTCCCGGGGAAGAGGTTGAAGAAGCCCGCGGGGTACTTGGTCGGCTGCGCCGTCGCGTTGAACGCGCCGTGGTCGGCGAGCACGTCGGCGCGCAGACCCAGCAGCTTCCCCTCCTTCGTGACCGCGAGCTCGCCCTGCATGATGTAGTCGCGCGCGAAGCCCGTCGACATCAGGTTCTCGCTGCGGTCCTCCATCCACTTGACCGGCTTGCCGGTCACGATCGAGCCGACCGTTGCGAGCACGTAGCCGGGGTAGACGGGGACCTTGTTTCCGAAGCCGCCGCCGACGTCGGGCGAGATCAGGTTGATCTTGTGCTCCGGCAGTCCCGCGACGAGCGCGAACACCGTCCGGTGCGCGTGCGGCGCCTGGGAGGTGACGTAGAGCGTCAACTCGCCAGAGACGCGGTTGAAGTCCGCGACCGCACCGCAGGTTTCCATCGGCGCGGGGTGGACGCGCGGGTAGACCATCTCCGCCTTGACGACGACGTCCGCCTTCGCCTTGACGGCCTCCCAGGCCGCCTGGTCGCCGCACTCCCAGTCCGCGATGTGGTTGTCCGTGCGGCCCTCGAGGTCGTCGCGGATGACGGGCGCGTCGGCGTCGAGCGCCTTCCGCACGTCGTGGACGACGGGCAGCATGTCGTAGTCGACGTCGATGAGCTCGAGCGCATCGCGCGCCGCGTAGCGGTCCTCCGCGATGACGAACGCGACCTCCTGGCCCTGGAAGCGCACCTTGTCGCTCGCGAGCACGGCCTGCACGTCGTACGAGAGCGTCGGCATCCACGCGAGCTTGAGCGGCTCGAGGTCCTTCGCCGTGATGACGGCGACGACGCCGGGATGCGCCTGCGCCGCGCTCGTGTCGATCGAGTTGATCCGCGCGTGCGCGACGGGCGCGCGCAGGATCGCCCCGTGCAGCATCCCCGCGAGCTGGATGTCGTCGGTGTAGTTGCCCTGTCCGCGCACGAACCTCGGGTCCTCCTTGCGCTGGATGCGGCCGAAGCCGACCGGGCGGTTCGGGTCGCCCGCCGCCGGGTTGGGGTCGTGCTCGCGTCCGTGCTCGGCGCCGAAGTCTTCGCCGTGGCCGTGGCGCCGGTGCGCCCGCGGCTCGTCGATGATGGTCATGCCGTCACCTCTTCCTTCTGCGCCTGGCCGTTCGTGATGCCGACGGGGTGGTCGGCCGCCCACTGGATGGAGCGGACGATCGTCGAGTAGCCGGTGCACCGGCAGATCTGGCCCGAGATCGCCTCACGGATCTCGCCCTCCGTCGGGTGCGGGTTCGCGTCGAGGAGCGCACGGCCCGTGACGAGCATGCCGGGGGTGCAGAAGCCGCACTGCAGCCCGTGCTCCTCCATGAAGCCCTGCTGGATCGGGTCGAGCTCGCCGCCGACCTCGAGCCCCTCGACCGTGCGCACGGCGTGGCCGTCGGCCATGACGGCGAGCACGGTGCAGGACTTGACCGGCTTGCCGTCGAGCAGGACGGCGCAGGTCCCGCAGTTCGTCGTGTCGCAGCCCCAGTGCGTCCCCGTCATGCCCAGGTCGTCGCGCAGGAAGTGGACGAGCAGCACGCGAGGATCGATATCGCGTTCTACCCGCTGGCCGTTGATCTCGACCGAGATGTGCGTCATGCCTGCGCTCCCTTCGCCCGGGCGATCGCCAGCGCGATGACCCGCTTCGTCAGCTCCTCGGCGAGATGCCGCTTGTAGTCCGCGGTGCCGCGGAGGTCGTCGATCGGCTCGACCGCGACCGAGGTGAGCTTCGCCGCGGAGGCGATGAGCTCGTCGGTCGGGGTCTTGCCGCGCAGGACCGCCTCCGCCTCGGCGGGCCGCTCGTCGAGGCCGACCGCGGCGAGGCCGATGCCGATCTCGGCGATCGTGCCGTCGGCGGCGAGGGAGACCGCGGCGCCCGACGCCGCGACCGCATAGTCGCCGACCCGGCGCTCGACCTTCTCGTAGGCGCTGCCGGAGCTGGGACGGATCGGCACGCGCAGCTCGACGAGGATCTCGTTGTGCTCGGCCGCGGTCTCGTACGGCCCGCGGTGGAACTCGCTCATGCCGAGCGTGCGCTCGCCGTTCGGCCCGCGCAGCACGACCGTCGCGTCGAGGACGATGCACACGGCGGTGAGGTCCTCACCCGGGTCGGCCTGGCAGAGCGAGCCGCCGATCGTGCCGCGATTGCGCACGAGGGGGTCGGCGATGACCTTGCCGGCGTCGGCGAAGATCGGGAACCGGCGCGCGAGGATCGGCGACTCGATGAGTTGGTAGTGCCGCGTCATCGCGCCGATGCGCACGTGGTCGCCCTCGTCGGTGATGTAGCTGAGCTCGTCGAGCTCGTTGATGTCGACGAGCGCCTCGGGGCGCGCGAGCCGGAGCTTCATCATCGGCAGCAGGCTGTGCCCACCCGCGATGACCCGCGACTCCTCCCCGAACTTGTCGAGGAGAGCGATGGCGTCATCGACGCTCGTCGCCCTCGCGTAATCGAACGGCGCAGAGATCTGCACGGTCACCCCTTCCACACGAGAGGAGCACCACGGCTCTGTGGTGATGTGGCCAACCATCGCCCCGACTGCGTAGGGTGTCAACGGCGACTTAAGCAAAAGGTTAAGGACGATGGCGTTCACCCTCCGGCAGCTGAGCACCTTCGCGCTCGTCGCGAAGGCCGGATCGCTGCGCGCCGCGGCGATCGAGCTCGGCATCAGCGAGGCCGCCGTCTCGCAGACCGTCTCCGCGCTGCGGGACGAGCTCGGCGACGAGCTCATCGTCCGCGGCCGCGCCGGCGTCATCCTCACGCCAGGGGGGCGCATCCTCGCCGACCGCGCCGAGCGGATCACCGGCCTCGCGCAGGAGGTGCGCCGCGACGTCAAGCACGCCGCCGCGAGCGCGCGGGAGCTGCGGGTGCTCGCGACCGCGTCGTTCGCCGAGCACGCCGCCGGCCGGCTCATCGACCTCTTCGCCGCGTCCATGCCGCCGACCGATATCGACGTCATCGTCGAGAGCGCCGTCGACATCCCACGCCTGCTCGGCGAGCGCGTGTACGACATCGCCCTCGGCGCGCAGCCCGCCCCCGCTCGCAGCCGAGGCCTCAGCGTCGTCCCGTTCCTGAAGTACCAGCGGGTCGTCGTCGCCTCCGTGCACCACCCGCTCGCCCAGCGCGCCGACCTCGTGCTCAAGAGCGAGCTGCTCTCGGTGCCGTGGTTCTGCGGACCCGGCACGTTCGAGCCCGAGACCGAGGAGGGCCGCTGGCTCGGCGGGCTCTCCACACTGCCCGACGCGATCGAGCTGACGAGCGAGAACGACGCGCTCGCCGCCGTCGCGAGCGGCGAAGGCGTCATGCTCGCGCTCAGCCACCTCATCGCCCCGCGCCTCGTGCCCGCGAACGGACCGATCGGCGAACCCGGCAAGGACCTCGTCCGCCTCCACGTCGCCGGCACGCCCGTCACCGGGCTCTGGTCGGCGACGACGCTCGACCGCGACGGCGCGAGCGAGTCGGCGCGGGCACTCCAGCGGGCGGCGCGCACCGCGGAGGCGACGAGCGCGATGATCGCGCCGAGCGGCTCGCGCGGCCTGTCGATGCGGGGCAACAAGCTCCGCGCCGCCCTGTGGTCGCGCGGTCTCGGACCCCCGCCCGAGTAGCCCGCCGCCGGCGCTCAGCCGCCGATCGCGCCCATCGAGCGCACCGGGGGCGCGAACTCCGGGAGCTCCATCCCGTGGCCGGCCGGCTTGTGCCACATCGCCGCCCGCCACCGCTGCGCGATGTCCTCATCGCTCGCGCCGCCGCGCAGCAGCCCGCGCAGATCCGTCTCATCGTCGCTGAACAGGCAGGAGCGGACGGTCCCCTCGGCCGTGATCCGCGTGCGGTCGCAGGCCGAGCAGAACGACCGGGTCACCGACGCGATGATGCCGACCGTCGCGGGGCCGCCGTCGACGAGCCACTCCTCCGCGGGCGACGACGGGTCATCGCGGCCGACCTCCGTGAGCTCGAACGCCGTGCGCAGCACCGCGAGCAACTCCGCCGCCGGCACCATGTGCTCGCGCGCCCAGGCGTGGTCGGCGTCGAGCGGCATCTCCTCGATGAAGCGCAGCTGCGCGCCGTGATCGAGCGCCCAGCGCAGCAGCTGCGGCGCATCGCCGAGCGTCTCGCGCATCATGACCGCGTTGAGCTTGAGCGGCACGATCCCCGCGGCGCGCGCGGCGCGGATGCCGTCGAGGACACTCTCGAGCCGGTCGCGTCGTGTGAGCCGCGCGAAGTGCACCGGGTTCACGGTGTCGAGCGAGATGTTGACGCGGTCCAGGCCCGCCGCGAGGAGCTCGCCGAGCCGACGATCCAGCCCGATGCCGTTCGTCGTCATCGCGAACGACGCGTGCGGCGCGGCCGCCCGGCTCTCCCGCACGATGTGCGCCAGATCCGCGCGCATGAGCGGCTCGCCGCCCGTGAACCGCACGTCGCGCACGCCGAGGCGGCCCGCCGCGATACCGACGACCCGGCCGATCTCCAGCGGTGTCAGGAGGTCCTCGCGCGCGATCGCGGGCAGGCCCTCTGCCGGCATGCAGTAGGTGCAGCGCAGCGAGCACTTCTCCGTCACCGACACCCGCAGGTCCTGCGCGACGCGGCCGAACCGGTCGATCAGGCCGGGCACGCCGGGTCGGCCATCGACCGGCGGCGCCTCCATCGGCGAGCGCCGGAGCCGCGGGACCCCTAGAGCGATCGTGCTCATGGCTGCACCCTAACAGGCCAGTCCTCGGGGGCAGCGCCGGAGCTAGACTGCGGCCGTGATCGCCGACGAGGGCCTCGCCTGGGTGTTCAGCGCGTGGTTCGCGGCGCTCGCGATCGCCTCCGCGATCGGCGCCTGGCGAGCGCAGAACGCGGCGGACCGGCTCTCCTACGTCACGCACGTCGCGATGCTCGCGGCGATGGCGATCATGCCGTGGCCATGGTTCATGCGGGTGCCCGGCCTCGTGTGGATCGTGCTCTTCTCGATCGCAGCGCTCGGCTACGCGATCCTCGCGCTCAGCCGGCCCGGCGTCGTCGTCGGCCCCGGCGCGGGCCACCACGGGCGCCGAGTCGTCGCCTGGTACCACGTCGCCATGATGCTCGGCATGGTGTGGATGGTCGGGCTCATGGAGTTCCTCCACGCGGCGGGGACCCCGAGCGTCATCGCGCCGATCGGGGCGAGCGCGGGGCACGTGCACGGCGCGCCCGCCGCGGCCGCCCTCGGCGCCGTCCAGGTCCCGCCGCTGTGGCAGCTGCCACTGTGGATCGTCGGGGTGACGTACCTCGTCGCGGCGATGTTCGCGATCGCGGCGATCTGGTTCCTCGTGCAGCTGCGCGCGGCGCCCGCGGGCACCCGGCGCGGCGAGGCGCTCCCCGCGCGAGCCGAGCTCGGCATCGCGGCGGCAATCGCCGCGGGGATGGCGGTGTCCTACTTCCTGATGTCCTGAACCGCCCCGGCGATGTCATGCTGGGGGCGTGACCCAGCCAGCGCACGACGCCTTCACGCACCTCGACGCGGCCGGACACGCCCGAATGGTCGATGTGACGGCGAAGCAGCCGACCGTGCGCGCGGCGACCGCGCGCGGGTTCGTGCGCTGCTCTACGCGCGTCGTCGCGGCGCTGCGCGACGGCACCGTCCCCAAGGGCGACGTACTCGCCGTCGCCCGGGTCGCCGGCATCGCCGCCGCGAAACGCGTCCCCGACCTCCTCCCGCTCGCCCACGTCATCGGCGTCCACGGCGTCGTCGTCGACCTCACCGTCTCCGACGCCGGCGTCGAGATCGAGGCGACGGTGCGCACCGCCGACCGCACCGGGGTCGAGATGGAGGCGCTCACCGCGGTCGCCGTCGCCGGGCTCGCGATCGTCGACATGGTCAAGAGCCTCGACAAGGCCACTTCGCTCGAGTCCGCGCGGATCGTCGCCAAGAGCGGCGGGAAGTCGGGCGACTGGCACCGGCCGGACGAGTGAGCCGCGATGACTGACGCGCGCACCACGAGCACCGCGGCCCTCGTCGTCGCGGGCGGCCTCGGCACGCGGATGGGCGGGATCGACAAGCCCGGGCTCGAGCTCGCCGGCGTGGCGCTGCGCGAGCGTGCGCTCGCCGCCGCGCGCGACGCGGGGCTCAACCCGATCGTCCACATCGGGCCGGAGACCGACGGAGGCCCCGTCGCCGCGATCGCCGCCGGCATCGCGAAGCTCGTCGACGCGAGCGCGCAGGACGTCGTCGTGCTGGCCGGCGACCTCGTGCGTCCCGACGAGGTCATCGCCGCCCTGACGGCCGCCGCCGGTGACGCGGCCGGCCCCGGCCGCGACGGCACCGTCCTCGTCGACCCGGACGGGCGCGTGCAATGGCTCGCCGCTGCGTACCGGATCGACGCCCTGCGCTCGGCCCTCGCCGCGCTGGAGGACGGCCCGCGCGACGCCTCGCTGCGCGCACTCCTGCGCGGGCTCGACCTGCATCGCGTGCTCGCCGACGCCCCCGTCGTCGCCGACATCGACACGTGGCAGGATTACCAGACGGCGAAGGGGCAGGTCGATGGCTGAGGCGCAGGACATCCCTCCGGAGCTCGCGGAGTGGGTCGAGACGCTCGTGCACGAGTTCGGGCTCGACGCGGCGCAGGTGCCGACGGATCAGATCCTGCGACTCGCGGCCGTCGCCGCGCACGGCGTGACGCGCCCCGCCGCCCCCCTCTCGGCCTTCGTCGCGGGCCTCGTCGCGGGACAGCTCGGCGGCAGCGCGGAGGAGATCGACGACGCGATCGCCTCGATCCAGTCGCTCGTCGCCGACCAGGACGGGACCGACGGCTGATGGCCCAGGTGCGCTACTTCGCCGCCGCCGAAGAGGCCGCCGGTCGCGCCGAGGAGCGCCGCACCGAGGCGACCCTCGGGGCGCTGCGGGCCGCCCTCGCCGCGGACTATCCCGGGCTCGGACGCATCCTGCCGCGCTGCTCCGTGCTCGTCGCGGGCTCGCGGAGCGAGGTCCCTGAGACGCCGCTCGGCGCCGAGACGCTCGTCGACGTGCTGCCGCCCTTCGCGGGAGGCTGAGGCGGCGGCAGGGCATCATGGACGGGTGACCGTCTTCGCCGCCACGGTGCTCCTCGTCAGTGCCGTCTTCAACGTCTTGACCTGGCCGACGTTCATCCGCCGGGTCGCCCGCGACCCGAGGGCGCGCGACGCGGCCGGCCGGGCGACCGCGTTCTATCGGGTCCACCTCGTCCTGCTCGTGATCGCCCTCGCGATCGCGGCGGCAGCGGCGGTCGCGGGCATCCTGCTGCTCGTCTGAGTCGGCGGGCAGCGCTCGCCACCCTGCCTATCGCGTCACGAACTGCGCGAGGTAGTCGCCGATGACCGACTCGAGCGCGAGCGAGAACGGGAACACGACCTGGCCCGCGGGCTGGAACACGTCCGAGGTGCCGGTGTCGCGCAGGATGTGGACCATGTCGGCGATCATCACGAACTTCGCGACCCCCTCGGCGAAGCCCTCCGCCACCGCGACGACGCCGGAGCCGGGCGAGCCGTCGCCGCACGGGGTGTTGAAGTCCTTCGTGCCGCACGTGATGAGGGTCGGGACGCGCACGAGCGACGACAGCGCTTCGGGGACGATCTCGTCGAACTGCTTGCCGTAGAGCGTGCGGTAGGCGTGCGTGACGACCATCTGCGCGGGGTCGATGCCGAAGATGTTCGAGGCGATCGTGTCCTGGTACACGGCGGCAATCCCCGTCGCGTCGGGGAGCGGCACGGGGCCGGGCGCCGGGAACGGCGCAGTGCCCGAGCGGATCTCCTCGACGCCCTCGGCCATCCACGCGGACAGCGTCGCGGCGTCCTCGGCGCTCATCGCACCCCCCGCGACCGCGCCGTCCATCTGCTGCGCGAACTGCGCGCTGACGACGTCGAGGATCTGCGCGTACGCCGGCTCGATGAGCAGCAGGCCCGCGAGCTCCGGCGCGCTCTTGAGGTTCGTCGCGACGAAGAGCGAGTCGGCGCCGCCCTCGCTGTGACCGAGCAGCAGGATGCGCTCCGGGTCGACGCCGGGCTGCGCCGCGACGAACGACAACGCGTCGCGGATGGGCTGCAGCCGCAGCTCGTCGTAGCCGAGCGCGAGCAGTGCATCGGGGTCGTCGGCGTAGGGGCCGAGGCCCGTCGCGCCCGTGCCGAGCTTGTCGTAGCGCAGCGACGCGATGCCGTTCGCGCTCATCACGTCGGCGAGCCACGTGTAGGCCTGCGTCTCGAGCGTCGCCGCGTCGCCATTGCGGTCGATCGCGCCGGTCCCGACGACGATCACGACGGCGGGGACAGGCTGCGCCGTGTCGACGGGGCCGCGGAAGCTGGCGTGGAAGGTCACGTCGCCGCTCGTGAAGGCGACGTCCTGATCCGGGCCGATGGCCGGGGCCGGGCAGGCGGCCGGGGCCGCCGCGCTCGCCGGCGCGACCGGACCCCCGAGCGACACGGCGCTGACGGCGACGATCGCGAGCAGCACGAGCGCCGCCGACGCGCCCGCCCCGCCCCGACCGCCCGAGCGGCGAGCGCGCACGAGCAGGATCACGATCGTCACGACGAGGAGGGCGACGACGACCCCGAGCACCACGAGCAACACCACGGAGATCGGATTGCTCAGCCAGGTGTCGGTCGCACAGTCGATCATCGCGTTCTCCCCAATATCGCCCGTCAAGTGTCCTGAATCGTCCACGCCTGCGGCAAGCACCGCTTGCGGACATGTCCGGAAGCGGGCAGTGTGGGCGCGTGGATGACGCGAACCTGCTCGCCATCGCGCACCGCGGGCGGCCGGCGACCATCACCGAGCTCGCGACGCTCTCGCACACCCCGCCCGAGGACGCCCGAGCGGCCGTGCGGCGACTGCGCGCCCGCGGGCAGCTCGACGGCCGCGGCGAGCGGATCGCCTACCCCAACCCCATCGCCTGGGCGGCCGAAACCGTCGCCGCGCACACCGCCGAGCTGCGTGACAGCGCGCAGGACCTCCTCGGGCGGATCGAGCAGGTCGCCGCCGAGCTGCCCCGCATCCACGGGCACTGGTCCGTCGGCGAGACCTCCGCCGACCCCATGTCCGTCGTCACCCGGCACGGGCCGCGGGCCGCCGAGGACCTCTGGTACGAGGTCGGCGGGCACGACTCGGGCGTCCTCGACGCCGTCCTCCCCGACATCAGCCGCTTCCTCACGAGCTCACCCGAGCGTGTCGCCCGGGCCACGCAGATCATGCGCGGCAAGGACGCCGTGCACCTCATCATCCGCGCGGCCGCGACCGAGCTGCCGGGCATCGACGAGCTCCTCGTCGCGTTCACCGCGGCCGGCATCGAGTACCGCTTCCTCGACGACCCGCCGAGCTGGTTCTGGGTCGACGGCGACCAGCTCGCCGTCCCCTACGAGTGGGGCGAGGGTCGGCCGACGAGCGTCATGAGCGTGCGCAACCCCGCGCTCGCCGGCATGCTCGCCGCCTACTTCGCGACACTCTGGGACGCGGCCGCGCCGCCCCCGCCGGCCGCGGACGCCTGGACGCCGCTACTGACGCTCATGCGCAAGGGGATCACCCTCGAGACGGCGTCGCGCACGATCGGCGTCAACCCCCGCACCGGGCGCCGCCGCGTCGCCGCGGCGATGGACCACTACGGCGTCTCGACGCTCTTCGCCCTCGGGGTCGCGTGGGCGGCGGACGCGGACGCTGCCGCCGGGGGCTGACCGGCGGCGTTTGCGGGTCTGCGCTCGCGCACGTGGTCTGCGCTCGTGCACGTGGTCTGAACGCCGTGCAGGGAGGCAGATGCCGTGCCGCGACGAGTTGAGCTCAGCCGCCGAGGCCCTTCCAGGCGGTCGATCCATCCGCCTCGACCTGCCGCTTCCAGACGGGGAGCTGCGCCTTGATCGCCTCGATGAGCATGCGGCACGCCGTGAACGCCTCATCACGGTGGCCCGAGGCGACCGCGATCACGACCGCGGCGTCGCCGATGCCGAGACGACCGACGCGGTGCGAGACGGCGATCTGGAGGTCGTCGCCCTTCGACTCACTGCGCTCGCTCAGGACGCCGCTGGGGGGCGCGGCCGCCTCGGTTGCGGCGCGGTCGGACATCGCACGGATGACGTGCTCGGCGAGGGAGCGCAGCGTCGACTCGGCGTCGGGGTGCGCCGAGTACTCGAGCGCGACGACCTCGCCAGCGGCATCAGGATCCGAGTCGCGCACCGTGCCGAGGAAGACCGACACGGCCCCCGCCGAAGCGTCCGAGACGGCAGCGACATGGTCGGCGAGCTCGATCGGCTCCGCCGAGATGCGTGCGATGCGTACGCTCAATGGTCCCCTCCCGCATACTGCTCGATCGCATGGCGGGCGACCGCGATCACGACCTCGATGCCGTCCCGGACGCCGCCGGGCGAGCCGGGCAGGTTGACGATGAGCGCGCCGCCGGCCGCCGAGCCGGCCATGCCGGCAAGCCCGCGCGAAAGGATCGCGGCGGGCACCGCCGCGGCGCCGCGGCGACGGATCTCCTCGGCGATGCCCGGCAGTGGCGTGGTGATGACGGCGGCGCTTCCCTCCGGCGTGAGATCCTGCGGCGTCACCCCCGTGCCGCCCGAGGTCACGATGAGGCGAGCGCCGTCCGCGAGCGCCGCGCGCAGCGCCGCCTCGACCTCCGCCGCCCCGTCCGGCACGAGCGCCGTGCTGACGTCCCAGCCCTCCGCCACGAGTCGCGCGACCGCGACCGGTC
Organism: Microbacteriaceae bacterium; assembly: GCA_035555435.1. Classification (GTDB taxonomy): domain Bacteria; phylum Actinomycetota; class Actinomycetes; order Actinomycetales; family Microbacteriaceae; genus 73-13. The sequence goes on along the minus strand of DATMGN010000053.1, from coordinate 13,719 downwards.
CGCTCGTATCGGGCCGCTCGCCGCGGGAGGAGCGGTTCGAGACGGTGATGACGGTCGCCTGCATCCTTCGACTCGCTTCGCTCGCTCAGGTCCCCGCGACGCGGGTCGGGGGCTCGAGGCGCACGACCACGGCCTTGGAGGCGGGGGTGTTGGAGACGTCCGCGACCGAATCGAGCGGGACGAGCACGTTCGTCTCGGGATAGTAGGCAGCGGCGTTGCGCCGCGGGGTGTCGTACGCGACGACGCGGAAGTCGCGCGCCCGGCGTTCCTCGACCTGCCCGTCGGCCGTGACCCACTCGGACACGAGGTCGACGAGGTCCCCGTCGGCGAAGCCCGCGGCGGCCGCGTCCTCGGGGTGGACGAGCACGACCCGGCGTCCGTGGCGGATGCCCCGGTAGCGGTCGTCCTTGCCGTAGATGGTCGTGTTGTACTGATCGTGCGAGCGCAGCGTCTGGAGGAGAACGCGACCCTCCGGGATCCGCGGGAACTCCAGCTCGTTGACGGTGAACCGCGCCTTGCCCGTCGCGGTCGGGAACGTGCGGGAGTCGCGCGGGCCGTTCGGGAGCATGAGGGTGCGGCCCCGGTCGACGCGCGCCTCGAAGTCGTCGAAGCCGGGGATGACGCGCTCGATGTGGGTGCGGATGCGGGCGTAGTCGTGCTCGAGGGCGGACCAGTCGGCGCGGGGGCGATTGCGCGGGGGGGTCTCGATACGGCCCTCCGGGCCTACTCGACCCCCGGGGCTGCCCTCCGGGCCTACTCGCCCCCCGGGGCTGCCCTGCGGGACTACTCCACCAGCGTCAGCGGGGGCCGCATCGCTGAAGAGGAGGGCGCAGATGCGAGCGACGATCGCGACCTCCGACAGCAGATCCTCGGCCGGCGGGGCGAGGCGGCCGCGGGAGGTGTGCACCGCCCCCATCGAGTCCTCGACCGTGACTCGCTGCTCCCGCGCGCCGGTGCCGCCGCGCCGATCGCGGTCGGTGCGCCCGAGCGTCGGGATGATGAGCGCCCGGCGGCCAGTCACGACGTGCGAGCGATTCAGCTTCGTGGAGACCTGGACGCTCAGGTCGACCTGGCGCATCGCGTGCTCCACGACCTCGGTGTCCGGCGTCGCGGAGATGAAGTTGCCGCCCATCGCCATGAAGAAGCGGGCCTTGCCGTCGCGCATCGCGCGGATCGCCTCGACGACGTCGTGCCCGTGCTCCCGCGGCGCGGTGAACGCGAACTCGCGATCGAGCGCCGCAAGGAACGCCTCGGACGGCTTCTCGTAGATGCCCATCGTGCGGTCGCCCTGCACGTTGGAGTGGCCGCGCACGGGGCACACGCCCGCGCCGGGGCGACCGACGTTGCCCTGGAGGAGGAGCACGTTGACGACGTCGCGGAGCATCGCGACGGAGTGCTTGTGCTGCGTGAGGCCCATGGCCCAGCACACGACCGTCTTCTTCGACACGAGCAGCTTCGCGCCGAGCGCCTCGATCTCGGCGCGCTCCAGTCCGGTCGCCTCGAGCACCCGATCCCAGTCGAGGTCCCGCATCGCCGCGGCGTACGCGCCGAAGCCGTCGGTGTGGGCGTCGATGAACTCGCGGTCCAGGACGCCGCCGATACGCTCCTCGCTGTCGAGCAGGAGGTGGCCGAGCGCCTGGAAGAGCGCCTGGTCGCCGCCGAGTCGGATCTGCAGGAACTGGTCGGCCATCGTGGTGCCGCCGAGCAGCATGCCGCGCATCGTCTGCGGGTTCTCGTACTGGATGAGCCCGGCTTCGGGCAGCGGGTTGATCGCGACGATGCTCGCGCCGCGCGATTTCGCCTTCTCGAGCGCGGTGAGCATGCGCGGGTGGTTCGTCCCCGGGTTCTGCCCCGCGACGATGATGAGGTCGGCCTCGTGGACGTCTTCGAGCGAGACGGTGCCCTTGCCGATCCCGAGCGTCTCGGTCAGGGCCGATCCGGAGGACTCGTGGCACATGTTCGAGCAGTCGGGCAGGTTGTTGGTCCCGACGCCGCGCACGAGCAGCTGGTAGAGGAACGCCGCCTCGTTCGAGGTGCGGCCGGACGTGTAGAAGACGGCCTGGTCGGGGTCGTCGAGCTCGCGGATCGCGTCGGCGACGAGCTCGAGCGCGGCATCCCACTCGATCGGCTCGTAGTGGTCGCTGCCCTCGTCCTTGAACATCGGGGTCGTGAGCCGGCCCTGCTGGCCGAGCCAGTACTCGTCCTGCTCGGCGAGGACGGAGATCGGGTGGGCGGCGAAGAACTCGGGGCCGACCCGGCGCAGCGTCGCCTCCTCCGCGACGGCCTTCGCACCGTTCTCGCAGAACTCCAGGTGCTTGCGCTTGTCCTCCTCCGGCCAGGCGCAGCCGGGGCAGTCGAAGCCGTCCTTCTGGTTGATCGTGAGGAGCGTCTGCGCCGAGCGCACGACCCCCATCTGCTGCTCGGCGATGAGGAGCGCGTTGGTGACGGCGGGGATGCCGACCGCGTGCCGCTTGGGCGGGCTCACGCGCAGCTTCGACTCGTCGATGCCCTGCGACGGCGCCTTGCGGACCATGCGGCGCTCCTCTCCGGCTCCCATGCCGTGCCCTTGCCCCTGTGCGACCATGATACGGAACCGAGGAGGTACCACTATGTCCGAAGTGGTCCACGTCGCCGGGGCTCGCGCGGAGCAGGTGCGGCGCTTCCGGGTCGGCGGCGGCGTCGAGTCGGCCGCGCACGACGATCTCATCGCCGTGGAGGATCCGCTCGAGATCCGCATCGACGGCCAGTCCTGGTCGATCACGATGAGAACGCCGGGGGACGACCTCGACCTGGTCGCCGGCTTCCTCGTCGGCGAGGGTGTCATCACACAGCCCGATCACCTCGCCGGGCTCGGCCACGTCGGCGACGCCGTCTACGGCAACACGGTCGACGCGCGGCTCGCCCCCGGCGCGACGCCGCCCGCCGAGGCCGCGGCACGGCATTCCGTCATGACATCGGCCTGCGGCATCTGCGGCACGGAGTCGATCGACGCGATCCAGAAGCAGGCCCGGTGGTCGCTCGACGGCGACGACACGGTGGTCGCCGCGACGACGATCGCCGAGCTGCCGGACCGGCTGCGCGCCGGGCAGGAGCTGTTCGACTCCACCGGCGGCGTCCACGCCGCGGGGCTCTTCACCGCCGAGGGCGAACTGCTCTGCGTGCGCGAGGACGTCGGCCGGCACAACGCCGTCGACAAGGTCGTCGGCTGGGCGGTGCGACAGGGCATGCTGCCGCTGCGCGGGACCGTGCTGCAGGTGTCGGGACGCGCCTCGTTCGAGCTCGTGCAGAAGGCACGCCTCGCCGGCATCCCCGTGCTCGCGGCCGTGGGCGCCCCGTCATCGCTCTCGCGCGACCTCGCGGAGACCTCGGGCCTGAGCCTCGTCGGCTTCTCCCGCGGGCACGGCTTCAGCGTGTACACGCACCCGCGCCGCATCGCGGAGCGCTGATCAGTCCTCGGCCTCCGAGGTGAAGCCGAGCGAGCGGGCGAGGCCGGTGATCCGCTGGGCGAGCTCGACGTCCTTGCTCGTCAGCCCGCCCTCGCTGTGCGTCGCCGTCCGGATGCGCACCGAGCCGTAGCGAAGGTCGACGTCGGGATGGTGGTCGAGCTCGTCGGCCGCCTGCGCGATCTCGCCGACGAACCTCGCGCCCGCTGAGAAGTCCGGCGTGCGGTAGCGCACCGACGCCGATCCGGGCCCGGCACGCCACTCGTCGAGACCCGCCGCCGCATGGAAATCCTCGGGTGAGATGAGCTCTGCCATGTCGTCAGGCTAAGGTGCCCGGCAACCGCGCACACGGGGATTGACATCGCACTGCGCGGTCACAATCGTCACAAACCGCACAGACCCGGCCGAGCGGCGAAGAATCGTGCCACGCGCCCGGACTGCAGCGGGCCAGCGAGAAAGGCATCGATATGAGCACGACCACCGCCTCCTCCGTCGTTTCGGCCGACTGGCTCGCCGAGCACCTCGACGACCCCAACGTCGTCATCGTCGAGGTGAGCGAGGGCCGCTCGGACAGCGGCGTCAGCAAGTACCAGGACGGGCACATCGCGGGGGCGATCGAGTTCCTCTGGTACCGCGACTTCGTCCAGCGGCTCAGCCGCGACCTCGCGACGCGCGAGCAGATCACCGAGCTCGCGCAGGCCGCCGGCATCAACCCCGACTCGACCGTCGTGCTCTACGGCGACGGCAACAACTGGTTCGCCGCCTACGGTGCCTGGGTGCTCAAGTACTACGGCCTCGCCGACGTCCGGCTCCTGGACGGCGGGCGCTACAAGTGGGAGAAGGCCGACGGGCGCCCGCTCACGACCGACGTCCCCACCCCGGAGCGCGGCAGCTGGGTCGCCGAGGAGGGCGACCAGGACATCCGCGCATACAAGGACGAGGTCCTCGCAGTCGCGCTCGGCGAGCGCGACGGCGTCATCGTCGACATCCGCGGCGTCCCCGAGTTCCAGGGCGAGATCGGCGTCGCGCCGGGCTTCGGCGGCGAGGCGGCCGCGAAGTGGGGCCACATCCCCGGAGCCCACAACTTCCCGTGGGGCGGCAACGTCAAGGTCCCCGCGGACGGCGGCGACGGCACCTTCAAGGACGTCGAGGCGATCCGCGAGCGCTACGCGGCGCAGGGCATCGACGGCTCGAAGCCGATCTACGTCTACTGCCGGATCGGCGAGCGCGCCTCGCACACCTGGTTCGCGCTGACGCAGCTCCTCGGCTACGACGCGAAGGTCTACGACGGCTCGTGGACCGAGTGGGGCAACGCGGTCGGCACCCCCGTCGCGAACCCGACGCTCGAGGCATCCGGCGGCTACTCCGGCCTCTGGGGCGGCGACAACAGCTGATCCGATCGACCTCGCGGCGCCGGATCCCCTCGCGGGACCGGCGCCGCCGGCGTTGCGTCCTCAGATGGTCCAGAGGTCGGCCTGGTCGACCTTCTTCGAGACGTCCTTCGCGGGGACGCCGACGAGGATCGAGCCGGCCGGGAACGACTTGGTGACCGCGGCGTTGCCGCCGATGACCGTGTCATCGCCGATCACGACGGGGCCGAAGATCTTCGCGCCCGCACCGACCGTGACTCGGCTGCCGATCGTGGGGTGGCGCTTGCCGGGCACCGCCTTGGCGTTGCCGAGCGTGACGCCGTGGTAGAGCAGCACGTCGTCGCCGACCTCCGCGGTCTCGCCGATGACGATCCCCATGCCGTGGTCGATGATGAGCCGACGGCCGATCGTCGCACCCGGATGGATCTCGACTCCCGTGAGGAAGCGCGTCACCTGCGAGACCAGCCGGCCGAGGAACTTCGCCCGGTGCGTCCACAGCCAGTGCGCGAAGCGGTAGCCCCACACGGCGTGGAGCCCCGAGTAGAGCAACCAGATCTCGAAGGACGACCGAGCGGCGGGGTCCCGGCGCTTGACCGCCGCGATGTCCTCCCGCACGCTCACGACGTCAAGCCTACGAAGCCTCAGGCCGCGACTCGTCAGTGTTACGCCGCGGGGCGCGGTAGGGCCGGCCCTCGCGGAAGGGGCGGTTGCCGGCGCGCGCCGGACGCGACGCCCGGTCCTCCCACTCGGCCTCGATGCCGGCGTTCTTCAGCAGCTCCTCCATCCGGCGGCGACGCGACGGCGAGATGACCGTGATGACCGTGCCCTCGGCGCCCGCGCGGCCGGTGCGGCCCGAGCGGTGCAGGTAGGTCTTGTGGTCCTCGGCCATGTCGGCCTGGATGACGAGGTCGACGTCGTCGACGTGGATGCCGCGCGCCGCGACGTCGGTCGCGACGAGCGAGCGGACCGCGCCGCGCGACAGCAGCTGGAGGTTGCGGTTGCGGCGCGCCTGGTTGAGGTCGCCGTGCAGGCTCGAGGCGGGGATGCCCGAGATCATGAGCCCCTCGGCGACGTCCTCGGCGAACGCGCGCGTGCGGGTGAAGACGATCGAGCGCTCGGCCGACTCGACGAGGTCGCGGACGACGTCGCGCTTCGCGGAGGCGTCGATCATGAGCACGCGGTGGCGGATCGTCGAGCTGGCCTGGTCCTCGCCTGCGACCTCGTGGACGGAGGGCTCGCGGAGGAACTCCGTCACGAGCGACTCCACGGCGCTGTCGAGCGTCGCCGAGAACAGCAGGCGCTGCGACCCCTCGGGTGTGAGCCGGAAGATCCGCTGGACGGGCTCGAGGAAGCCGAGGTCGCACATGTGGTCGGCCTCGTCGAGCACCGAGATCGCGATGCCGGACAGGTCGAGGTCGCCGCGCTCGACGAGGTCCTCGATGCGACCGGGCGTGCCGATGACGATGTCGACACCGCGATCGAGGCCGGTGAGCTGCTTCTGGTACGGGACGCCGCCGACGATCGCGATCGTGAAGAGGCCGACGGAGCGAGCGATCGGCTGCACGGTGCGGTCGATCTGCTGGGCGAGCTCGCGGGTCGGCGCGAGGATCATCGCGCGGGGCTTGCGGCCCATGCTGCGGCCCTTGGCGCCACCGAGGTTCGCGTCGCGGTGCATCCGGAGCAGACGCTCGACGATGGGGGCGCCGAACGCGATGGTCTTGCCCGAGCCGGTGCGGCCGCGGCCAAGGACGTCGCGTCCGGCGAGCACCTCGGGGATCGTCGCCGCCTGGATCGGGAACGGCTCGCTCGCGCCGAGCGACGCGAGCTGGCGGACGATGTTGTCGCCGAGTCCGAGGTCGGAGAACGTCATGCCGTCGGTCGCGTCGGCGGCGATCGCCGCTGCGTCGAGCCGGTCGAGCACGACGTCCTCGACGACGGGGCGGGGCGCGCGGTCCTCGTAGGAGCGCGGGGCACGGTCCTCGCGCGGCTGCCACTCGCGACGCGGGGCGCGGTCCTCGCGCGGCTGCCACTCGCGACGCGGGGCACGGTCCTCGCGGGGCTGCCACTCGCGACGCGGGGCACGGTCCTCGGTGCGCGGGCGGTCATAGCCCGAGCGCGCCGGCTTCTCGCGGGGGGTCCAGTCGGGGCGCTCGCCCCGGGCCGGCCGGTCCTGGTACGGACGCGCGGGACGATCCTGGCGATCCTGATGGGGCCGAGCCGGGCGGTCCTGATAGGGACGCGCCGGACGCTCGTGCGCGTCGCGCTGCGGGCGGTCGTTCCACTCGCGACGCGGGGCGCGGTCGTCCGTGCGCGGCCGGTCGTGGCCGTAGCCGGACCGTGCGGGCTTCTCGCGCGGCGACCAGTCGGGACGCTCGCCGCGGGCGGGGCGGGCAGTGCTTCGACTCGCCTGCCGCTCGCTCGACGAGCCGTGGGAGCGGCCGGCGCCGCGCTCGCCGTCGCGCTCGGCGCGCTTGCGCCGGTCGGCCTCCGTCCAGCGGCCCTTGCCGCCGGCGGGGTTGTTGGACTTCGGGGTGTACTGCTTGGGCATTGGTGTACTGCTCTTTCGATGCGTGCTGCATGCGTGCGCCCCGCAGGCATGCGGAAACGCCGGTGATCCCGGGCGATCGTCGATCGGGGCCGTCACATACGGTGATGGTCCGCGCGGGACTCCGCGCGACTCGGCCGATTCGACATACAGGACGTGCCGTGTGGGGGCACCATCGAAAAGCCGACGTTCGAGTCTACCGGACGCGGCCGCTACGGACCAGGGTCAGTTCTCGTCGCGCGTGTCGTCGCGGATCGCCGCCCGGCGCGATCGACGCGGGCCGGTCACGGCGTTCTGCGCCTCCAACCGTGCGGCCCGCCGCGCCGCGACGATCGGCGCTCGGCGCTCCTGCCGGCCCTCCACGAGGTAGTAGATGACCGGCAGGACGATGAGCGTCAGCAGCGTCGAGGAGATCAGCCCGCCGATCACGATGAGCGCGAGGGGCTGCGAGATGAACCCGCCGTGGCCCGTGATGCCGATCGCGAGCGGGATGAGCGCGAAGATCGTCGCCGCCGCCGTCATGACGATGGGGCGCAGCCTTCGCGCCGCCCCCTGCTCGACCGCGGTCCGCGTGTCCATGCCGCGCACCCGGTACTGGTTGATGAGGTCGACGAGGACGATCGCGTTCGTCACGACGATGCCGACGAGCATGAGCACGCCGATGAGCGAGGAGACGCCGAGCGGGATGCCGGTTGCGACCTGCAGGACGATCGCGCCGGTCGCCGCGAAGGGGATCGACACGAGCAGCAGCAGCGGCTGGCGCAGCGAGCGGAACGTGGCGACCATGACGACGTAGACGATGAGGATCGCCGCGAGCAGCGCGATGCCGAGGTTCGCGAACGAGTCGAGCATCTGGGAGGCGACGCCGCCCATCTCGGTCGTCGTGCCGGCGGGCAGCTCGAGCTCCGCGAGCGCGGACTGCACGCCGAAGGTGGTCGAGCCGACGTCCTCGGAGGCCGGTGTGATCGACACGGTCGCGGTGCGCACGCCCTGCTGCGTCGTGACGGATGCGGGGCCGAGCGCCCGCTCGACGCTTGCGAGGTCGCCGAGCGCGACCGCGCCGATGTACGTCGGGATCTGGAACGCCCGCAGCGCCTCGAGCGAGGTCGGCGCGTCGGAGTCGACGAGGTAGATCGACATCGCGCGGTCGTCGATCGTGACGGAGCCGATCGAACCGGGGTTCATCGCGGCCATCACGAGGCTGCCGACCTGGACCTCGGTGAGACCGTGCTGGGCCGCCGCCTGCCGGTCGACGACGACGGCGATGTAGGGGCTCGAGGCGGAGATGTTGTCGGTGACCTGGGCGACGGAGGGGAGATCCTCGACTCCGCGGGTCACGATCTCCACGCCCCGCTCGAGGTCGGCCTGCGTCGCGGCGCGCACGGTCACGTCGACGGTCGAGCCGCCGAACCCGCTCTGCGTCGAGATGCTCAGCGTGCCGGCGTCGGTGATGCCGGCGAGCGTCGCCTCGACCGCCTCCTTGATCTCTGCCTGGTCGCCGTGCTCGTCGGTGACGAGGGAGAACGTCGTGGAGCCGCCCCCGAAGGCGGCGCGGATGCTGCTGCCGGAGGTCTGGCCGACGGAGGCCTGCACGGTCTCGACGCCGAGGGTCTCGATGAGCGCCTGCTCGACGATCTGCGCCTGCTCGTTCTTGACGTCGAGGCTCGTCGAAGGCTCGAGGGTCTGCGTGACGGTGAGCGTGTTCTGTCCGGAGTCGCCGACGAAGTTGAGCTTGAGCAGCGGCGCGAGCGCGATCGACCCGCCGAGCGTCAGGGCGGCGAGGAGGAGCACGACCACGGGGTACCTGAGCGTCCAGCGGATGATCGGCAGGTAGCCGCGCTGGAGGAAGTCGGCGGGCCCGTGCGTGCCGACGGGGCCCGTGACGACGGTGGCCTCGTCGCTCGGTCGCGACTCGGTCGCGGCGGAGTGCCGGCCGCGGCGCGCGCGCGGTCCGCGGCCGAGGAACCAGTAGGAGAGCACGGGCACGATCGTGAGCGACACGATGAGACTCGCGATGAGCGCGAGGCCGACGGTGACGGCGAACGGCCGGAAGAGCTCGCCGACTTCGGAGCCGACGAGCCCGAGGGGGAGGAAGACGGCGACGGTCGTGATCGTCGAGGCCGTGACGGCGCCCGCGACCTCCTTGACGGCGTCGATGATCGCGCGACGCTTCTCCTGCCCGGACTCGATGTGTCGCTTGATGTTCTCCACGACGACGATCGAGTCGTCGACGACGCGGCCGATCGCGATCGTGAGGCCGCCGAGCGTGATGATGTTGAGCGAGTAGCCGAACGCCCACATGCCGATGAAGGTGAGCAGCACCGAGGTGGGGATGGAGACGGCGGTGACGAGCGTCGAGCGGATCGAGAGCAGGAAGACGAGGATCACGACGACGGCGAAGACGAGCCCGAGCAGGCCCTCCTGCGTCAGCGCCTCGATGGAACGCTCGATGAAGGGCGCCTGGTCGAAGACGGGTGTGAACTCGGTCGCGCCGCCGACCGCGGCGGCGAGGCCCGGGAGGGCGGCCGCGACGGCGTGAGAGACGGCGACCGTGTTGCCCGCCGATGTCTTGGTGACCGCGATCGTCAGCGCGTCGCGCCCGTTGACCCGCGAGTACCCGGTCGCGGCCTGATCGACGACCTCCACCTGGGCGACCTCGGCGATCGTGACGACGGTCGGCGTCGGGACGGTGACCTCGCCGGTCTCGAGGTCCAAGCTCGGCTGGACGGCGCTCGGCGGGGCGGGGAACGCGAGCGAGGCGATGTCGTCGGTGCTCGTGAGCTGCTGGCCCGCCTGGACGGTGAGCGTCTCGCCGTCCTCGGTGATCTGCCCCGCGGGCAGCAGCACGCCGCTGGACTGGAGCAGCTGGGTGATCGACTGCGTGCTCAGCCCGTTGGCCGCGAGCGCGTCCTTGTCGGGGGTGATCCGCACCTGCTGGATCGCGGCGCCCTGCAACGCGACGCTCGCGACGCCGTCGAGGCGCGACAGCTCGGGGACGACCATGCGCTCGAGCCGGTCGGAGAGCTCGACGGGGTCGAGGTCGCTCGAGACGGCGAGTTGGACGATGGGGAAGTCGGAGAGGTTGAAGCGGATGACGTTCGGCTCGACCCCGTCCGGCAGCGCGCTTCGGATGCGGTTGATCGCGGTCGTGACCTTCTGCTCCGCGGTCGCGAGGTCGGTGCCGAAGGAGAACGCGGCGGTGACGTTGGAGAAGTTCGCGTTCGACGTCGCGGTCGTCGACTCGAGGCCGGGGATCGTCTGGATGGCGTCCTCGATGGGTGTCGACACGTCGTTCTCGACGACCTCGGGCGCGGCGCCGGGGTAGCTGGTGACGATGAAGAGCTGCGGGAGCGACAGTGAGGGGATGAGCTCCTGCTTGAGCTGCGTCAGCGTGATGCCGCCGAAGACGGCGACGACGATGGTGACGAGCGCGATGAGCGCACGATTTCGCAGGCTGAAGACCGAGAGCCGATGCACTGGACCCCCCTTTCCGCGTTGATGGTAGTTGACGGGGGACAACGGCCGCCTGGGAGCGGCTCCGAGCCCCGGTGGGTCAGACGACCTCGGCGAACTCCTCGTCGACGCGGGCGGCGGGGGCAGCGCCCGCGATGCCCGCCCACGCCCGCTCGAGCACGTCGAGGGCGAGCGACATCGTCTCCTCGGGCAGAGAGTAGGGGATGCGCAGGAACCGCTCGAACGCGCCGTCGGCCGCGAACCGCGGGCCGGGCGCGATGACGAGTCCCGCGCCGCGCGCCGCGAGGGCGAGCTGGGAGCTGGCAGGCCGGCCGAGCCCGACCCAGGCGGTCAGCCCGCCGGCGGGCTCGGGCACCCGCCATTCGGGGAAGCGGCTCGCGAGCTCGCGGAGGAGCCGGTCGCGCCCCGCCCGCAACCAGTCGATTCGCTCGGCGAGGACGGCGTCGAAGTCGGGCAGGAGCTCGGCGACGACGAGCTGCTCGAACGCCGGCGTCCCCAGGTCGCTCGCGAACCGCGCCCGGGTGAGGGTGCGGATGAAGGCGGCGTCGGCGCGGACCCAGCCGACGCGCAGCCCGCCCCACAGGCTCTTGCCGACGGAGCCGACCATGACCGCGGGGCCGTAGGCGCCGGCGGGGAGGCGGGTGGGGCCGTCGATCGTCAGCTCGCCCATGGTCTCGTCGAGCACGACGACGGTGCCCTGCGCGGCGGCGAGCTCGAGCGTGCGCGCGAGCAGGGCGGTCGGCATGGTCGCGCCGGTGGGGTTGTGGTTGTCGGGCATGAGGTAGGCGAGCGCGGGGCTGCCGCGCTCGATGATCTGCTCGAGCGCGGGCGCGTCCCAGCCATGCGCGGCGTCGACGGGGACCGGCACGAGTCGCCCGCCGGCCGCGACGATCGAGTCCATCGCGTGCGGGTACGTCGGGTTCTCGATGAGGACGCGGTCGCCGCGACGCAGCACGGTGCGCGCGATGAGCGTGATGGCGTGCTGCGCGCCGACCGTCACCATGATCTGGTCTGGCGTCGTCGCGAGGCCGCGGGCCGTGTATCGGGCCGCGAGCGCGTCGCGGAGCTCGTCGCGGCCGAGCGGGTCGAAGCCGAAGTCGCCGAGCATCGCGGGCACGAGCTCGGTCGTGCGGCGCATCGCGGCGGCGAGGCCCGAGTAGGCCGGCATGACGGCCTTGCTGAGGTCGAGGGGTCCTGCGCCGAGGTCGGGGAGCTGCAGCGGTCGCTGCGCGCCGCGCGCGATGCTGCCCGAGCCGCGCACCGAGTCGATCGACCCGTCGTCGCGGAGCGCCGCGTAGGCGGCGGCGATCGTCGTGCGGCTCACGCCGAGCTCCGCGGCGAGCTCGCGCTCGGCCGGGAGGCGCGTCCCCGGCACGACGACGCCGTCGAGGATGAGCAGCCGGATCCGGTCCGCGAGCGAACGATAGGCTGGCGCATCGCTCCGCCAGTCCGTGAGTCGGGAGGCCAGTGTTCGGGCGCTCAGCGTGATCACCAGGCCACAGTAACTGAATTGGCCTGTTGATCGAAGGCCAATCATCGAATTGGATTGACTCATGTCCCGCCTCGCCGTCCGCCGTGCCACCCAGCTCATCCTGGGACTCGTCGCCTACGGCGCCGGCGTCGGGCTCATGGTCATCGCGGCGGTCGGCGTCTCGCCATGGGACGTCCTCGCGCAAGGCGTCGCCCGCGTCACGACCCTCGACTTCGGCCTCGCGACGATCCTCATCAGCGGCGTCGTGCTGCTGCTGTGGATCCCGCTGCGCCAGCGCCTCGGCATCGGGACGCTCGCGAACGCCGTCATGGTCGGTGCGGTGGCCCAGCTCGTGCTGTGGTTCGTGCCGGCGCCCGAGGAGATCTGGATCCGCGCCCTCGTCTTCGCCGGCGGGCTCGCGATGGTCGCGGTCGCGACGGGGCTCTACATCGGCGCGGAGCTCGGCCCCGGACCCCGCGACGGGCTCATGACGGGGATCGTCGCCCGCACCGGCTGGCCCGTGTGGGTCGTGCGGACCGGCATCGAGATCACCGTCGTCGCGATCGGCTGGGCGCTCGGCGGCAACGTGGGAATCGGGACGATCGCGTTCGCCCTCCTCATCGGTCCGATGGTGCACGTCACGATGCCCTGGTTCTCGCTGCGGGCGCGCATCGCGGCCGCGCGCGTCGCCAAAGCCGAGGAGGTCGTCCCGTGATCGCACTGCTCATCGCGCTCGCCGCGCTCGGCGTCTGGGGCTCGCTCGCGACGGCCACCGTCGTCGCGCGCGACGGCTACCGGGCGGTCCCGACCGACTGGTCCCGGATCCCGGGCTGAGCCCAGTCCCGAACCGCGTTGCGCGCTACTCGGCCCGCGAGGCGAAGCCGATCGGGAGGTAGACGTCCTGGACCCGATCGGAGGCCGCCGTGTGGTCGTTGCGGGTGACGATGCCGCAGCGCTCGACGCGGCAGTCGAAGCCCTCGCCGACCGGATCGCCGACGAGCAGGTAGGCGGTGAAGGCGCCGTCCCCGACGGAGTCGTAGCTGCGCGAGCCGAACAGCTTCCACGCCCAGTCGTCGTTGATCCAGTTGCTCGCCGCGAACTGCTGGGCACCCGCGTTCGCCGCCGGATCCTGCGTCTGCTGCGGCACCCCGCCCACGCACGGCCCCGGCTTGACATCCGCAGCCTCGGGGATCACGCAGATCGCGACATAGATGCCGCGCGACGCGTCGAACCCGGTGCCCGTGACCACGAGCCGATCGCCGGGCACGAGCGCCATCGGATCGACGAGAACGCCATCCGCCCCGCTCACCGAGATCGTCCGGGTGCGCCCGTCATCCCCGATCGCCGTCGCGGAGGACAGGTCGCCCGAGGACACCTGCTCCGCGAGCCCCTGATCGCGGTGCGTGAGGATGGGGA
>DATMGN010000052.1:0-12127 GCA_035555435.1 Microbacteriaceae bacterium | reverse complement strand
GTCATCGCCAGCAGCGCCTTCGTCGAACAAGAAAACCCCTGACGAATCAGGGGCTCATCTATGGCTGGGGTACCTGGACTCGAACCAAGAACAACTGAACCAGAATCAGCCGTGTTGCCAATTACACCATACCCCAGGGCGTGGAACCCGGTCTCCCGGGCCGACTCGCAAGTCTAGCAAACCTCTGGACTCGCGTTCTCGCGCCGGCGTCAGGGGGCGAGGCGGGCGCGCAGCGCACGCACCCGGGCGAGCGTCGACTCGCGCCCGAGCAGCTCCATCGACTCGAAGAGCGGCGGCGAGATGCGCCGGCCCGAGACGGCGGCACGCAGCGGACCGAAAGCGGTGCGCGGCTTGAGCCCGAGGCCCTCGATGAGCGCGAAGCGCAGTGCCGCCTCGATCTCGGCGGTCGCCCACGTGTCGACGCCGGGCAGCGACACGAGTGCGGCGTCGAGCACGCGGACGTAGTCCTCGCGATCCTTGTCCGCCGGCATCGCGCTGTCCTCGATGACCAGCTCGGCGTCGCTCACGAAGAGGAAGCCGAGCAGCTCGCGCGCCTCCGAGAGCACCGTCATGCGCTCCTGCACCAGCGGGGCGGCACGGCGCAGCAGCGCGAGCTCCTCGGGGGTGTCGACGGCGCGCGTCAGATACGGGATGAGGCGCGCCGCGAAGTCGGCCGGCTCGAGCATGCGGATGTGGTCGCCGTTGATCGCGTCGGCCTTCGCCTGATCGAAGCGCGCCGGGTTCGGGTTGACGTCCCGGATGTCAAACGCCGCGACGAACTCCGACTGCGTGAACACGTCGCGGTCGGCCGCGATCGACCAACCGAGCAGTGCGAGGTAGTTGAGCAGCCCTTCGGGGATGAAGCCGCGGTCGCGGTGGTGGAAGAGGCTCGACTCGGGGTCGCGCTTGGACAGCTTCTTCGCGCCGTCGCCGTAGACGAGCGGCATGTGCGCGTACTGCGGGATGAACGTCGTGACACCGATGTCGATGAGCGCCAGGTAGAGCGCGAGCTGCCGCGGCGTCGAGCTCAGGATGTCCTCGCCGCGGAATACGTGCGTGACGCCCATGAGCGCATCGTCGACCGGGTTCACGAACGTGTAGAGCGGCGCGCCGTTCGGCCGCACGACGACGAAGTCGCTGAAGGAGCCGGCCGGGAACGTGATCTCACCGCGGATGAGGTCGTCGATGGTAAACGCGGTGTCGGGCACGCGTAGGCGCAGCGACGGCTGGCGCCCCTCGGCGCGGTAGGCCGCGCGCTGCTCCTCGGTCAGCTCGCGCTCGAAGTTGTCGTAGCCCTGACGCGGATCGCGGCCGAGCTCGCGATTGCGCGCCTCCATCTCCTCGGGCGTCACGAACGACTCGTAGAGGTGGCCGGCTTCCAACAGCCGGTCGATGACATCGCGGTAGATGCCGCCGCGCTGGGACTGGCGGTACGGGCCGTCCGGACCACCGCGTTCGACACCCTCGTCCCAGTCGATGCCGAGCCAGTTCAGCGCGTCGAGGAGCTGCTGGTAGCTCTCCTCGGAGTCGCGCGCCGCGTCGGTGTCCTCGACGCGGAAGACGAGCTTGCCGCCCGTGTGGCGCGCGTAGGCCCAGTTGAAGAGGGCCGTGCGCACCATGCCGACGTGCGGGGTGCCGGTCGGCGAGGGGCAGAACCGCACCTTGATGTCGGCACCGGTCGCGGTCGAGAACGGGAGCTGCACGGTCCCCAATCCTAGGCGGCGACGATCCCCGCGGGCCGTCGGTCCCGCCCCGTCAGTCGCGGTCGAGCGCCGGGTTGGAGAGGCGTCCGATGCCCTCGATGTCGATGTCGACCCGCTGGCCCGCGGTGAATCCGCCGAGCCCCGAGGGTGTGCCGGTGATGATGACGTCGCCGGGCAGCAGCGTCCAGATGTCCGAGGCGAGCGCGATGATCGTCGGCACGTCGAAGATCATGTTCGCGGTGTTGCCGGCCCGTCGCGGCTCGCCGTCGACGAAGGATTGGATCTCGAGGCCCGACGCCGGGTCGAGCTCCGTCTCGATCCACGGCCCGATCGGGCAGAACGTGTCGAAGCCCTTGGCCCGCGCCCACTGCCCGTCGGCGAACATCTCGTCGCGCGCCGACACGTCGTTCGCGATCGTGTAGCCGAAGACGTAGTCGCGCCAGTCCTCGGGCCGGATCTGCTTCGCGACGCGGCTGATGACGATCGCGAGCTCCGACTCGTGGACGACGCGCCCCTCGACCGGCGGGATGCGGATGGGGTCGCCAGGGCCGACGACCGCGGTCGACGGCTTCAGGAAGAAGAGCGGACGGTCGGCGCGGTCGCTGGAGAACGCCATGTCCTCCCGGTGCTCCGCGTAGTTCATTCCCACGCACACGACCTTGGAGGGGATGACGGGCGCGAGCAGCCGCGCGTCATCGAGCGCGACCCGCTCCCCCGTCGACTCGTAGCCGTGCAGCAGCGGATGGCCCTTGAGCACGACGATCGCGTCGTCGTCGACGATGCCGTAGCGGGGGTCCGCCTCACCCGTGACGAAGCGCGCGACCCTCACGAGTCGAGCCTCGTCATCCAGCCGTGACGGTCCTCGGCCCGCCCGTACTGGATGTCGGTGAGCTCCTGGCGCAGCGACAGCGTGAGCTCGCCAGCGACCGCGTCGGCGTTGCCGATCTCGAAGTCGGCGGCCCGCAGCATGGCGATGGGGGTCACGACCGCGGCGGTGCCGCACGCGAAGACCTCGGTCACCTCTCCCGAGGCGACGCCGTCGCGCCACTCGTCGATGGTGACCTGCCGGCGCTCGACGCGGTGACCGCGGTCCTCGGCGAGCCGCAGGATCGAGTCGCGGGTGATGCCTTCGAGGATCGAGTCGGAGTCGGGGGTGACGAGGGTGCCATCGCGCTTGACGAGCACGATGTTCATCCCGCCGAGTTCCTCGATGTAGTTGCCCTCGACGGAGTCGAGGAAAAGCACCTGCTGGCAGCCGTTGTCGTAGGCCTCCTGCTGCGCGACGAGGCTCGACGCATAGTTGCCGCCCGTCTTCGCTGCGCCGGTGCCGCCCTTGCCGGCGCGCGCGTAGTCCTGCGACAGCCAGATCGACACGGGTGCGGGCCCGGACTTGAAGTAGGCGCCCGCGGGGCTCGCGATGAGGTGGTAGTAGACCTTTTGCGCGGGCCGCACGCCGAGGAACGCCTCGGCGGCGAACATGAAGGGTCGGAAGTACAGGCTCGTCTCGGGCGCGCTCGGGACCCAGCGCGAGTCGACTGCGACGAGTTCACGCAGCGACGCGAGGAAGTACTCGGTGGGCAGCTCGGGCAGCGCCATGCGGCGGGCGGAGCGCTGGAAGCGCTTCGCGTTCTCCACGGGCCGGAAGGTCCAGATCGAGTCGTCGGCGTGACGGTACGCCTTGAGCCCCTCGAAGATCTCCTGCCCGTAGTGCAGGACGGCCGCGGCGGGGTCGAGGGAGATGGGGCCGTACGGCAGGACGCGGGGGCGGTGCCAGCCGCCGCGCGCCGACCAGTGGATGTCGATCATGTGATCGGTGAACACCTCGCCGAAGCCGGGCTCCTCGAGGATGCGCGACAGGTCGTCATGCGCGAGGGGGCTGGAGTGGAGGGTGCGGGCGAACTCGAGCGTCGCGTCGGCGAGCAGGTTCTTCATGGTGGTTCCTAGGTTCGTGGTGGTCTGCGAGGCTCAGCGATCGAGTTCTGCGAGGATCGCGTCGCCGACCTCGGCGGTCGTCCGCGGGGCCGTGCCGCGGCTCGCGAGGTCCGAGTCGACGGCGGTGACGATGCGAGCCGCGGCCTCCGCCTCCCCGATGTGCTCGAGCAGGAGGGCTGCGGACAGGATCGCCGCGGTGGGATCCGCGATCCCGCGTCCAGCGATGTCCGGGGCCGAGCCGTGCACCGGCTCGAACATGCTGGGGTAGGTGCCGTCCGGGTTGATGTTCCCCGAGGCCGCCAGTCCGATGCCGCCGCTGATCGCGCCGGCCAGGTCGGTCAGAATGTCACCGAACAGGTTGTCGGTGACGATGACGTCGAATCTAGCAGGGTCGGTGACGAAGAAGATCGTCGCGGCGTCGACGTGCAGGTAGTCCACAGCGACGTCGGGGAAGTCCCTGCCGACCTCGGCGACGATTCGCTGCCACAGGGCGCCGGCGTTCACCAGGACGTTCGTCTTGGCGACCCAAGTGAGCTTGCCGCGCCGACCCTGCGCCCGCGTGAACGCGTCGCGCACGACTCGTTCGACGCCGAACGCGGTGTTGACGGAGAGCTCGTTCGCGATCTCCTGGGGCGTGCCGCGGCGGATCGCGCCGCCGTTGCCGACGTACGGGCCCTCCGTGCCCTCGCGCACCACGACGAAGTCGACCGCGCCGGGGTCGGCGAGCGGCGACACCACGCCGGGGACGATGCGCGTGGGCCGCAGGTTCACGTACTGGTCGAGCTCGAAGCGCATCCGCAGCAGCAGCCCGCGCTCGATGTTCGCGTCCTTGAGCCGCGGGTCACCGGGGACGCCCCCCACGGCGCCGAACAGGATCGCGTCGGCGGACTTGATCGCCGCGAACTCGTCCTCGGGCAGCACCTGGCCGTCCTTCAGGTAGCGCTCGGCTCCGAGTCGGTAGGTCGTCGCGTCGATCGCGACGCCGGCATCGGCGGCGACCGTCTCGAGCACGCGATAGGCCTGCGTGGTGACTTCAGGTCCGATGCCATCCCCCGGGATGACCGCGAGCGAAAGCGTGCGCGACATGCCTTCCAGCGTACCCGCGCGCGGTCCCCGCTCAGGCGCGAGCGCGGCGGCGCAGCGTCACGATCGTCGCGACCCCGGCACCGACCACGGCGACCGCGATCACGATGACGATGAGCAGCACGGGATCGAAGCCGCCGCCCTCCTGCGGCACTGCTGCGACGGGGTCGGCCTCCTCCTCGGGCACGTCCGCCGAGGGCGCCGACGAGGCGGCGGGTTTCGGGGATGCAGTCGGGGTGGGCTTCGGGGTCACGGTCGTGACGGGCGCGGGGACGAGCGTGGTGCTCGACCCGGTCGTCACGCTGCTGGCGCCACCACCGCTGCCGCTACCCGTGGAAGAGGAACCCCCGGAGCCTGAACCGCCGCCACCGGGAGTGGGTGTCGCGACCGAGCTGTACGACACGAACGTCGTGAAGTGCTTGGTCCAGATGACGAGGTCACTGCCGTCATCGACCCAGCATTCGTCCGTCGTCATGTCGTCCGGCATGACGACGGGGCATGCCGTCGTGATCGCATGGAAGCTGCCCGACTGGTCGATGTAGCCCGCGCTCTTGCCTGCCTGGCCGGCGAGCACGAGCTTGACCGGCTGGTCGAAGTCGATACGCGCCGTCGACGAGCCCATCTGGATCGCGACGCCGACGGTCGTGGTCTGGCCGCTCGCGGCCGGCACGACGACATCGGTCTTCACCTTGGGGAGTTCGATGACGCCGTCCCACGTGGCGTCGGCCGACGTCGCCTTCGTGGCCGCCGCGATGGTGACGTTCGCCCCGACCGTCGTCGTGACGACGACCTCGACGGGGACGACGACTTCGGCGACGCCCGACGTGACCGTCGTGGTGCCGAGGTTGAGCTCGACGTTCTCGGCGCCGGCCGGCACCTCGACCTGGTAGGTGGGTCCGCTGCTCGGGACCTCGACGACGATCGGCTCGGTCGGCGTCGTCGCCGGCAGCACGCCCGCCGCTGACCCGCCGATCGGCAGCGTCGTCACGAGGTCGGGGCCGAACGTGCGCTTGATCGTCACGGTCACGGAGGTCGGGAGGGAGCCCGGCGTCCACACTGCGATCGGCTTGAACCAGCTCGAGCTGCCCGCCTCGTTGTAGGTGCCGGGCTGGACCACGATCGGCACGGTCACCGACTTCGCCTGGCCGCTGTTGACGATCCCGAGGAACGTCGCTCCTGGCTTGCTCGTCTTCGTCACCGCGGGACCATTGCTGCGGTCGACACGGACCAGGATGCGGTCCGCGTCGGTGACATGGTTGACCCGGAGGTCGACGGCGATGCCTCGGTAGTCGTCACCGACGTGGTAGTTCGCCGCCGGATTCGTGAAGGTCGGGGTCTCGCCGGGGAGTACGGCAGCCAGCGTCGCGAGCGTCGTCCCGATCGTTGAGACCGTCTTCGCGACGAGCAGCTCGTCGCCGCGGAGTACCTCGACCGTGACCCCGGTCGGGACTGTCTCGGCAGCCCACAGCGCGCCAGGCTTCACCCAGGACGAGCTTCCCGTCTCGTTGTAGCTCCCCGACTGGATGACGATCGGCGCGGTGACGGCGGAGCCCGCGTTCAATGTCGCGAGCAGGGCGGCCCCCGGCTTGCTCGTCTTGACGACGTCACCGCCGACGCTGCGATGCACGGTCACGCGCACCTCGGTCGCATCGGTCACGTTCGTCGCCCTCAGGTCGACCCCGATGCCCTTGTAGCCGGCGCCCGCGGTGAAGTACGGGTCGACGTGCAGCGTCGGCACCGGCGTGACGGCATTGATCCGGAGCGGGATCGGCGCCTGCGTCCAGCTCCTGCCGGCATGGAAGGTGTTCAGCCAGCTCGGGTCGATACCCGTGCCGTCGACGAGATCGGGCGTGTAGTGGGCGGCGGTCGCGGAGTTGACGAACACGGAGGTCGCCGGATCTGCGACGCCGCCGACGTCACCGAGCGTGCCCGAGACCGCGACGTTGAACGAGTCGACGGGTCCGATCGCCCCGACAGGCGAATAGCCCTGCGTGTGAGTGTTGTACGTCACCGAGACGACGACGTCATCGGGGAGTGTCGGGACGGCCAGGAACTCGAAGTCGGCCGTGAAGTAATAGCCGTTGAAGCAGTCGACGCCATTTGGCGACCAGCGATTGTCGTTGCACACGTCGCTCGCCGAGGGGCGGTAGGGCACGTCGACGTCGCGCGACACGGTCGCAACGAGCGCCCCGACGGTCTCATCGTCGGAGCCCGCCTCGTAGACGTTGACCGTGATCGGGACCTCGAACGTCTCGCCGGGCTCGGTCACGCAGGGGTTCGCGCCGGACGCCCAGTTCTGGCACGCCCAGTTGACGAATCCGATCTCGATCGAGCTGAGCCCGCGGGCGGTGCCGCCGAGCTGGAGCCGCTGGCCGAACTCCTTCATCTGGTACGCCTGCATGCCGTAGCTCGAGAGGCTTCCCGGCGCCGTCGCGGGCAGCGAGTCGAACACGACGACCGTGTCGTCGGCGTGGGCGGCGGGCGCGAGCGACGACTGCGCGACGGAGATGCCGACCAGCGCGAGTGCCGCCGCGGCGATGAGTGCGAGTCCGCGTGCGGGCACGGACGTCGTTGTCCCGACCAAGCTGTCCCCCAAGACGTCGTTGTCGTCCTTCGAGGCTACGGGGCGAGGGTGAGTCTGTCACCCACGGGCCCGGCCCCCATTCGGGGGTCGGGATTCAGCCCTCGACGAGATCGATCTCGACGAGGTAGTCCGCGGAGATCGCCTCGCGGAGCTCGTCGAGGATCGTCTCCGGCACGACCGCGTCGACCGTGAGAATGGACAGCGCCCGCTCCCCCGACTCGTCGCGGGCGATCGCCATGCCGGCGATATTGATCCCCGCATCGCCGAACGCCTTGCCGTACGTGGCGACGATGCCGGGCCGATCTTCGTACTGCATCACGATGTGGTGCTCGGCGATCGGGACCTCGATCTCGTAGCCCGCGATCCCGACGATCTTCTCGACCATCTTGGTGCCGGACAGCGTGCCCGCGACCTTGACGGTCGTGCCGTCGGCGAGCGCGCCGGTCAGCGTCGTCGTGTTCCGGTAGTCCTTCGACTCGGACGCGGTCGTGAGCGACGTCTCGATGCCGCGCTGCTCCGCGAGGAGCGGCGCGTTGACGTAGGAGACGTTCTCACTCGAGATCGGCACGAAGTATCCCTTGAGCGCCGCGAGCCGGTAGACGCTCACGTCGTACTCGGCGAGCTCGCCGCGCACGTCGACGTCGAGGCGGGTGAGCGCAGCCGGCGCGAGGCCCGAGAGGATCTGGCCGAGCTTCTCCACTAGCGCGATGCCGGGACGCACGAACGGGTCGATGACGCCGCCCGCGACGTTGACCGCGTCGGGCACGAGGTCGCCCTCGAGTGCGAGCTTGACGCTCTTCGCGACCGCGACGCCCGCCTTCTCCTGGGCCTCCTCGGTCGAGGCGCCCAGGTGCGGGGTGAGCACGACGTTGGGCGCGCGCAGGATCCGCGCGTCGGCGGCCGGCGGCTCGGACACGAACACGTCGAGGCCCGCGCCGGCGATCTCGCCGGCCTCGAGCGCCTCGGCGAGCGCATCCTCGTCGATGAGGCCGCCACGGGCGACGTTGACGACGAACGCCGACTTCTTCATCGCCTTGAGCTGCTCGGTGCCGATCATGCCGGTCGTCTCCGGCGTCTTCGGCATGTGGATCGTGATGAAGTCGCTCGTCGCGATGAGCTCATCGAGCGTCACCAGCCGGACGCCGAGCTGCTGCGCCCGCGCAGCCGTGACGTACGGGTCGTAGGCGATGATCTCGACGCCGAAGGCCTGCAGGCGGGCCGCGATGAGCGCGCCGATCCGGCCGAGGCCGATGATGCCGACCGTCTTCTCGTAGAGCTCGGTGCCCGTGTACTTCGAGCGCTTCCACTGGCCATCCGCGAGTGAGCCGTGCGCCGCGGGGATGTGGCGAGCGAGGCTCAGGATGTGACCGACGGTGAGCTCCGCCGCCGAGATGATGTTCGACGTCGGGGCGTTGACGACCATGACGCCGGCGGTCGTCGCCGACTTGATGTCGACGTTGTCGAGCCCGACGCCCGCACGCGCGATGACCTTGAGCGACTTGCCGGCGGCGATCGCCTCGGCGTCCATCTTCGTCGCGGAGCGGATGAGGACCGCGCTCGCGTCCGCGAGGGCGGCGAGCAGCGCCGGGCGGTCGGTGCCGTCCACGTTGCGGATCTCGAAGTCGGGCCCCAGGGCCTCGACGGTGGCGGGAGAGAGTTCTTCGGCGATCAGGACGACAGGCTTCGACACGTGTTGGCGGTCCTCGGGGGTGCGGCGGGCGGTGCCCGTCCAGCGTACCCGCTCAGGCGGCCGGTATTTCCGGGCAATGGGTGCCCTGGTAGATCGTCGGCATGCACCGGTTGCAATGGATGCACAGCGACGACGTCGTCGGTTCCGCGGCGATCCGGTTGACGAGGTCCGGCTCGCGCAGCAGGGCACGCGCCATGGCGACGAACTCGAAGCCCTCCGCCATCGCGTTCTGCATCCCCGCCCGGTCGACGACGCCGCCGAGCAGCACGATCGGGAGGCCGACGACCTCCTGGAAGCGCTTCGCCTGCTCCAGGAAGTACAGCGGCCGATACTCGTACTCCCGCAAGAAGAAGCGGCCGCCGAGTCGCATGCCCGACCGCAGCACCGGGTGACGCAACTGCGCCGCGAACTCGCGGACCGGCGCACCGCCCTTGAAGAGGTACATCGGATTCTTGAGGCTCGAGCCCGCCGTGAGCTGCAGTGCGTCGAGGTGGCCGTCGGTGTCGAGCAGGCGTGCCGTCTCCAGCGACTCGGACAGCTGGATCCCCCGCGCGACCCCGTCCTCCATGTTGAGCTTCGCGATGACGGCGACACGGTTGCCGACCGCCTCGCGCACCGCCTCGACGACGCCGCGGGCGACCTTCGCGCGGTTGGCGAGCGAGCCCCCGAACTCGTCGCGCCGGCGGTTGATGCCCGGCGAGAGGAACGAGCTCGCGAGGTAGTTGTGACCGAGATGGATCTCGATGCAATCGAATCCGGCATCGAGTGCCATTCGCGCCGCCTCGGCGTGCTGACGCGTCACCCGCGCGATGTCGTCGCGGGTCGCCGCGCGGTTGAACGTCATCGACAGGGGGTTGAAGGAGCGGCTCGGCGCCAGCGAGGCGAGTCCCGTCGAGGACGCGTCGGCGACGGGGCCCGCATGGCCGATCTGGGCCGAAACCTTCGCGCCGGTCTCGTGCACGGCATCCGTGAGGCGGCGCAGCCCGGGGAGCGCCTCGGGACGCCAGTAGATCTGGTCGACCTCCGTCCGGCCCTCCGGCGCGACGGCGAGGTAGGCGACCGTCGTCATGCCGACCCCGCCGCGGGCGACGGCGAGGTGATAGTCGATGAGCGCGTCGCTCACGAAGCCGCCGGGCGCCATGCCCTCCCACGTCGCGGCCTTGATGACGCGATTGCGCAACGTGAGCGGCCCGAGGCTCGCCGGTGCGAGGACGTCGGGCGAGGTCACGTCTCCACGGTAGCCCGCTGCGCGCGCTCGACCGCGCACCGCCGCTCACGCCAGTAGCGTTGCGGGATGGGTGTCATCGTCGTCACCGGGTCCGCATCTGGAATGGGCGCGGCCGCCGCGGTGCGACTGCGGGCCGACGGGCACGACGTCATCGGCGTCGATCTCCACGACGCCGACATCCTGGCCGACCTGTCGAGTCCGGAGGGTCGCGTTGTCGCCGCCGAGCAGGCACTCGCACATGCCGGCGGTCGACTCGACGGCGCGGTACTCGCCGCAGGTCTCGGACCAAGCGCCGGGAGCTCGGCACACCGCATCGTCCAGGTCAACTACGCGGGGGTCGTCGACCTACTGACCGCGTGGCGGCCCGCGCTCGCCGCGGCAGACAGAGCGAAAGTCGTCGTCTTCGGCTCGAACTCCACGACGACGGCGCCCCTCGTACCCCGCGGACTCGTGACGGCGCTCCTCGCACACGACCTCGAGCGAGCCGTGCGCGTCGCGCGGCGCCGGGGGCGCCTCGCGCCCGTCTTCGCCTACGCGGGCTCGAAGCTCGCCCTCACGCGCTGGGTGCGCCGCAGCGCCGTGACCGAGGATTGGGCGGGTGCCGGGATCCGGCTCAACGCGATCGCTCCCGGGGCCGTCTCCACCCCGCTGCTCGCGCGGCAGCTCGACTCGCCGGCTGAGCGCGCGCAGATCGAGGCCTTCCCGCTGCCGATCGGGCACTTCGGCGACCCCGATGAGATCGCGAGATGGGTCGCACTCATGTGTTCGGACGCCGCGAACTCGCTGTGCGGTTCTGTCGTCGTGGTCGACGGCGGCTCGGAGGCGTACTTCCGAGCCGACGACTGGCCCGTGCCCGTGCCGCTTCGGGGGCTTGCTCGCTACCTACGACGCTCGCGCGCCTGGCGACGCCGGGACGGGCCACGCGCGCGGCCCGCCTGAAATGCAGAACGCGGCGAGACGGGCGTCAGCTGCGACACCGCGGCCCACCGCGTTCTGATGACTCAGCGAGCGGCCGAGCCCTCCACGTAGTCCGTGTCCTGCGACTTCCAGGCGAAGAGCGCGCGGAGCTCGCGACCCGTCGTCTCGATCGGGTGCGTCTCGGCCTCGGTGCGCAGCGCCTTGAACTCCGGCGCGCCACCGTCCTGGTCGGCGATGAAGCGCTCCGCGAAAGCGCCCGACTGGATGTCCGTCAGGACATCCTTCATGCGCGCCTTGACGCTCGCGTCGATGATGCGGGGACCCGAGACATAGCCGCCGTACTCGGCGGTGTCGGAGATCGACCAGTTCATCTTCGCGATGCCGCCCTCGTTGATGAGGTCGACGATGAGCTTGAGCTCGTGGAGCACCTCGAAGTAGGCGACCTCGGGCTGGTAGCCCGCCTCGGTCAGCGTCTCGAAGCCGTACTTGATGAGCTGCTCGAGGGAGCCGCAGAGGACCGACTGCTCGCCGAACAGGTCGGTCTCGGTCTCCTCGGTGAAGGTCGTCTTGATGACGCCCGCGCGCGTGCCGCCGATCGCCTTCGCGTAGGAGAACGCGAGCTGCCAGGCTCCCCCGGTCGCGTCCTGCTCGACGGCGACGATGTCCGGGATGCCGCGGCCCGCGACGAACTCGCGGCGCACCGTGTGGCCGGGCGCCTTCGGCGCGACGAGGATGACGTCGACGCCGGCGGGGACCTCGATGTAGCCGAAGCGGACGTTGAAGCCGTGGCCGAAGAGGAGCGCGTTGCCGGGCTCGAGGTTGTCGCGCACGTCGGCCGCGTAGAGGCCGCGCTGCGACTGGTCGGGGGCGAGGATGACGACGACGTCGGCCCACTTCGCCGCCTCGGCGGTGGAGAGCACCTCGAAGCCCGCCTCGATCGCCTTCGCGACCGACTTGCTGTCGGGGCGCAGGCCGATCTTCACCTCGAC
>DATMGN010000051.1:0-12905 GCA_035555435.1 Microbacteriaceae bacterium | reverse complement strand
CCGCGGCGCAGTTCGACGCTAGTTCGCGACCGAGCAGGAGAAGTCGGCGGCCGTCTGGCCGGTGACACCCTCCAGGACGGGAAGGCCCGTGTTGTCGGCGAGCTGTCCCTGCTGCTCCTCGGTGAGGGCGCCGTTCGGGTCGATCGTCGAGCCGCGGTCGTCGCCGACCTGCGGCAGGACGAAGGGCTGGTCGGCGGCGATCATCGCGAGCAGCTCATTCGCCGCGCCCCAGTCGGTCATGACCGTCGAGCCCGAGCTCGGGTCGTCCGGCGCGCCGTAGTAGGTGGGCCAGCGCACGAAGGTGACTCGGTTGAGCGGCAGGTTCTTCATCGCGAGCGCGATCTGCACCATCGTGTACGGGTCGGCCAGGCTGCCCGACAGCGTCATGTTCGAGAGCGCGACCTGCGCGATCGACAGCAGCGCGAGCGGGTCGTTGAGCACCCCGTCCGACTTCACCTTGCGCACGAGCGACGACAGATACACCTGCTGGGAGCTCACCCGGCTCAGGTCACTGCCATCACCGATGGTGCCGCGAGTCCGCAGGAACGCGAGCGCGTAGAAGCCCGTGACGGTCGAGTAGCCCTCCGCAATATTCAGGCCCGTGTCCTCGTCATAGATCGGCGCATCGGCGCAGATCTCGACACCGCCGATCGCGTCCGCCATCGCGATGACACCCGTGAACGTGATCATCCCGGCGAACTGGATCGGCAGGCCCGTGAGTGCCGACATCGTGTCGACCGCACAGGGGAAGCCTCCGGCGGCGAGGCTCGTGTTGATCTTGCTCCAGGCACACGGCGTCGTGTCGCCCACATACAGGTCGCGAGGCACCGCGATCATGACGGCGCTCTGCTGATCCTGCGCGACGTGCAGCAGCATATTGACGTCGTTGAGCACCCCGCCCTCGTCGGACCCGTCGATATTGTTGCCGCCCTCGCGGGTGTCCGAGCCGACGATGAGGATGTTGAAGCCGCCCTCGATCGCGCCGATGTCCGGCGGGGGCGCATCCGTCTCGGAGATCAGCTCGATCGTCGCGTTGAGCCGCTTCGAGAACGTGTTCCAGACGACCGCGCCGACTGCGCCGCCGGCGACGAGGACCATGACGAGGACCGAGGCGACGACACCGAAGATGAGCCCCGCCGGGTTCGGACGCGAGCGCCGCGCGTGCCGGGGAATGGCGCGCGTCGTCGTTCGCTCTGGCGGCTCGCTCATCGCGTTCTGCTCCTCAAGTGTGTTTCAGCGGAGGGCGTGGGATTCGAACCCACGAGGCGTCTCCGCCCACCGGTTTTCAAGACCGGCTCCATCGGCCGCTCGGACAGCCCTCCCCGACCAAGCGTCGCGAGTCTAGCGACGGAAATTGGGCGTCAGCCGTAGTACGGCACGGAGCAGGAGAAATCGGCCGCCGTCTGCCCCGTCACCCCGTCGAGCACGGGAAGGCCCGTGTTGTCGGCGAGCTGAGCTTGCTGCTCCTCGGTGAGCGCGCCGTTCGGATCGACCGTCGAGCCCCGGTCGTCGCCGACCTGCGGCAGGACGAAGGGCTGATCCGCCCGGATGTAGTCGAAGAGCGTGTAGCCGGAATCCGACGGGAAGAAGTAGCCGTGCCCGGAGGTGTCGCCGCCGTACGTCGGGAACTGAGTGAACGTGACGCGATTGAGCGGGATGTTCTTGAGCACGAGTGCGATCTGCATGAGCGTGTACGGGTCGGCGAGCCCCGCGGACAATGTCAGGTTCGAAAGGGCGGCCTGCGACAGCCCGAGCAGCTTTCCGATGTCGCCGAGCGTCCCGTCAGACTTGACCTTGCGGATGAGCGACGACAGGTAGACCTGCTGCGAGCTCACGCGGCTGAGATCGCTGCCGTCGCCGACCGCGCCGCGAGTCCGAAGGAACGCGAGCGCGTAGAAGCCCTGCAGATTGTAGGTGCCGGCGGCGCCGATGTTGAGGCCGGTGTCCGCATCCTGGATCGGCCCGCCGACGCAGACGTCGACGCCGCCGATCGCGTCGGACATCTGGATCACGCCGTCGAATGTCACCATCGCCGCGAACTGGATCGGCAGGCCAGAGAACTCCGAGACCGTCTGGACGACGCAGCCGAGCTCGCCCCAGTACAGCACCGAGTTGATCTTCCCGTCGCCGCCGATCGCGCAGTCGGGGTAGGGGATCTTCAGGTCGCGCGGGAAGCTCACGACGACGGCGCTCTGCTGATCCTGTGCGACGTGCAGCAGGATGTTGACGTCATTGAGCACCCCGTCGGTGTCCGACCCGTCGATATTGTTCGCGCCCTCGCGCGTGTCCGAACCGACGATGAGGATGTTGAAGCCGCCCTCGATCGCACCAAGGTCCGGCGGCGGGGCGTCCGTCTCCGAGATCTTCACGATCGTCGCCTCGAGTCGCTTGGAGAACGTGTTCCAGACGACCGCGCCGACGGCAGCGCTCGCGATGAGCAGGATCGCGAGGACCGAGGCGACGGTCCCGAGGATCAGCCCGACGGGATTCGGACGGCCGCGGTGCGCGTGGCGCGCCGAGACCCGGTGCGCCCGCGATGCGCTGCCGGCGTCCTCGACGCCCCCCAAGTCCTCGACCATCCGCTCGACGATAGCGAGCCGATCATGGGAGCGAGTCGAGAACCCTCGCGAGTCCCGCCTCGCTCACAGGAAGCGCGAGCTCGTTCGCCGCCGCGCGCACCTCCTCGGGCGCCTGGCCCATCGCGACCGCGCGGCCCGACAGCGCCGCCCACTCGAACATCTCGATGTCGTTGCGGCCGTCGCCGACCGCGATCACACGGCTGCGGGGCGCTCCGAGCCACGACCGCACGCGCTCCATCGCCGTCGACTTGTTGACGCCGTCGGGGGCGATGTCGAGCCACGAGGTCCAGCCGACGGCATACGAGACGCGGTGCAGGCCCATCCGCTCGACGACCTCGAGGAACTCCTCGAGCTCGTGGTCGGGCGACACGACGACGACGCGCGTCGCGAACGTGCCGAGGAGCTCGTCGAAACCGACCTCGGTCGCGTTCGACAGATCCCAGTCGAACATGCCCGCCGTGTACAGGCGCTGGCCGTCGGCGAGCTCGACCATGAAGCGCCCGTCCGGCAGGTGGTCCCGGATGCGCATGAGCACCTCGGTCGGGTCGAAGGTCTCGACGTGCGCCCGCACATAGTCGGGGGCCTCGTCGCCGAAGACCTCGCCCTGGCGTCGCATGATGATCGCGCCGTTCGCGCACACCACGTAGTCGGGGCTGAGCCCGAGCGCGAGGAGGACCGGCTGGGTCGTGTGCCAGGAGCGGCCGGTCGCGAGCATGACCTCATGGCCGCGGTCGCGAGCCGAGCGGACCGCGTCGACGACGGCGGGGTCGATCGACTCGTCCTCGTGGAGGATGGTGCCGTCGACGTCGAGGGCGACGAGCCAGCTATCGGCAGAACGCGATTCGCCCGCCGGCCCGGTCGCCTTCACGCGAGCGGGATGACGTCGGTGCCGAGGTACGGCTGCAGGCCTGCGGGCACGCGCACCGAGCCGTCGGGCTGCTGGTGGGTCTCGAGGATCGCGACGATCCATCGGGTCGTGGCGAGCGTGCCGTTGAGCGTTGCCACGGGCGAGGTCTTGCCGTCCTCGCCGCGCGCGCGGATGCCGAGCCGGCGCGCCTGGAAGGTCGTGCAGTTGCTCGTCGAGGTGAGCTCGCGGTAGGTGCCCTGGGTCGGCACCCAGGCTTCGACGTCGTACTTGCGGGCGGCGCTCGACCCGAGGTCGCCGGCGGCGACATCGATCACGCGGTAGGCGAGCTCGCAGGCCTGGAGCATTCGTTCCTGGAGGGCGAGCAGTTCGAGGTGCTCGGCTTCGGCGCGCTCGGGGGAGGTGTAGCTGAACATCTCGAGCTTGTGGAACTGGTGGACGCGCAGGATGCCCCGGTTGTCCTTGCCTGCGGCGCCGGCTTCGCGCCGGTAGCACGCGGACCAGCCCGCGTACCGGATCGGTCCGTCGGCGACGTCGATGATCTCGTCGGCGTGGTAGCCGGCGAGCGCGACCTCGCTCGTGCCCGTCAGGTACAGGTCGTCGGCGGGCAGGTAGTAGATCTCGTCCGAGTGCGCTCCGAGGAAGCCGGTGCCGGCCATGACGTCGGGCCGCACGAGCGTGGGCGTGATGAGCGGCTCGAAGCCGGCGTCGAGCGCGGTCTCCAGTCCGAGCCGCATGAGCGCGAGCTCGAGCCGCGCGCCCCAGCCGCGGAGGAAGTAGAAGCGCGACCCGGAGACTTTGGTGCCGCGTGGGATGTCGATCGCCCGGGTGAGCTCGCCGATCTCGACGTGGTCGCGCGGCGCGAAGTCGAAGTCGCGCGGGGTGCCGACCTCGCGGATCAGCGCCCAGTCGTCCTCGCCGCCGGCGGGAACCCCCTCGACGACGACGTTGCCGATCCGCGCGCTCGCCGCCTCGAACGCGGCATCGGCCGCATTCGCCGCCTGCTGGGCGGCCTTCACCCGCGCCGCGAGGTCCTGCGCCTGCGCGACGAGCGCCGCCTTCTCGTCCTTCGGCGCCTGGGCGACGAGCTTGGAGTGGGCGTTCTGCTCGGATCGCAGCTGCTCGTACTCGGCGAGCGCGAGTCGGCGCGACGCGTCCGCGTCGATCGCGGCGTCGACAAGTCCGACGTCCTCGCCGCGGGCCGTCTGGGATGCGCGCACGCGGTCGGGCTCCGAGCGCAGCAGGACGGGGTCGATCATGCCGTCGAGTCTAGGCTTCGGACCCGTGCCGCACGGAGGCCGGCGACGCGGGTACGGTATGGATCGTGGCACGCCGCATGGCCGTGGTCTTCAATCCCCTCAAGGTCAAGGAGGACACGCTCCGGCGCGCCTTCGAGCAGGGGGCCGAGGTCGCCGGCTGGGACGAGGTCGACTGGCTGCCGACCACGCCCGACGACTTCGGCACGGGGCTCGCCGCCCGGGCCGCCGGTGCCGGCGCGGACACCGTCGCGGCGGTCGGGGGCGACGGCACGGTCCGAGCCGTCGCCGCGGGCGTGCGCGACACGGGCGTGTCGATGGCGATCGTGCCGCAGGGCACCGGCAATCTGCTCGCGCGCAACCTCGGCCTGCCGCTCGCGCTGGAGCGCGCCGTCGAGGTCGCCTACGCCGATGCGACCCGCGCGATCGACTTGGGGCTCCTGCAGGCGACCCGTCAGGACGGTTCGACCTCGGGCGAGGAAGTGTTCCTCGTCATCGCGGGCATGGGCATCGACGCCGAGATGCTGCGCGCGACGAAGCCCGCGCTGAAGAAGTCGATCGGCTGGATGGCCTACGCGGACGCCGTGTGGCGCACGCTGCCGCGATCCAAGCCGTTCCGCATCGTCTACCGGGTCGACGACCGGGAGCAGCGCGGTGCGCGAGTGCACTCGATGGTCATCGCGAACTGCGACCTGTTGCCTGGCGGGCTGCGGATCGTGCCCGATTCCGAGCCGGACGACGGCATCCTCGACATCGCGGGCTTCCGGCCGCGCGGCCCGTTCGGTGTCGCGAAGGTGTGGACGACGGTCGCGGTGGAGAACTCCATCCTCCGCCGCTTCGCCTGGGGTCGGCGGGTCAGCGATCGGCGGACCGCGCAGGGACGCGACGTCATCTATCGGCGGGGCGCGCGCCTCAGCCTGTCGACCGATCACCCGGTCGGCGTCCAGGTCGACGGTGATGATCTCGGCGACGCCATAGGACTGGAGGCCTGGCTGGAACCGGGTTCCCTGCTCGTCAAGTGCCCCGACGAAGCAGAATGAGGGCATGCACGAGCGCGCTGGCACCCCGGCCCGACCCGACGACCTGGTGGACGTCGACGATCTCCTCGAGGCGTATCACTCGCTGACGCCGGACCCGGCGGTGCCCGAGCAGCGGGTGGTGTTCGGGACGAGTGGGCACCGGGGCTCAAGCCTCGACACGGCGTTCAACGATGCGCATATCGCGGCGACGACGCAGGCGATCGTGGAGTATCGCGCCGCGCACTCGATCGGGGGGCCGCTCTTCATGGGCGGCGACACGCACGCGCTGTCGGCGCCGGCGCTGCGGACGGCCCTCGAGGTGCTCAGCGCGAACGGGGTGGAGACGCGGACGACGACGCGCTGGGTGCCGACGCCTGCGGTGTCGCGCGCGATCGTCGTGCACAACCGCGTGCCGGGTCGGCTCCCGGCGGAGGTCGCCGATGGCATTGTGGTGACGCCGAGCCACAATCCTCCGCGCGACGGCGGCTTCAAGTACAACCCGCCGCACGGCGGTCCGGCGGACGCCGATGCGACGAGCTGGATCGCGGCGCGTGCGAACGAGCTGCTCGAGGCGGGCGGCACGGGCGTGCGGCGCACGAGCGAGGTCGTGTTCCGCGAGCACGACTTCCTCGGCGAGTACGTCGACGCACTCGGGAGCGTGATCGACATGGCGGAGATCCGTCGTGCGGGCGTGCGCATCGGGGTGGATCCGCTCGGCGGCGCGTCGGTCGACTACTGGGCGGCGATCCGGGACCGCTACGACCTCGACCTGACGGTGCTGAACCCGCGGGTGGATCCGCAGTGGGGCTTCATGTCGCTCGACTGGGACGGGCGCATCCGGATGGACCCGTCGTCGCCTTGGGCGATGGCGTCGCTCGTCGCGCGGGCGGCGGGCGGGGAGTTCGACGTCATCACGGGCAATGACGCGGACGCCGATCGGCATGGGATCGTGACTCCGGACGCGGGTCTCATGAACCCCAATCACTACCTCGCGGTCGCGATCGACTATCTCTTCCGGCACCGCGAGGACTGGCCCGTGGGGGCGGCGATCGGCAAGACGCTCGTGTCGTCCTCGATGATCGACCGCGTCGCGGCCTCGCTCGGGCGCAGGCTCGTCGAGGTCCCCGTCGGCTTCAAGTGGTTCGTCCCGGGGCTCTCGGACGGCTCGGTCGCATTCGGCGGGGAGGAGTCGGCCGGCGCGAGCTTCCTCGAGCGCGACGGGTCGGTTTGGACGACCGACAAGGACGGCATCCTGCTCGCGCTGCTCGCGGCGGAGATGATCGCGCGGACGGGTCGCTCGCCGTCAGCGCGCTATCGGGAGCTGACGGCGGAGTTCGGCGATCCGGCCTACGCGCGGATCGATGCGCCCGCGACGGCCGCGCAGAAGTCGAGGCTCGGCGCGCTCGCGCCCGAGGACATCTCCGCGGGCTCGCTCGCGGGCGACCCGATTATCGCGAGGCTGAGCCACGCGCCGGGCAATGGGGCGGCGATCGGGGGCGTCAAGGTGGTGACGGGGCAGGCTTGGTTCGCGGCGCGCCCGAGCGGCACGGAGGACGTGTACAAGATCTACGCCGAATCGTTCCGCGGGCCCGAGCATCTGGCTCGGGTGCAGGCGGAGGCCAAGGCGATCGTCGACGCGGCGCTGCGCTGACTCCGCCTGCCGGTGCCTTGCGCGCAATGTCGGGGTTCGCATTGCGCGCAAGGCACCGCCAGGCGGGTCCGGAGCCGCGGGCGGTCGCGGCATAGGGTGGCGGCATGGCGGACCTGCATGAGCTCACCGCGATCCAGCAGCGCGAGGCCCTCGCCCGAGGGGAACTGAGCGCGGTCGAGCTGACGACGCACTACCTCCGGCGTATCGCGTCGCACGGCGGTGCCGTCGGCGCCTTCGTCGAGGTGACCGCGGAGCGGGCGCTCGAGACCGCTGCGGCGATCGACCGATCGAGCGCGCGCGCAGATGCATCGAGGCCGATCCTCGGCCTGCCGTTCGCAGACAAGGATCTCGTCGCGCGGGCGGGCGTGCCGACGCGCTACGGCTCGCGGCTCATGGCGCACCATGTCCCGGATCGTTCCGATCCGCTCGTCGAGGTGCTCGACGCCGCGGGCGGAGTCTCCCTCGGCAAGACGGCGACGCCGGAGTTCGGGACGCCGGCGTACACGGAGCCGCTGGCCGGCGTACCGGTGAGAACGCCGTGGGATCTGTCCCGCGGTGCAGGCGGCTCCTCGGGTGGCGCGGCCGCCGCGGTCGCGGCGGGGCTGCTGCCCTTCGCCCCGGGCTCGGACGGCGGCGGTTCGATCCGGATTCCGGCGGCGGCGTGCGGCCTCGTCGGTCTCAAGCCATCGCGCGGCCGCGTGCCTGCGGCGGGCGGCTTCGACTTCCCGGGCGGGCTCGTGACGGCGGGGCCCATCGCCCGGACGGTCGCGGATGCGGCGTTGCTGCTCGATGCGATGGCGCCGGCCGGTGCGGCGCCCCGGTGGGCGACGGCCCCGCCCGGCGACGGCCCCTTCCTCCCCGCGGCCGCCCCGACCGACGTGGGCGCTCCGCGGCGCATCGGCGTCACGACGGTGTCCCCCTGGTCGTCCTGGTACGACATCTCGGTGTCGCCGGAATCGCGTGCCGCGCTCGACGTCGCGGTCGGGGAGCTCAGCGCGCTCGGCCACGTCGTCGAAGAGATCGCGTGGGCGCCGGCACCGGAGTACCCGGATCACTTCCGCGTGATCTGGCAGTCGGGCCCGGCATCGCTGCCGATCCCGGACGAGGTCGTGCATCTGCTCGAGCCGCTCACGGCGTGGCTGCGCGGGGAGGGCCGCCGGCGCCATGTCGGCGATCTGGCCGCCGCGATCAACTGGCTCGCCGGCTTCGAGCGCGACACGATCGCCGCGTTCGCCCCGTACGACGCGGTGCTCACGCCGACGCTCGCGGTGCCGCCCCCGCCGGTCGGCTTCTATGATCCGCACGACGGCGAGCGCAACTTCGAGCAGCAGTGCCAGGTGACGCCGTGGACGAGCTTCGTCAACGTCACGGGGCTTCCGGCGCTGCAGCTGCCCGTGCACGATACGCCTCCGAACGCCGACCGCCCGGCGCTGCCGATGGGT
Source organism: Microbacteriaceae bacterium (assembly GCA_035555435.1). Taxonomy (GTDB): domain Bacteria; phylum Actinomycetota; class Actinomycetes; order Actinomycetales; family Microbacteriaceae; genus 73-13. Next base: position 4,093 of record DATMGN010000051.1, on the reverse strand, counting down.
GTGCAGCTCATCGGGCGACCGGGCGGCGAAGCCTGCCTGATCGGCCTCGGCGCGCAACTCGAGGCCGACCTGCGGTGGGACCTCCGGCGCCCGCCCGTCTGGTAGCCGCGTGAACCGGCGTTCATCCGGCACGAATGCAGCCTCGGGGTGCGCGGAACATGTACTCGCGCCGGACGAACCGCCGCACCAGTTGACAATGGCCGTTCCGCGGACGTATCGTGGCGCCGCGCCTCCGTGAGAGCGCTCCCACGCTAGAATGAGAGCGCTCCCACCGCCGGGGCTCCACCACACGCACACCAACCACACGCACACAAAGGAGTGAACGTGAAGCTTTCACGACGCACCACCACGGCTGCCCTCGCGGGCTCGGCGGCCGTCGCACTGACGCTCGCCGGCTGCGCCGGGGGCGGCGCTGCGCCGGAGACGAGCACCCCGGGCGACCAGCCGGTGACCCTCACGGTCGCCACCTTCAACAACTTCGGCTACACCGACGAGCTGCTCGCGCAGTACACCGAGCTCCACCCCAACGTCACCATCGAGCACACCATCGCGGCGACGAGCAATGATGCGCGCTCGAACTACTTCACGAAGCTCGGCGCCGGCTCCGGCCTCGCCGACATCGAAGCGGTCGAGATCGACTGGTTCGCAGAGCTCATGCAGTACTCCGACAAGCTCTACGACCTGAGCGACCCGTCCCTCGCCGACCGCTGGGTGCCGTGGAAGACCGCCGCCGCGACCGACGCGGACGGTCGCCTCGTCGCCTACGGCACCGACATCGGCCCGCAGGGCATCTGCTACCGACAGGACCTCTTCGAGGCGGCCGGGCTGCCGACCGACCCCGACGAGGTCGCCGCGCTGCTGACCGGCAGCTGGGACGACTACTTCGCTGTCGGCGAGGAGTACGTCGCGGCGACCGGCAAGGGCTGGTTCGACTCGGCCGGCGCGACCTACCAGGGCATGATCAACCAGGTCGAGGCCGCCTACGAGGACCCGGCGACGGGCGAGATCATCGCGACGGAGAACCCCGAGGTCAAGGAGATCTACGAGGCGGTGCTCGCCGCGAGCGCGACGCAGTCCGCGCACCTGTCGCAGTGGAGCCCCGACTGGGCCGCCGGCCAGGCGAACGGCGACTACGCGACGATGCTCTGCCCGGGCTGGATGCTCGGCGTCATCTCCGGCAACGCGCCCGACGTCACCACGTGGCGCGTCGCGGACGCCTTCCCCGGCGGCGGCGGCAACTGGGGCGGCTCGTACCTGACCGTCCCGGCGCAGGGCGCGCACCTCGAGGAGGCCAAGGCGCTCGCGAACTGGCTCACCTCGCCCGAGGTGCAGCTCCAGGCGTTCCTCGAGGCGGGCACGTTCCCGAGCCAGCAGGCGCTCTACACAGACGAGGCGCTGCTCACGGCGACGAACCCGTTCTTCGGCGACCAGGAAGTGGGCGGCATCTTCGCGGCACGCGCGGATGCGGTCACCGTGGCCCCGTTCAAGGGACCGAACTACTTCTCGATCAACGACGCGATGATCCAGGCGCTCGGCCGAGTCGACATCGACAAGACCGATGACGCCGCGTCATCGTGGGACAAGTTCGTCGCGGACGTCAACTCGCTCGGCTGACCCCGCTGAACGGATGGCCGGGTCGGTCTCGGACCGGCCCGGCCATCTCCACCCCGCCCCGACCCGAAGGAAGAGCATGTCGAATCGCAGCGCCGCGACCGACCGCCCGGTCCGCCGACTCGGCTTCGGCCAGCAGTTGAGCCGCTGGGACGTCAAGCTCTCCCCGTACCTCTACGTCTCGCCGTTCTTCCTGATCTTCGCCGTCACCGGGCTCTTCCCCCTCCTGTACACCGCATATGTCTCCGTCCACGAATGGAGTCTCATCGGCGGCGAGGGCGACTTCGTCGGGCTCGCGAACTTCGCCTTCACCCTCCAGAACCCGATCTTCTGGACGGCGCTGCGCAACACGCTGAGCATCTTCCTGCTCTCGACGATCCCGCAGCTCGTGCTCGCGATCACGATCGCGGCCGTGCTCGACACCAACCTGCGCGCGAAGACCTTCTGGCGGATGGGCGTGCTCGTGCCCTACGTGCTCACGCCGGTCGCCGTCTCGCTCGTCTTCACGTTCATGTTCGCCGACCGTCTCGGCATCGTCAACAACCTCATCCAGTCCGTCGGCCTGCCGCCCGTCGCCTGGCATTCCGACCCGTTCGCGAGCCATGTGGCGATCGCGACGATGGTCAACTTCCGCTGGACCGGCTACAACGCGCTCATCTTCCTCGCCGCGATGCAGGCGGTGCCCCGCGACTACCACGAGGCCGCGATGATCGACGGCGCGAACGCCGTGCGCCGCTTCTTCAGCATCACGATCCCGAGCCTGAGGCCCACCATCATCTTCGTCGTCATCACGTCGACCATCGGGGGCCTGCAGATCTTCGACGAGCCCACGCTCTACGACCAGTACGGTCGCGGCGGCAACGACAAGCAGTGGCTCACCATCACGATGCTCATCCAGAACACGGGCTGGCGGGAGAACGGCAACTTCGGCCGCGCCGCCGCGATCGCCTGGCTGCTCTTCCTCATCATCCTGCTCATCGGCCTGATCAACCTCGCGATCACCCGGAGCATCTCCGGCACCGGCGTACCGAGATCGCGGCGAGTCCGGAGGGCGGTGTCGCGATGACCGCAGAACGCGAGAGGCTCGCCGCCCCGAGACCGCGCCGGCGCATGCGCGGCTTCAACCACCGCACCGGCTTCGGCGGCTACGCCTACCTCATCCTCGTGCTCCTCGTCGCCGCCTACCCGCTCTGGTACGCGTTCACGATCTCCACCGGTGACGCGCAGACCATCACGCAGCGCTCACTGTGGATCTGGCCGGGCGAGAACTTCCTCACCAACGTCCAGCGCGTCCTCACGAACTCGGCGGTCGACTTCTGGAACGCGTTGCTCAACAGCCTCATCGTGTCGACGACGGTCGCGTTCTTCGTCGTCGTGTTCTCCACGCTCGCCGGCTTCGCATTCGCCCGGCTCAACTTCCGCGGGCGGCGCGGCCTGCTCGTCTTCGTCATCGCGACGATGGCGGTGCCGACCCAGCTCGCCGTCGTGCCGCTCTACATCGTCATGGCGAACCTGCAGCTCGCCGGCACCATCTGGGCCGTCATCATCCCCGCCCTCACGAGCGCGTTCGGCGTGTTCTGGATGACGCAGTATCTCGAGCAGACGCTGCCGCCCGAGCTCATCGAGGCGGCGCGCATCGACGGCGCGAGCATGATCCGCGTGTTCTGGCACGTCGGGCTGCCCGCCGCGCGACCCGCCGCCGCGATGCTCGCGCTGTTCACGTTCATCCAGACCTGGACGAACTTCTTCTGGCCGTTCATCGTGCTCGACAAGGACAGCCGCACGCTGCCCGTCGCACTCCAGGCGCTCGCCAACAACTTCTTCGACGACTACTCGCTCATCATGGCCGGCGTCGTGCTGTCGATCATCCCCCTCCTGCTCCTGTTCGTCCTCGCAGGCAAGCAGCTCGTCGAGGGAATCATGTCCGGGGCGGTGAAGGGCTGAGCATGAGCAGATTTCCTCGAGACTTCGTCTGGGGTGCCGCGACGGCGGCCGCGCAGATCGAGGGCGCGGCCCACGAGGACGGCAAGCGCGACTCCGTGTGGGACGCGTTCGCCCGAGTGCCGGGCGCCGTCACCGGCGGCGACACCCCCGAGGTCGCCGTCGACCACTACCACCGCTACGCGCAGGACGTCGCGATCATGCGCGAGCTTCGGCTCCACGCCTACCGCTTCTCCGTGAGCTGGGCCCGCGTGCGACCCGACGGCGGCGCACCCAACCCGGCGGGCATCGCGTTCTACAGCCGACTCGTCGACGCGCTGCTCGAGGCTGGGGTGACGCCCTTCCTCACGCTGTATCACTGGGACCTGCCGCAGGCGATCCAGGCAGAACGCGGTGGCTGGACCGACCGGGACACGGCGGAGCGCTTCGCCGACTACGCGCTGACGGTGCACGACGCGCTCGGCGACCGGGTGCGGCACTGGACGACGTTCAACGAGCCGTGGTGCTCCTCGATGCTCGGCTACGCGAGCGGCGAGCACGC
>DATMGN010000050.1:0-71492 GCA_035555435.1 Microbacteriaceae bacterium | reverse complement strand
GCCCGCGTTGAGCGTCGTCGCGAAGGCGAGCCACGCGACGTAGGGCACCAGTAGCCATGCCGCGGTCTTGGACCACTTCGCGGCGGCGGGGATGAGCAGCGCGACAGCGGCGACGAGCAGCACGATGACGACGAGCGCGATCCACCACGCCGCCTTGCCGATCATCGGGTAGCCGGCGAAGAAGATCGGCGACCAGGCGAAGTTGAGCACCAGCTGCGTCACGTACAGCGTGAGCGCCCCGCGAGCACGGTTCTGCTCGCCGGCGCCTGCGAAGCCGGCGCGCCAGATCAGGAAGCCCGCGATCGCGATCAGCAGGTACAGCACGGACCACGCGGGGGCGAAGAGCCAGTTCGGCGGACTCCAGGCGACCTTCTCGACGCCCGTGTACCAGCCGTCGGTATTCGGAGCGGTGGCGAGTGAGCCGAGCGCTGCGACGGCGACCACGATGACGAGGAACGCGGCGGCCGCGAGGATCTGCCTAGGAACGGCGGGCGTCGTGTTCGGCACGGGTGCCTCCTTCGATCAGCGGTCCTTCAACGCTAACAAGGCGCAGATCTCGGTGCCGAGGGTTGACATGGCGTTCTGCCGGCCGATGAGAGCTCAGCAGGTGCTGGTGGCCGCCAGGCCCGCGAACCGGTCCTCCGTCCACGACATCAGCTCCGGTAGCAGCGGCGAGTCGCCCGTGACGACACCCATATGGTCGCGGCCGGGATATGTGCGGAAGTCGATCGCCTGGCCGCTCGCGCAGCGCTCGGCGACGTAGGCTCGCTGCGCCTCCGGCTGGATGAGCGGGTCGGCGAGGCCCTGCGCCAGCAGCACGGGGAACGCGATGGGCAGCCGGGGCACGTTCTCGTCGGCGCGCGCGGCGAGTGGTCCCGAGCCGGGGTCGCGGGTCCAGACGGGACCGCCGGAGAACCCGACCTGGATGGCAGAGACGAGTGTCGCCGGGTCGACGAAGCATCGGCGCGAGATCTCGTCGACGACGATGCGGGCGGACGGCTTCACGTAGTCGGCGATCCGCACGTCGGGGTAGGCGGCGGTGTACCCGGAGAGCACGAACGCGCCGAAGAGCAGCGACATCGACTCGCCCGAGAACGACGTCAGCAGCGCCGGCAGGTTCGCCGCGGGCGCCATCGCCGCGACCCCGAGGATGTCGAGCTCGGGCGCGTAGTCGGCGGCGAGGCCGGCAGTCCACAGCGCGGCGTGCCCGCCCTGCGAGTGGCCCCAGAGCACCGTCTCGTCCGCGAGCTCGACACCGTCGAGCTGGCGTGCCGCGCGCAGCGCATCGAGTTCGGCGCGGCCCGCGGGCTCGCCGACGACGTACTGGTGCTTGCCGGCGGTGCCGAGGCCGACGTAGTCGGTCGCGACGACCGCCCAGCCCGCCGCGATCGCCTCCGCGAGATCCGGCATCGCGCCCGCCGTGAACGGCTGCGGCAGCAGTGACGGCGCGCACCCCGTCGCGACACCCGTCGTGCCGTGCGTCCAGCCGATCACCGGATGCGGGCCGGGGGAGTCGGGGACGGTCACGAGCCCGGACGCGACGGCGGGCGCGTCGTCGAGCCCCGTCGTCGTGTACAGGATGCGCCACGCGTGCGCGCCATCCGGCACCTCGCGCGTGAACGGCTCCGCCCTGAGCAGCACGCCCGCCTCGGCGGGGACCTCCGCGGGCGGGGTGTAGAACGCGTCGGGGATCTCGGTCGAGGACAGGCGGACGCCGATGAACGCGATGACGAGGGCCGCGCAGAACGCGACGACGCTGAGCACGCCGCGGATCACGGGGCGGCGTCGGGCGGTGGCCGCGGGTCGCGGCCGGAAGCGCCGCAGGAGGGCGAAGACGGCGAGCCGCAGGCCCGCCGCGATGAGCCACAGGCCGAAGAGGACACCGATCGCCATGACCGTGACATCGGGCCAGGCGAGGATCGTGACGGCGATGACGAGGGCCGCGAGCCCGAACAGGGCATTGGTCCAGCGCTGCGGCTGCCCGGGCATGAACACGAGCACGAGGTCGCGGACGCCGCCGGCGATGAGCACGATCGCGAGCGCGATGACAAGCAGGACGACGGTCGCGCCCGGCCACGCGAAGACGAGCACGCCGAGCGCGATCGCGATGCCGCCGAGCGCCGCGGAGGCCCAGCGGGACAGCTGTGTCGAGCTGCGGCCGAGCATCGCGCCGACGACCTCGCCGACGCCGAGCGCGATCAGGCCGATGCCGATCAGGATGAGGAGCCAGTCGACCGCGGTGAAGGGCCGCAGCAGGAGCGCGCCGCCGATGAGGGCGAGCAGGATGCCGACGGGCAGCTGCACGAGCCAGAGCCACCGCGGCGCGGCCGCGGTCACCAAGCTCATCCCGCCACTGTATCCATCCCGCTAGGCTCACGGCATGGATCCGGCGATCGCGGCGCCCACGCTCATCACGTCGGCGATCGCCCTCTTCACGATCACGAATCCGATCGGCACACTGCCGATCTTCCTGTCGCTCACGAGCATGCAGACGCCGGCGCAGCAGCGACGCACCGCGGTGCTCGTGGGCATCGCCGTGGCGACGGTCCTCGTCATTTCGCTCATCGCCGGAAACTTCATCCTGCAGGGTTTTGGGATCGACATCACGGCGTTCAAGATCGCGGGCAACGCGCTCGTCGCGACGATCGGCTGGGCGATGCTCGTCGCGAAGCCGGGCGGCCCGGTGGCGGTCAAGCCGGGGGAGTCGCCCGTCGTCGTGCCGCTCGCGATCCCGGTGCTCGCGGGTCCGGGGGCGATCGCGCTCGCCATCACGTTCGCGCACAGCTACACCGACGTCCTCGACTACGTCGTCGGGAGCCTCATCTGCATCGTCGTCGGCGCCCTCGTCGCGATCATCTTCTTCGTCGGACCGTGGGTCTCCAAGCTGCTGAAGCAGACCGGCATGAGCATCCTCACGCGCGTCTTCGGACTGCTGCTGCTCGCGATCGCCGTGCAGTCGATCCTGCTCGCCCTCGGCGACGCGTTCCCGGGCCTGTTCGCGGCCGGCGGCCAGTCGACGCTGCTCGACGCGACGCCGACGCCGACCCCCACGCCGGGTCCCTGAGGCCGTGTCGTCCGCGGCCGAGCACGTCCTGAGGCTGACGCGCACCGTCGCCGACCATCCGCGCGCCGGCGTCGAGTTCAAGGACCTCACACCCGTCCTCGCGGACGGCGACGCGCTCGCCGCCGTCGCGGACGCGCTGGTCGCCCCATACGCGGGCGACTTCGACGTCGTCGCGGGTGTCGAGGCGCGCGGCTTCCCGTTCGCCGCCGCGGCAGCGGCCCGCGCGGGCGTCGGGCTCGTGCTGATCCGGAAGGCCGGAAAACTGCCGGCGGCGACCCACGGCGAGGACTACGACCTCGAGTACGGCAGCGACCGCCTCGAGGTGCACGTCGACCAGGTCCCGCCCGGCACCCGGGTGATCCTCATCGACGACGTGCTCGCCACGGGCGGCACGCTCGCGGCGGCGCGGACGCTCGTGGAGCGCGCGGGCTGGCGCCTGGCCGGCTACTCGGTCGTCCTCGAGCTCGGCTTCCTCGGCGGCCGGGCGCGGCTCGCTCCGCGCGTGCCGTACTCCGTCGTGACGATGTGAGCGCCGCTCAGTCGCGCGGTTTGGCTGCGAAGGCTGCGATCGTGGCGACAGCCACGAGGATGATGATGCCGCCGACGAGTCCGATCGATGCGAGCCAGATCCAGTCCATAGCCGACAGCGTAGAGGCTTCACGTCCCCACCGCCGGGCGCCGCTAACCTCGTCCTCGTGACGAGCGCCGCCGTGAGGACTCGCGCGGTCGTCGCCGTCGGGATCGCGTCCGCGCTGTGGGGCACCATCGGCCTCGCGGCCATGATCGTGCCGGTCGACGTGCCGGCGTTCGCGATCGGTGCGGCGGGCATGGGTTTCGGCGGCGTCGTGCTGTTCCTCGTGGCACCACGGCCAGCCTGGCGCGTCCTCGCCGATCGCCGTGTGCGCTGGTGGCTCCTCATCGGCGCGATCGGGGTCGTCGTCTACCCGCTCACGGTCTATCCCGCGATGCGGCTCACGGGGGTCGCCATCGCGAACGTCGTCACGCTCGGCAGCGGACCGGTCTTCGCCGCTCTCATCGAGTGGATCCTCGAACGCCGGCGACCGAGCCTCGTCTGGACGATCGGCACCGTCCTCGCGATCGTCGGGATCGCGCTGCTCGTCGGGGGCGGCGGCGACGCGGGCGAAGGTCTCGTCGCCCCGGGCGTGCTGCTCGCGCTCGTCGGCGGTGTCGGCTACGCCGTCTACGCCTATGCGTCGCTCCGCGTCATCCGGGGAGGACACGCACCGGTGCCGGCGATGGGCGGCATGTTCGGGCTCGCGGCCGTCGCGCTCGTCCCGGTCGCACTCATCTGGGGCGCGCCGATGTGGTCGTCGGCACCGTCGATCCTGCTCGTCGCCTACCTCGCGGTCGGGCCCCTCGCGATCGCGTACGCGCTGTTCGGGATCGGCGTGCGCACCCTGTCCGCGTCGACGGCGACGACCGTCGCGCTCCTGGAGCCGACCGTCGCGACGATCCTCGCGGTGACGCTGCTGCACGAGCGCCTCGCGCCGCTCGCCTGGTTCGGGTTCGCGCTGGTCATCGCCGCGGTCGTCGTCGTCGGCCTGCTCGATCGCCGCCGCCGTGCCCCCGCCTAGACTGAGGCGATGCCCTCGACCGTCGCCGATCTCGCCGCCGCCGCGGAGGCGCTCTGGCCTGCCGCGGGTGCGCACGACTGGGATGCCGTCGGACTCGTCAGCGGCGACCCGCGCGCCCCGATCGCGCGCGTCCTGCTCGCCGTCGACGCCGTCGCCGACACGGTCGACGAGGCCGTCGAGACGGGGGCGGACGTGCTCCTGACGCACCACCCGCTGCTGCTGCGCGGCGTCACGAGCGTCGCCGCCGACCGCTACAAGGGCGCCGTGATCAGCCGTCTCATCAAAGCCGACTGCGCGCTCCTGACCGCCCACACGAACGCGGACGTCGTCGAGGACGGCACGAGCGGCGTGCTCGCGCGGCGGCTCGGCGTCCAGCACCTCGCGCCGATCGACCCGGACGCGTTCGGCGGCGGCATCGGTCGCGTCGGCGAGCTCGCCGAGGCGACGACGCTCGGACGATTCGCCTCGCTCGTCGCGGCCGCACTGCCCGCGACCGCGGGCGGCGTGCGCGTGAGCGGCTCCTACGCCCGGCCGGTCCGGCGAGTCGCCGTCTGCGGCGGCGCCGGCGACGCGTACCTCGCCCACCCGGCGGTGGTGTCCGCCGACGTCTACGTGACGGCGGACCTGCGCCACCATCCCGCCCAGGAGGCTCGCGAGCAGTCGCAGCTCGGCGGCGGCCCCGCACTGATCGACGTCTCGCACTGGGCGAGCGAATGGCTGTGGCTCGACACGGCCGCGGCGGCACTCCGCGCAGCTCTGCCGGAAGTCGAGTTCGAGGTGAGCGAACTGCGGACCGACCCCTGGGACTTCGCGGTGCTGAGCGGAGGCGAGGAAGCATGAAGGCCGATCCGGGTGCACAGGAGCGCCTCCTGCAGCTGCAGGCATACGACCTGCGGACCGTGCAGCTCGCGAAGCAGGAGCGGGAGCTGCCCGAGCGGGCCGCGCTCGACGCCCTCACCGCGGAGCGCGCGACGGTGCGCGCTGATCTCGCGTCCACCGCGGGGGTGCTGGAGGACGCCCGCATCGAGCTGCGGCGCACCGAGTCCGACGTCGAGCTCGTCGAGGCACGCATCGCGAAGGACACCGAGCGCATGATGGCCTCGACCTCGGCGAAGGACGCGACGGGCTTCGAGCACGAGATCGAGTCGCTGCGCCGGCGCCGCGGCGACCTCGAGGAGATCGAGCTGGCCGTCATGGAGCGCGTCGAGGAGCACGAGGCCGCGGTCGCCGCCCTCCAGGCGCGGATCGACGCCCTGACGCAGGAGATCGAGGGCGCCCAGGCGCTGACGGACGAGGCGCTCGCCCGTATCCGCGGCGAGCAGGCCGCGGTGGCGGGCGCTCGCGGCGAGCTGGTCGCGGGACTTCCCGCGGACCTCGTCGAGCTCTACGAACGCCAGCGCGCCCGCTACGGCGCCGGCGCCTCGCTGCTGCGCCGCGGCGTCTCCGAGGCGTCGGGCGTCGCCCTCACGGGCGACGAGCTCGCGAAGGTCAAGGCCGCCGCGCCCGACGACGTGCTCATCTGCCCCTCGAGCGAAGCGATCCTCGTGCGCACCGCCGAGTCGGGCCTGTGACGGCCCGATGACGCGCGAGCTCATCATCGAGGCCGACGGCGGCGCCCGGGGCAACCCGGGACCGTCCGGCAGCGGCGCCGTCGTGATCGACGCGGTCACGGGCGACGTGCTCGCGGAGATCGGACTCTTCGGGGGCGTCGCGACCAACAACGTCGCCGAGTACAAGGCCATGATCGCCGGCGTCCGGCGGGCCCTCGCGATCGACCCCGACGCCGTGCTCACCGTGCGGATGGACTCCAAGCTGGTCGTCGAGCAGATGTCCGGGCGCTGGAAGATCAAGCACCCCGACATGGCGGAGCTCGCCGCCGAGGCTCGCGCCGCCCTGAACGGCACGCCCGTGCGGTTCGAGTGGATCCCGCGGGAGCGCAACTCCCGGGCTGACCGGCTCGCGAACCGCGCGATGGACGCCCGGGCCGACCTCTGAGCCTGCTCAGGACGGGTTGTGGAGTCCGGCCGCCTCCGTGTCGATCATCTGCTGCACCGCCTGGATGACGTGCGACGAGTAGATCCCGCTCGCCCGCGCCTCCAGTAGCGCGGCCTGCTCCGCCTCGAAGACGCGCCGCCGCAGCTCCTGCTGCTGCTGCAACGGCGTCGCCCCCGCCTCCCAGTCGTCGACCGCGCGCAGTGACTCACCGACCGCGAGGCTCGTCGTGCGCACGTGGGCGACGATGAGCGGGTCGAACTCGCTGCCGTTCTCGCGGCGCAGCGTCGGGTCGTCGAGCAACTCGCGGACCGTGTCGCCGATCTCGCTCGTCAGCAGCGCGAGCTCGCGCCGAGCCTCCTGCGCCGACGTGCCGCTGATGCGCAGCAACCGGATCAGGTAGGGCAGCGTCCCGCCCTGGAGGACCAGGGTGACGAACGCCACGGTGAACGCGATGAGGACGAGCTGCGACCGATACGGCACATCCGCCGGCAAGGACTGCGCTGCGGCGAGCGTCACGACGCCGCGCATGCCCGACCACGCGATCACCGCGCCGCCGCGCCAGTCCAGCCCCTCCCTCGCGAAGAACGCCGCATCCGCATGCTGACGCCGCAGGAGGCTCCGGACGCGCCCCACACGGCCTGCGTGTGCCGGCGTCGGATCCAGGCCATCCAGGCGACTGAGCGCGGACGAGAGGCGGGCCGTCTGGCGTTCTGCCCGACGCTGACCGAGCCGCAGCCACGCGATGAGCGGGACGACGAAGGCGACGCGGACGACGAGGAGCACCGCGGTCGCAAGCAGGCCGATCCCGATCGCGCCCCATACGCCGAGGCGCGCGTCGACGACGTCGGTGATGAGCGCCATGAGCTCGAAGCCCATGATGAGGAAGACGCCGTTCTCCAACAGCAACTGGATGGTGCGCCAGTTCATGCGCTCGGCTATTCGGTCCTGCGCCGTGAACTTGCGCACGCCGAAGTGCCCCGTGACGAGACCGGCGACGACGACGGAGAGCACGCCGGACGCGCCCAGCTCCTCCGCCGGAATGTAGGCCAGGAACGGCACGACGAACGAGATGGCGGTCGTCAGTACGGGCTGGTCGATGCGCGAACGCACCCACACGGAGACGCCGCCGATGATGGCGCCGACGACGAGCGCGCCGACGACCGCGTACGCGAAGTCGCCGATCGCGCCCCAGAACGAGATCGCCCCGGCGATCGCGGCCACCGACGAGCGCATGAGCACGAGCGCGGTCGCGTCGTTGACGAGCCCCTCGCCCTCGAGAATCGTGACGAGGCGCTGCGGCAGGCCGAGCCGTTTGCCGATCGCGGTCGCCGCCACGGCGTCGGGCGGGCTGATGACGGCGCCGACCGCGACGGCGGCAGCGAAGTTGAGATCGGGCAGCACCAGCCAGATGACCGTGCCGGAGATGAACGCGGAGACGATGACGAGCACGACGGAGAGCGCGCCGATCGCCCCGACGTCGCGGCGCAGGTCCATCGCGGGCATGTTGACCGCGGCGGCGTAGAGGATCGGCGGCAGCACGACCGCGAGAATCCACTCGGGGGGGATCTCGATCTCGGGCGCGCCGGGGATGAGGCTGCACCCGATGCCGATGATGACGAGCAGGATCGGGGCGGCGACGCCGAGCTTGGAGGAGAACGCGGAGACGGCGACGACGATGAGGACGGCCAGGACGGCGAGCACCCCGAACTCCATGCGAACATCCTGCCGTGTCGGGCGATCTCCGCGCGATCACCGTGTCGCTCGCACCCGCCTGGCGGTGCCTTGCGCCTAATCGAGGGGCCCACATTGGTCATAGGGCACCGCCAGAGGGGTGCGAGCGCTAGCCTGGTCGCGGTGAACGGGTCGGCAAGACGGCCGCGTCATCGCCGGTTTCGACCGGCGGTGCCGAGGAACGTCCGGGCTCCGCAGAGCAGGGCGGTGGGTAACACCCACCCGGAGCAATCCGCGAGATAGCGCAACAGAGAGCAGACCGCCGATGCGGGCTTCGGCCCGAGTCGGTAAGGGTGAAACGGTGGGGTAAGAGCCCACCAGTGGCCCGGGTGACCGGGTCAGCTAGGCAAGCCTCGCCCGGAGCAAGGCCAGACAGGGGACCATGGGGCTGCTCGTCCCGTCCCCGGGTAGGCCGCTGGAGTCGCACGGCAACGTGTGACCGAGATGGATGGTCGTCCAAGGTCGCAAGACCCTGACAGAACCCGGCGTATCAGCCGGCCCGTTCACCCCACCACTGTGGGCCGACGCGCGCTCAGGTGAGCGTGGCGGCGGCGATCGCCGCGGCGCCGAGGATCCCGGCGTTGTTGCGGTGCGCGGCCGTCACGATCGGGGTCGACAGCTCGAGCAGCGGCATGAAGTCGTCCGAGTTCTTGGACACCCCGCCCCCGACGATGAACAGGTCGGGGGAGAAGACGCGCTCGAGGTGCGTGTAGAAGCGCTGCAGCCGCTTCGCCCAGTGCGCCCAGTCGAGGTCGTCCGCCTCCTTCGCCCGGTAGGAGGCGCGCGCCTCGGCGATCTCGCCGTCGATCTCGAGGTGACCGAACTCGGTGTTCGGGACCAGAACGCCGTTGTAGATGAATGCGCTGCCGATCCCGGTGCCCAGCGTGGTCAGGATGACGAGGCCCTCGACACCCTTTGCGGCCCCGAAGTGCAGCTCCGCGTAGCCGGCCGCGTCGGCGTCGTTGACGAGGTCGACGTGACGGCCGAGCGCGGTCGACAGCAGGGCGCGGCCGTCGAGGCCGATCCACTCGTGCGAGATGTTTCCCGCGGAGAGCGTGAGCCCGTTCTTGACGATCGTGGGGAACGCGATGCCGACGGGGATCGGGGCGTCGGTGCCCGGGATCTCGCCGACGAGCTTCGCCGCGGTGTCGATCATCGCGCCCGGCTCGCCGCCCTCCGGGGTCAGGAGCTTGAAGCGCTCGGTGACGAGCTCGCCCGTCGCCGTGTCGACGACGGCACCCTTGATGCCGGTGCCGCCGATGTCGATGCCGAGTGCGTGCGTCATGGGTCTCCGTTTCGGCGTCAGGGCTGTGCCGTGTCAGGGCAGCGTCAGGATATCGGCCCCGGACTCGGTGACGACGAGGGTGTGCTCGAACTGCGCCGTCAGTCGCCGGTCGCGGGTCACGATCGTCCAGTCGTCGTCCCACTCGTCCCAGGCGGTCGTGCCCGGGTCCTCGGGTGTCCCGATCGTCAGCATGGGCTCGATCGTGAAGACCATCCCGGGCACGAGCTCCTCGTCGTGGGCCGGCGCCGCGTCGTAGTGCGGCACGATGAGGCCGCTGTGGAAGGCGCGGCCGACGCCGTGGCCGGTGAACTCGCGCACGACGCCGTAGCCGAAGCGCCGCGCGTAGGACTCGATCGCTCGCCCGATGAGGTTGACGCGCCTCCCGGGCGCGACGACCTTGATGCCGCGCGCGAGCGCTTCGCGGGTGCGCTCGACGAGGTCCGCGACGTCCGGCGCGGCCTCGCCGACGACGAACGTCGCGTTCAGATCGCCGTGCATCCCGTCCTTGTACGCCGTGATGTCGACATTGATGATGTCGCCTTCGCGCAGCGCCGTGTCGTCGGGGATGCCGTGGCACACGACCTCGTTGAGGCTCGTGCACGAGGACTTCGGGAAGCCGCGGTAGCCGAGGGTCGAGGGGTAGGCGCCGTGCGCGACGACGAACTCGTGCGCGATCGCGTCGAGCTCGTCGGTCGTCACACCCGGACGGATGGCCGCGCCGACCGCGTCGATCGCCTGCGCGGCGATGCGTCCCGCCGCGCGGATGCGCTCGATCTCCTCCGTCGTGTAGACATCGCCGCCGCTGTACGGCGCCGGCCCTGGCCGTCCGACGTATTCCGGTCGCGGAATGCTCGCGGGGACGTGGCGCGCGGGGGAGACGACGCCCGGGACGAGGTGTCCTGCGGCATCCCACGGCATGCTGGCCAGCCTAGACGCTGGGCTCTAGTCTCGGAGCATGAGCGACCACGCGCACGACGCCGAATCCGCCAGGACCGGGACCGAGATCGAGTACTGGTACAACGACCGCACCGGTGAGGTCGAGGTCGGCCCCCAGTCGCTCGCGACCGAGCGGATCGGACCCTTCGCCACGCGCGCCGAGGCCGAGCGCGCGCTCGAGATCGTCGCAGAGCGCGCGGCCGAATGGCGGGACGAGGAAGACTGAATCGGGGGCCCGGCGGGCTCGACTATCCTCGAACGCGTGACTGTCGCATTCGACCCCTATGACCTTGCCGGTACCGAGCTTCGCAATCGCATCGCGATGGCGCCGATGACTCGGACCCGCGCCACCGACTCCGTCCCGAACGCAATGATGGCCGAGTACTACGGTCAGCGGGCGACTGCGGGCCTCATCATCACCGAGGGCGTCGCGCCCTCGGACGTCGGTCGCGGCTACCCCGACACCCCGGGCCTGTGGAACGCGGAGCAGGTCGAAGGCTGGCGCCTCGCGACCGACGCGGTGCACGCGGGCGGCGGCCACATCTTCGCGCAGCTCATGCACGTCGGCCGGATCGGCAGCCCCTTCCTGCACGAGGGCAACGCGAACGTCGTCGCACCGTCGCCCATCGCCGCGGAGGGCAAGATCTACACGCACGACGGTCCCGTCGACTACGTCATCCCGGATGAGCTCGACGAGGCCGGCATCGCCCAGGCCATCGGCGAGTACGCGAGCGCGAGCCGCAACGCGGTCGAGGCCGGCTTCGACGGCGTCGAACTGCACGGTGCGAACGGCTACCTCATCCACCAGTTCCTCTCCACGTCCGCGAACCACCGCACCGACCGGTGGGGCGGCAGCATCGAGGGCCGCATCCGCTTCGCCGTCGCGTCTGCCGAGGCGGCGGCGGAGGCGATCGGCGCGAACCGCGTCGGCATGCGCGTCTCGCCCGGCAACCCGCTCCACTCCATCCAGGAGAGCGAGCTCGAGGACCTCTACCTCGCGCTCGTGGAGGCGCTTGCGCCGATCGGCATGGCGTACCTGCACGTCAACGAGGGCCCCGAGCTGCGCGGACTGACCGAGGCGATCCGCGGCGCCTGGCCGGGCACGCTCATCCTCAAGCCGTGGACGACGCCGCGTCGCACCGACGCGACTGACTTGCCGCTGCTCGACGAGGTCGTGCCGGCGCTCGGCCGACCGGTCGCCGACATGATCGCGATCGGCGCGAACTTCATCGGCAACCCCGACCTCGTGCACCGGATGAAGGAGGGTCTCGAGCTCAACGAGCTGCGGCCCCACCTCTTCTACGGCGTCGGTGCCGAGGGGTACACCGACTACCCCTTCACGTCCGACGCGATCTAGTCCTCGTACTCGTGCTCCGGCCCGGGGTACGCGCCTGAAGCCACTTCAGCCGCGTACTGCCGGGCCGCGCCGAGGAGGATGGAGCGCAGGTCCGTGTACTGCTTGACGAACTTCGGGACGCGACCCTTCGAGAGTCCCGCCCAGTCCGTCCAGACCATGAGCTGACCGTCGCAGTCGGGGCCGGCGCCGACCGAGATCGTCGGAATGCTGAGCTCGGCCGTCACCCGCGCCGCGACGGCGGACGGCACCATCTCGAGCACGACCGCGAAGGCGCCGGCCGCCTCGACCGCGTGCGCGTCGGCGAGCAGGCGCTCGGCGGCCTCGCCGCGCCCCTGGATGACGTGCCCGCCGAGCCCGTGCTCGGACTGCGGCGTGAAGCCGATGTGCGCCATGACGGGGATGCCGGCCGACACGATGCGCCGGATCTGCTCGGCCGAGCGGACGCCGCCCTCGAGCTTGACCGCGTGCGCGCCCGTCTCCTTCATGAAGCGGAAGGCGGTCTCCAGTGCGTGATCGGGTCCCGATTCGTATGACCCGAACGGCATGTCGGCGATGACGAGGGCGCGCTGGGCGGCGTGGGCGACCGCGCGGGTGAGCGGGATGAGCTCGTCGACCGTGACCGGCAGCGTCGTGTCGTAGCCGAGGACGGTCTGGCCCGCCGAGTCCCCGACGAGCAGGAAATCGATGCCTGCCTCGTCGAAGATCGACGCGGAGTTCGCGTCATAGGAGGTGAGCCCGGTGATCCGGATGCCCTGCTCCTTGGCCTGTCGGAAGTGTCGGGTGCGTACGCGCTTGGGCGCGTCGCTCGCATCTGCCATGCGTTCAGCCTAGGAGGTTGTGCGGCGGACGGTGATGGGGAGGCGGCGGTCGCGGCCGAACGCCATGCCGCTGATCTTCGGACCGATCGCGCCCTGGCGCCGCTTCCACTCCGCCCGATCGACGAGCCCCGCGACGAAGTCGACGGTCTCCGCGTCGAAGCCGAGGTCGACGAGCTCGGGCCGGCCGAGCCGACGGCTCACGTACGCGTCGAGCAGCGGATCGAGCACGTCGTACGGCGGCAGCGTGTCCTGATCGACCTGGTCGGGGCGCAGCTCTGCCGAAGGGGGCTTGGAGATCGAGTGCTCCGGGATCGGCGGGGTCTCGCCCCGCGCCTCGGCGTGCGCGTTGCGCCACCGCGCCAGGTCCCACACGAGCGTCTTCGGGACGTCCTTGATCGGCGCGAAGCCCCCCGCGGAGTCGCCGTAGATCGTGGAGTAGCCGACGGAGAGCTCCGTCTTGTTGCCGGTCGTGAGCACGAGGTGGCCGTGCTGGTTCGACTTCGCCATCAGGATGACGCCGCGGGCGCGCGCCTGGACGTTCTCCGCGGCGACGCCCTCCAGGCGGAGCTGGTGCTCGAACGGCGCGACGAGGTCGGCGATCGGCTCGGTCTCGTAGTGGAGGCCGATCCGCGCGGCGAGGTCGTCGGCGTCAGAACGCGAGTGTCCCGACGACCAGCGCGACGGCATCGACACCCCGTACACGCGGTCGCCCCCGATCGCGTCGGCCGCGAGCGCGGCGCAGACCGCGGAGTCGATGCCGCCGGAGAGCCCGAGCACGACCGAGCGGAAGCCGTTCTTCTCGACGTAGTCGCGAAGCCCGGTGACGAGCGCGTTCCAGATCTGCTCCTCGTCACTCGGGAGCTCGGCGATCGCGTTCTGGACACCGCTCGCCGTTGCCGACAGGTCGGCGATGAGCACGTGCTCGGCGAACTGGGGCGCGCGGGCGATGAGCTCGCCGTCCGGGGCGACGACGAACGAGTCGCCGTCGAAGACGAGATCGTCCTGACCGCCGACGATGTTGACGTAGGCGACGCTCGCGCCGATCTCGCGTGCGCGCCGCGCGGCGAGGGGGAGGCGCACCTCGTCCTTGTCGCGCTCGAACGGCGACGCGTTGAGGACGAGGAGCACGTCGGCCGCGGACTCGCGGACCTGCGCGACGGGACCGGCGTCGAGCCAGAGGTCCTCGCAGATGATGATCGCGACGCGGGTGCCCGCGCCCTCGGATCGCGCGGGAATCGTGATGACGAGCGGCTCGTCGCCCGGGACGAAGTTGCGGTACTCGTCGAATACGCCGTAGTTCGGCAGGTGGTGCTTGACGTACTGGCCCACGATGCGCCCGCCGAGCAGCACCGAGGCGCAGTTGCGGGCGATCGCGGTCGGCGCGCTGCCACCGCCGTGCGCCCCCGGCTCGGTGGGGCCGTCGGGGTGTCCGACGACGACGGGGAGCGCGCCGAGCCCCTCCGCCTCGAGCCGCTCGGCGAGCGCGCGCACGCCGGCGCTCGCCGCCCGCAGGAACGCGGGCTCGGCTGCGAGATCCTCGATCGGATAACCGCTCAGCGCCATCTCGCCGGTCGCGAGCAGGTCCGCGCCGGCGGCGACAGCCTCACGCGCGGCGGCGACGATGCGATCCGCGTTGCCGGCGATGTCGCCGACGATCGGATTCGTCTGTGCGAGGGCCAGGCGCAGGTCGGTCACAGTCGCTAGCCTAGGACCGTGAGCTCCGTGGATAAGCAGCGCGACTTCGTCCTCAGAACGATCGAGGAGCGGGGCGTCAAGTTCATCCGCCTCTGGTTCACCGACGTCGTCGGCACCCTCAAGTCGGTCGCGGTCGCGCCCGCCGAGATCGAGGGCGCCTTCGCGGAGGGCCTCGGCTTCGACGGCTCGGCGATCGAGGGCTTCACGCGGGCCTACGAGGCCGACATGCTCGCGTTCCCCGACCCGACGACGTTCCAGATCCTGCCCTGGCGCGGGGAGGTCGATCCGACCGCGCGCATGTTCTGCGACGTCATGACGCCCGACGGGCACGCATCGGCGTCCGACCCCCGCCACGTCCTCAAGCGCTCGCTCGCGAAGGCGGCCGATCGTGGCTTCGCGTTCTACACGCATCCCGAGGTCGAGTTCTATCTCCTGAAGAGCCCGCAGCTCGGTCCCGACGGCACGCCGATCCCGGTCGACACGGCCGGCTTCTTCGACAACGTCCCGGGCGGCACGGCCCACGACTTCCGGCGGCGCTCCGTGCGCATGCTCGAGGACATCGGGATCTCGGTCGAGTTCAGCCACCACGAGGCGGGTCCGGGACAGAACGAGATCGACCTGCGCTACGCGGACGCGCTGACGACCGCGGACAACATCATGACGTTCCGCACCGTCATCAAGGAGGTGGCGATCGAGCAGGGCGTCTACGCGACGTTCATGCCGAAGCCGTTCAGCGACCAGCCCGGCAGCGGCATGCACACGCACATGAGCCTCTTCGAGGGCGACGCGAACGCGTTCTACGACCCGGCAGGCCACTACCAGCTCTCCGCGGTCGGTCGGCAGTTCATCGCGGGCCTGCTGCGGCATGCGCCCGAGATCACGGCGGTGACGAACCAGTTCGTCAACTCGTACAAGCGCCTCTGGGGCGGCGACGAGGCGCCCGGCTATGTGACGTGGGGACACAACAACCGGGCCGCGCTCGTGCGCGTCCCGCTCTACAAGCCGGGCAAGGGCCAGGCGGCGCGAGTGGAGTACCGCGCGATCGACTCCGCCGCGAACCCGTACCTCGCCTACTCGCTGCTGCTCGCCGCGGGGCTCAAGGGCATCGAGGAGGGCTACGAGCTACCCGCCGAGGCCGAGATGAACCCGTGGGAGCTGACCGAGTCGGAGCGCCGCGCGCTCGGCTACGAGCAGCTGCCGTCGAGCCTCGACCAGGCGGTGTCGCTCATGGAGGACTCCGAGCTCGTCGCGGAGACGCTGGGCGAGCAGGTCTACAACTACGTCCTGCTCAACAAGCGCCAGGAGTGGGCCGCGTACCGGTCCCAGGTGACGCCGTTCGAGCTCGAGCGCAACCTCCGCATCCTCTGATCCAGGGGGGACGGTCGTGAACGCGCCGAGGCGTCCGGGTGCGGATCAGCGGCCCGCTTCGCTCACCGAGCTCGCGCGCCTCGGCTTCGCCGACCTCGGGCGCGCGAGCGAGCGCCTCCAGCAGCTCGCGAGGCCCGACGCGATCGAGCTGCTGTCAGCGGCGGCTGACCCCGACGAGGCGCTGTCGCGCCTGCTGCGCCTGCGAGAACGCGATCCGGCGGCGACCGGCCGCATCCTCGATGACGAGGTCGCGGCCGGGCATCTCGTGCGCGTGCTCGGGGCATCGGAGGGCCTCGCGGCGTTCTTCCACCGCCATCCCGGCGAGCTCGACTGCCTGCTCGAGCCGGTCACGCCGCCGCTCGAGCAGCGGGCCGCGCACGCCGAGCTGACCGCCCGGATCGGCGGGCTCGGCGGCGAGCCCGCCCGCGTGGCACTGCGCATCGAATATCGCCGCCAGCTCGCGCGTCTCGCGGCGTGGGACCTCGGCCAGCCCGATGGGCAGCGCGCGGTCGAGCAGGTCGCGGCGGGACTGTCCGACCTCGCGGGGGCGGCGCTCGACGCGTCGCTCGCGATCGCGCGTCGCGACGCGCCGTTCCCCGCGGAGGAGATCGCGGCGACCCGGCTCGCGATCATCGGCATGGGCAAGGCGGGTGGCCGCGAGCTCAACTACCTCAGCGACGTCGACGTCATCTTCGTCGGCGGCGGCGACGCGACGATCGAGGAGCACCGAGCGATCGAGGTCGCCACGCGGCTCGCGATGCTGACGACGCGCGGGATCATGGAGCTCGCGGTCGAGCCGGGCCTGTGGGAGGTCGACGCGAACCTGCGGCCGGAGGGCAAGGACGGTGCGCTCGTGCGCACGCTCGAGTCCCACATCGCCTACTACGAGCGCTGGGCGAAGGACTGGGAGTTCCAGGCGCTCCTCAAGGCTCGGCCGCTCGCGGGGGACGTCGAGCTCGGTCGCCGCTACACCGAGGCCGTCGCGCCGCTCGTGTGGTCGTCGGCGGGTCGGGCCAACTTCGTCGAGTCGGTGCAACGGATGCGCGGTCGGGTGACGGAGCACATCCCGGCCGAGCAGGTCGACGTCCAGCTGAAGCTAGGACCCGGGGGACTGCGCGACATCGAGTTCACGGTCCAGCTGCTGCAGCTCGTGCACGGCATCACCGACGCGGAGGTGCGGGTGCGCGGCACGATCCCGGCGCTCCACCGGCTCGTCGAGCACGGCTACATCGGACGCGCGGAGGCGACCGAGTTCGCCGAGCAGTACCGCTTCCTGCGGCTCCTGGAGCACCGGCTGCAGCTGCGGCAGCTGCGGCGCACCCACCTCATGCCGACCGACGAGGCGGGCCTGCGCATCCTCGCCCGTGCTTCCGGCCTCGCCGCCAACGCCGACGAGATGCGCGAGCGCTGGCAGGGCGTCAAGGCGCGGGTGCGCACGCTCCACGAGCGGCTCTTCTATCGCCCGCTGCTGTCCGCCGTCGCGGCCCTCCCCGACAGCGACCTCGCGCTCACGAGCGAGCAGGCGATCGCGCGCCTCGCCGCGATCGGCTTCCGCGACCCCAAGGGCGCGCTCGCGCACATCGGCGCGCTGACGAGCGGGCTGAGCCGACGTGCCCAGATCCAGCGCACGCTGCTGCCCGTGCTGCTGCGCTGGCTCGCCGACGGCGCCGACCCGGATGGCGGGCTGCTCGCATTCCGCCGGATCTCGGAGAAGCTCGGCGAGGAGTACTGGTATCTGCGCCTGCTGCGCGACTCGTCCGGGGTCGCCCAGCGGCTCACCGAGGTGCTGAGCGGTTCGAGGTTCGTGCAGAGCCTGTTCGAGCGCATCCCGGAGGCGGCGGCGTGGCTCGAGTCCGACGAGGACTTGCGCGCCCGCCCGCTTGCGGCGCTCCTGGAGGAGCAGGAGGCGGTCACGGCGCGCTACCGGGACGACGAGGCGTCGGCGATGCGGGCACTGCGGCAACTGCGCCGCCGCGAGGTGCTGCGCCTCGCGATCGGCTCCATGCTCGGGCTCCTCGACATCCGCGAGCTCGGGCCGGCGCTCGCCGACGTCAACACGACGGTGCTGCAGGGCGCGCTCGCGTTCGCGCACCAGCCGGACGACGGCATCGAGTTCGGGATCGTCGCGATGGGACGCTACGGCGGTCGCGAGCTCGGACTCGGCTCGGACGCCGACGTCATGTATGTGCTGCGCGACGCCGGCGCGGGCGACGCGGCCCTCGCCCGCGGCGAGCGCATCGTGCGGGAACTGAAGCGCCTGACCGAGGACGTGCGCCTCCCGCTCGACCTCGACATCGACCTGCGGCCCGAGGGCAAGAACGGCGCGATCGTGCGCACCGTCGACTCGTATCGCGCCTACTACGCGCGCTGGGCCGTGTCCTGGGAGGCGCAGGCACTGCTGCGGGCGCAGGTCGTCGCCGGCGATGCCGGGCTGCTCGAGGAGTTCACCGAGCTCATCGCGTCCGTCCGCTACCCCGAGGCGCCCGCCGAGCAGGACATCCGTGAGATCAAGCGCATCAAGGCGCGCGTCGAAGCGGAGCGGCTCCCGCAGGGAGCGGACCCCAAGCGCCACCTCAAGCTGGGGCGCGGGTCGATCTCCGACGTCGAATGGCTCGTGCAGCTCATCCAGCTGCGGCACGCGGCGCGCGTCCCGGCGTTGCAGACCACCTCGACGCTCGACGCACTCGAGGCAGCGCAGGACGCCGGGCTCATCACACCGCCCGACGCCGCACGACTGCGGGAGGCGTGGCTGCTCGCCTCGCGGGCTCGCTCCGCCATGACGTTGTGGCTCAATCGCACGACCGACCTGTTGCCGACGGACCGGCGCGACCTCGAGGGCGTCGCGCGGCTGCTCGGCTACCCGCCGGGCTCGGCCGCGCAGCTCGAGGAGGACTACCTGCGCGCGACGCGGCTCGCCCGCCAGGTCTTCGAGCGCGGCTTCTACGAGTCCCGCTGAGCACCACGCTTCAGGCCCCTGCGGCGATCCGCGTCGGTGGGCGTCGGTACGATCGAATGAGCATGATCCCCGAACGCGGCCTGACGCCGGCCTATCCCGAGCGCGCGCCGTGGGGCACCGCCGGACGGCTGCGCGCCTGGCAGGAGGAGGCGCTCGCCGAGTACTTCCGACGCGGTGACGGCGCGGGTCCGCGTGACTTCCTCGCCGCCGCGACACCGGGTGCCGGCAAGACCACGTTCGCGCTGCGCCTCGCCGCCGAGCTGCTCGAGCGCGGCACGGTCGACCGCATCACCGTCGTGGCGCCGACCGAGCACCTGAAGCGGCAGTGGGCCGATGCGGGCGCCCGCGGTGGCGTGCGCCTCGACCCCATGTACCGCAACGGCGAGGGCTGGGGTGGCCGGCGCTTCCACGGCATGGCCGTCACGTATGCGCAGGTCGCCGCGGACGCGGCGCTGCACCGGCGTATCACCGACTCGGGCCGGACTCTCGTGATCCTCGACGAGGTGCACCATGGGGGGGACGCGCTGAGCTGGGGCGATGCGGTCCGCGAGGCCTTCGCGACGGCCGAGCGGCGGCTCTCGCTCACCGGCACCCCGTTTCGCAGCGACGACGCGCAGATCCCGTTCGTCGAGTACGCGCCCGCGGCCGACGGCTCGCGCATGAGCATGACCGACTACCGCTACGGATACGGCCGCGCGCTGCAGGACGGCGTCGTGCGCCCCGTCGTCTTCCTCGCCTACGAGGGCGGCATGCGATGGCGCACGCGCGCGGGCGAGGAGATGGAGGCGCGGCTCGGACAGCCGGACACCCGCGACGTCACCTCGCAGGCGTGGCGCACCGCGCTCGACCCCGGCGGCGACTGGATCCGCGCTGTACTGCAGGCCGCCGACCGGCGGCTCGACCATGTGCGGCATGCCGTCCCCGACGCGGGCGGGCTCGTCATTGCGACCGATCACCGCGCCGCACGCGCATATGCCGAGATCCTGACCGCGATCACCGGCAGCGCGCCGATCGTCGTGCTCTCGGACGATCCGGCGGCGTCCGCCCGGATCGAGGAGTTCGCGACGGGGGAGCAGCGCTGGCTCGTCGCCGTGCGGATGGTCTCCGAGGGCGTCGACGTGCCGCGTCTGGCGGTCGGCGTCTACGCGACGAGCGCCGCGACCCCGCTCTACTTCGCGCAGGCCGTCGGGCGCTTCGTACGGGCCCGCCGTCGCGGCGAGACCGCGTCGATCTTCCTGCCATCCGTCCCGCAGCTGCTCGAGCTCGCGACGGCGATCGAGCGCGAGCGCGACCACGTGCTCGGCGCGCCGCGCGATGCCGACGGCTTCGAGGAGGGGCTGCTCGAAGCGGCGAACAGCGAGGACCGGGCCTCGGAGGCGCTCGTCGACGAGTTCGAGTGGCAGGCGCTCGCGTCGAGCGCGGACTTCGGGCGGGTCGTCTACGACGGCGACGAGTTCGGCTTCGCCGCGTTCACCGGCAGCGACGACGAGCTCGACTTCCTCTCCGTGCCCGCGATCCTCTCGCCCGAGGAGCTTCGCGAGGCGCTACGCCATCGCCAGACCCGCCAGAGTCGCCGTGCCGAGGCGCACCCGGCGGAGCGCCCGCAGGCCCTCTACCGCACGCTCGCCGAGCAGCGCAGCCTGCTGCACTCGCTCGTCGGCCTGCACTCCAAGCGCACGGGGCAGCCGCACGGCCATATCCACGCCGAGTTGCGTCGCGTGTGCGGCGGCCCGGAGGTGTCCCGCGCAAGTGTCGCGCAGCTGCAGGCCCGAATCGATCGCCTGCGCACCCAGATCCACGCATGAGGCGGCTGCCCGACCGCCGAGAACTCCAGTCGCGGCCATCAACGTGACGTCTTCGAGTCACCTGCCGAGTCGATGGGGGTCGACACCGATGCCCGGCGAAGGCGCAGGGCACCGATGAATCCGAGCGCGAGGAAACCGGTCGCGATCAGCAGCGCCCAGCGGGTCGCATCGGCGAACCCGATCGTGAGGGCGTCGACAGCTGTCGCCGTCTGATCCCCGAGACTGCTGTGGATTCCCTGTTCGCGGAGCTGCATGATCGTGCTGCCCGCCGATTGGCGGGTGGCGTCGGCGAGCGAATCGGCCTCCGAGTCGGCGATTCCCGCGTCGTTGAGGGCCGCGGGGAGCGTGATCGCGAGGGCGATCGAGAGCGTCGCTCCGGCGAATGCGGTGCCGAGGGCGGAGCCGATCTGCCGCACGGTGCTCTGGGTCGCCGAGCCTTGGCCCGACACATCGACCGGGATATCGCGTAGCACGGTGCCCGTGAGCTGTGCGGAGGCGAGGCCGAGGCCGAGGCCGTAGACGGTGAGCGGGATCGCGATGAGCCACCCGGGACTCGCGGGCCCCATGAGCAGGGCGAGGGCGAGGACGCCGCCGACTTCGAGTCCCAGGCCGATGAGCACCGTTCCGGGGGAGCCGAACTTCGCGGCGAAATGCCGGGCCGATGCGCCGGATGCGAACGCGCCGATCGCCATCGCGGCGAGGACGAGTCCCGCCCCCATGACGTCCAGGCCGAGGGCGTTGATGAGGTAGAGCGGGAGCACGAAGATGATCGCGAACTCTCCTACGGCGACCATCGCAGCGGTGAGGTTGCCCCAGGAGAACGTTGGGAACGAGAACAGGCCGAGGTCTAGGAGGGCGGCGCGCCGCACCTTCTCGCGATGTCGTTCCCAGATCACGAACAGGACGAGCGCGACCGCGGCGATCGCGAGGGCGACGGGCACGGCCGAGATCGCCGCGTCGTTCGGCCACACCCAGCCGAGGATCGTGAGGTCACGCTTTGGCGTCCACCAACCGAGGTCAGGGCCTTCGATGACGGCGAAGACGAGTGCGCCGAATCCGATCGCGCTGAGCAGTGCGCCGTCGACGTCGGCGCCGGGGCGCTGCTTCTCGCCCCGGGTCTCGGTGACCGTCATGATGGCGGCGACGAACACGAGGGCACCGAGCGGGAGGTTCACCAGGAAGATCCAGTGCCACGAAGCCCACTGGGTGAGCGCGCCGCCGGCGAGCGGACCGATGGCGGCGGCACCGGAGATCACGGCACCCCACACCCCGAACGCCGCGGCCCGGTACTTGCCCCGGAACACGGCGTTGACGGTGGAGAGGGTGGAGGGCATGATCAACGCCGCCCCGACCGCCTGCACCGCGCGCGCCCCGATCAGCACTTCCGCCGTCCCCGCAGCAGACGCGAGCACACTGCCCGCGATGAACACGACCAGACCGACGAGGAAGAGGCGCTTGCGCCCCCAGCGGTCCGCGAGACTCCCGGCGGACAGCAGCAGGGCGGCCAGCACGACGGCGTAGAGACTGTTGACCCATTGCGCGTCGGTGAAGTTGAGGCCGAGGTCGTCGATGATGGCAGGCAGCGCGACTCCGACGATCGTGCCGTCGAGCACGATGAGTCCGAGCCCGATGGACAGGACGGCGAGACCGAGCCATTCCCGCCGGGTGGGCGGGCGCTCCTGGGCGGTCGGTGCGGCAGCCGTACTCAAGCCGCTGCGGTTTCCGCAGGTGCGGTTGTGCGCGCGACCACGGCTCGGCGCAGCGCGACGAAGAACACGATCATGACCGCGGTGATGAGGATGTGGCCCAGACCGGCGACGCCCGCGATCGCGCTCGACTCCTGCCCGAGGACCGTGAGGCTGCCGTGCCAGATGAGCATCCCTGAGGTGAGGATCACGCCGGCGTTGTAGAGCCAGAAGAACCAGGGGAAGAGCCTCGGGCTGCGCGAGATCGTGAAGACCTTCTCGAGGGCGAGCACGATCAGCAACACGATGAACCCGAGCGTGAGCAGATGCGTGTGGGCGAGCCCGAGCTGCGTGAACTCGCCCTCGGGGAAGCCATTGATCTTGGTGAACTCGCGGTAGAACAGGCCGGAGGCGACACCGTGAATCGCCCCGGGTTTAGTGGAGGGCGAGTTTTCCCAGGGCCGGTCGGCTCTGGGAGTTGTTCTCACGGTAGTTCTCGTTCTCCTTCTCGATCGGGGTGAGGTAGTCGATCGAGGAGTGCAGCCGGTGTTCGTTGAACCAGTGCACCCAGGAGAGCGTCGCGAGCTCGAGCTCATCGGTGGTCCGGAACGGGCCGTCGATCTTCACGCACTCGGTCTTGTAGAGCCCGACGACGCTCTCGGCGAGGGCATTGTCATAGCTGTCGCCGACGGTCCCGATCGACGCGATCGCGCCGACGTCAGCGAGTCGCTCGGCGTAGCGAATCGCGGTGTATTGCGCTCCGGCATCGGAGTTTTGGACGACGCCGGTGACGTCTTCGCCGGCTCGCCCCCGGACCCAGAGTGCCATCTCAAGGGCGTCCAGCGGCAGCTCGGTTGGCATTCGGTTCATGGTCCGCCAGCCCACGATCCTCCGCGAGAACACGTCGGTGACGAAAGCGGTGAATGCCATGCCCGACCACGTCGGCACATACGTGAAGTCCACGACCCAGAGCTCGTTCGGCCGGTCCGCGCGAAAGCAGCGTTGCACGTGGTCGGCCGGCCGGACGGCAGTGTTGTCGGCCTTGGTGGTGATGAACTGCCTGCCGCGACGGATCCCGCGAAGCCCTTGCTGGCGCATCTGTCGTTCGACCGTGCACCGGGCCACGACGACGCCTTCGCGGCGCAGCAGTCGCCAGATCTTCCTCGCGCCACTGATGCCGCGACCGAGGTTGCGGTCCCAGAACACCCGCTCAATCTGGATCACCAACTCCGCGTCAGCGAAGGCCCTGACGGAGGCAGGTCGCTTCTTGAACGCGTAGTAGCCAGACGGGGCGATCTTCACCTCGTGCTCAGTGAGCACTCGGCAGATCGGCTCGACCCCGAACCGGGCACGATGATCGTCGATGAACTGAATCACCACGGCAGTCGCGGGCCGAGCTCCCGCGCGAAGAACGACGAGGCCGCCAACAGAATCTCGTTGGCGCGCTTGAGTTCGCGGACCTCGGCCTCGAGCGTCTTGATGCGCTGCGCATCGCTCGTGGTCGTTCCCGGAGGCTCGCCCGCGTCGATCGCGGCTTGCTTGCACCAGCCACGCAGCGTGTCGGCGTTGACCCCGACACGTTGCCCGATCCGCACTACCGCTGCGTTCAGCGACAGCTCCGGATCTTCCTTCCTGGCCTCGGCAACAAGCCGCATCGCACGCTCACGAAGCTCCGGCGGATACTTCCTCGGTGCTGGCATGACTTGATCCTCTCGGGGAATCAAGCCCTCCATCAAACCCGGGGCGATTCACACTGCTTCGATGGTCAGCTCGACGCGCTCGGACTCTGGCGCGGCGGGTTCGGGTGCCGGTTCGTCCTGCATCGCGGCGAGCTGGGACTCGACGCGGGCGAGGTCTTCCTCGGCGTCGGCAAGGGTCTGTGCGTGGCGGAAGGGCTGGCCGAGGCGCTGCCGGGTGTCGGCGACGGTCTGCTCGGCTTCTTCCAGGTCTTCGCGGGCCTGGTCGAGAAGCGAGGGGATGCCGCTGACGCGGTTCTCGATCCGTTGCACAAGCCCCAGCCCGGCGTCCAGGAACGACTCCTTTGGCAGCGTGAATCCTGAGCGGGGCACCTCGGGCAGGGAGACGGTCACATCGAGGGCGGCGAGCCCGGAGCGGGCCTCGACGTGGATGGCGAAGCCTGAGATGCGGCCGATGATTCCGAAATCCTTGTGCCCGTACCGCGGCAGCCATTTCAGGCCGGAGTCGCCCATCCATGCGGCGAGGGCATGGGCGGCTTCGGAGCGGGAGTCATAGTCGCGGGTGCCGAGCGTGATGCGGAACCTGTCGCCGCTGGTGTCGGTGATCCGCGGCAGGGCGGCTTCCAGCCCGCGAATGTCCGCGGCGGCCTTCGGCGTCAGTACGCCGGGGGGATGACCGACCGCTGGTCTCTCGGCGGCTACCGCTGCGCGAGCGACGGTAGGAACAGGGTGATCGCCGGCACGAGGAAGAGCACCGCCGACACGATCAGATCCATGATCATCAGGGGAAGCACTCCCTTGAACACGGTCTCGATCTTCACCCCCGAGGTTCCGGAGACGACGAAGCAAGTCATGCCGACTGGTGGCGTCACCATGCCGATGGCGGTGAGCTTGACGATCATGACACCGAGCCAGATCCCGTCGAATCCGAGTTCCATCGCGACCGGATAGAGGATCGGCACTGTGATGATCAGCACCGAGATCTCGTCGAGCGCGGTCCCGAGCGGCAGGAGCAGCAGGAGCAGCAGCGCCATGATCACGAGCGGGGGAGCATTGAGCTCGGCCACCCACGCCGTGATCGCATCCGGCACGTGCGCTGCGATGAGGAATGTCGAGAGGATGCTGGATCCGAGCAGGATCATGAACACCATCGAGGTCGTCTGGGCCGTGTCGAGCAAGGCGCCCTTGAGGCGGTCCCAGAACACGCGCAAGCCGTCCCGCCGCGACTCGAAGCCGAGGATCAGTACGGCGACGAATGCCGCGATCGCCGCGGATTCGATCGAGGTGAACACTCCGGAGAAGATGCCGCCCACGATGATTGCGAAGATGACGGCGAGCCACACGAGCCCTCGCCACGGCAGCCTCCCGGCGGCGCGGCGATCCGCACCGGACGTCGATGCCGTCGCGGTCAAGACGCTGCCATCGCGCGGCGTCGGCGCCGCGCCGGCTCCACGGGACGAATCCTTCCGTGTGGCTGCGGCCGCCTGGGAATGCGCGACCGCGACCTCCTCTCGGAGGGTGGCGGCACTGCGGTCGATCCGCCGGTGGCCCACGACGATGATGTAGATGATGTAGCCGAGCGCGGAGATGAGGCCGGGGATGATTCCCGCGGCGAGCATCTTCGAGACGGAGACGCCGGTCATGATGGCGTAGAGCACGAGGAAGGTGCTCGGCGGGATGATGACGCCGAGGGTTCCCGCAATCGCGACGATTCCGGTCGCCAGAGCGGGTGGATACCCGTAGGCGCGCATCTCGCTGACGGACAGCTTCGACATGGTCGCCGCTGTGCCGATGCTCGAACCCGACACGGCCGAAAAGCCCGCGCATGCCATCACGGTCGCGACTCCCAATCCTCCCGGGAGCCTCCGCACGGCGCGATTGGCGATCGCGAAGACCTGCTCCGCGATCCTCGCCCGCATCGCGAGCATGCCCATCAGGATGAACATCGGGATGATGGTCAGCGAGAACGATGCGGTCGAGGAGAACGGCACCGATCGGAGGACGTTCGTGCCGTAGCCGAAACCGTGCAGCAGCACGAGGCCGATCCCGCCGGAGAGGGCGAGGGCGAGGGCGACCGGCATCCTCACGGCGAGGAGCACGAGCAGCAGCGCCACGGCGAGGAGCACAACGAGAGTGATCAGCACGGCATCTCCCGCCTGACGATGCGTCGTTGACAGTTCATGGGATCTCCGTTCCCGGCTAGGGGATGTCTCCGTATGCGCGGCGGCCCCTCACGACCCTCGCGAGGTTGACCAGCGCGAGGACCAGCCATTGGGCGAGTCCGAACGCGATGATCCATCGCAGCGGGTAGAGCGGCCATTGGATCAGCCCGAACCGCGCTTCGCGCATCATCGACGACTCGATTGCGCGACCGATGGTCGCGTATGTCAGCCATGCCAGAGTCACGACGCACAGCACCCACATGACGACGTTCACGATCCGGCTCCAGCGCCCGGTGAGCCGGTCGGTGAGGAGCGAGACGCTGACGTGCTCGCCCCGGAGCGCGGCCCAGGGCAGACCGAAGAAGACCGCCACCACTAGAGCGCTCTCGGCGATCTCGAACATGCCCGGCACGCTCGCGCTCGTGATCCAGCGCACGGTCACGTCGGTGACCGTTGCGAGCATCAGCACCACGATCGCCGATGCCGAGATGATCCCGAGGATCTCAATCTGTCCGAGGAAGAACCGGCTGCCTCGGGACTGTAGGGCGAGGTCGCTCACCGAAGTCCCGTCAACGCGCAGAGAATCGATCGACGCAGTCGGCAACCGGATCTGCGGCAGAGGTCGACTCGGCCTCCTCGAGCAGAGTCAGGTACCGGTCCAGATAGGCTTCTGCCTCGGTCAGGCCGGCGGCCTTGGCCGTCTCGATCCAGCGATCCTTCGAGTCGTCGCCGAGCAGATCGCTCCACGTCTGGGTGTTCTCCGGCGACCATGCGTCAAAAGCGGCGACATCTGGCGAGTCGAGCATGGCATCGCACTGCTCCGCCTGGATTGCGGCGGCGGCGGCGATCCCGGCGCCCTCGTTGAGCTCGACCCGGACGTCCTCGATGATCTGCTGCAGATCGCTCGGCAGGCGGTCGAACGAAGCAGCGTTGAACCAGAGTGCGTTCGACGAGTAGTGGCCGATTCCCGGATCAGTCCAGTAGCCCAGCACTTCCATCAGTCCGAAGTTGACGGGCCCGTCCATCGCGAAGCCGACGCCATCGATCACTCCGGTGTTCGCAGCCTCGTAGGCCTCGGAAGCGGGCAGCGCAACGGGATTGGCTCCGACGGAGCCGAACGCGGCCTGCGGGCCCTCGCCGGTGACCCGGATGCGCAACCCGGAGAGATCACCGGTCTCGGTAACCGGGATCTTCGTTCCAATGAGCATCTTGCCGACGGGCCATGTGGCCACGGGCTTCAGTCCGATGCTCTCGTAGAGTCCCTGCGCCTCGGGGAACTCCTCGTGGACCTGATACAGCGCCGTCATGATGGCCTCAGCATTCTGCCCGGTGAACGGGATCCCGATGACGGCAGCGTCCGGGAAGTACTGCGGTGTGTAGTCCGGGGTCGAACTGCCCACGTCGGCGCGGCCGTCGCGGATGCACTCGACGATCTCCACCGCCGGGCACAGCGAGTTGGGGGCGAGCCGGTCGAACACGATACGCCCCTCACTGCGTTGCTCGATCTCGGAGTAGAACCAGTCCTGGATCGCGGCCGGGGGGCTGCCCTCGACCGATTGGGTGATCGCCGTCAGGGTGAACACGTCATCGCTGTCGGCGGCGGGAACGTCTGCGACGCCGCTGCAGGCGCTGAGCGCGAGGCTCGCCGCGAAGGCGATCCCCGCCGCAGCGCGCCACGGCAGGCGTCGGGAGGAGCGTGAGGGGGAGTGGCTCCGATTCACATCGTGCATGCTTCGATCTCCTTCGTGATCACGCCGTCGCGGGCATCCACTGAGGGCGCGGCGCTGTCGGCCCCTGCAGTCCCGGATTGTTCTCATCACTCAAATCGGCGAGCCGTCGAGCGCGGTCGATGTCGTTGTCCTGCACCACGGCGGCCACGTAGGCGTCGGGCCGAACGATCCAGATCTCACCGGGGGCGACCGCCAATAGCTCGCGAAGCGTTCCCTGGGGATCGATGTCCGAGAACGCCACGATGGCATATGTTCCGCTGTTCGGCTGCAGGCTCCCGGCCGCTGCCGCCGGGCCCTCGACGAGCAGCGTGTAGCGTCCGCGCACCAGGTTCCGAATGCGCGTGGGCACCCCGTCGATATCAATCATCAGGTCGGGGATCAGGACGCCAGGCCCCGGGCGAGGGACGATCCCACGGGGCGGCTCGACAGGGGCGGGGCGGCTCTGGTCCGGTGTCGTGAGACTCGAATCGAAGTACCAGAAGGCCTCGGCCATCCGACTGGTGTCGATCTGCGACCAGGTCTCCGCGCCGGGACGATCCCGCGCTGCTTCGAGCAGTTCAATGCGACGTGCTCGCTGCTCATCGTTCTGAGGAACGAGGAAGTCCATGGTCGACGCCGTCACGGTGAGGTTCTCGAAGGCCGCAGCTGCACGCTCCTCATCGTAGGTATCGAGAAGAGCCTCCGGCGCCCAGCCCTTGATGACGAACGCGAGCTTCCAGGCGAGGTTCTCGGCGTCGCAGACTCCGGAGTTCAAGCCGCGTCCTCCGAACGGCGACATAAGGTGGGCGCAGTCGCCGGCGAGGAAGACCCGGCCGACGCGGAATGAGCTGGCGAGTCGCGCCTGGAAGCGGTAGACGGAGGTCCAGTTGATCCCGTAGTCGCGGTCACCGGTGACGGCGCGGATCCGTCGGTCGAGACCGCCGCTCGCGATGTCCTCGTCGAGGTCGTACTCGTATGGGAGCTGCCAGTCGATCCGATAGCTGCTGTTCGGGCACGGCTGGATGAGGATCTGGCGACCGGGATTGTGCTGGGAGTCGAAGTGGAAGAAGCGGTCGCGCTCCCAGTGCGCGCTCGGGATCGTCAGGTCGCAGATGAGGAACTTGTCGTCGAATCGCCGGCCATCGAACGAGACATCGAGATCGGCGTGGACGGCGTCCGCCCGCGAACCGACGCAGGCGACGGCGAATGCGCCGCGGAACGAGGTCTCCGCCCCGCCGGCCTGCCGGCAGTGGACGGTCACGCCGTCGGAATCCTGTGCGAAGTGGACGAAATCGTGGTTCCAGTGGACGCTGATCAGCGGTTGCTCGGCGATCAGCTCGTCGAGGATCGCCTCGACGCGTTCCTGGGAGATCGTGATCATCGGAGGGTACTGCTTGGCGGCCCCGTCATCGTATGACTCGGTGAAGAGATGCTCGTCCTGATAGAAGACGTGGCTGTTGACCTTCGCGACGCCCTCCGCGACCATTCGGCTGCCCGCGCCGACGATGTCCCAGATATCGAGGTTGTTCGGACGGTGCGTCGTCGCCTTCGACCCGACGGGCATGCGTGCTGCAGCTTTGTCGACGATCGCCACGCGGATCCCGAGATTAGCCAGGAGCAGTGCCGTCGTCTGGCCGACGGGCCCGTTCCCGACGATCACGACGTCGGCGGCTGCGGAATGCGTCATTGCGCTATGGGTCCTCTTCGATCCGTGGCGATTCGAGGGCACCGTCGCCCTCGATTCCATGGAACTTGACACAGAGCGATCCGTCAAATACTGATTGTGGCGTGCAGAGCCAAAGAAATGAGTATGGAAACAATGTCGACCTGCGGACGCTGCGTTACTTCCTCGCGGTCGTCGAGAACGGCTCGATCACCCGAGCCGCCCGTGCCCTCCAGATGAGTCAGCCGCCGCTGAGCGCCGCGATCTCGCGGCTCGAAAGCGCGGTCGGCTGCCGATTGCTGAGGCGCTCGCGAACGGGTGTCGAACCGACGGCGGCCGGCGAGTATCTCGCGCTGCGGGCGGGTCACCACCTTGCCGATATCGAGGCGACGCTCCAGTCGCTGCGCCGGATGGCGGACGGGAACGAGGGACACCTCGCCATCGCCGCCGAGCCGACGATCTCGGCCAAGGTCGTTCCCGATGTGCTCGCGCGATTTGCGAGGGCCTCGCCGCGAGTTGAGATCTCGCTTGCCGAGGGCCACTCGATCGACGTGATGGAACTCGTCATCGACGGTCGCGCCGATGTCGGACTGGTCCCGACTCCGGACATCGATCGCCTCGTCCGCGGGTTCGGCCACGCTGTGAGCATCTACGAGTGGCGGACGATGAAGCTCGTGATCGCGCTCGCGAACGAGTACCGCGACGCCCCGGATCCGATCGACCTTCGAGAGCTCGCCGGCGAGCACTGGCTGCTCCCCCGCCGCGTGAGCAGGATGCCGAGCATGCAGGGCCTGCTCGCGGACCTCTGGCGATCGCTCGGTCTCGGCGCACCTGAAGTGCGGGAAGTCTCGCCGCTCCATTCCGCTCTTCCGCTCGTCGCCGCCGGCATCGGCGTCACGATCGTCCCCGAGATCGCGAAGTCCGGAGCTCCGCCGCAGATCGTGTTCCGCGAGGCGCTCCAAGAGCTTCCGCCGTTGGAGGCCGTCATCGTCGTCGCGAAGGATCGGGAGCGGACGTCGACCGTCGATCGGTTCATCCGGCTGGCGAAGGAGCCCTCAGGTGCGGCGGAGACCGTCCCGGCGGACCGGTGAATCGCCCCTGGTTTGGTGGAGGGTCTGATCCGAAAGGATGGACCTATGTCGGCTCCGAGGAAGTACCCGCCGGAGCTTCGTGATCGGGCTGTGGGGCTCGTGCTCGAAGCGCAGAAGGCGGACGAGAACCTGACGATGAACGCGGCGGCGGTGCGGATCGCGACGCGCGTCGGGTGAACAAGGACACTTTGTATGGTTGGTGCAAGCAGGCTGCGATCGACCGGGGTGATCCTCCCGGGACGACGACCTCGGACGCGAAGCGCGTTCGGGAGCTCGAGGCCGAGGTGCGCGAGCTGAAGCGGGCGAACGAGATCCTGCTGGCGGCGTCCTGGTTCTTCGCGCGGGAGCTCGACCCGCGACTGCCCTGGTAGTGGCGTTCATCGACGACCACCGTGACCGGTTCGGGGTCGAGCCGATCTGCCGCGTGCTGACCCAGCACGGGATCAAGATCGCCCCGTCCGGCTACTACGCGTTCAAACAGCGCCCGCCCGCCGCCAGGACCCTGCGGGACGCGGAGCTGGTCGTGGAGATTCAGCGGGTGTTCTGGGACCGTGACCTCGGTCGAGGGATCAGCGGGGCGCGGAAGATGTGGCGGCTGCTGAAGCGGCAGGGCATCACCGTCGCCAAGTGCACCGTGGAGCGCCTGATACGTGAGCAAGGCCGGCGCGGAGTGCGCCGCGGCAAGCAGTTCGTCACCACAAGGCCCGACGAGAAGGCGACCCGGCCACCGGACCACGTCAACCGCTGCTTCCGAGCGTCGCGACCGAACGAGTTGTGGGTCGTCGACTTCACGTATGTGCCAACCGGGTCCGGGTTCGGGTTCACCGCGTTCGTCACCGACGTGTTCTCGCGGCGGATCGTCGGGTGGCGCACCGCGGACCGGATGCCGACCGAACTGCCGCTGGACGCGTTCGAGATGGCACTGTGGGTGCGTGGCCGCGCCGGCCAGGACGTCACCGGGGTGACCCACCACTCGGACGCCGGCCGGCAATACACCGCCATTCGCTATGCGTAGCGGCTCGCCGACGTCGGCGCGATCGCCTCGATCGGCTCGGTCGGCGATAGCTATGACAACGCCCTCGCCGAGTCCGTCGTAGGGCTCTACAAGAATGAGTGCGTCAAGATCGACGGCCCGTTCCGCACCGTCGACGAACTCGAGTTGGCGACCGTGAGCTGGGTGCACTGGTTCAACGAGAACCGGCTCCACTCCTCGATCGGCTATCAGACCCCGATCGAGATCGAGGACGCCTACTACGCGCAAAACGACTCCGAGCAGCAGCCGCTAGTTGGAGAACAAGCTCTCCACCAAACCCGGGGCGATTCAGCGGTGTCTTACCGGGACTGTCCAATCGATGACCGTGCGCTAGCAGTTGGGCTCTCCGCGGCGGGATCAGCAAGCAAGAACGACCTCATGTGCATCCGCAACGCCCTGAAAGCCGCGCTTGCGGGAACTCCCGCCCCACGACATGTGGCGCAGAGCCTGATCCGGCAAGCGGCGTTTGGCGGAACCATCCCCGACACGCATGCTTCGAAGCAGCCTGTTGTTCCCAGTGAGCCGTTGCTCATCGCCGACCTCATCGCGCCCCACTTAGCAGAGTTGGGCGTATCGACTGCAGTGCAGGGTGTGCTCGACGGGATCCTTGAAGAGCTTCGCGCTAACGCACTGACGGATGCCTCGGCGCGAAACGTTCAATCGCGCAGTGCGCTCGCGTCGATTTCGCTGCCGCTCACCTTGCAGGGGCTTCTCAATGCTGAAGTCGGTCTCGCGCTGGAGCTGATGTTTGGCGCGTTGCCACCGGAGCGATGGGCTGCGGTGCCAGCGGTCAGCTACGCCGTCGCGCCTGATCTCACACGGGCTCCTGTCGGTAGGCTGCTGTAGCAGCGAACCGTCGAGTCAGCGCGCTGTTCGCGTGCGCAGAAGCGGGCATCCACGCTGCCCGAGAACCTGTCCGTTTACTCCCCGTACCCGTCCGTAAACGTCCAGAGATAGTCTGAGCCCCAGACGGCAACTGCCGCCTGGGGCTCAGGAAATTGCTGGTCTCAAGAACCGGAAGTGTGGCTCTGAGGGCCTCCCGGAATCACACGCTGAAGTACAGCTCGTACTCGTACGGGTGCGGGCGCTGCGCGAAGGGGAGCAGCTCCTTGGTCCGCTTGTAGTCGATCCAGGTGTCGATGAGGTCCTGCGTGAAAACCCCGCCGGCCAGCAGGTACTCGTGGTCGGCC
Source organism: Microbacteriaceae bacterium (assembly GCA_035555435.1). Taxonomy (GTDB): domain Bacteria; phylum Actinomycetota; class Actinomycetes; order Actinomycetales; family Microbacteriaceae; genus 73-13. The sequence goes on along the minus strand of DATMGN010000050.1, from coordinate 38,657 downwards.
TCGAGCGCGTCGAGGGCCGCGTCGAGCGAGCCGGGGAGCTGCGGGATGCCCTTCGCCTCCTCGGGCGGCAGTTCGTAGAGGTCCTTGTCGATGGGCTCGTGCGGCTCGATCTTGTTGAGCACGCCGTCGAGGCCCGCGAGCAGCTGCGCCGCGAACGCGAGGTACGGGTTGCTCGAGGAGTCCGGCGTGCGGAACTCGATGCGCTTGGCCTTCGGGTTCGTGCCGGTGATCGGGATGCGGATCGACGCGGAGCGGTTGCCGGCCGAGTAGACCAGGTTGACGGGCGCCTCGAAACCGGGGACGAGTCGGTGGTAGGAGTTGACGCTCGGGTTCGTGAAGGCCGCGAGCGACGGGCCGTGCTTGAGGATGCCGCCGATGTACCAGCGCGCGATGTCCGACAGGCCCGCGTAGCCGGCCTCGTCGTAGAAGAGCGGCTTGCCGTCGTTCCACAGCGACTGGTGCGTGTGCATGCCTGAGCCGTTGTCACCCATGAGCGGCTTCGGCATGAAGGTCGCGACTTTGCCCCACTCGAGTGCGGTGTTCTTGACGATGTACTTGAACTTGAGGATGTCGTCGGCCGAGGACACCAGCGTGTCGAACTTGTAGTTGATCTCGCCCTGTCCGGCGGTGCCGACCTCGTGGTGCGAGCGCTCGACCTCGAGGCCGACCTGCATGAGCTTGAGCACGATGTCGTCGCGCATGTCGGCGTGCTGGTCGACGGGGGAGACGGGGAAGTAGCCGCCCTTGAACGGGGTCTTGTTCGCCAGGTTGCCGCCCTCTTCGACGCGGCCCGTGTTCCAGGCGGCCTCGGACGAGTCGACCTCGTAGAACGAGCGGTTCTGCTTCACCTCGTAGCGCACGTCGTCGAAGATGAAGAACTCGGCCTCGGGGGCGAAGAACGCCGTGTCGGCGATCCCGGTCGACGCGAGGTACTTCTCGGCCTTCTTGGCGACCTGACGGGGGTCGCGGTGGTAGATCTCGCCGTTGCGCGGGTTGAAGATGTCGAAGATCAGGATGAGCGTGCGCTCCGTGCGGAACGGGTCGACGTACGCGGTCGAGATGTCCGGGATGAGCTGCAGGTCGGACTCGTTGATCGACTGGAAGCCACGGATCGAGGAGCCGTCGAACATCTGGCCGACCGTGAAGAAGTCCTCGTCGACGGTCACGGCCGGGATGTTGAAGTGCTGCTGCACACCGGGGAGGTCGGTGAACCGGATGTCGAGGAACTTGACGTCGGTGTCCTTGATGAACTTCAGGACCTCTGACGCGTCCTTGAACAGGGGCTTGGACATTGCTGGGACTCCATCGATGCGTGGGGCGACTGAGGTATCAGCCGACACGAGCGTATTGGGCCGGTGTTTCGGCGGTGTTACACGCGGGTCGTGGAGGCGGCGCGGCTCAGCGGGGTCGCGGCGCGCGCACGCGCGCGGGGTCCATGCCCTTGGGGATCGGCAGCGCTTTGTCGCGCTGCAGCGAGTTGAGCCGACTGACGATGGTGCGCACCTCGCCGCGGCGCAGCACGTTCTTGTACTTGCGGAGGGTCGCCGGGACGCGGTGCAGCGCGACGGCATCGGCGTCCGGGCCGACGCGCATGACGTGGATCGTGACGTTCGGCACTGTGCGCTGGATGATGCGTCGCTGCTCGTCGACGAGGCGCTGGGTGCGGCTCGAGGGGCCTTCGGCGATGAGCGCGACACCGCCCTTGCCGATGACGCGGTAGACGGCGTCCTGCGTCTTGGGGTTGATGCCGACCGGCATGGCGTCGCCCGTCCAGCCGCCGCGCAGCGAGTTCTCGATGACGGCGCTCACGGCGCCGGCCTGGCCGGCGATGCGCGTGTAGGCGGCGCGCTCGGCGCGTCGCCCGAGCGCGATGAGGAAGAGCAGCAGGCCGAGCAGCACGCCCGAGATGATGACGAGCACGAGGCCGAGGATGTTGTCCCGGAAGAGCAGCACGCTGACCAGGACGGCCAGCAGCACGGGTGCGAGGCCGACGGCGATGAAGATCCACAGCGAGGTCGGGTCCTCGCGGACGGTCATCTTGAGGACCGTCCACATCTGCGAGAGGCGACCGGGCTCCTTGGGGCCCTTCGGGGTCTTCGTGCGAGCCATGGGCACCATTCTACGAGCCCGGTGGGCACTCGCCGTGCGGGCATTTCCACAGGGGACGCGCTGCGTCGATCATCCCCAATGGCGCTGAATGTCGGGGGACCGATCGTCGCTGGGCGGCAGGTTGGGTGGATGCAGGTGATCGAGGTCGCGCCCGCGACGGCAATGCGGTTCGCGAACGCGCTGTGGCGAGCGCGCGGGCCGCACGTCGCGCGGCTGATGGATCTGGAGAGCGCGCCGGACGGCATGGTGCGCGTCGCGTTCGAGCCGGGCGGGGTCGCGCTCGCCGACCTGCTCGCGCGTGGCCTGGAGCTCGGCGAAGCGGTCACGGTGCTCGTGCCGCTCGCGGAGTGCGTCGTGTCGCTCGGAAGGGCCGGGGTCGTGCACGGCGGCATCGCGGTCTCGGTCGTCGCGTTCGACGAACGCGGTACTCCCATCCTGCACGGGTTCGAGGCGGCTCGGCTGGGGGCGGAGCAGGCCGGGCTCGACGCCGCCGTTGATCTCGCCGCCTACGGTGTGCTCGCGCGCGAGGTACTTGCGGCGGTGACGGATGCCGCGGATTCGCGCGACGAGCTGCTCGCCGAGCTCGAGCCTGCGCCCTCCGCGGGCGGGCTGCTCGCGTTCGCAGAGCGGCTGCTCGCGACGGCGGAGCCGACGCCGGTTCGGCTCGGCGGTCGTCGCCCCGGCGCAGGACCGGCGCCCGCAGCACCGGGACCGATACCGCCGGCGACGCAGCTCGGACGAGCCTGGGTCGCACGATGGCGCGGCCTCCGAGCACGCCCGGTGTGGCTCGCGTTCCGGGGACTGCGATCCGTACGGGCCAGGTTCTGGGTGCCCGGGGTCCTGGCAGTCTTCGGGCTCGTCGCCGCCGTGGTGCTCATCCCGGCCGAGGCGGCGACTCCCGGCGCCGATGCACCGACCGACCCGCTGCGCATCGCCCCGACGATCTCACCCGCCTCGTCGGTCGCGCCCATGCTGCCGCAGCTGCATGACGATCCGCTCGACGCGGTGCGCGGCCTGCGCTCCGACGTCGACGACGCGCTCGTCGTCGACGACTACGGTGACGTGGTCCTCATCCGGGTGACGACCGCGACCGGCAGCGAGGACGTGCTCCTGGAGCGCACCGAGTCCGGCTGGCGCCTGCGCGAGATGCTCAGCCCCGGCGGATGATCCTGCGGCTCACAGCCCCAGGTTGCCGGCGAAGTCGCCTGCCTCGAGGCGCTCCTTGACCGCCGTCAGGTAGCGAGCCGCGTCGGCCCCGTCGATGATCCGGTGATCGTAGGACAGCGCCAGGTAGACGAACGAGCGCACCGCGATCGCCTCGCTGCCGTCGACCGTCACGACCGCCGGGCGCTTGGTCACGATGCCCGTGCCGAGGATCGCGGACTGGGGGAGGAACACGACGGGCGTGTCGAAGAGCGCACCGCGTGAGCCCGTGTTCGTCAGCGTGAACGTACCGCCGGCGAGCTCGTCGGGCTTGAGCTGGTTGTTGCGCGTCCGGTCCGCGAGGTCGGCGATCTCGGCGGCCCACTGCGCCACCGTCTTGCCGAGTGCGTCGCGCACGACCGGGGTCAGCAGGCCGCGGTCGGTGTCGACCGCGATCGAGACGTTCTCCGACGGCGGATAGACGATGTTGTCGCCGTCTACGGTCGCGTTGATGATCGGGTAGGCGGCGAGCGCCTCCGTCGCCGCGACGGCGAAGAACGGCAGGAACGACAGCTTCTGCCCGGTCTTCGCGAGGAAGTCGGCCTTCACGTGGTCGCGGTACTGCGCGACCGCGGTGACGTCGACCTCGACGACCGAGGTGAGCTGGGCGGTCGAGTTCATCGACAGCACCGCGCGCTCCGCGACGACCTTGCGCAGGCGCGACATGGGCACGCTCGTGCCCCGCAGCGCCGAAACGGCGGCGGCGGGGGCGCTCGGCGCTGCGGCTGCCGGCGCCGCGCCAGTACCGGCGGCGGCGAGGACGTCGTCCTTCGTGATGCGGCCGCCGACGCCGGTGCCCTTGACGGCATCGAGCGAGACGCCGAGGTCGTTCGCGAGCTTGCGGACGATTGGGGTGAGGTAGCCGACCGTCTCGCTGCTCTCCGCCGCGGACGCTACCGCCGGAGCCTCCGCAGGTGCCGGCGCAGCAGGTGCCGCAGCGGGCGCTGCCGGGGCCGCGGGCGCCGGAGGCGCTGCCGGGGCCTCGGGTGCCGGAGGTGCCGACGCCGCGGGCGCCTCGGGCGCAGGAGCGGCCGCGGGGGCAGGAGCGGCCTCGGGCTCAGGGGCCGCGGCCGGCTCGGGCTCGGCGGCCGGGGCAGCCGGTGCCTCCGTCGGGGCCTCGCCGGCGTCCCCGATGCGGGCAAGCACCGCGCCGACCTCGGCCGTCTCGTCCTCCGCGACGAGGATCTCCTGCAGCACGCCGCCGAACGGCGACGGGATCTCGGTGTCGACCTTGTCCGTCGAGATCTCCACCAGCGGCTCGTCGACGGCCACGTTGTCGCCGACCTGCTTGAGCCATCGCGTGATGGTGCCTTCCGTGACGCTCTCGCCGAGGGCCGGGAGGACGACGTCGCTCATGGTGCTGTGCTCCTTATCGAGGGGAAGTTCAGATCGCGTGCAGGGGCTTGCCCGCGAGCGCGAGGAACGCCTCGCCGAGGGCTTCGTTCTGGGTCGGGTGCGCGTGGATGAGCGGCGCGATGTCCTCCGGGTAGGCCTCCCAGTTGACGACGAGCTGCGCTTCGCCGATCAGCTCGCCGACGCGCGCGCCGATCATGTGGATGCCCAACACGGGGCCGTCCTTGAGCCGCACGACCTTGATCGAGCCCGCGGTGTGCAGGATGTGGCTCTTGCCGTTGCCCGCGAGGTTGTAGTCGTAGGTCGTCACGGCGTCGGCGCCGTGCGACTCGACGGCCTTCGCCTCGGTGAGCCCGATCGACGCGACCTCGGGGTCGCTGTACGTGACCTTGGGGATATTGACGTCGCTGACGACGATCGGCGCGAGCCCGGCGATCTCCTCGGCGACGAAGATGCCCTGCTGGAATCCGCGGTGCGCGAGCTGGAGGCCGGGGACGATGTCACCGACGGCGAAGAGGCCCGGCACGCCGGTCGCGAGGCGCTCGTCGGTGATGACGAAGCCGCGGTCGATCTTGACGCCCGCCTCCTCGAAGCCGAGGCCCGCGGTCGCGGGTCCCCGGCCGACGGCGACGAGCAGGACGTCGCCCTGCAGCGTCTCGCCGTTCTCCAGCGTCACCGTCACGCCGTTGTCGTCCTGCGTCGCCGACTGGAAGCGGACGCCGACCTTGAAGTCGATGCCGCGCTTGCGGAACGCGCGCTCGAACTGCTTGGAGATCGCCTCGTCCTCGTTGGGGACGAGGTGGGGGAGCGCCTCGATGATCGTGACGTCGGCGCCCCACGACTTCCACACGGAGGAGAACTCGACGCCGATGACGCCGCCGCCGAGGACGATCGCCTTCTTCGGCACGAAGTCGAGCTGCAGCGCCTGCTCGGAGCCGATGATCCGTCCGCCGAGCTCGAGCCCGGGGATCGTGCGCGTGTATGAGCCGGTCGCGAGCACGACGTTCTTGCCCGTGTAGGTGTCCTCGCCGACCTGCACGGTCAGCGGCGCGACGAGCTTGCCCTCGCCCGCGATGGTCGTGATGCCGCGCGCCTTGATGAGGCCCTGCAGGCCCTTCCACTTGGACTGGATGACCTCGTCCTTGTAGGCGAGCACGCCCGGCACGTCGACGCCCTGGAAGTCCGCCGTGACACCGAACTTGGCGGCGTCGCGGGTCGAGTCGGCGACCTCGGCGGCGTGCAGCAGCGCCTTCGTCGGGATGCAGCCGACGTGGAGGCACGTGCCGCCGACCTTGTCCTTCTCGATGAGTGCGACGCTCATTCCGAGTTCGCTCGCACGCAGCGCCGCAGCGTATCCGCCGCTGCCACCGCCGAGGACTACGAGGTCGAAGGTCTGCTCAGCCACTGTTCGATGTTCCTTAACTCTCGTGAAGCGGTACGGCGTTTGCCCCGAACAACCCTACTCGCCTGACGCGAGGTCTGCGGCGAGCGCGACGAGCGCGCGCACGGCGACGCCGGTGGTTCCGGCGCTCGTGTAGCCGTAGGCGCCGCCCTCGTTGTTGGCGGGACCCGCGATGTCGAGGTGCGTCCAGGGGATGCGGGGCGCATCGTCGTCGGCGGAGACCTTGCCGACGAAGTCCTGGAGGAAGGCGCCCGCGATGAACATGCCGCCGACCGCGGAGCCCATCTTGACGTTGGCGAGGTCGGCGACGTCGGACTTGAGCTGCGGCCGCCACTCGGGGCCGAGCGGCACCCGCCAGAAGTCCTCGCCGACGCGCGCTGCCGACGCGACGACGCGCTCGGTCAGTTCGGCGTCGCCCATGACGGGCACGGTGCGGAAGCCGAACGCGTTGCGCGCGGCCCCCGTCAGCGTCGCGACATCGATGATGGCGTCCGGCCGCAACTCGCTCGCGGCGACGAGGCCGTCCGCGAGGACGAGGCGGCCCTCGGCGTCGGTGTTGAGCACCTCGACGGTCGTACCGCCCTTGATCGTGATGACGTCGTTCGGGCGCGTCGCGTTGCTGCCGATCATGTTCTCGGCGATGCACAGGTAGCCGGTGATGGCGGTCCCGACGCCGAGGCGGGCGGCGGCGAGGACGGCGCCGAGCACCGTCGCGGCGCCCGTCATGTCGTACTTCATGCCGACCATCGAGCCGGCGGGCTTGAGCGAGAGCCCGCCGGTATCGAAGGTGATGCCCTTGCCGACGAACGCGATGTGCTGCGTCGCCCCGGCCGGTCGGTACTCGAGGACGACGAGTCGCGGCGGGTGGATCGAGCCCTGTCCGACCGCGAGGATGCCGGTGTAGCCCTCGGCGGCGAGCTCTTCGGGCGCGAGCGCGCGCGCCGTGATCGGCACCGCCCCTGCGGCGAGCGTTTCGACCTCGCGCAGCGCGCGCTCCGCGAGCACCTCGGGCGTCAGGTCGTTCGCGGGCGTGTTTACGAGGTCGCGCACGAGGTGGACGCTGCCCGCGGTCGCGCGCGCGGCATCCACGACGGTGCCGGGGCTCGACACGACACCCGCGAGCACGATCGAGGCGGGCGGCGCCGACTTCGGCTCGGGCTTGGAACGGTAGCCGTCGAACGCGTAGGCGCCGAGCGCGGCGCCCTCGAGCAGCGCGCCGGCCTGCTCGTCGCCGTCGAACGGCAGCCCGAGCACGATCACCGCGTTCCCCCGGAGCTGGCGGGTGGCGGCCCCCGCGGCGCGACGAAGCGCGTTCGCATCGCGTTCGTCGGCTCCGACGCCGATCAGCGCGACCGTCGTGGCCGCGACGCCGGACGGCGCGACGAGCCGCGTGATCTCGTCGACGGCACCCGTCGCGCCGAGCGCCGCGGCGACCTCGCCGAGCTCCGCGAGCGCGCCGCTCGCGAGCACCCGGGGCCCGTCCGCGCCCTTCTCGAGGGCGAGGACGAGCACGTCGCCCTCGATCTCGGCGGGGGCTGCGGGACGGATCGAGAGGGCCGGGAGTGTCACCCCTCAATCCTAGGAGCGCCGTCAGGAGCGGGTGTTCGCCCACAGCGTGCGCCCGGCGGCGTGGGGGCACTGGCGCCCGCGTAGGCTGAAACGGTGCAGGATCCCCAAGCGCTCTACGAGGTCGTCGGCGACCTCGACGCGATCCCGCGCGGGCTCGACCTGGTCGCCGGTCTCACGGGCTTCGCGGACGCGGGGAGCGTCGTCACCCAGCTGAGCTCGCACCTGCTCGACGAGCTCACGGGCGAGGAGGTCGTGCACTTCGTCAACGACGAGCTGCTCGACTACCGATCGCGCCGGCCCATCATGACGTTCGATCAGACGCAGCTCACGGAGTTCCGACCGTACGAGCTCGGCCTCCATCTCATGCGCGACGAACTCGACAAGCCGTTCCTGCTGCTCACGGGATACGAGCCAGATCTCCAGTGGGAGCGCTTCACGGCCGCCGTCATCGCGCTGATCGACCGCCTCGGTGTCGCGCGCACGACCTGGGTCCACGCCATCCCGATGCCGGTGCCGCACACCCGGGCGATCCGCGCGACCGTGAGCGGCAACCGCGCCGAGGTGACCGAGTCGCTCTCGATCTGGCGCCCGACGACGCAGCTGCCCGCGACCGCGATGCACCTGCTGGAGTATCGCCTCCAGGAGACCGGGCACGCGGTCACCGGGTTCGCGCTCCTCGTGCCCCACTATCTGGGCGACACGACCTATCCGACGGCGGCCGTGACGGCGCTCGAGTCGATCACCGCCGCGACGGGACTCATCTTCCCGACCGATGCGCTGCGCGAGGAGGGGCGCGAGCTCATCGGGCGAATCGAGGAGCAGGTCACGAGCAACGACGAGCTCCAGCGGCTCATCGAGTCGCTCGAGCAGCGCCACGACTCGTACATGGAGGACAACCCGCTGCCGTCGCCGCTGACCGACAGCGAGGGCGGACTGCCGACGGCCGACGAGATCGCCGAGGAGCTGCAGAAGTTCCTCGCCATCCGGCGGGACGAAGGGGACTCCGGGACCCTGACGTGAGGCGCTGGAGGCCCTACGCGGTCTTCTCGGCCGCCTGCCTCGTCTACCTCGCGGCGGTGCTCCAGCGCTCCTCCCTCGGCGTCGCTGCCGTCGAGGCGACGCAGCGCTTCGAGGTCGCGGCGACCGTGCTGTCGTTTCTCTCGGTCGCGCAGATCGTCGTGTACGCCGCGCTGCAGATCCCCGTCGGCATCATGATCGACCGGCTCGGCCCGCGAGCCCCGATCCTGATGGGGGCGGCCGTCATGGCCCTCGGGCAGACGGTCGTCGGGGTCACCGAGGATTTCGGACTCGCCGTCGTCGGGCGGATGCTTGTCGGGGCCGGCGACGCGATGACGTTCACCGCGGGGATCCGGCTCATCGCCATGTGGTTCCCAGCCGACCGCGCGCCCGTCATGACCCAGATATTCGCTCAGGTCGGGCAGATCGGGCAGGTGCTCTCCGCCTTCCCGTTCATCCTGCTGCTGCACGGCGCGGGCTGGCTCCCGGCGTTCATCTCCGCCGCCGCGCTGTCGGTGCTCGGGGGCCTCGCGGTGCTCGTCGTCACGGCGACCGCGGGCACGCCCCCGAACCCGTTCCAGCCGCACCGGCTCGGATTCGGCCAGACGCTCGCGCACCTGCTCGAGGCACTGCGGCGGCCCGGCACGCAGATGGGCTTCTGGACGCACTTCACGCTCCAGCCGAGCCTCACGATGTTCCTGCTGCTGTGGGGCTTCCCCTACCTGACGGTCGCCGTGGGCCTCAGTCCGACCGTCGCCACGCTGATCTTCGTCGGCACCGTCGTGCTCTCGGCGATCGTCGGGCCGCTGCTCGGCATCCTGTCCGCGCGCTACCCGCTGCGCCGCAGCAACATCACCCTCGCCACGATCGGCGCGATCTGCGCCTGCTGGGTGGCCGTGCTCGCCTGGCCCGGCGTGCCGCCGGTGTGGCTCCTCATCGTGCTCGTCGCCTGCATGACGATCGGCGGCCCCGGCAGCATGATCGGCTTCGATTACGCGCGGACCTACAACCCGGCTCGGTCCCAGGGGTCAGCGAACGGGGTCGTCAACGTCGGCGGCTTCCTCGCCTGCTTCGTCATCATGTTCCTCGTCGGCGTCCTGCTCGACGTGCTGCGTGATCGAAGCGCCGTGGATCCCGTGCTCGCCCTCTACTCGATCGACTCCTTCCGCATCGCGTTCCTCGCGCAGTTCCCCGTCATCGGACTCGGCGTCGCGATGGTCGTCCGGCTGCGGATGCGTCTGCGCCGCCAGCTCAAGGAGGAGGAAGGGATCACGATCGCGCCGCTGTGGCTGTCGGTCGCACGGGCCTGGAAGCGGCGCGGCGCGGCGGGACCGAGCATCCAGTCGGATGTGCGAGAATAGACGACCGGACCCTGTCAGGCCGTCCCGTTTCCGCGTATCGTGCGCGGCACAGGACTTGACAAGGGTCTTACTCGTGCCCGCGACACCTGGAGGATGAAGGATGGCGAGGACGACCACGAAGACCGCTGAGCCCGTGACCGAGGCGAAGCCCGAGCCCCCCGCCAAGCCCGCGAAGGCGACGGCGACCAAGGCCGCTCCCGCCAAGAGCGCGGCGGCGAAGACCGCGCCAGCCAAGGCGACGGCGAGCAAGACCGCGCCCGCGAAGACCACCACGGCCAAGGCAGCGCCGGCCAAGGCAGCGCCGGCCAAGGCAGCGGCAGCAAAGGCAGCGGCAGCAAACGTCGAGGCAGAGCCCGCGGCGAAGCCCGCCCGCAAGCCCGCAGCGAAGGCGCCGGCCGCCAAAGCCCCCGCGCGACGCGGTGCCAAGTCGAGCGCCCCCGCCGGCGAGGACGCGATCGAGGGCGAAGAGGACGAGGACGCGATCGACGAGACCGAGGATGCGGCCGCCGCGTCCGACGCCACCGACGAGCCCGAAGGTGCGACGGAGACCGCGGACGACGCGGACGCCGACGAGGACGACGACACGCCCTCGACCGGCAAGGACGAGGAGCTGCCGACCGGCGCGATCCGCCTGAGCCTCGCCGACGACGAGGACGACGTCCCGCTGCAATCGACCCAGATCACCGGGGCCACAGCGGACCCGGTCAAGGACTATCTCAAGCAGATCGGCAAGGTCGCACTGCTCAACGCCGCAGAGGAGGTCGAGCTCGCCATGCGCATCGAGGCGGGCCTCTTCGCGGAGGAGAAGCTCTCGAAGATGAAGGCGGACGAGGTCCGCTCGAAGCTCGGGCGCGAGCTCACCATGGTGGCGAAGGACGGGCAGCGCGCCAAGTCGCACCTGCTCGGCGCGAACCTCCGACTCGTCGTGAGCCTCGCCAAGCGCTACACGGGTCGCGGCATGCAGTTCCTCGACCTGATCCAGGAGGGCAACCTCGGCCTCATCCGTGCGGTCGAGAAGTTCGACTACACCAAGGGCTTCAAGTTCTCGACCTATGCGACGTGGTGGATCCGGCAGGCGATCACCCGCGCGATGGCTGACCAGGCCCGCACGATCCGCATCCCCGTGCACATGGTCGAGGTCATCAACAAGCTCGCGCGCGTCCAGCGCCAGATGCTGCAGGACCTCGGCCGCGAGCCCACGCCCGAGGAGCTCAGCCGCGAGCTCGACATGACTCCGGAGAAGGTCGTCGAGGTGCAGAAGTACGGCCGCGAGCCGATCTCGCTGCACACGCCGCTCGGCGAGGACGGCGACAGCGAGTTCGGCGACCTCATCGAGGACACCGAGGCGGTCGTGCCGGCCGACGCGGTCGGCTTCACGATGCTGCAGAAGCAGCTCGAGCAGCTGCTCGACTCGCTGTCAGAACGCGAGGCGGGCGTCATCCGGATGCGCTTCGGTCTCGGCGACGGCCAGCCGAAGACGCTCGACCAGATCGGCGACACGTTCGGCGTGACCCGCGAGCGGATCCGTCAGATCGAGTCGAAGACGATGGCGAAGCTGCGTCACCCGTCGCGTTCGCAGGCGCTGCGCGACTACCTCGAGTAGGCCGCGAGTTCCGAAGCATGCTCCGAGACGTCCTGGCGATCGCGATCGGCAGGTTGACCAGGTGGGCGGTCCTGCTCGTGCGGCCGGGAGGCGGCACCGCGATCCCGGGCCGCGTCGTCGAGCGTATGTCGCCGGGCCTGCTCGGACGGATCCTGCGCCAGCCGCGACTCGTCGTCGTGACCGGATCCAACGGCAAGGGCACGACGACGAAGATGCTCGCGGCGATCCTCGCGGCGCACGGCGTCGACCTCTTCACCAACAAGCGCGCGGGCAACATCACGCGGGGGATGCTCAGCGACCTCATCACCGTCATCGACTGGCGCGGTCGGTTCCGGCACGAGTACGCGGTCATGGAGATGGACGAGGGCTACGCCGCGCTCACGCTCGAGCAAGCGCCGGCCGAGGTGACGGTGCTGCTCAACGTCATGCTCGACCAGCTGCACCGCTGGGGCTCGCCCGACGTCGCCGCGGGCTACCTGGAGCGCGCCGCCAGGGCGACGAAGGGGGCGCTCGTCGTCAACCGCGAGGACCCGCACCTGCGAGCGATCGCGGCGTCGATTCCCGACGACGGGCCCGCCGTGCACACGTTCGGCGTCACCGCCTCGGTCCTCGCGACGCTGCCGCACGGACTCGGCTCGGCGCCGGCGTTCGGCTTCGACGCGCCCCGCCGCGAGGACGCCGCGACGACGCAGGTGACCGGATATCAGGGCGACCGGGCTTCGATCGCGCTCGGTGCCGACGGACCTGCCGCCGAGGCCGTGCTCGCGGTGCGGCTCCCGTCCAGGGGCATCCATCTCGCGGTCGACTCGGCGGCCGCGATCGAGGCGGCGCGCGTCGTCCTCGGCGACGCCTTCGACCCTGCGGCGACGATCGCAGCGCTCGACGGCTCGACCTCGATGTGGGCGCGCGGGGAGCATGCGCTCGTGCGGGGCAAGCGCGTCGCGTTCTATCTCGCGAAGAGCCCGCCCTCGACCCAGGTCAACCTCGACGACCTCGAGCCCGAGCTGGACCAGGTCATGGTCATCGCCGGGAAGGACATCCCCGACCCCGCCCTGCTGTGGCCCGTCGACTGGAGCCGCGTCGAGCGGGTCCGGGTGCTCGGCGGCCTGCAGGCGTACGAGATGGCGATGAAGCTCGCGTACGAGGGCATCGACGTGGACGTCATCATCGAGGACGTCGAGGATGCGGTCGACGCGTTCCTCGCGCTGCCCGAGCCCGAGCGCGGGGTCAAGACCGTGTTCTTCTCGGCCGACGGGATGCGTCGCGCGCGTCGGCACCTCGGCCTCTACGACGCCGACACGGAGCAGGTCGCGTGAGTGCGATTCGGATCCTCGAGGTCTTCGCGGGGCACTTCGACCAGAACGGCGACAGTGGCAACACGCTCGCGCTGGGCCGCCGGCTCGAGTGGTCGGGGTTCGATGTGCGCATCGAGCGGGTGGCAGCGGGGGAGCCGTGGCCCGGCGAGGCGCCCGACTTCGTCCTCGTCGGCGGCGGGTCGATCCCGGCGCAGCGGGACGCGCTGCCGCACCTGCTCGCAGAACGCGATCGCCTGACCGACTGGGTCGCGGCGGGTGTCGGCTATCTCGCGGTCGCGGGCGGCTACGCGCTGAGCGCTCGCTCCGTGCATCTCCCGGGGGAGTCGGCGGCACGCGACGGGCTCGGCCTCGTCACGGGTCGTGCCGTCGCGCTCGACGGCCTCGCGACGGGACCGCTCGTCGTGCGCTCGACGCGGCACGGCGTCCTCCACGGCTACGTCAACCTCGCGCAGCGCGTGCTCATCGACGACGACGCGACGGCGCTCGGGCTCGTCGAGCGGGGCCCCTGGGCGGCGGCCGCGGGCGAGCCCGAAGGCACCGAGCTCGGCAGTGTCTACGGCTCGCACGCGCACGGGCCGATACTGCCGAAGAATCCGGTCTTCGCCGACGCGTTCATCCGCTCGGGGCTGCGCCGTCGCGGTCTCGCCGAGGACTACCGCCATGCAGCCCAGCACGAGCATGTCGACGCGCTCGCCCGGAGGGCGCGGGCCTCGCTCGCGCAGCGCCTCGACCAGCCGCCACCCGACTAGAAGTCGATGACCTCGCGGAAGCGGGGCATGAGGCCCGTCTTGACGCCCGTGAGGCTCGGCTTCATCTGGAACCCGCCTGTGTTCCAGTTCCCCTCGACGATTGCCACGCCGTCCGGCAGCACCGCGACATCCCAGCCCACGAAGCGGACCTGGGGGACGACGCGGGCCGCCTCGTCCAGGGTGCGGATGATCTCCTCGTAGCGCGGCACCCGGAAGCCGACGATCGGCCTGCCCGTGACCGGATGCTCCGCGTAGGTGCGCGACAGGATGTCGAACGCGGGATACCGCGCGACCCCTTCGTCGTCGAGGATCGTGTACATCCCGCCGGAGCCGAAGTTGTCGACGTCGGCGTCGTTGCCGAGCTTGAGGGCGGCGGCGAGGACGTGGAGACGCTCGCCGTCGAAGAACGTGATGACGCGGAGCGTGTTGACGCTGCGCGGAGCGAGCGCGGCGAGCTCGGCGTGCTGGGTGATGAACTCCTCGATGAGGATGTGGCCGCTGTCGATGAGCGCCTCGCGGAACGCGACCGGGTCGGCCGCGTCGGCCGCGGTGCGTCGCGAGACGCCGTGCCCGTGGACAGAGTCGGGCTGTTTGACCATGACGACCGGGTGGCGCTGGAAGAACGCGGCGATCTCGTGCGGGGTCGCGGTGCGGGCGTCGAGCCACTCGCGGCCGAGGTAGCGGTCGAACAGGGCGTTGAACTCGGCCTTGTCGGCGAGCAGGTGGCGGTACTCCGGCTCATTGTGGCGGGCCGCGATCCGGTCGAAGTGCGTGCTCGTCATGAACGTCGCGCGCTCGGCGTCGCTGAGCAGGTAGAACTCGTACTCCTCATAGTCGAGGTAGCCGGCCCCGTACTTGATCGAGCAGCGCACCATGTCGATGAGGATCGACAGCCGCGAGCGGCCGGTGCGCGCGGCGATCTCCCGGGCGACTCGGCGCATGTTGGCCGTGTCGAGACTGCGAAGCCGAGCCAGGTAGTACTTGACGCGCTTCACGAATCGAGTCTAGGTCTCGATATGCCGCGTCCCGCGGCGGCCGTCAGACGGCGGCGTCGGCGAGCAGGCGGCTCGACTCGTCGTGCCAGTCGAGCGCGGAGTCCGAGAGCTTGTCGCGGAACTTCGTACCGTGGTGCGCGCAGAAATAGAGCACCCCGGACGCGAGCGTGACCCGGACATAGGCCTGCGCGCCGCAGGAGTCGCAGCGGTCGAGCGCGGTCAGCTCGTGGGTCGCGGTCTCGTCGGCCGTGATGCCGTCGGCGATCTGTGTCATGTCCCGCCCCTTCGCTGTCGTCCGTTCCGCGGTTTGTCGTGCCTAGATGTAAACACACCGAGCCTGCGAGACCGTGTCAGACGCGTCACTGTTTCGCTCCCGGCGTAGCCGCTTGCCGGTGGTTAGGGTCGTCCGCATGCGTTTGTGCGTCTTCTCCGGTTCGAGCTCCGGGCGCAGGCCCGCGTACACGGAGGCGGCGCGCGGCCTCGGCGAGGCGCTCGCCGAGGCGGGCATCGGCCTCGTCTACGGCGGCGCCTCGGTCGGCCTGATGGGGACGATCGCGGATGCGGCGCTCGGTGCGGGCGGCGAGGTCGTCGGCGTGATGCCGCAGTCGCTCATCGACAAGGAGGTCGGTCACCCGGGCCTCAGCGACCTGCGGGTCGTCGGCTCCATGCACGAGCGCAAGGCGCTCATGGCGGATCTCTCCGACGGCTTCATCGCGTTGCCGGGCGGCGTCGGGACGCTCGAGGAGCTCTTCGAGGTATGGACGTGGGCGCAGCTCGGGCACCACCGGAAGCCTTGCGCGCTCTTCAATGTCGACGGCTACTACGACTCGCTCGCGGTGTTTCTCGACGAGGTGGTGCGCGAGCAGTTCGTCAAGCCGGTGCACCGGGACATGCTCATCGTGGAACGCGAGCTGCCCGACCTGCTCGCGGCGATCGACGCCTACGCGCCGCCGGTCGTCGACAAGTGGATCGAGCGCGGCTCGCGATGATCGGCTCAGCGCCGTTTCGCTGACGGGCGGCGTCGGGGGTCGCGCGTAGGCTCGAACGGTGGCAACCGAGTACTCCGCGAGGCATCTCTCCGTCCTCGAAGGACTCGAGGCGGTGCGCAAGCGCCCGGGCATGTACATCGGCTCGACGGACTCGCGCGGGCTCATGCACTGCCTGTGGGAGATCATCGACAACTCGGTCGATGAGGCGCTCGCGGGACACGGGTCGACGATCGAGGTCGACCTGCACGCCGACGGCTCCGTGGAGGTCCGCGACCACGGGCGTGGCATCCCCGTCGACGTCGAGCCGAAGACGGGCCTCACCGGTGTCGAAGTGGTCCTGACGAAGCTGCACGCCGGAGGCAAGTTCGGCAGCGGCTCCTATGCGGCCTCCGGCGGCCTCCACGGCGTCGGCGCATCCGTCGTCAACGCGCTCTCGGAGCGACTCGACGTCGAGGTCGACCGCGACGGGCGCACCTGGGCGATGTCGTTCCACCGGGGCGAGCCCGGCGTGTTCGCCGACGGACCGGAGGGGCCGCGCCCCGACGCCCCGTTCACCCCGTTCGACGACTCGAGCGAGCTGCGCATCGTCGGCAAGGTCGCGAAGGGCACGACCGGGACTCGCGTGCGCTACTGGGCGGACCCGCAGATCTTCACCAAGGGCGCGGCGTTCCAGCCGGCGGAGCTGACCGACCGACTCCGCCAGACCGCGTTCCTCGTCCCGGACCTCGCGCTCGAGCTCGTCGACCGGACCGCGCAGGGCGGGCCTCACCGTGAGCGCTTCCACTTCGCCGGCGGCATCAGCGAGTTCGCGGATCACCTTGCACCCGACGCGCCCGTCACCGACACCTGGCGGATCCAGGGCACCGGACGCTTCAGTGAGACGATTCCCGTGCTCGACGACGCCGGCCACATGGTCTCGCGCGAGGTCGAGCGGGAGTGCCACGTCGACCTCGCATTGCGCTGGGGCACGGGGTACGACAGCGTCGTGCGGTCCTTCGTCAACATCATCGCGACGCCGAAGGGCGGCACGCACGTCGCGGGGTTCGAGCAGGGCCTGCTGCGCTACCTGCGGGGTGCGGCGGACAAGCAGTCGCGGCGGCTCAAGCTCGGCAGCGACAAGCTCGAGAAGGACGACGTCCTCGCCGGCTTGACCGCGGTGCTCACCGTGCGGCTCCCCGAGCCGCAGTTCGAAGGACAGACGAAGGAAGTCCTCGGCACCCCCGCGGTGCGCCAGATCGTCGCGAGCGTCCTGACACAGGGCCTGCAGGCCCGCTTCGACTCCTCCCGCCGGGACGACAAGACCCAGACGGGCATCCTGCTCGACAAGGTCGTGGCCGAGATGAAGGCGCGGCTGTCGGCGCGCGCCCACAAGGAGACGCAGCGCCGGAAGAACGCGCTCGAGTCCTCGACCCTGCCGGCGAAACTGGTCGACTGCCGATCCAACGACGTCGCGCGCAGTGAGCTCTTCATCGTCGAGGGCGACTCCGCCCTCGGCACCGCCAAGCTCGCACGTGACTCCGAGTACCAAGCGCTGCTGCCGATCCGGGGCAAGATCCTCAACGTGCAGAAGGCCTCGATCGCCGACATGCTGTCGAACGCCGAGTGCGCGGCGATCATCCAGGTGATCGGCGGAGGCTCCGGTCGATCGTTCGAGCTCGACGCGGCCCGCTACGGCAAGGTCATCATCATGTCGGACGCCGATGTCGACGGCGCGCACATCCGCACCCTGCTGCTGACGCTCTTCCACAAGTACATGCGCCCGCTACTGGATGAGGGCCGCGTCTACGCGGCCGTGCCGCCGCTGCACCGCGTCGTCATCCGCCACCCCGGCACGAAGCCGAACGAGGTCGTCTACACCTACTCGGAGACCGAGCTGCAGACCCTCCTCGCGGGGCTGCGCAAGGCGGGGCGCAGCTACCAGGACCCGATTCAGCGCTACAAGGGGCTCGGGGAGATGGACGCCGATCAGCTCGCGACGACGACCATGGATCGCCGCGGCCGCAAACTGCGGCGGATGCGCGTCGAGGACGGTGCCGCCGCCGAGGCGATCTTCGAGCTGCTCATGGGCAACGACGTCGCCGGCCGCAAGGAGATCATCGTCGCGGGCGAAGGCTTCGACCGCGCGCGCGTGGACGCCTGAGTCCAGGCCGGGCGCTCGCGCGGCGATCGTGTACGGTGGCGGGCGTCACCCGTTCGAGGGTGGTGCGACGGCAAGGGGTGGATGGCGTGACGGACGAGGGCGTCTCTCAAGGCACGGATTCGCCGTGCCCGCCTTGGTGCGTGAGCGGGCACGAGGACGACGCCCCCGGCGCCCGCGTGCATCGCGGGCTGCGACGCGTGGCCGACCTCAAAGCTCGCCGCGTGGTCCATTCGACCGACGGCGGCGTCGCATCGATCCAGGACACGCAGTTCTCGGCAGGCCTCGTGCGCTACGGGCAGGACGACACGACCTGGCTCCGGGTGGAGACGCGCACGGGCGAGCCGCTCGAGATCAGCATCGACGACGCGAACCGCTGGATCGTGCTCATGGGCTCGGCGATGGTCGACGAGAGCGGTCGCTGAGCGGTCTCAGAGCCGCTCGCCGATCGCACCGACCACCCCGTCGAGCGGCGCGCCCGACGCGTCGCGCTTGGCGCCCGCCTCTGGGAGCTCGCGGATCGCCCCGTCCACGCCGTTCGCGAGCGCGGGTCCGCGGCCTGCCCACGCGAGCGTGAGGGCCGATTCCCCCTTGAGGAAGGCGTGCGCCCGCACCCCGCCCGTCGCCCGGCCCTTGCCCGGGAACTCCTGGAAGCGCGACACCTTCGCGCGACCCGGATCGGTGCCCGCGAGCGTCGCGTCGGGGGAGGAGACCGTGACGACGACCGCGTCGTCGACGGACTCGACGAGCCCGAAGAACACGACCTGGTCCTTGGCGGCGAGATTGATCCCTGCCATCCCGCCGGCCGCGACGCCCTGCGGCCGCACCTGCGACGCGGGGAAGTGCAGCAGCTGCGCCCCTGCGGAGATGAACACGAGCTCGGCGGAGTCGGGCCCCTGTCCCACGCCGACGACCGCATCGCCCGGCTTGAGCGCGATGACCTCGAACGCGGGCTTGGCGGGCCACGCGTCGGTCGTCAGGCGCTTGACGACGCCCTGGGCGGTGCCGATCGCGACCGACTCCGCGGACGCGAGGTCGACAAGGCCGAGCACCTGCTCGCCGCGCTCCAACTCGAGGTAGTTGCCGATGCGCACCCCGGCGGACAGCAGCGCGGAGGTCGCCGGCACGCTCGGCAGGTCGGCCGCGGTGAACCGCACCAGTCGACCGGCACTCGTGACGGCGCCGAGCTCGGCGCGCGCGGTCGTCGAGATGCGAGATCGAACGCCATCGTGCTTGCCTCGTCGCGGTGCCGGCGGGGCCGACAACCCGTCCGCCTCGTCGATGCGGATCATCCGGCCCGTCGCCGTGAGCACGACCTCGCAGGGGGCGTCCGGTACCTCGAGGGAGACGGGCTCGCCGTGGCCCTTCGCACCCGTCCGCGCGCCGGCCGGCGTCGCGCCGCCGGCGGCGGCCGCCGAGGACAGCAGGACCGTCCGGCGCGGGGTGCCGAGCCGCTCCGCGGTCTCCCCGAGTTCGTCGCCGACGAGGGCGAGGAGCTTGGCCCGATCGGCGAGGAGCGCCTGCAACGCCTGGATCTCGGCGGCGAGCGAATCGCGTTCGGACTCGAGCTCGACGCGCGAGAACTTGGTCAGCCGACGCAGCCGCAGCTCGAGGATGTACTCCGCCTGCGCCTGCGAGAGGTCGAAGACGCTCATGAGGCGTGCGCGCGCTTCGTCAGAGTCGTCGGAGGTGCGGATGACCTGGATGACCTCGTCGATGTCGAGGATCGCGATGAGCAGGCCTTCGACGAGGTGCAGGCGGTCCTGACGCCTCGCGAGGCGGTACTCGCTGCGCCGCCGCACCACGTCGATGCGGTGGTCGAGGTAGACCTGGAGGAGCTCGCGCAGCCCGAGCGTGCGGGGTCCGCCGCCGACGAGCGCGACGTTGTTGATCGAGAACGACTCCTCGAGCGGCGTCGCGCGGTAGAGCTGCTCGAGCACCGCCTGCGCGCTGAAGCCCGTCTTGATCTCGATCATGAGCCGCAGGCCGTGCTTGCGGTCGGTGAGGTCGGTGACGTTCGAGATGCCCTGGATCCGCTTGGAGCCGACCCCGTCCTTGATCTTCTCGATGACCTTCTCGGTGCCGACGAGGTACGGCAGCTCCGTCACCACGAGCGACGCCCGCCGGCCCGAGGAGTCGATCGAGACCTTGGCGCGCATCTTGAACGAGCCGCGACCCGTCTCGTACGCGTCGCGAATGCCGTCGAGGCCGACGATCGAGCCGCCCGTGGGCAGGTCGGGGCCCGGCACAAAGCGCATGAGCTCGGCGAGGCTCGCATCCGGGTGCTGCAGCAGGTGTCGCGCGGCGGCGACGACCTCGATGAGATTGTGCGGCGCCATGTTGGTCGCCATGCCGACCGCGATGCCGCTCGCGCCGTTGACGAGCAGATTGGGGAAGGCCGCGGGGAGCACCTCGGGCTGCTGGAGCTGATTGTCGAAGTTGGGCACGAAGTTGACGACGTCCTCGTCGAGGCCGTCTGTGAGCGCGAGCGCGGCGGGCGCGAGCCGTGCCTCCGTGTAGCGATATGCCGCCGGTCCGTCGTCGAGGGAGCCGAAGTTGCCGTGGCCGTCCACGAGCGGCACCCGCATCGCGAAGTCCTGGGCGAGCCGGACCATGGCGTCGTAGATCGACGAGTCGCCGTGCGGGTGGAAGCGTCCCATGACGTCCCCGACGACGCGGGCGCTCTTGACGTGCCCGCGATCGGGCAGCAGGCCCATCTGCGCCATCTGGTACAGGATCCGCCGCTGCACGGGCTTGAGCCCGTCGCGGGCGTCGGGGAGGGCCCGCGCGTAGATGACGGAATACGCGTACTCGAGGAACGAGCCCTGCATCTCCGTGGCGACATCGATGTCCTCGATGCGCTCGTCATCTGGCACGGGGACGAGGGTGTCGGCTGCGGCAGTCATAGGATCGGCGTCATGCTACCCGGGCCGTCGGACAGCGCTGCGAGCCTTGCCGACGTGCTGCGGGATTCGCTTGCCGCGGTCTCGGGCGCGTCCTCCCGACTCGGGCTGCCGGGCGTCGATCGCGCCGCGGTGCTGCTCATCGACGGCCTCGGTGCGGACAATCTCAGAACGCGATCCGGGCACGCGCGCACGCTCGCGGCGGCGATGCGCACCCGGGCGGATGTGATCGCGACGGGGGTGCCGACGACGACGGCCGCGGCGATCACGAGCTTGACGACCGGGTCGCGCCCCGGCACCCACGGGATCGTCGGCTACACCGCGCGCGTGCCGGACACCGGGCTCGTCGTCAACCAGCTGCGCGGCTGGGACGGCGGAGCACTGCCGGCCGACTGGCAGCGCGCGCCGACGTTGTTCGAGGCGGCGACGGCGCAGGGGCTGGCGGCGATCGCGTTCGGCGCCGACCGGTACCGGAACTCGGGGTTCACGGGCGCGGCGCTGCGCGGAGCCCGTTACGTGGCCGGCCGCACGATTGCCGACCGACTCGACGCGCTCGGCGACGCGCTCGCCGACCGCTCCTGGCGCGGCATCGCCTACGCGTACATCGCGGAGCTCGACGTCGCCGCCCACGAGCACGGCTGGGAGTCCGATGCCTGGGTGCGCGCGCTGGAGCAGGTCGATGGCGGCGTCGCGCGGCTCGCGCGCGGGCTCGGGCCGCGCGAGGGGCTGCTCGTCACCGCGGACCACGGCATCCTCGACGTCCCCGAGCACGGCCGCATCGTCATCGACGACGGCTCACCACTGTGGTCCGGTGTCGAGGCGATCGCGGGTGAGCACCGGCTCGTGCACCTCCACGCCGACGCGGCCGCCGACCCGGCGGCCCTCGCGGCGCGTTGGCGGGATGCCGTCGGCGCCCAGGCCTGGGTCGCCACGCGCGACGAGGCGATCGAAGCGAACTGGTTCGGCGAGGTCGACGCGGTCGTGCGGCCGCGCATCGGCGACGTGCTCGTCGCGGCGCGGAAGGCGGTCGCGTTCTATACCGAGGCCGCACACGCGGGCAGCGCCGGCCGCATGGTCGGGCAGCACGGCTCGTGGACCGACGCCGAGTCGCGCGTGCCGCTCCTCAGGTTCGGCGCCTACGCCTGAACGGCTCAGGCGAGGTCGTCGTCGTCCGAGCGCGCGCCGAAGACGATCTCGTCCCAGCTCGGCATCGGGGCGCGGCCCTTGCGCGGGCCGAGGCCGCCGGTCTTGTGCCGGGGCGCGACCTCCTGCGGCTCGTCGTCGATCTCGAGGTCGATGTCGAGCTCGACGACACGCATGGAGGCCGGGCTCGCGGACTCGTCCTCGTAGGCGGGCGTCTCGCGCTCGCCGCGGCGTCGTCGCAGCGCCTCGAGCAGGTCCGCCGTCTGGTCGTGACCGGTGTGCTGCTGGCGCGGCGCCGGACGGCTGCCGATGGGGGCGAGTACGGGCCCGCTGTCGATCATCGAGGCCGGGTCGACGGCGAACGCGTCGGAGTCGAAGCGCTCGGGCTGCGACGGGGCGTCGTCGTCGGCGCGCAGCGGCACGACCGCGCGCAGGCGCGGCGGCTCGATCTCGTGACCGGGATCCTGGCGCGACAGTCCGACGGCCTCTGCGTTGATGGGGGAGAGGGTCTGGCGCTTGGGGTCGAAGTGCCAGCGCGCGTCGTGCTCGATCGCGCCGATCATGTACCCGAGCTTGACGACCCAGCCGCTCGACTCCTTCCAGGCGCTCCAGCGCTCGCCCTCGGCGTCGAGGATGTGCAGGCGTTCCAGGATGGCGTCGCCGAACGTCGCCGCCTGGGCGAGCGGGTCCGCGGCGGCCATGTGGACGGGGATCGCGAGGGCCGACTCGACGACGTACTCGCGCTCGGCCATGACGGGGCCCTCGAAGCGCTCGATGTACTCGAGCGGGGCACCGGTCACCTGGGCGACGTCGACCGCGGACATGCCGCCGCGGATGTGCGCCTGGATCTCCTTGGGGCTCAGCTTTCGCGCCGTGCCGGGGTCCGATGCGATGGACTGCCGGATCCGGGCGTGCAGCGCGTCGTCGATCGCGAGCGTGTAGCGATCTCCGCCGGGGCCGGTGAGGACGAGCGATCCGTCCTCGACACCGACGATGTGCAGTTCATCCATGGGGAAACACCCTCCTCGCCGTCTCCCGGCGCCTGCGGGAATGGTGACACGAGTGGGGCGCTTTTCGCGGGAATACCACGGGCGCGCCGCTGGTTCGAGCGGATCTAGACGAGCTTCCGGCCCGGTTTGCGTTCCATATCCGATTGATGCAGACTGTCGCCGCCGTTCGGCCCCCCTCGGCAACCCAAGGACTGGATCAAGCATGGCGACCGACTACGACGCACCTCGCAAGACCGACGACGACAGCGAGTCGATCGAGGCGCTCAAGGAGCGCGTCCCCGATGCGGCGAGCGCGTCGATCGACGTCGACGATGCCGACAATCCCGGCAGCTTCGAGCTCGCCGGCGCGGACCTCTCGGATGTCGACCTCGACGTCGTCGTGCTGCCCGAGCAGGCCGACGAGTTCACGTGCGTGAGCTGCTTCCTCGTCAAGCACCGCTCGCAGCTCGCGGTCCTCAAGGACCGCAAGCTCGGCGGGCCGGTCTGCGCGGAGTGCGCCGCGTAGCGCCCGCTACTCGCCGCGCCGCAGCGCGGCCGCGAGCCGGTCGGCGTGCCGGGTGCTGATGACCCAGTACGGCGCGGGGTCCCGCGGATCGGTGTTTTCGACCCGCACGACGTCGCGCACGAAGCCCCGCAGCAGCGTGTACGCCCGTGCGTCGAGTTGCTGGCCGCGGGCGATGAAGGCGTCCTCGCCGTGGAGCGCTACGACCTCCCCGACGAAGTCGCGCGGCAGGATGGCGCGTCCCGCCCGCAGTGCGCTCGCCGTGACCTCGATGACCGGGGTGGTCAGCAGGAGGAACGCGACGGCGGCCGCGTACAGCGCGATCGCGACGACGATGCCGAGCGTGATATTGATCGGGAGGAACGCGAGCAGGCCGGAGGGCACGAGCAGCGCGCATGCGATGAACAGTCCGGGGCCGGGGGTGAGCCGCTCGCGATAGGCAATGGTCTCGGTGCGCCTGATCGGCGCCGCTGCGTCCGGCATGCGCCCATTCAACTGCACTAACCTTCAAGGCGTGTCCCAAGACGTACCCGTCCTGATCGCCTCGGGCCAGACCCCCGCATACGCCCATCCGGGTGACGCGGGCGCGGACCTGCATGCCGCGGAGGCGCTGACCCTCGCCCCCGGCGAGCGCGCGACGGTCGGCACGGGGGTGTCGATCGCCCTGCCGGACGGCTACGTCGCGTTCGTCGTGCCGCGCAGCGGTCTGGCGGCGAAGCGGGGCATCACGATCGTGAACTCGCCCGGCACGGTCGACGCCGGCTACCGCGGCGAGCTGCGGGTCACGCTGCTCAACACCGATGCGCGGGAGCCGTTCGACATCGCGGTCGGCGACCGGATCGCGCAGCTCATCGTCATGCCCGTCTCGCGGGCGGAGTTCATCCGCGTCGAGCAGCTTCCCGGCAGCCATCGCGGCGAGGGCGGATTCGGATCCACGGGAGTCGGGGGAGTGCGATGAGCGACGAGAACGCCATGTCGGCGGCCGAAGAGGCGACCGAGTCGGAGCCGACGCCCAAGTCGGCACCCGCCGATCGCGAGATGAAAGGCCCGTTCGATGTCGCCGAGGTCTCCGGCGTGCGGCCGTACGTCGATCTCGGCGGTGTCAAGATCCTGCCGCGCACCGACCTGCACCTGCGCCTGGAGGTCGAGGAGCAGTCCAAGCGTGTCGTCGCAGTGGGCCTGGAGTATCACGGGTCGACGCTCCAGGTGCAGCCATTCGCCGCGCCCCGCTCGAGCGGCCTGTGGCACGAGATCCGCGGGCAGATCATGGACCAGCTCTCGTCGCAGGGCGCGCGCGCGAAGGCGGTCACGGGGCCGTTCGGGCCGGAGATCTTCGCCGAGATCCCCGTCACGATCGAGGGCGAGCAGGGCATGCGTCTCGCGCGCTTCATCGGCGTGGACGGACCGCGCTGGTTCCTGCGCGGCGTCATCGCGGGCAAGGGCGCGACGGACCGCGAGGCGGCGGAGGAGATCGAGGAGCTGTTCCGCTCGATCGTCGTCGTACGCGGCACGACGCCGATGCCGCCGCGCGACCTCATCCCGCTGCAGATGCCGGCGCAGCCGGGCGCGATCACGACGTGAGCGGTTCCGACGGCACCGACGCGGCGCCCCGCCGCGGACTCGGTGCGGTGGCGCCGGGCGAGCTCCCGACGGCGGGCGCGCTGCTCGCGGCACTTGGCGGCGTGCGCGGCATCATCGAGTCGATCCTGCCGGGCCTCGTCTTCCTCATCGTCTTCGCGATCACGAAGTCACCGTGGCTGTCGGTCGTCGCGCCGCTCGCCGTGTCGATCGCGTTCGTCGTCATCCGGGCGATCCAGCGCGGGCCGCTCATGTCGGCGCTCGGCGGGCTCGCCCTCGTCGCGGTCTCCGCGGCGGCCGTGCTGCTGTCGGGCGACGCGAACGAGAACTTCCTGCCGGGGCTGTGGATCAACGCGGTGCTCCTCGTCGTCACGCTCGTCACGATCATCGTGCGCTGGCCGCTCGTCGGACTGCTGCTGGGAGCGCTCACGGGCGACCTGACGGGATGGCGCAAGGTGCGCCGGACCCGCAGCGCGGCGACCGCGGCGACCTCGATCTGGTTCGGCCTGTTCGCGGCGCGCCTCGCCGCTGAGCTGCCCCTCTACTTCGCCGAGCAGACGGAGGCGCTCGCCGTCGTCAAGCTCGTGATGGGCATTCCGCTGTATGCCGTCGTGCTCTGGTTCACGTGGCTGTTGCTGCGCCGCCAACGCGCCGTCGGCACCCCGCCGCGCGAGGATTCGGGGCCCGCTGCGGCGAACTAAGATCGAAGCATGTCTGTGAACAGTTTCGGTGCGAAGTCCTCCCTCACGGTCGGAGGCACGGACTACGAGATCTTCCGGATCGACACGGTGCCCGGCCACGAGCGCCTGCCGTTCTCGCTCAAAGTGCTCCTGGAGAACCTGCTGCGCACGGAAGACGGCGCCAACGTGACGAAGGCGCAGATCGAGGCGCTCGGCGCGTGGGACCCCGCTGCGGAGCCTGACACCGAGATCCAGTTCACCCCGGCCCGCGTCGTCATGCAGGACTTCACCGGCGTGCCCTGCATCGTCGACCTCGCCACCATGCGCGAGGCCGTCACGGCGCTCGGCGGCGACCCGAACCGAATCAACCCGCTCTCGCCCGCCGAGATGGTCATCGACCACTCCGTCATCGCCGACCTCTTCGGCACGGAGAACGCGCTCGAGCGCAACGTCGAGATCGAGTACGAGCGCAACGGCGAGCGCTACCAGTTCCTGCGCTGGGGGCAGACCGCGTTCGACGACTTCAAGGTCGTGCCGCCCGGCACCGGCATCGTGCACCAGGTCAACATCGAGCACCTCGCGAAGGTCGTCTACGACCGCGAGGTCGGCGGCGTGCTGCGCGCCTACCCCGACACCTGCGTCGGCACCGACTCGCACACGACGATGGTCAACGGCCTCGGCGTGCTCGGCTGGGGCGTCGGCGGCATCGAGGCCGAGGCCGCCATGCTCGGCCAGCCCGTCTCGATGCTCATTCCCCGGGTCGTCGGGTTCAAGCTGACGGGGGAGATCCCCGCGGGCGTCACCGCGACGGATGTCGTGCTCACGATCACCGACATGCTGCGCCGCCACGGCGTCGTCGGCAAGTTCGTCGAGTTCTACGGCGCCGGCGTCGCCTCGGTCCCGCTCGCCAACCGCGCGACGATCGGCAACATGTCGCCCGAGTTCGGTTCGACCGCGGCGATGTTCCCCATCGACGACGTGACGCTCGACTACCTGCGTCTGACCGGTCGCGACGAGCAGACCATCGCCCTCGTCGAGGCCTACGCGAAGGCGCAGTCGCTCTGGCACGACGCGGCCAACGAGCCGTCGTTCAGCGAGTACATGGAGCTCGACCTCGGGACCGTCGTCCCGTCGATCGCCGGTCCCAAGCGCCCGCAGGACCGCATTCTGCTCTCGGAGGCGAAGTCGCAGTTCGAGCGCGACATCGTCAACTACGCGACGCCCGTGAGCTCGGACGACATCGTCGACCTGGAGGGCAAGCACTCGTTCCCCGCCTCGGACCCGGGCGCGGTGCCCGGCGAGGAGGACATCGACACACGCGACGTCTGCATCTCCTCCGGCGGCCCCGCACCGGTCTCCAAGCCCGTGCGCGTGACGAACGCGGAGGGCCGCAAGTACGTGCTCGACCACGGCGCGGTGACGCTCGCGGCGATCACGTCCTGCACCAACACGTCCAACCCGTCCGTCATGATCGCGGCGGGCCTGCTCGCGAAGAACGCGGTCGCGAAGGGCCTCACGCGCAAGCCGTGGGTCAAGACGACGCTCGGCCCCGGCTCGAAGGTCGTGACCGACTACTACGAGAAGTCGGGCCTCGACAAGTCGCTCGAGGGCCTCGGCTTCTACACGGTCGGCTACGGCTGCACGATCTGCATCGGCAACTCCGGCCCGCTCATCGAGGAGGTCTCGGCGGCGGTCAACGAGCACGACCTCGCGGTCACCGCGGTGCTCTCCGGCAACCGCAACTTCGAGGGCCGCATCAGCCCCGACGTGAAGATGAACTACCTCGCGTCGCCGCCGCTCGTCGTCGCGTACGCGCTCGCCGGCTCGATGCACTTCGACTTCGAGCGCGACAGCCTCGGCACGGACGCGGACGGCAATGACGTGTACCTGCGCGACATCTGGCCGGCGCCCGACGAGGTGCAGGAGATCATCGACTCCTCGATCTCGCGCGACCAGTTCATCACCCAGTACGCGACCGTCTTCGACGGTGACGACCGCTGGCGCAACCTCCCGACCCCGACGGGTCCCGTCTTCGAGTGGGACGAGCGCTCGACGTACGTGCGCAAGCCCCCGTACTTCGACGGCATGACGATGGAGCTCACGCCCGTCGCCGACATCAAGGGCGCCCGTGTCATGGCGACGCTCGGCGACTCGGTCACGACCGACCACATCAGCCCCGCGGGCAACATCAAGGCCGGCACGCCGGCGGCGCAGTACCTCGACTCGCATGGCGTGGAGCGCAAGGACTACAACTCGTACGGCTCGCGCCGCGGCAACCACGAGGTCATGATCCGCGGCACCTTCGCCAACATCCGGCTGAAGAACCTGCTCGTGAGCGCGGTCAACGACGGCGCGGTGATCGAGGGCGGCTACACGCGCGACTTCACGCAGCCGGGCGGTCCGCAGTCGTTCATCTACGACGCCTGCATGAACTACCAGGCCGAGGGCACGCCGCTCGTCGTCTTCGGCGGCAAGGAGTACGGCTCGGGGTCCTCGCGCGACTGGGCGGCGAAGGGCACGAGCCTGCTCGGCGTCAAGGCGGTCATCACGGAGAGCTTCGAGCGGATCCACCGCAGCAACCTCATCGGCATGGGCGTCGTCCCGCTGCAGTTCCCGGCGGGCGAGACCTGGGAGTCGCTCGGGCTCGACGGCACCGAGATCGTCTCGATCACGGGCCTCGAGCAGCTCAACGAGGGCGTCACGCCGAAGACCGTGCGCGTCGTCGCCGAGCCGAGCGAGTTCTCGCCCGCGGGCAAGGCGACCGTTGAGTTCGACGCGGTCGTGCGCATCGACACCCCCGGTGAGGCCGACTACTACCGCAACGGCGGCATCCTCCAGTATGTCCTCAGGTCTCTCGTCGCCTGAGCGGCGTAGCGTGGCCGGTGTGAGCCTGCTCGACAAGATCCACGGTCCGCGCGATCTCGACAGCCTGTCCGAGGCGCAGTTCGAGGAGCTCGCGGACGAGATCCGCGGGTTCCTCGTGCGCGAGGTCTCGCGCACGGGCGGGCATCTGGGGCCGAACCTCGGCGTCGTCGAGCTGACGCTCGCGATCCACCGGGTCTTCGACTCGCCGCGCGACGCGATCATCTTCGACACGGGACACCAGTCCTACGTCCACAAGCTGCTAACCGGCCGGCAGGACTTCAGCCGACTGCGCCAGGAGGGCGGGCTCGCGGGCTATCCGCAGCGCTCCGAGTCCGAGCACGACATCGTCGAGTCGTCCCACGCGTCCTCGTCGCTGTCGTGGGCCGACGGGATCTCGCGCGCCTTCGAGCTGTCCGGCCAGTCCGACCGGGCGGTGGTCGCGGTCGTGGGCGACGGCGCGCTGACGGGCGGCATGACCTGGGAGGCGCTCAACAACATCTCCGACGACAACGCGAGGCGCCTCGTCATCGTCGTCAACGACAACGGTCGTTCCTACGCGCCGACGATCGGCGGCATGGCCCGCTTCCTCACCGACATCAGGACCCGCCGCGGCTACCGGCGGCTGTATTTCAGCACGCAGCGCTTCTTCCACTTCTTCGGCGCGCCCGGTCGCGCGCTCTACCGGGGCATCCGCGGGGCGACGCACGGTTTCCTGTCGCGCCTGACGAATAACCGCGAGCTCTACTCGAACCTCGACATCAAGTACCTGGGCCCGGTCAATGGCCACGACATCGAGGCGCTCACGGGCGCGCTGCGCCGGGCGAAGGACTATGGCGCGCCCGTCATCGTGCACGCGATCACGGAGAAGGGCCGCGGCTTCGACCCCGCGGTGCGCGACGTCGCCGACCAGTTCCACGGCGTCGGGCCGTTCGATCCGGAGACGGGCGAGCAGCTGGACCGGGCGAGCTCGCCGAGCTGGACGAGCGTCTTCGCCGACGAGATCCTCGACATCGCCGACGAGCGCCCCGACGTGGTCGGGATGACGGCGGCGATGCTGCGGCCCACCGGGCTCGCGAAGTTCCAGGAGCGCTACCCCGATCGCGTGCTCGATGTCGGCATCGCCGAGCAGCACGCGGTCACGTCGGCCGCGGGGCTCGCGTTCGGCGGCATGCACCCCGTCATCGCGATGTACGCGACGTTCGCGAACCGGGCGTTCGACCAGATCGTGATGGATGTCGCGCTGCACCGCGCAGGCGTCACCTTCGTCCTCGACCGCGCGGGCGTCACCGGACCCGACGGTCCGTCGCATCACGGCGTCTGGGACCTCGCGGTGCTCCAGGTCGTGCCGGGCATCCGGATCGCGGCCCCGCGTGACGCGGTGACGCTGCGCGAGGAGCTGCGGGAGGCGGTCGCGGTCGCGGACGCGCCGACCGTCGTGCGGTTCCCCAAGGGCACCGCGGTGCAGGAGATCGCCGCGCAGCGCCGCACGGCGGACGGCGTCGACGTGCTCCGCGAGGCCGCGCACAAGGACGTCCTGATCGTCGCGGTCGGCGCCTTCGCGCGGCTCGGACTCGAGGTCGCGGAGCGACTCGCGCAGCAGGGCATCGGCGCGACGGTCGTCGACCCGCGCTGGATCGTGCCCGTCCCGGTGTCGGTCGTCGAGTTCGCAGGGGATCACCGGCTCGTCGTGACACTCGAGGACGGTATCCGAGTCGGCGGGATCGGCACCCGGATCCGTCAGGACCTGCGGGCCGCGGGCATCGACACGGGCGTCGACGAGCGGGGGCTGCCGGACGAGTTCCTCGAGCACGGCTCGCGCGACTTCGTCCTCGAGCAGACGGGCCTCACGGCCCAGTCGATCGCGCGGGACGTCACGGCGCAGGTGCTGGGTCAGCGTCTTCCGATCGCGCGACCGCTGCCGGAAGCCGACGACGATCCCGCCGACGCGCGATCGCCACGGTGGAACGCCAGCCGATAAGCGCGGCGAATGCGGCGGCCGGTCCGCCCCACAGCAGCGGGTACATGGTGAGACCCGCGGAGTCACCGACCCCCCCGATCACGATGAGGCAGACGACGGTCGCGATCGCACCGATCACGTAGGCGTGCAGGCCCTGGACGATGAGGTGGCGCGGGAAGGATGCCCGGTGCTCCATCGCGCGGCCCACGAGTGACGCCGTGACCGTGCCGATGATGACGGCCGGCACGGCCGTGAAGGCGCCGTACACCCAGACGAAGTAGGCCCAGACCCAGCCGCCGCCCACCGCGTCGAAGCCGAGCGACGTGCTCATCGTCAGCAGCGTAAGGATCCAGTACCAGAAGAACGACACGACGAGGTACGCGCCGAGCGTCAGCGCGCCGCCCGTGATCACCTCGCCGACCGAGAATGCGGCGGGCTCGTACTGGCGGGGCGATGGTCGCGTCATGCGATCCATCCTGGCGGACGCGAGCCGCTACGCGACGCCTCGGATCACCGGATGGTGGAACGTGTCGCCGAAGACGCGCTCCGAGGCGCCGACCCGATCGAGGTACGGTGTCAGGCCGCCCATCTGGAATGGCCAGCCAGCGCCCGTGATGACGGCGAGATCGATGTCCTCGGGCGCCGTCACGATGCCCTCTTGCAGAATGCGATGCGCCTCGTCGGCGAGGCCGTCCTCGATCTTGCGCCGCAGCTGCTCCGCCGTGAACGGCGTCGCGCCGGGTCGCACGTGCTTCGCGACGACGTCGCGCGCGAGCTTCGACACGCCCTTCGGGTTGCCCTTGTCGTCCTTGTCGATGAGCGCACCTGTATCGGCGAGCTCCGCGAGTGCCGCGGAGGACCGATACCGGTCGGGGAATGCGGCGGCGTGGGTGTCGAGCACGTGCTGGCCGACCTTGAGGCCGACGAGATCGAGCAGCACGAAGGGGTCCATGGGGAAGCCGAACGGCTGCTGCGCTTCGACGACCGTCTCGAACGGTGTGCCCGCCTCGACGGCCTCCATCGCGTCGGAGAAGAGGCGCGTGAGCAGTCGGTTGACGACGAAGCCCGTGCCGTCCTTCGTGATGACGGCGGTCTTCTTGAGCTTCGCGGCGACGGCGACGGCGGTCGCGAGCGCGGCCTGAGAGGTCTTGGGCGCGTCGACGACCTCGACGAGCGGCATGACGGCGACGGGGTTGAAGAAGTGAAAGCCGACGAGCCGCTCCGGGTGCTGCAGCTTCGACCCGATCTCGTCGACCGACAGCGAGGACGTGTTCGTCGCGAGGATGGCGTCCTCGCGCACGTACCGCTCGACGTCGGCGAAGACCTGCTGCTTGACCGCCGTCTCCTCGAAGACGGCCTCGATGACCCAGTCGGCGTCGGCGAAGTCGGCCTTGTCGGTCGTCCCCGTGACGAGTCCCTTGAGCTTGTTGAGATCGTCGGGAGAGAGCCGCCCCTTCCCGTGGAGCTTGTCGAGCTCGCCGTGGATGTACGCGATGCCCTTGTCGATGCGGGCCTGGTCGAGGTCGGTGATGACGACGGGCACCTGCAGCCGGCGCACGAACAGCAGCGCGAACTGCTGCGCCATGAGCCCCGCGCCGATGATGCCGACCTTGTTGACCTTCTGCGCGAGCTCCTTGTCGGGCGCGCCGACGGGCCGCTTCCCGCGGCGCTGGACGAGGTTGAAGGCATAGATCGAGGCGCGGAACTGGTCACCCGAGATGAGGTCGGCGAGCACCTCGTCCTCGGCCGCGAAACCCTCGGCCTTGGAGCGCTTGGGCGCGGCCGCGAGCAGCTCGAGGGCGGCGTATGGCGACTTCGGTACAGTGCCGATGCGCTGCTCGAGCGTCTTGCGCGCCACCTTGATCGCGATCGGCCACTTGACGCTCTTCTCGATCGTGCCGGGCTGGTTCGGCCGGTCGACCTTGATCCGCCCCGTCAGAACGCCGTCGGCCCACGCGAGCGAGTCCTCGAGGTAGCTGACGGGCGGGAAGATCGCGTCGGCGATGCCGAGCTCCTTGACCTGCGCCGGTCGCAGCGTGCGGTTCTGCTTGAGCGGGTTGGAGATGACGACCTCGATCGCGTTCTCGATCCCGATGAGGTTCGGCAGGAGGCTCGCGCCGCCCCACCCTGGGATGATGCCGAGGAAGACCTCGGGGAGCGCGACGGCGGCCGCCGAGGCGTCGATCGTGCGGTAGTCACAGTTGAGTGCGATCTCGAGCCCGCCGCCGAGCGCGAGCCCGTTGATGAACGCGAAGGACGGCACGCCGGTCTCGGTCAGCTTCGCGTAGACGTAGTGGCCGAGCTGCGCGATCCGCAGCGCGCTCTCGCGGTCGGCGAGCAGCTCGATCTTCGACAGGTCCGCGCCCGCCGCGAGGATGTAGGGCTTGCCGGTCACGGCGATCGCGTCGATCTCGCCGCGGTCCGCGCGCGCGGTGAGCTCGTCGAGCACGCCACTCAGCTCCAGCAGGCTCACGGGCCCGAGCGTGTTGGGGCGGGTGTGGTCGCGCCCGTTGTCCAGCGTGATGAGCGCGAGCCGATTGCCGCTTCGCAGCACGACGTCGCGGACGTACGAGTGGGAGACGACCTCGTCGTCGCTCGAGGCGACGAGCGGGCCGAAGTCGATGCCGGCGTACTGGTCGGAGACCTTGGTCTGCTTCGCCACGGTCAGTGCTTCTTTCCGTCGAAGTGCGGGTTCTCCCAGATGACCGAGCCGCCCTGGCCGAGGCCGACGCACATCGCGGTGAGGCCGTAGCGGACGTCGGGGCGCTCCTCGAACTGGCGGGCGAGCTGCATCATGAGTCGCACGCCCGAGGCGGCGAGCGGGTGTCCGATGGCGAGCGCGCCGCCCCAGACGTTGACCCGCGGGTCGTCGTCGGCGATGCCGAAGTGGTCGAGGAGCGAGAGGACCTGGACCGCGAACGCCTCGTTGAGCTCGAACAGGCCGATGTCGTCGATCGTCAGACCTGCCTTGCGCAGCGCCTTCTCGGTCGAGGGGACGGGACCGAGACCCATGACCTCGGGCTCGACCCCCGCGAACGCGAAGCTCACGAGCTTCATCTTCGCCGGCATGCCGAGCTCGCGCGCCGCCCCGGCGGACGCGATGAGCGAGACGGTCGCCCCGTCCGTGAGGGGGGAGGACGTCGCGGCGGTGACGCGCCCGTGGGGGCGGAACGGGGTGCGCAGGTCGCGCACGCCCTCGAGCGTCGTCTCGGGGCGCATGCCCTCGTCGCTCGTCGCGAGGCCCCAACCGGACTCCGACTTGATGGCGATCGGCACGAGGTCGGGCTGGATCTTGCCCGCGGCGTAGGCCTCGGCGGTCTTGCGCTGCGAGGCGACCGCGTAGGCGTCGGCGCGCTCCTTCGTGAGCTGCGGGAAGCGGTCGTGGAGGCGCTCGGCGGTCACGCCCATGTTGAGCGCGTCGGGGCTCACAAGGCCCTCGGCGACGAAACGCGGGTTCGGGTCGACGAAGGCGCCGTCGAGCGGGTGGCGGCCCATGTGCTCGACGCCGCCGGCGAGCGCGACGTCGATGGCGCCGAACGCGATCGCTCCGGCGACATTGGTGACGGCCGTCATCGCGCCCGAGCACATGCGGTCGATCGCGTAGCCCGGCACGCTCTTAGGGAGGCCCGCGAGGATCGCGGCGCTGCGGCCGATGGTGAGCGCCTGGTCGCCGACCTGGGTGGTCGCCGCGATCGCGACCTCCTCGACCCGATCCTTCGGCAGCTCGGGATGCCGCTCGAGCAGGCCGACCATCGCCTTGACGACGAGGTCGTCGGCCCGTGTGTTCCAGTACTGGCCCTTCTCGCCGGCCCGTCCGAACGGGGACCGGGCCCCATCGACGAACACGACTTCGGTGCGCTCGGCCACAATGCCTCCAGAATGCGATTCGGAGCGAGGCCGCTCCGTATCCGATGTTAGGCCGGGCTAAACGAATCGGCGATTCGTTGTGAGGTAAGCGCAATCTGCCACGGCCTGGCCCCGAGGGCTTGGAGTGCCTCTCCAATCGCCTCCCCGGTGGCCGGCTCAGGCGGTGACCAGGCCACTCGCCGCAGGTATTCCGGGGTCAGCAGGTTCTCGGCTGGGATCGCGAGCTCCGCCGAGAGCTCGGCGACGGCCTCGCGCGCGGGGCCGATCCGCGCGGCGGCCTCGGGGTTGCGATCGGCCCACGCGCGCACGGGCGGGAGCGCATCCCCGGAGACCCGTACGACCGGCAGATCGTCGCTCATGCGCCCGCGCTCGATCGCCGCCCACCAGCGGTCGAGCTGGCTGCGGCTCGCGCGACCGTGGAACTCCTTGAGCTCCGCGAGCTCGCGCTTCGTCGAGGGGAGGACGCGTGCCGCGGCGGCGAGCGACTTGTCGGGCACGAGCCGGCCCGGGGCGATGTCGCTCTCCCGCGCCCACTCGTCCCGGGCGTACCAGAGTTCACGGGCGACCGCGAGGCCACGCTGACCGCGCACCGTGTGCAGGTCACTCATGCGGCGCCACGGATCGACACGCACGGGATTCAAGTCCCGGGTCAGTGTCGCCGCGAACTCCTGCGCGGCGTAGTCCGACTTGCCGGTCTCCTCGAGCCGCTGCGCAAGGACGTCGCGGACGTCGACGAGCAGCTCGACGTCGAGCGCCGCGTACTCGAGCCACTCGTCGCGCAGCGGCCTCGTCGACCAGTCGACCGCCGAATGCGCCTTGGCGAGATGGATGCCGAGCAGCTCTTCCACGACGGGTCCGAGTCCCACGCGTTCCATCCCGAGCAGGCGCGCGGCAAGCTCGGTGTCGAACAGCGTGTGCGGCTCCACGCCCACCTCCCGGAGGCAGGTCAGGTCCTGCGAGGCGGCGTGGATGATCCACTCGCCCTCGGGCGCCTGGGCTTCGCCGAGCTCGTGGAGATCGCCGCCGATCGCCGGGGGATCGAAGAGGAAGGATCCTGCGCCGCGGCGGAAGACCTGGATCAGATAGGCGCGCTGGGAGTACCGGAAGCCCGAGGCGCGCTCCGCGTCGATCGCGATGGGGCCGTCGCCCTCGCGAATCGCGGCGACCGCGTCGAGGTACTCGGCCCGGTCCTCGATCGCACGGCGCGGCGCCGATGGCGGCTCCGGCTCAGCGACCACGGGCGCTCCGTCGGGGTGCGAGCAGCGAGACGCCGTCGGTCGACGGGGGCAGCCCCGCGAGCAGGCAGAGGAAATCGCCCCAGGCCTCGAACTGCCGACCCAGGTCGAGATCGGATGGCGTCCAGGAGGCGCGCAGCTCGAGCTGCGCCCCATGACCCTGATCCGCGAGGCCGCCGAAGCCGGTCGAGAGGATCGTCGTCGCCGTCCCGCTCGCCGAGTGGTACCGCGCGCCCCGGTCCCCGAGCGCGTCGACGAGCCAGGACCAGGCCACCTCCGGCAGCAGCGGGTCGGACCCGATGTCGCGCTCGAGCGGGGCCTGCGCGTAGCAGACGACCCGAAAGTCGCCGCCCCAGGCCTCGGGCATCTCGAGGTCGTGGAGCACGATGAAGCGACCGGTGCCGAGCTCGCTGTCGATGCCGTGCTGCGGCGGCTGCACGTCCGCGGCATAGGCCCGGGCATGCGGCGCGAGGCCGGTCGGGGCGGCGATCTCCTCGAAGCGCAGGTCCGCGCGCGGGCGCGCGCCGTCGAGGGACGCGAGGGCTGCCGCCCAGCGGTCCGTCGGGTGAGCGGACGAGTCGGTCACCCGGCAAGACTACGATTCGAGCCGAATCGGCGCGGTGAGGCGCGCCGCCGGAGGGAGCAGCATGCGACAGCGGGGTGCCATCGCGGCGGGCCTGGGGATCCTCGTGGGCGCCGTCGCCGCGGGGCTCGGGGCCATGGCGTTCACCTACGCCGGCCAGTTGGTACGGCGCGCGCGCCGGCCGGAGCGACCGAGTCGCATCATCGCGTTCTCCGGCGACACCGTGACGATCCAGCGCTATGCCGAGGCGGGCCGTCCCGGCCGCTTCGGCATGTGGTTCGACGACGAACGCGGCTACCTGCGGGTCGGGCCGGTGTTGCGCTCGACCTCCACCACGGTGACGCGCGAGGTCGACGTCGTCGAGTTCGGCGAGCCGGTGCCCGGCATGCCTTGCCGCATGACGGGCGCGTACTGGCGCGACCCGGCCGCCGCGGGCCTGCGCGCGGAGCACCTGCTCGTGCCGAGCGAGGTCGGGCCCATGCCCGCCTGGTTCATACCGCCGGAGGCATCGACGCCGTGGCGCGACACCGTGATCCTCGTCCACGGCTGGCGTTCGAACCGCACCGAGCCGCTGCGCGCCGTCCCCGCGATCCGGGCGGCCGACTGGTCGAGCCTCGTCATCAGCTATCGGAACGACCCCGGAGCCCCCGATGGCCCGGACGGCAAGTACCACCTCGGCGCGACGGAATGGCGCGATGTGGAGGCGGCGATCCGGTTCGCGCTCGATCACGGTGCCCGACGCGTCGCGCTCGCGGGCTGGTCGATGGGCGGCGGCACCGTGCTGCAGACGCTGCTGCGCTCACCGCTCGCCGAGCGGATCGACCGGGTCCTCCTTGACGCGCCGGCCCTCGACTGGCACGCGATCCTCACCGCCTACGTGCGTCAGGCGCGTCTCCCCGCGGCGATCACGCCGCTGGCCGAAGGGATCATCAAGTCGCCGGTCGGCGCCGCGCTCATCGGGCTCGACTCGCCGATCCCGCTCGGCGAGCTCTCGTGGCGCGCCTATGCGCGCCGACTGGCCCACCCCATGCTGCTCATCCAGGGCGACGACGACCCGACGACGCCCGTTGACGTCGCGCGTCGATTCGAGGACGCGCGCCCCGACATCATCGAGTACGCCGAGTTCCCGGGCGCGGGACACATCCGGGCGTGGAACGCCGACCCGCAGCGCTATGACGCGCTCGTGGGGGAGTGGTTCGCGCGGGAGTGAGCCCATTGCCGGGCCGGTAGGCTCTTGGGGTGACAATCGAGGGCGCGCTGAGCATCACGACGCGCTTCCCGAGGCTCACGGGGGAGCAGCTGCTCGAGCAGCTCGAACCGCCGCGCCAGTTCGAGGGCGCCTCGCTCGACAACTACCGCCCCGACCCCGACTATCCCTCGCAGGCCGCCGCGGTCGAGGCCGTCCGCTCGTTCATGCAGGGGGGCGCGACCGGGGGCGGCTGGTTCCGCAAGAAGGCGGAGCCCGCGAAGCCAGGCATCTACCTCGACGGCGGGTTCGGCGTCGGCAAGACGCACCTCCTCGCCGCGCTCTGGCACCAGACCAAGGGGCGCAAGTACTTCGGCACCTTCATCGAGTACACGGCGCTCGTCGGCGCGCTCGGGTTCCAGAACGCGGTCGAGCTGCTGCGCGGGACGAAGCTGCTGTGCATCGATGAGTTCGAGCTCGACGACCCCGGCGACACCCGTCTCATGAATCGCGTGCTCGGCGAGCTCGCCGCGAGCGGCACCCGGGTCGCCGCGACGAGCAACACCCCGCCGCAGGCCCTCGGGGAGGGGCGGTTCGCCGCCCAGGACTTCCTGCGGGAGATCGACGCGCTCGCCGCCCGATTCCAGACCGTGCGCATCGACGGGCTCGACTACCGGCGCCGTGACGCCGCCGAGCACGCCGTCGTGACGGACGACGTCGCCGCGACGCTGGAGCGCATCGAGGGCAACGTCGCGTTCGATCCCTTCGACGCGATCCTCGACCACCTCGCGCAGGTGCACCCCGCGAACTACGTCGCGCTCGTCGCGGGGCTCAGCGCCATCGGCATCACGGGCGTCCACGAGTTCCACAACCAGACCGACGCGCTGCGCTTCGTCGCGTTCGTCGACCGCCTCTACGACGCTCGGGTGCGCATCGTCGCGAGCGGCACACCGCTTGACGAGATCTTCCCCGCCGACATGCTCGCGGGCGGCTACCGGAAGAAGTACCTGCGCGCGATCTCGCGCCTCGTGGCGCTCTCCAGCGGCGCGCACGACTGAGCATGGCAGGCCGATAGGCTCGCGGCGGAGCGACGAAGGAGTCACCTGTGAGCACGCCCGCGGCCCCGGCCGGCTGGTACGACGACGGACAGCACCCCGGACAGCAACGCTACTGGGACGGCGAGCAGTGGACCGAGCACTTCCACCCGCCGCAGCTCCCGCCTGCCCCCGGCGGGGCCCCGGGACCGGTTCGCCGATCGCGCCGCTACTGGGCGTGGCTCGCGCCCGTCATCGTCGTGGTCGTCGGCGGCGGGACCGTCCTCGGCCTCGCGCTCGGTGGCGTCTTC